>NZ_PHHF01000065.1 GCF_003034225.1 Edaphosphingomonas fennica
TCTCGAACGCTCCTCATCCCACATGCTGAGACCACCACCATAGCAGTGCCGGTCAGTGCGGGGGCGCCCACATCATCAGGCGCTAAAGAGCGCAGCGCTGGTGGAATGCCGGCTGGAAACCGGGCGGACGCATCAGGTGCGCGTGCACATGGCGTCGATCGGCCACGCGCTGATCGGCGACCCGGTCTACGGCCGCACGCGGCCGGAACATCGCAGCCTGCTCAATCGTTTGAATTTTGCGCGCCAGGCACTGCACGCCGCCCATCTCGGGTTCATACACCCGTATAGTGGCGCCCACCTTGCGTTCGACAGTATGATCCCGGCTGACATGCAGGCCCTGTTAATCGAGCTTGCGCTATGAAAGGTTTCAATCGGGCACGGAAAGATTCGGCCCATCAGTCGGTCCATCTGGACCAGGGAGTGAAGTAGATCATGGCAAGCGGCAAGAACGTCCCTGCGACGATTCCCGCGCTCGGCGGAGAGGCTGGCCTCAACCGCTATCTCGCCGAGATCCGGAAATTTCCCCTCCTCGCCCCCGAGGAGGAATATATGCTGGCGAAGCGCTATCAGGAGCATGGCGATCCTGAAGCGGCGACGCGGCTCGTGACCTCGCACCTGCGGCTGGTCGCCAAGATCGCGATGGGCTATCGCGGTTACGGCCTGCCCACGTCGGAGCTGATCTCCGAAGGCAATATCGGCCTGATGCAGGGCGTTAAGAAGTTCGAGCCCGATCGCGGCTTCCGCCTGGCCACCTATGCGATGTGGTGGATCCGCGCCTCGATCCAGGAATATATCCTGCGGTCGTGGAGCCTGGTGAAGCTCGGCACCACCGCCGCGCAGAAGAAGCTGTTCTTCAACCTTCGCCGGATGAAGTCCAAGCTCGATGCCTTCGAGGATGGCGATCTTCGCCCCGAGGATCTCGCCAAGATCGCCACCGACCTCGGCGTGACCGAGGAAGAGGTGACGAGCATGAACCGCCGCATGGCGATGGGGGGCGATACGTCGCTCAACGTCTCGATGCGCGAGGATGGCGACGGCCAGTGGCAGGATTGGCTGGTCGACGAGGATCCGCTGCAGGACGAGCGCATCGCCGATGCGGAGGAACGCGACGTCCGCCACAATATGCTGGTCGAAGCGATGGACGCGCTGAACGATCGCGAGAAGCATATTCTCGCCGAGCGTCGCCTGTCCGACGATCCGAAGACGCTGGAGGAACTGAGCCAGGTCTACGGCGTCAGCCGCGAACGCGTCCGCCAGATCGAGGTGCGCGCGTTCGACAAGCTGCAAAAGGCGATGATGCGCATCGCCGGTGAAAAGCGCCTGCTGCCCTCGCTGGCCTGAAGCAACGCGCGAAGGCACGCCACCAAGGAAAATGGGCGCGCCCGGCAACCAGGCCGGGCGTGCCCTTTTCATATCCGACGGCACTGCTCGGGACCGGTGCGGTTGGGATCAATCCACATTCGGGGACCGAAGGCGGCACAGTTAAATTGGCCACTTTCGAGCCTCGGAGCGCGGGCTACTCAAAATAGACCAGCATCAGAAGCGCTGGGATCAAACCATCAGGGCCGATTGTCGATTACCCCGGTAAATCAGGACGCAAATCAACGTCGGTTTCAGACATCACGGAAGCGATCAGCACAGCCGATTTGGCGAGGAATTGCGGACAACACCCCCCATCGTCACCCCGGACTTGTTCCGGGGTCCACCGTCAAGCAGGCGCCACCGTCAGCGGCTCAAGCCCGAACGACACCGCCAGATCATGCCAGAACGGATCGTCCCGCTCGATCAAATTCCGTTTTCACCCTCCGCCAGCCCTTGATCCGCTTTTCGCGCAGGATCGCGAGATACTAGGCGATGCAGCGCAGAAGATCGGACCTTCCGACATACAATGCGCCGTTACAGCGGCTGACGGGAATGTAGCCACAATGCCTGCAGCATAGTGGACCTCGGAACAAGTCCAGGGTGACGATGGAGGCTGCGCGCAAGGCTATGCCCGCCTTGCCGGCGCGTCCGGTCTGCCCGCCACCGCCATCCCCCGGCATCGGTTCCGATCGCCCGGCGCCACCCGCTGGCTAAGCGGCTCTCCAAGCGAGCACGGCGGACCGCGATCGACCCGCCGCACCCCTCCCCTTATGCTTCGATCGGTTCGGCGTAGAACTGGCTGAACCACTTGCGCCACAGCAGGATCGGTCCGTCGCCGTCACACAGCAGCGGCTGCGGGCGATATTTCTTGTTGTCCCACACGATCAGGTCGACGGATTCGAAGCCGGCCGAATCCTCGCCATCGGCCGCACCGATCGAATGTTCGTAGAGATGCTGGGCGATGGCGCGTTCCTTCGATCCTTCCGGATAGTTGCGGAAGGTGAAGGCCATGCGCGTCTTGGTCATCTCCGTATCGATCGGCGTGGACATGGCGAACATCGTCATCGTCACGCCATCCTTGGTGAAGCGCTGGATGACCACGCCCGGCCCATGGGATTCGCCGATGATGTAGCCGGCGCCGATGTCGGTGCGGAAGATATGCCCTTCCGCCTTGGCCGTGCCCGGCGGGATGATCGGCGCGTGGTGCAGATATTTGAGGTGGGGATAATCGACGCCGTTCTCGCCGATTTCCTGGATCATCGTGCCGATATCCCATTCGCCGCGACGCATCGGGATATATTCGTCGCTTTCCAGCTCCGGCACGTCGGGAATACCGAAATAGGGCTCATCGCCATTGGGATGATACCAGGCGAAGATCACGCCATAGCGTTCTTCAATCGGCAGCGTCTTCAGCACCGGCTTCTTGCGCGCGATGCCGGGCATCACCTTGGCGTAGGGGATTTTCTTGCACCAGCCTTCGGCGTCATATTCCCAGTGATGGAAGGGGCAGCGCAGATTGTTGCCCACCACTTCGCCGCCATGGCCCATATGCGCGCCCAGATGCGGGCAATAGGGATCGGCGAGGCCGGCCTTTCCGTCTTCCCCACGGAAAAGCACCCATTCGCGGCCGAACACATGGATGTTGGCGATGCCGCCGGGCTTCAGCTCCTCGGACAGCGCCACGGCGAACCAGCCCAGGGGGATCGGAAACGGGCAGCGTTCCAGCTCGTCGCCCGTCTGGATCCGCTCCAATGTCGTCATCTCGTTCATCGCGCGCCTCTCCTACGCATATCCGAAACGGTTTAAGCGACTCATAGTGAATCACATTCAGTTTGTCACGGCGAAAGTGCGCGAAACGGAAACGGCGCGTCGGCGCGAAACGGCCATTTTCGGCTCATTATGTATCGAAATTGGCGACAAAATCACCTGTCACCCGCCCCGGACGATCGTTGCATTGCGGAGTGAAAAATTCGCCTTGCCACGCAAACGCGCATCATCCATGCTGAAGCACATTCATTTTGTGTCCAGGTGATACAAAGCACCGGGCGGAATGTAATCGCGGAACCGAAGAGTCGGTCCGTGCAGGATTTGGGGAGGAAGTCCTATGAGGAGCCTGACGCACGCCCTTTGTCTGTCCACCAGCTTGCTGACGATGATCGGGGCGGCCTCCGCCCCGGCCTTTGCCCAGGATGCGGCGCCCACCGCGGGCAGCGGCGTCAGCAATGCCGAGGCCTTCGGCGACATCGTCGTCATCGCCCGCCGGCGCGAGGAAGCCGCGCAGGAAGTTCCGCTAGCGATCACCGCCCTTTCGGGCAACGCGCTCGACCAGAAGGGCGTGCAGGCGGTGGAGCAGCTTCGCGATGTCGCGCCCGGCGTGAACATCGGCGCGCAGAAGCGCGACGAAGCCCAGTTCTACATTCGCGGCCAGGGCCCGGGCGTGATCAACGCCGGCCAGCGCAACTTCTCCTCGGTCGCCACCTATTTCGCCGAAGTGCCGATCCCGGTCGCGGGGCCGGGCACCTTCTTCGACCTGCAGAGCGTGCAGGTGCTGAAGGGCCCGCAGGGCACGCTGTTCGGCCGCAACACCACCGGCGGCGCCGTGCTGTTCGAACCGAACCGACCGAGCGACAATTTCGAGGGCCTGGCCCGCGTGAATGTCGGCAATTATGATCGCTACGGGTTCGAAGGCGTGGTGAACGTGCCCTTCGGCAACGATCTGGGCGGCGTTCGCGTCGCGGGCCAGGTGGAACGGCGCGACGGCTTCACCAAGAATATCCTGAGCGGCCAGAAGCTCGACGGGCGCGCTTTCGAATCGATGCGCGTATCGGTGCTGCTGCGCCCGGCGCCGGGCCTCGAAAACCTGCTGATCGCGGACTATTCGAACCGCGATGCCAGCGGCTCTTCCGCCATCCTGCGCGGGATCAATCCGGACGCACAGATCAGCCCCAACGTCATCCCGGCGGCTCTTCAGCCGATCTTCGACGAAAATTTCGGGCCGGGCACGAAAATCCCCATGTATCTGGGCCAGAGCGGCACGCTCGTGCCGATCGCCTGCACCAGCGCCAGCCTTCCCGGCTGCCCCCCGGGCGGCGCGTTCGGCGCATTCGCGGCTGCCTTTCAGGGTGGCGGTTTCGGCTTTGCTCCGACGCCCGCAGTGCTCGGCGTGCTCCAGCAGCAGCAGCAGCTGGGCATTCGCAAGGTCGCCTATGAGGGGTTGAACTACAACCGCGCCCAGAATTTCGGCATCACCAACAAGACGACCTGGGAAGTCACCGACAATATCACGCTGAAGAACATCATCGCCTATCGCGGTCAGCGCACGGACGAAGGCAATGATTATGACGGCACGGTTCTGCCGCTGATCGCGCAGTTCAACGAATATACGCAGGACTGGCAGTTCGGCCAGGATCAGTTCACCGAGGAATTCCAGGTCCAGGGATCGATCGCCGACCGCTTCCGCTACATCCTCGGCTATTATCACGAAAAGTCGAAGCCGGCTTTCGATCCCAAAATCTCCAGCAACACCTTCGGGTCGCTCACCACGCGCGCCGTTACCAATACCGACACCAGCGACGCGCTGTTCGCGCATGGCGAATTCGACGTGACCGATACGATCCAGGTGAGCGGCGGCTATCGCCGCACGTGGGACAAGCGCAAGGCGTCGCTGTCCCAGTTCAGCACGCCCACCGGCGAGTGCGTGCTGGTCGATCCGCAGACGATCACCGAGGATAACCCCATCGGCACCATCCGCTGCCCGATCAACTACAAGGCCAAGTTCAGCGCTTCCACCTATGACGGCACCGTCCAGTGGAAGCCGATCGATGGCGTGCTGCTCTATGCCGCCTATCGCCGCGGCTTCAAGTCGGGCGGCTTCAACCTGCCGGCGCCGACGCCGGACCTGGAAAGCTTCCAGCCCGAAAAGGTCGACGATTACGAAATCGGCATCAAGGCCGATTGGGACGTCGGCTTCCCGCTGCGCACCAACCTCTCGCTCTTCTACGACAAGTTCAAGGACGTGCAGGTGACGGTGCCGATCGCGATCGCCACCACCGGCATCGCCTCGGTCGCCCGCAACCTTGGCAAGCAGACCAACAAGGGCGTCGAGTTCGAAACCGTCGTCGTCCCGATCGAGGGGCTGACGCTTTCGGGCTTCGTCTCCTATCTGGATGCGGCCAGCGACATCACCCTGCCGTTCACGCCGGCGATCAAGGGCCGCCAGGCGGTGTATCAGCCGAAATGGAAATATAATATCAGCGGCCGTTACGCCTATCCGTTGAGCGACGGCGGCGAGATCGCCCTGCAGGCGGATTTCAGCCATCAGTCCGGCACCAATTCGCCGGACTTCGCGGCACCCCCGCCGCTCAACCGCTTCCCGGGCTATGACATGCTCAACGCCCGGCTCGAATGGAACAAGGTGGCCGGCAGCAAGTTCGATCTCGCCGCCTTCGTCACCAACCTGACCAACGAGAAATACATCACCGGCGGCTACCCGCTCTACAGCCAGATCGGCTTCGATTCGGTGATCTACGGCGATCCCAGGATGTATGGCCTGTCGCTCACCTATCGTTGGGGCGACTGATCCGGAAGGGCGGCTTCCCCCGGCCCGAAGCTGGGGGAAGCCGGCTTGCACGCCATTGACACCGCTGTTTCAATCCTGTCTGAATCCGCGCTTTCGAAGGCGTGGCTTCGGCACGCCGCCCAGCAACTATCCGGGGGTCAGGGTTTGGCAAGGGATGCGACGGCGCGCAGCGGCGGCCGCGGACGTGGCGGCGGTGATGCCGCGACCTATGAACTCGATGAAATCGACGAGAAGATCATCGCCACGCTGCGCCAGAGCGGGCGGATCGCCAACCGCGACCTCGCCCGCATCGTCGACGTCAACGAGGCGACGGTGCGCACGCGCCTGCGCCGGCTGGAGGAAAGCGACTCCGTGCGGGTCGTGGCGATGCGCGATCTCGCGGCGATGGGCTTCGAATGCCTTGCCGCCGTGGGCATCCAGGTGAAGGGCCGCTCCGCCGCCGATGTCGGCCACGATCTCGCCCAGCTTGACGAGGTCGTGACGGTCAATGTCTCGATCGGCACACATGACGTGGAGGCACAGGTGGTCGCGCGCGACCTCGCCGATCTCGATCGGCTATTGACGCACGTGATCGCGCATGTGCCGGGGGTCGAGAAGATCGTCCCCGGCCTCGCGCTCAAGGTTCTGAAATATACTCCGGATTGGGCACCGCTATGAGCAAGGGCGTCGCGCTCGACGAAATCGACCACAAGATCATCGAGCGGCTGGGCATCGACGCCCGGGTTTCCAACCGCGAGATCGGCCGCGAGCTGGGCCTGACCGAGGGCACGATCCGGTCGCGCCTGAAGCGGCTGTTCGACAATCGCGTGATCCGCGTGGCCGCGATCACCAATACCAGCCGGCTGCGCAACCCGATCCTGGCCTATCTCTGGATCGAGGCCAATTCCGCCAGCGACATAGAGGATATGGCGGCCGCGCTGGCCAAGGTGCCGGAGATCGGCTTCGTCGCCACCATGCTCGGCCGGGCCGACGTGCTGGCGATGACGCTGGTGGAGAACGGCAACGAGCTGACCGATTTCCTCCACCAGACGGTGGACCGCATTCCCGGCGTGCGCCGCGTGCGCTACAGCCTGGGCCAGAATTTCATCAAGCATGATTTCCGCTGGTGCGCGCTGGTCGATTGACCGGCGCCACCCGATGACCACCCGAGGTTAAGCGCAATAACTTAACCCCGCCGCCCTTGCGCCCCGAGTCGTGCAATTCCGCGATCCGGGCGCTGCCGTTATGGTGCCGATCCGCTGAGCCCGATCGTTTCGGGGGCGGGTCATCCTTCCCTGTCGAAACGCGCATCGGGCTCCGTTCATATGGTTGCGGCCCCGATCGCGTGGCCGGGCTCGATCGGCCCGGCCGGCCCGGGGCCTCGGGAAGGATCGATATCATGACGGACAGCCGCATTCAGGCGGATCACCTGCGGGCCAAGATCATGGACGCGGAAGCGGCCGCCGCGTTCATCGAATCCGGCAGCAGCGTGGGGATGAGCGGCTTTACCGGTTCAGGCTATCCCAAGGCGGTGCCGCTGGCGCTGGCCGCCCGGATCGAGCGCGAGCATGCCGCCGGCAATCCCTTCCGCGTCAAGGTATGGACCGGCGCCTCGACCGGGCCGGAGCTGGACGGCGCGCTGGCCAAGGCCGACGGCATCGAGTTCCGCCTGCCCTACAATTCCGATCCCATCGCGCGCGAGAAGATCAATCGCGGCGAGATGGAATATTTCGACATGCATCTGAGCCAGGTGGCGCCGATGGCATGGCAGGGCTTTCTGGGGCCGCTCGACACCGCCGTGATCGAGGTGACCGGCATCCGGCCGGACGGATCGCTGATCCCTTCCTCCTCGATCGGCAACAACAAGACCTGGCTGGATCGCGCGGAAAGGATCATCCTCGAGGTGAACGAGTGGCAGAATCCCGCGCTCGAGGGGATGCACGACATCTATTACGGCACCGCGTTGCCGCCCAATCGCGTGCCGATCCCGCTCGTCCGGCCCGACGACCTGATCGGCGATCCCTATTTCCGCTGCGATCCCGACAAGATCGTCGCGATCGTCCGCACCGACACGCCGGATCGCAACGCCCCCTTCACCCCGCCGGACGAGACCGCGCGCAACATCGCCGGCCACCTCCTCGAATTCCTCGTGCATGAAGTGAAGATGGGCCGGCTGCCGGCCAGGCTGCTGCCGTTGCAATCGGGCGTCGGCAACATCGCCAACGCCGTGCTGACTGGGCTGATCGACGGGCCGTTCGACGAGCTGACCGCCTATACCGAGGTGATCCAGGACGGCATGCTGGATCTGCTCGACAGCGGCAAGCTGCGCTTCGCATCGGGCACCGCCTTCTCGCTCTCGCCCGATGCCGCCGCCTCGCTCAACGGCCGGATGGATTCGATGCGCGGCCGGCTGCTGCTCCGCCCGCAGGAGATCAGCAACCATCCCGAATTGATCCGCCGCCTGGGCTGCATCGCCATGAACGGGATGATCGAGGCCGATATCTACGGCAACGTCAATTCCACCCACATCATGGGATCGCGCATCCAGAACGGCATTGGCGGCTCCGGCGATTTCGCGCGCAACGCCTTCCTGTCGATCTTCATGACGCCGTCCACCGCCAAGGGCGGCAAGATATCGGCGATCGTGCCGATGGCGAGCCATGTCGATCATATCAACCAGGATGTGGCGGTGATCGTGACCGAACAGGGCCTCGCCGATCTTCGCGGGCTCAGCCCCAAGCAGCGCGCCGACGTGATCATCGCCAACTGCGCGCACCCCAGCTATCGCCCGCACCTGGCCGATTATTACCGCCGCGCCCGTGAACATTCCTTCGGCCAGCAAACCCCTCATTTGCTGGCAGAATCCCTTTCCTGGCATCAAAGATACGTGGAGACGGGATCGATGATCCCCTGAAAATAACAAATGATCTTCCATGTTGCGCAAGTCACGATGCAAATGATGCGGCGCAACATGGAAGATCGGCTGGAATCCTGTCGAGACTCCTTACATATCCGCATCGGTCCACGACCTGCACCCCTTCCAAGTGCCAGAAACAATTACAGATCAGATTCTGGCACGCACTTTGCGTAATTTACGCTGGATGACATGGAAGGAGGGCGTAATGCGCAGAATGTTGGTTGTTGCCGCTGCGGCTGCCGCGGCTCTTGGACTTGCAATGCCGGCTCAATCGGCTCTGGTGGCCAGTGGCATCACCAGTGTCACGGATGTTCCCTCGGACAATGACTTCGCAAGTGATCTTGCCGGGCTGACGCTCACGAAAATGGCGTTCGGCTATTCGATCGGCGTGGTCGGCGCACCGGTCAACATCTCCGTCTTCCGTGTCGCGGCCGAAAGCGGCGACAATAATTGGGTCGAAATCAACGGCACCAATTATCCCGAAGGCAATGATGCGTGGGATCTGGGCGATCTGCTGATCACCTACAGCCAGGCGTCGGATGGCCCGTTGAGCGGCAATATCTCGTTCAACTCGATCTCGGGCCTCGGCAGCCCGGCGGTCGCCTTGTTCGTTCCCGATGGCGTGGGGTCGAACACCGGCGATGAATATATCTCCAGCTCGCTGTTCTTCGGCTTCAACGATGCCGGCAGCCCCGATGGAGATTTCGACGACTATATCATTCGGATCACGTCGGTGGACATCCGCTCCAACGCCGTGCCGGAACCGCACACCTGGCTGATGCTGATCCTCGGCTTCGGCATGATCGGCGCTTCCATCCGCTACGGCCGCAAGAACGTCATCCCCACGGCCGCCTGACATCTGACAAACAGGGGGAAATGGCTCGCCAGCAATGGTGGGCCATTTTCATTGGCCGGGCGCGTTAACCGCGGGGCTGGTGGGCGATCCCGAATCTCCACCCCGTCCGCGTTCAGGCCGCCGCCGTGCACGCTCCCGCCGCGTCATCGGCCGTCATTTCGGCGACCGGCAGAGTGAAGGAGAAGGTGGCACCCGGCGCGGCCTCGTTGCCCCGGCCGCAGATGGTGCCGCCATGCGCCTCCACGATCGAGCGGCTGATCGACAGGCCCATTCCCATGCCGCTGTCCTTGGTGCTGGCGAAGGCCGTGAAAAGGCGGTCGGCAACCACCGGATCGATCCCCGGCCCGCTATCCTGCACCTCGATCCGAACCATATTGTCGCCGGCAAGCCCGGTGCGGATCACGAGCGCGCGGCGATCCTCGGGCACCTGCGCCATCGCCTGCACGGCGTTGACGATCAGGTTCACCGCCACCTGCTGTATCTGGATGCGGTCGGCCCGCACGCGGGGCACCGCCTCCACCTCGGCGATGCTGAGCGCCACGCCCCGCGCCTGCATGTCGTGCCGCACGAGCTGGACGGCTTCCTTCACCGCCTCGCACGGATGGAACAAGGTGGGCTTGGGCACAGACTTGGTCGCCATCGCGCGGATGCGGCCGATGATGTCGGAAGCGCGGCGGCTGTCCCCGATCATCCGCTCGATCGCGGCGGCGGCCTCGGCCATGTCGGGTTCCGGGCGGTTCAGCCAGCGCTTCGCCGCCTCGCCGAAATTGACGATGGCGGCAAGCGGCTGGTTCACCTCGTGCGCGATCGAGGCCGCCAGTTCGCCCAGCGTGGCGACGCGCGCCGCGTGCGCCAGCTCCGCCTGCACCCGCTGCACCTCCTCCTGCGCGCGCACGCGGCCGCTGATGTCCAGCACGCCGACCAGCACATTGCCGCGCCCCATGCATTCGGGCGGGAAGCTGCAGGTGAACAATATCTCCACCTCGCGCCCGTCGACGGTGAGCATCTTGGTTTCGGCTTCGAAATTCGATTTGCCGCTGATCGCCGCGACCACGCTGGCGGCGAACACCGCCTCGCTGTCGCGCGGCCAGAAGCGCTCCACCGTATCGCCCAGTTCCGCCCGGTCGGCGGCGCCGAACAGCAGCAAGGTCTTTTCGTTGACGTCGACGATGCGGGTTGCGCCCATCACCCGGCGCACCGCATCGGGATCGGCGGCGAAGAAGGCGGAAAAATCCTCCACGCCCATGTCGCGCCATTCGCGCAGCAGGCCCTTCACCCCGGAAAAATCGAGTTCCCAGAAAGATACCGCCATCGCCCGGAACATATTCTGGTAACGATATTCGCTGCGGCGCAATTCCTCCGCCGCCACGGCCTTGACCGTCACGTCCCGCGCCGTCTCCACGATCTCGCCAAGCGATCCGTCGGGGCGCAGCCGTGCTGCCCAGCGGGCGGAAACGATGATCTCGCTGCCGTCGCGCGCGGTGCGGGTGATGCCGCCCTGCCAGTGGCCGGTGCGGACCAGTTCCTCGAGAACCGTCTCCTCCGGGACATCGCAACGCGATTGCAGGCGGCCGTAACCGCCGGGGGCCGCCAGATCGGCCGCCTCCCAGCCATAGACGCGCGCCGCGCCCGCATTCCAGTAGGATATCGCCCCGGTCGCCCCGTCGCGGATGAAGATGGTGTCATGGCTGAGATCGAGCAGCGCCGCGAGATCGGGCTGCGGCGGAGCTTCGTTCTTCTGGGTCATGACGGTGGCCATGGCGACCTCCACGGAAAGGGTGTTGCGCGATTTTCTCAAACCACGTCCGCATCGTCCAGCGGCAAACGCTGCGGCGCATCAAACCTAGGTATGAGGTCCGCCATCTTGAAGATGCATCGGGCCACCCCCCCGTCTAATTTTCCCGCGCGCGCCTTCCCGGCATTGTCACATCGTCAAATCAAGGGAGGCGACGATGGCGTTTCTGGATCTCAACACCACCGAAGGCGCACCGCTCGTCTCCATCGGCGGCCGGGTGCAGGCCACGGCCATCGCCACCCCCGCTCCGATGTGGCTGCGCCCGCGCCGGGCGAAGCGCCCGCAGGGATGGCGCAAGGCCAGCCCGATCGCCCTTTCCATTCCGGCGGCCCTGATCCCGGCGGCCTATACCGCGGATTATCTGGGCGATCCGCTGCTCGGCATGCTGGCCGCCACATTGCTCTATGCCATGGCCGCGCCGTTCGCCGCATGGCTTGCGGGCGATCGCGGGATCAACGCCGCTCATACCAAGATATGATGCGGGAAGCCCTATGGGCAGGGTGGAAATAGCCGCCCGAACCACCATATCGCGTTCAGACGGACAGTCCCCCACCGTCTGATGGACCGCCCCCTCCCCCCCTGGGGCGGCTACCCCGAGCGGGCCGGTTCCCTTGCCGGCCCGCTCATCGGTATCAATACTATCTCATCAATAGAAAAAAGGCGGATTGCCCGCCCCCGCCCGATGGGCTTAGACGGTCGCCATGGATCGTCCGCCTCATCCGTTTCGCATCCGCGATTTCCGTGCCTACTGGTTCGCCCGGCTTTCCACCACGCTGGCGCAGAACAGCATGGTCGTGGTGATCGGCTGGCAGGTCTACGACATTGCCCGCCGCACCATGACCACCAAGGAAGCCGCCTTCCAGCTCGGCCTGATCGGCGTGTTCCAGTTCGTGCCGCTGCTGGCGCTCACGCTGATCGTGGGCTGGACGGCGGACCGGATCGACCGGCGCTGGATCGCGCGCGCGGCGGTGCTGCTGGAGGCCGGATGCGCCGCCACGCTGGGCCTGCTGGCCTGGAACGACGCGACCACGCTTTTCCACCTGTTCGCGGTCGCCGCCCTGCTGGGCGTCGCGCGCGCCTTCGCAAGCCCCGCGCTGAGCGCGCTTGCCCCCAATCTGGTGCCGCGCGCGGTGCTGCCCAACGCCATCGCCTTGAGTTCGATCGCCTGGCAGACGGGCGCGATCCTCGGCCCGGCGGCGGGCGGCTATCTTTATGCCCATAGCCACTGGCTGCCTTATGCCGCGTCGGGCGGCCTGTTCGCCCTCGCCTTCCTGGCGCTGATGGTGATCCGGCCGGTGGCGCGGACCGCGCTGGACGGGCGGGCTAATCCTTGGGCGCAGATGGTGGACGGCCTGCGCTATGTGCGGGAGAACCGGCTGGTGCTGGGGGCGATCTCGCTCGATCTGTTCGCCGTGCTGCTGGGCGGCGCCACCGCCATGCTGCCGATCTTCGCGCGCGACGTGTTGGCGGTCGGCCCGGCGGGGCTCGGCCATCTGCGCGCGGCGCCGGCGGTGGGGGCGGCGGCCGTTGCCCTGTTCTTCGCCTTCCGCCCGTTGCGCTACAATGTAGGCGTGAAGATGCTGTGCGCGGTCGCCGTGTTCGGCGCGGCGACGGTGGTGTTCGGCTTTTCGCGCTGGCTGCCGCTGTCGCTGTTCTGCCTTTCGCTGCTGGGCGCCGCGGACATGTTTTCCGTCTACGTCCGCCAGTCGCTGATCCAGCTCTACACGCCGGACGAGATGCGCGGCCGCGTCGGCGCGGTATCCACCCTGTTCATTTCGGGTTCGAACGAGCTGGGCGAGGCCGAATCCGGCTTCCTCGCCGCGCTGATCGGCCCGGTGGCGGCGGTGGTCGCCGGTGGGGCCGGCGCGATCGCGGTGACATTGCTGTGGGCGCGCTGGTTCCCGGAGCTGCGCCGCGCGCGGACCTTCGATACCCCGGAAACGATGGAAGAACGACCCGTGCAGGAGAAAGCGATATGACCAAGGCGGCCAATATCCTGGAAACCATCGGCAACACGCCGCACATCCGCATAAACCGGCTGTTCGGCGATGCCGAGGTGTGGGTGAAATCCGAACGATCCAACCCCGGCGGATCGATCAAGGATCGTATCGCGCTGTCGATGATCGAAGAGGCCGAGCGCACCGGCCGGCTGAAGCCCGGCGGCACGATCATCGAGCCGACCAGTGGCAACACCGGCATCGGCCTCGCGCTGGTGGCGGCGGTGAAGGGCTACAAGCTGATCCTGGTGATGCCCGAATCCATGTCGCTGGAACGGCGCCGGCTGATGCTGGCCTATGGCGCCAGCTTCGATCTCACCCCGCGCGAAAAGGGCATGAAGGGCGCGATCGAACGCGCGCTGGAGCTGGTGGAATCGACGCCGGGCGCCTGGCTGCCGCAGCAGTTCGAAAACCCCGCCAATATCGACATCCATGTGAAGACGACGGCGGAGGAGATTTATCGCGACTTCGCCGACACGCCGATCGACGTGCTGATCACCGGCGTCGGCACCGGCGGCCACATCACCGGCTGCGCGCAGGTGCTGAAGGAACGCTGGCCCAACCTCAAGGTGTTCGCGGTGGAGCCCACGCTTTCGCCGGTCATCTCCGGCGGCCAGCCCGGCCCGCACGCCATCCAGGGGATCGGCGCGGGCTTCATCCCCGCCAACCTGCACACCCAGCTTCTGGACGGGGTGATCCAGGTCGACCCGGCCGACGCCAAGGAATGGGCGCGCCGCGCCGCGCGCGAGGAAGGTATGCTGGTCGGCATATCCTCCGGCGCCACGCTATCGGCCATCGCCCAGAAGCTGCCGGATCTGGCGCCCGGCACCCGCATCCTCGGCTTCAACTATGATACGGGCGAACGCTATCTCTCGGTGCCCGATTTCCTGCCGGAATGACGGTTGCGCCGCCCTGGCGCGCACCGGGGCGGCGCCACCGATGGTTGCCGTGAACGTCAAGGCGGGCTAACGCGGGGCCATGACCACGCTTCCCACGGGTCGATCGTTCGATCCCGCCGCCTTCATCGATACGTTCCGATCCTACGGCCATAATGGCGCGCTCGGCACGCGCTTCGTCCAGCACGGCCCGGACTGGGTGGAGCTGGCGCTCGATTATGACGAGAAGCTGATCGGCAACACCGAAACGGGCGTGCTGGCATCGGGGCCGATTTTCTCGCTGATGGACATGGCGACCAGCCTGGCGATCTGGGTGCGGACGGACATATTCCGTCCGCAGGCGACGCTGGACATGCGTGTGGATTATCTGCGTCCGGCCACGCCGGGCCGAACCGTGTTCGGGCGCGGCGAATGCTATCGCGTCGCGCGACGCATCGCCTTCGTTCGCGGCCAGGCGCATGATGGCGATCCGAACGATCCGGTGGCCCATGTCGCCGGCACCTTCATGTTCCTGGATGGGGAATGACGCCCATGTCCCTGCCCCCTTATGCCGATTTCCTGGGCCTGAAGCTCATCATGGACGCGGAAGGCCCGCTGCTGCTGATGCCGAACAGCGATGCGGTGCTGGGCCGGCCCGGCTTCCTCCATGGCGGGGCGATCAGCGGCCTGCTGGAAATCGCCGGCATCGCCGCGCTGCAGGCATCGCTGGGGGATGGCAGCACGCGGGTGAAGCCGATCAACGTCACCGTCGATTTCATGCGCGGCGGGCGGCTGGTGGATACCTATGCGCGCGGCCGCGTGACGCGCGTGGGCCAGCGCATCGCCAATGTCGCGATCGAGGCATGGCAGGACGATCCCGCCCGTCCGATCGCGGCGGCGCGCATGAACATGTCGCTCGACCGCGCCGGCTGAGCGGTCCTTGAAGGTCGAGCTTCGCCGCAAATCATGCTAGCGGACCGGCCGAAGCGCACCAACCAGCGAGAATGATGGTGAAAACGCAGGACGGCCCCACCCTTCCCGCTGCCGCCGACCTTTACGGCGATCTCGAATCCACCCCCGTCGTCCGCTGGCGCGATTATGGCCCCGGCCTGATCGTCGCGATATTGGCGACGCTGGCCGCGGCATGGATCTCCGATCGCTATGGCGCGCCGCTGACGCTGATGGCGCTGCTCGTCGGCCTCGCGCTCAACTTCCTGAGCGCGGACCTCCGGCTCGCGGCCGGCCTGGCCTTCGCGTCGCGCACGCTGCTGCGCTGGGGCATCGTGCTGGTGGGCGCGCGGGTGACGCTGGGGCAGATCGTCGATCTCGGCCCGGCTGCGCTGCTGGCGATCGTGGCGATATTGGTGCTGACCCTGCTTTCCGGCGTGGCGCTTGCGCGGCTGCTGGGCCTCGGCGCGGCCTTCGGCGCATTGGCCGGCGGCGCGGTGGCGATCTGCGGGGCATCGGCCGCGCTCGCCATCGCCACCGTGCTGGGGGAGAAAAGGGCCAATCAGGCGCAGCTTGCCCTCGTGCTGGTCGGCATATCGGCGGCAAGCTCGCTCGCCATGGTGGCCTATCCGCTGGCCGCGCACCGATTGGGCATGGGCGATGCGGCCGCCGGCTTCATGCTGGGCGCCTCGATCCACGATGTCGCGCAGGCGCTGGGCGCAGGCTATTCCTATTCGGGCGCCGCCGGCCAGACGGCCGCGATCGTCAAGCTCAGCCGCGTCGCGCTGCTGGCGCCGGTGCTGGCCGGGCTCGGCTGGTTCTTCCCTTCGACAGGTGGGCGCAAGGCGCGCTTTTCCGGCATTCCCTGGTTCGTGGTCGGCTTTTTCGGGCTCGCCGCGCTCAATTCCACCGGGATGATCCCCGCCGCGATCGGCCATGGCGCGCAGGAAGGCGCCTCCGCGCTCCTCGCCTGCGCGGTCACCGCCACCGGCATCCGATCGCCGATGCAGACACTGCTGGAAGCCGGCGCCCGCCCGCTGCTGGTGATCGCGGGCGCCACGATCGCCGCGCTGGCGCTGTCGATCGCCGCTGCGCTCTGGCTGGTCGGCTGATCCCTCAGGCCAGCAGCCGTTCGACGGCGCGCCAGCCCAGCCCGGCGACCACGCCGACCTGGACGATCACGATCATCGCCAGCAAGGCGGAAAAGGGCTGCTTGCGCGTCTTGTGGCGGAAGCGCTGCCGGGCCACGAGCGCGCCCGGCGATCCGCCCAGCGCCGCCAGCCACAGCAGATTGGCTTCCGACCGGCGGAACGCCCCGCGCCGCGCGCGCCTTTTGTCATCCCGGAAGGCGATATAGGCCATCAGGTTGATGATCAGGAAATAGGCCGGCACCATCCACCAGCGCAGGGCCGGCGGCGCGGCGGGGGGCGGCTCCGCGGGCGCGGGCATCTCCCCGCACGACAGGCGGCCATAGCGTTCGACGGCAAAGCCGTCGCGCACCATCGCGCAGGAAAGGTCGGCGCCGTCCGCCGTGCAGCGCGCGATGGTGCGGCCATAATGATCGCGATCGACCGCCTCGCACAGCACCTTCCGCCCGGCCGTCAGCTCCGCCAGATGATCGCGCGACGCATAGGGATCGCCCGGCGTGCAGCGCCGTCCGGGCCGGCACGATCCCGGCATTTCCGGCGCGTCGATCGCATAAAGCCGCATCGACCGCCCCTTGCCGCCGCAGCGTATGCCGTCGCCGTCATGATGGGTGGGATGCGCACAGAGAAAGGCGGCGGAGGACGCCACGGCAAGCAACGGGAACATGCCGGCCTTTGAGTCCAAACCGGCCGCCAATACAAGGGGATGGCTTTGCCCTCGCCCTCAACGGCCCTCCTTTTCCACCGGTTCGCCTACCAGGCCGGATCGTCCATCCAGGGCGAGAAATGCGGCATGTCCCGCGATACGCGATCGGGGAAGGTCGCCGCGCGCTTTTCGAGGAAGCTTTCCACGCCCTCCCTGGCATCGGCCGATGCCCCGCGCGACCAGATCGCCCGGCTGTCCAGCCGATGCCCTTCCATCGGGTGCGGCGCGCCGAGCATGTGCCACAGCATGGATCGGGTCAGCGCGATCGATACCGGCGCCGTGCCTTCGACATAGCTTTTCGCGATCGCGCGCGCGACGGGCAGCAGGTCGTCCCCCGCGTGCACCGACCGCACCAGTCCGATGCCGCGCGCTTCCTCCGCGCCGATGATCCGTCCCGAAAAACAGAGGTCGAGCGCGTTGGAGATCCCGACGATGCGCGGCAGGAACCAGCTCGACGCCGCTTCCGGCACGATCCCGCGCCGCGCGAAGACGAAGCCGAAGCGCGCCGTGTCGCTGGCGATCCGCACGTCCATCGGCAGGGTCATCGTCACGCCCACGCCCACGGCCGCGCCGTTGATCGCGCCGATCACCGGCTTCTTCGAAGCGAAGATGCGCAGCGCCAGCAGGCCGCCGCCATCGCGTATGGCGGGGTGCGAATAATCGACGCTGCCGTCGGCCGCGACGGGCGTTTCCTCGCTGCGCCATTCGCTGCCGCCGCCATAATCGAAGGTGGCGCCGCCGGCGCTCAGATCCGCGCCCGCGCAATAGGCCCGGCCCTCGCCGGTGACGATCACGGCGCGGACGTCGTCGTCCGCATCGGCGCGATCGAAGGCGGCGATCATCTCGCCATGCATTTCGGGATTATAGGCGTTCAGCTTCTCCGGCCGCGCCAGGGTGAGCGTCAATATGCCGTCGGCGATGTCGATGCGCGTGGCATTGCCCATGCACTCGTCCTTCCGCTTTTCTTTCTCTCGGGCGGCGGGAATTCAGGCGATCGGCGAACGGGATTCGTCCACCACGAACATCCGCGTCTTCGATCGATCGAAGACATTCTCCTCATCCTCGGCCACCTGCCGGGCGACGTCCGGGCTGGTGAGCACGGCCATCGCGCGATCGTAAGCGGCGCGATCCTCGAACCACACTTCCGTCACGCAATCGAAATTGGTTTCCGATCCGTCCGCCGCCTCGAACGCGCCGTTCCAGTCGATGAAGTTGCGGTGATAGGCCTTGATGCCCGGCGTCAGCCGCACGATCAGCGGGGCATGGCTGTTCTCGTAATAATCGATGAACTGCTGCCGGGTGAGCCCCGCTTTCTTCTTCAGAAGCGCGATCGATTTGAACGCCATCCAACCCTCTCCCATTCTTATATTTAATCAGCGCTTGCCTATTCCCCGCACGAACATGTGCGCCAGCCGCTTCGATGTCTGCGGCACTTCCAGCGGCTGCCCGCCCACCAGCAGGTGCAGGGCGATATGCTCGATGCCGCCGAAGATCACGTCGCGCAGCATGCGCGGGTCGGTATCCGCCTCGACCTCGCCCGAAGCCACGGCCTCCTCGACGACATGGACGAGAAGGTCAGTATAGCGCTTCGTCATGTGGAAAAGCGGCGAGCCACGGAAATTGCCGGAATTGCGCAGCTCGCGAATATAGAGCCGGCAGAGGTCCGGCTCTTCCTGGAAGATCGAAAGCTGGGACGCGATGAACTGCTCCAGCCGCCTTTCGATGCCGGTCACCGCATGGACGGCGCTGACGGTGCGTTCGATGATCCGTTCGAACAGCCGTTCCAGCACCGCGCTCAGCAGCGCGCGCTTGTCGTCGAAATAACGGTAGATCAGCCCGTCCGAAACGCCCGCCGCCCGCGCGATGCCCGATATGGAGGTCGCGTCATACCCCTTTTCGGCGAACTGGATCGTCGCCGCATCCAGCAGCAGATCGTGGCGGTCCTGGCGGCGGGCTTCGCTCAATCTGGGCATTGGCACCTCGAAAATCGGCCCCGTGGCGGGCCTTGCCTGGCGAGACGCTTCTCCCAAGCATGATGAACATGATTCATTTTTCAGGTCAATGGCGGCGCGGCCGAACGGCCGGCCGCCCACCCGTCCGCCGTCAGAACGGCAGCTTGAACCCCGGCGGCAGCGGCAGGCCCGCGCCCATCTTGCTCATTTCCGCATTGGATGCGGTATCGGCCTTGGCGCGCGCATCGTTGAAGGCGGCGGCGACGAGATCCTCCACCATCTGCTTTTCGGACGGCACCAGCAGCGATTCATCGATCGATACGCCCAGGATGCGGCCCTTGGCGGTGGCACGCACCGTCACCAGGCCGCCGCCCGAAACCCCTTCCACCTCGATCGTATCGAGCTTGGCCTGCGCCTCGCCCATCTGCTTCTGAATATTCTCGGCGGCTTCCTGCGCCGCCTTCATCATCTTCTCGATATCCATCTCAAGCGCTCCTGGCTTCGGCCGCTGTTTCGGGCGGCGTGTAGCCTTCGTATTCGGCATCCGCAAACGCCTCGAACGCGGCACGCACCACCGGCGTTGCCAGAATGGCGTCGCGCGCGGCGTTTTCGGCCGATTTCTGCTGGTCGAGCAGGCTGGGTTCGGCCGGCCCGTCGCTGATCTCCACCTTCCATGGCTCGGCGAAGAGGTTCCTCAGCAGCGTCGTCAGGTCGCGGATGAAATCGGCGGGCAGCGGCCGGTTGGGCCGCAGCGCCAGCTCCGGCGGGTCATAGCGGACGAGGCCCACGAAATCGTGAAGCTGCTGCCCCAAAAGCGGGCGCTGGCCGTTCACCAGCTCCACCAGCGCCCCGAAGCTGGCCGGCGGGGCCGGCCGCGCGGGCGGTTCGGGGGCCGGGTGAGGCGCGGCCTTCAGCGCCGGCTGGGTTTCCGCCGGGGCCGGCCCGCCGGAAGCCTGCGCCGCCGCCGCCGGAACCGTCTCGCCATTGGCAAGCCGGCGCGCCAGCTCGCCCGGATCGGGCAGCGTGGAGGCGTGGACGACGCGCAGCAGCGCCATCTCGGCGGCCTCGATCGGCAGAGCGGCCGCCTGCACCTCGGCATGGCCCTTCAGCAGCAACTGCCACAGCCGGTGGAGCGTGGCGAAGCCCAGCCGCGCCGCCCATTCCGCATGGGCCTCCCGCTCCTCCATCGACAGCGCCGGGTCCTGCCCGCCGCCCGCCTTGGCGCGGGTCACGCCGTGCACCGCCTCCAGCAGGCCGACGAACAGGGTCGCCGGCTCCACGCCCAGATCATATTGATCGCGCACCGCCGCCAGCACGCCGGGGGCGTCGCCCGCCAGCAGCAGCCCGAACAGCCGGCGCACCGCGCCGCGATCGGAAAGGCCCAGCATGTCGCGCACCTGCGCCGCCGTCACCAGCGCGCCCTCGCCCGACGTGCCCGAATGGGCGATCGCCTGATCGAGGATGGAAAGGCCGTCACGCGCGGAGCCTTCCGCCGCGCGGGCGATCAGCGCCAGCGCCTCGGGTTCGGCCTCCACCTTCTCCGCCTCGACGACATGGGCGAAATGCCGGGCCAGCGCCTCCGCCGGAATGCGCTTCAGGTCGAAGCGCTGGCAGCGGGAAAGCACCGTCACCGGGATCTTCTGCACCTCGGTGGTGGCGAGCAGGAACTTCACATGCGCCGGCGGCTCCTCCAGCGTCTTCAGGACGGCGTTGAACGCCGCCTTGGACAGCATGTGCACCTCGTCGATGATGTAGATCTTGTAGCGGGCGGATACGGCCGCATAGCGCACCGCCTCGCTGATCTCGCGCACGTCGTCCACGCCGTTATGGCTGGCGGCGTCGATCTCGATCACGTCGATATGCCGGCCCTCCGCGATCGCGCGGCACGGCTCGCATACGCCGCAGGGATCGATGGTGGGGCCGCCCTGCCCGTCCGGGCCGATGCAGTTGAGCGCCTTGGCGATCAGCCGCGCCGTCGATGTCTTGCCCACCCCGCGCACGCCGGTCAGCAGGAAGGCATGGGCCAGCCGTTCGCGCCGGATGGCATTGGCCAGCGTCTGCACCATCGCATCCTGGCCGATCAGATCGGCGAAGCGCTGCGGACGATATTTGCGCGCGAGGACGCGATAGGGCTGCGGGGATTCGGACATAAGGCGAACCTAGTGGCTGAACCGCCCAGGGGAAAGGGCTGCTAGCCGGCCCACGCCTCCGCCAGCCCCTCGACGCGGAGCACCCGCTCCACCGCGGGCCGGGCGCGGATGCGGGTGCGGTGCGCGATCACGTTGGGCACCAGCGCGGGATCGCCGCGATCGCCCATCCGCAGATAATTGGCGTAAGCGAACAGATAGATATCGGAAAGGGTGAAGGCGTCGCCATGCACATAGGGCCGCCCGTCGGCCAGCTTCGCCTCGATCAGCGCGAAATAGCGATCGGCAAGCTCGGGCACCTTCGCGCGCAGCGCCGCGGCGGCGGCATCGCCATCGGCATAGCCGCCCGGGAAGGCGATCTGGCGGAAGGCGACGTGGATGTTGGTCGCGATGAACAGGTTGAACGATTGCACGCGGGCGAAGGCCAGCGCATCGCCGATCGGCGCCAATGCCGCCTCGGGGTAGCGCATCGCGATATAGGAGAGGATGGCCACATTCTCGGTCAGCGGCCCATCTTCCGTCATCAGCGCGGGCACGCGGCCCAGCGGGCTGATCGCCCGATATTCCCCGGTCAGATTCTCGCCGCCGGCATAATCGACGAAATGCAGCCGGTAGCCGGCACCCGCTTCCTCCAGCGCGATGTGCGGAATGATCGAACAGGCCCCGCGCGCGGCATAGAGCGTCAGCATGCCCCTCCCCCCTTTTGCTATGGACGAGCGGCTAGCACGGCCACGCGCGGCGCGGCAACGGCGCGGCGGCCAAGGCTCTGGAGCGATGGAGGATGGGTGGGAGCCGGAACGACCCGGAACGAAATCGTTGCGGCTGCTTCCTTCCGGACCTGACCGGGTTGGCGACGGCTCCGTCCGCCCGACTCCCGCGCGCCATATGGGCGAAGGCGCGGGCGAACGCAAGCCATGGCCGGATGCGCGGATCGGGAGGACGGGTGGACCGTCCCCGCCCGCCTCATTTCATTGCAGCGAGGCCGGCACCTTGCCGCCATTGGCCGCCAGCTTCTGCATCACCTGCTTGTGCAGCCAGATGTTCATCGTCGCCGTATCGTTGGTATCGCCGGTATAGCCCAGCTCGTGCGCCAGCTCCCGCCGGTTGGCGAGGCTGGAATCGAGGCCGAGCAACGTCATCAGGTCGACGATCGAGACCCGCCAGTTGGACGGGCGCCCGCTGGCCGCGACAAGGCCGTCCAGTATCTTTTCGACATCCACCGCCTCGATCGGCGCGGGCGCCGCCGGCGCGGCGGGCTGCACGGGCGAAAGTTCGACCGGGACGGTCGGGGCCAATGGCGCATCGGCCTTCGCCTTGCCGAAAATGGCATCCTTGATCGAACCGAAAATGCTCATCGCCGCATGCTCCTTCCAGCCCGCCCCTTCGGATCGCGAAAGGCGGGGGCGGAGCGCAAAGGCCCCGCCCCACCCCTCACTTCTTGGTAACGACCAGCTCGGTCCGCCGGTTCTTGGCGCGGCCTTCCTCCGTGCCGTTGTCGGCAATCGGATTGGCCTCGCCCATGCCGCCGGTCTGCAGCCGGGCCGCGTCGATGCCGCCCGCGATCATGCTCTGCGCGACCGTGGTGGCCCGCTTCAGCGACAGGGCCTTGTTGGCGGCCGGATCGCCCGTATTGTCGGTATAGCCGACGACCCCGGCGTTGACGTTGGGATAGGCCTTCAGGATGGCGACGAGGGTGTTGACCGTCGCCTGGCTTTCCGGCGTCAGCGCATCGGATGCCGTGTCGAAGTTCAGGTTATCGAACACGAAGGTCTTCGGCGCGGGCTCGCTCGATTCCAGGAACTTCGCGAGGCTGTGGCCGATCGTCCCCGGCGCCACGGATATCGTGCCGCCACCCGGCAGGGTGAGCGTTTCCACCGCCGCCGTGGAGGCGACGGGGGGCGCTGCCTCCGGCGCCTTGCGGTTGCAGCTCTTCATGCCGAACAGGAGCGCGATCAGCGCCAGCGCCACCAGCAGCAGCGGCCAGAGCTTGCGCAGGCCCCCGGCCGCCGCCTCCGCCCCATGGTCGACGACATGGGCCGCCTGCGCCGCGGCACCGCCGCCCAGCCCCAGCAAGGATCCGATCCCCGCCGGCAACGCGCCCGTGATGTTCGAACGCTGATCTTCCAGCAGCCCCTTCACCGCGGAAGGCGACGGATTGGGACCGGTGCTCTTGCCGATCGCCCCCATCACCAGCGGCGCGGCCAGGGCCAGCAGGCTGGATATGCTGCCGGATTTCGCGCCGACGAGCGACGCCAGCATGTTCGCGATGCCGCTGCCATTGCCGCCGAGCAGCGAGGCGACCATCGGCCCGCCCTGGTTGAGCAGCGATCCGCGCGCCGTATCGTCGCCCACCAGCGCGCCGATATTGTCGAGCGGGTTGCCGCCGCTGAGCGACTGGCTGACGAGATCGGTGATCCGCGCGGCCCCGCCCGGCGCGGAGCTTTGCTGGAGAGCGCCCGCGAACAGCGTGGGAATGACGGCCGCGAGGCCCTTTGTCGTGGTTTCGGGAGATTCGCCGAACGAGCCGGAAATCCTGGAGATCAAGTCCGGTGACACAGCACCGATCACCATCTGGACGAGGTTGGTCATACCGGTCCCCTCCAATCATGAAAAACAATGGCGACTCAATGCCGCCATCGCATCCCAATAATCATTCACATATGGCCATAAATTGAAAGACCTTTGTAAGATCAGACGCGACATGGAACCATTAGATCGCGAATACAGCATTCCACCCGATACAATATGGACCCAAGCCACGCGATATGCGTTGTGGCCCTTTTTCGCGCGGCGATTATTGTGCAAATGCAGCATTTCATCACGAAACCGAAACAAACCGGTCGCGACCTATCAGCGGAACGGTTTTTCCCAGGCGCGACTCGCCGCTTTCGCCCCGTGCGCGCATCTGCCAGACTGGCCTGATGAAGGGTCGCTTGCTTTTCCGTGCCATCCGGCTGGGCCTGCTGGGCGCCGCATTGCACTTCGCCGGCATTCCGGCCGCCACGGCGCAGCCGATCGAAGGCGCCAATCCGGCGGTGTGGAGCGGCGATGTCGCGGGGCCGCTGGTGCACAAGCCGACGGGTGCCAGCTTTCCGCCATCCTACGGCATCTTCCACCGCAGCCGCGTGCTCGCCCTGACGCCGGACGGCAGCGACGTCGCCCTCAATTATGATGCGCAGGATGGCGATACCCGCACCCGGCTCAGCATCTTCCTCTATCGGCCGCGCGATCCCGCGCAACACGGGCTGAAAGGCGCGCTCGCCGCCATCGCCGCGCGATCGCCCAAGGCCTTCGTATGGGCGGACGGCCCCTTCGCCATCCCCGCCCCCTCCGCCTCGCCCGTGGCGCTCCGGGCCTTCAAGGGCGCCTACAAGACCGGCATCGGCCCCCAGACGGTGATGGATTATCTCTATCTGGCCGAATTGGGCGCATGGACGGTCAAGGTCCGCGCCACGATCACCCATGTCCGCGATCCTTCGCAGGAGGAGGCGATCGACCTGATCGTGCGGCAATTGCCCTGGGGCACGATCCTGGATGCCAACGGCCCCTGCCAGGGGCCGGCCTGCCGCACGACCGGGGCGATGCCGTTCGACAGCCATATGGTCGAAAGCATGCTGCCCGCCGTGCTGGCCAAGCGGCTGCCCTTCGATCCCGCCGCCGAACGATCGCTGCCGGAAATCGCGCAGGCGCCCGTCCCGCCGCTCGGCGCCGTCGCCATCCGCCAGTCGCGCAAGCCGCCGCTCCTCTATGTGGCGGAGGTGAAGGACCTCGGCACCTTCCGCGCCGTCCGCCTGCCGGACAATCTTTCCGGCATGATCGACAGCGCCTTCGGGAAGCTCTCGATCGCAGGCCCGGTCTACGCCGTGACGATCCAGAGCGAGCCGCCCTCCGGCGCAAAACCGGGAGGCGCGGAGCCCAGCCTGCTCATCCCCCGCTTCTTCGCGGGCGAGCCGACGCCCGCGCAATTCGGCGCGGCCGTGGGCGAATTCGTCCTCCATTCCACCGCATCGCCCTTCGTGACCGTGGCGGAAACCGTGGCGGCGATGGACGCGGAGCCGTGAAGGCGGCTCAATAATCCACGATGGATTCGAACAGGGCCGTCAGCGCCTCGCGCTCGGCCGCGTCGATTTCCGGCCGCCAGATCTCGAACAGCAGCACCACGCGCGTCTCGTCGCCCCGGTTCCAGGCTTCATGCTCGATGCTGTCGTCGAAGATCAGCATCCTGCCCTCTTCCCATTCCCGCGTCTCGTTGCCGACGCGCAGGCCGCAGCCGGGCGGCACGATCAGCGGCAGGTGGCAGATCAGCCGGGTGTTGATCATGCCGTTATGCGGCCGGATGTGCGTGCCGGGGTGAAGGCGGGAGAACAGCGCCATCGGCGATCGGGACCGGATATCCGGCATCGGCGCCGCCCTCAACGCCGCGACGGTGCGCGGGCAGCGTTCCGCGATCTCGGGGACGAGCGCGCCTTCCTTCCAGATATAGGCAGCCCCCCAGCTCGGATCTTCCAGCAGCACGTTCGGCGGGTTCGGCCGGTCCGTCCGCGCGCGGATATAGGGCGCGAAGCTGCCCTCGTCCCCCATCAGGGCGATCAGTTCCTCGCGGATGGCGGGCGCGGCCGCCTCCAGTTCGGCAACCCACGGAAACTGCTCGCGCTCATAGAACTGGATTTGCGGCAGGCCGGGAAAATAGAAGCTGTTGGGCTGCTGCAGATAGACCTGCCGGCGTCCCGACAGGATATCCATCGCCTCGGCGAAGCGCCGCCCGGCCCGCATGCCCTGGACCTGCGCCAGCTTCGCTTCCATGTGCGCCTGGAAGCTCTGCCGGTTCGCCTCGATTGCCTGCTCCACCCGCCGCAGGTCCGCCGCGAGCGCGGGGGGCACGCTGCCGTCGCGCGGCGCGGTCTGCAGCGCGCGGGTATAGAAGGCCGAAGCCGCGCGATCGTCGCCCGCCCGCGCCCGGCAATCGCCCTTCATCACCAGCCCGCGCAGGCTGTTCGGCTGATCGGCCAGCAGGCGGTCGATCGCGGATTCCTCGGCGGCATCGTCGCCGCCCAGCCGGCACGCCTGCGCCAGCAGCAGCCAGGGCGGCGCCACGCCGGCTTCGGGATCGACCAGCGCCTCGAACAGCCGGCGCGCCGTGGCGGCATCGCGCCGCTGCATCGCGGCCACGCCCTCGCGTATCATCGCATCCGCCTGCCCCGCGTCGAACGCCACGTCCCACTCCCCGTTCGGAAAGCCCCTCTATAATCCGCGCCGATCCGCACGCAACGGCCGCTTGCCGCCGCGCCCAATCCGCGATCTAATGCGGAAATCATTGAAAAGAGGGGGCGAGTCATGGCGAAGGACTTCCAGGCGGATCATCTCGGCCGGATGAATCTGGCGGACAGGCGCGCGGTGCTGCGCGGTGCGGCGGCGGGCGCGGCGCTGTTCGCCCCCGGCGCGGCGCTCGCGGAAAGCGGCGATCTCGCGGCGATCCGCAAGGCGGTGGCCGCCGGCCACGATCAGGCCGTGCAGCGCCTTCAGGACTGGATACGCCTCCCCTCCATCGCCGCCGAGAATCGCGACATGGAAAAAGGCTGCGCGCACATGATGGCGCTCGCCCGCGATGCCGGCTTCCAGCATGTCGAGCGCGTGCCCACCAGCGGCCATCCCGGCGTGTTCGCCACGCTCGATGCCGGCGCGAAAAAGTGGATGGGCATCTACTTCATGTATGACGTGAAGCAATATGATCCCGCCGAATGGTCGGTGCCGCCGGTGGAGGCGCGGCTGATCGACAAGGCCGGCTTCGGCAAGGTCATCATGGGCCGCGGCGCCGTGAACCAGAAGGGGCCGGAAGCGACCTTCCTCGCCGCGCTCCACGCCTTCCGCGCGGCCGGCCGCAAGCTGCCGGTCAACCTCGTCCTCGTCGCCGAGGGCGAGGAGGAGATCGGATCGCCCCATTTCAGCGAGATCGTCCACCGGCCGGACGTGCTGGCGGCGATGAAGAAATGCGTCGGCGTCATCATCCCGACCGGCTGGCAAAGCCCCAGCACCGGCGGCGTGGCGGTGAACCTCGGCGCCAAGGGCGTGATCGAGTTCGAGCTGATCGCCTCGGGCGAAAAATGGGGGCGCGGCCCCGCCAGGGACATCCATTCCAGCGAGAAGGCTCGCGTGGACAGCCCCGCCTGGCGGCTGGTCGCCGCACTCTCCACGCTGGTGACGCCCGACGGCAACATGCCCGTCGTCGACGGCTATATGGACAATGTCCGCCCGCTGACGGCGCGCGAGAAGGCGCTGATCGCCGAGACCGGGCGGACGATGAGCGAGGCGGACGCCAAGCGCGCGCTGGGGGTCGAGCGCTGGATCGGCGACCTGCCCTGGCAGCAGGCGCTGGAGCGGCTTGCCGCCGTGCCGACGATCAACATCGAGGGGCTGGTTTCGGGCTATACCGGCCCCGGCGGCAAGACGGTGCTTCCCGGCCGCGCCGTCGCCAAGATCGATTGCCGCATCGTGCCCAACCAGACCAAGGACGAGGCCGTCGCCAAGATCCGCGCCCATCTGGACAAGCATGGCTTCCAGGATGTCGAGATGGCGGTCTCCGGCGGCTATGACCCGACCGAGACGGCCGAGGACAGCAAGCTCGTCAAGGCGGAGCTTGCGGTCTACGCCCGCAACAAGGTGCCCACCACCGTCTATCCCCGCCTTGCCGGGTCGTGGCCGGGCGTGGTCTTCACCGGCCAGCCGGTCGGCCTGCCCGCCGGCCAGTTCGGCCTGGGTCATGGCAGCGGGGCGCATGCGCCGGACGAATATTTCGTGATCGAAAGCACCAACCCCAAGATCGCCGGCATGGACGATGCGGCGATGGGCTTCGTCGATTTCCTCTACGAGATCGCGGCGGTGGGCTGATCCCGCCGCCTCAATGCGCGGGCCGGCCGGTGCGGCGCACCTGGATCAGCCCGCGCATCGCGGCCACGTAGAGCGTCCCGTCCGGCGCCAGCGCGATCGATCCCCAATTATTGTTGAACGCGCCGCCATGGCCGGTCGGTATCTTCACCACCTGCCGGCCGGTGCGGAAATCGAGGCCAACGATCGACCAGTCCTGCCCGCCGCCGGGCGCGGCATCGAAGCCGTAGAAATAGGCGATGCCGTTCCCGGTCGCGAGCTTGGGGACCACGGACGGCGACACCAGCGGCGATGTCCACACGATATCGCAGCCGCTTTCGTCCTCGCGGATATCGACGCGGACGATGCCGCCCTCGATCGCGCCCCAGTCCTTCTGGCTGAAGCCGTTGGAGAAGCCGGCATTGTTTTCCAGGATGATCGATCGTCCCCAGCCGATCATCGAATTGTCCGTGGCGCTGGCGCCGGGGGTGAAGACGGGCACGCGGCATATCTCCCGCGCCTCCCCCGGCTTCAGCGCGCCCCGCCGCAGCACGACGATGTTGATGCGCGGATCGGCATTGTCCGCGAAGGTGACGTAGCGATCGCCGATCAATGTCGGCGTCGTTCCGCTGCCCTGGTTGATGCTGCCCACCTTGCGGCCGCCGCCGCGATCATAAGGATGGCGCCAGAGGATGTGCGGCCGGCCGTCCGCGCCGGCGGCCAGCGCATATTGGGCGTGATCGCTGACGATATAGGCGGCGCGATCGTCGACCGCGAAGGCATTCTGTATCTCCTCGCCCGCCAGCCGCGTCTGCGCGACCTTGCCGGTCGCGGGATCGAGCGTGCCGATCCGCCCCTGCCGCGTCACCCACCAGAGCCGCCCGTCCGGCCCCGGCATGACGGTGGTTATCATGTCGCATTCGCCGGACGGGGACCAATTGTCGTAATTCTGGCAGTCGTGCGGCACGTGCGGCGTCATGTCCCAGCGGTTCTCGGGCACGAAGCGCCAGCCCTTGCCGTCGCGCACGGTGGCGATGCTCTGGATGACCTGCCGGCTGTCGGCCAGCACGATCCGGTCCTTGTCGTCGAGGAACAGATAGGCCCCGCCGGACGAATCCCCGAAGATCACGTCCATGTCGCGCCGCACCAGCGCCTGGAAGGTGCTGGGCCGCATCGGCAGGTCATAGGTGGCGAGCGCGTCCAGGCTCGCCGGATCGAGGAGGACGAGGCGGAAGCCGGTGACGCCGCCGCACATCGCCACCGGCTTGCCGTCCGAACGGAAGACGAAGGTGGCGCAGAGCCGTGGCAGCCATGTGCCGGCGGTGCGGGTGCGCACCTCGAGGCCGGGGCCGAACGGCCCGCTCACCGGATGGGTATCGGATTGGTAGCCATCGCCATGCATCGGCGATCGGCCGGGCGGCGGCAGCCCCGGCAGGGCCGGCACGAAGCCCGGCACCGGCGCGGGCTGGAACGCGCTGTCCCAGATGGCGGGCGCGGTCGATTGCCCGGCGATGGGCCGCGCCGCCACATGCTCGCGATTGGCGATCGCCAGAAACAGGAATGGCGCGGCCAATGCCGCCCCCAGCACGCCCAGCCCGATCCAGCGCTTGCGCATATCAGCCCCCTCCCGGGCGCGCGATGCGGCTTTTGCCCGTCACGCCCGATGGATGAGGATGCCGATAATCTCGGGGTGGCGCTAGATCAGATAGCCCAGCTCATAACAGCCCCAGCGCCGGCCCGCGAAGCGCAGCGGCACGAACACGCTGCGCAGCGGCCGATAGCGCCCCTCCCCCAGGTCCTGCCGATAAGTGTAGAGGAACCAGTCGCCCTCGCGGTCGAGCGCGTCGCGGGTCTGATGATCCATGAAGATCTGGCGGTTGCGGGCATTCTCCAGGTTCCAGCGGCGATCGCCGGCCCGCTGCGGCTGGCTCCGCGTCGAGATATGCGTGGGCAGGTGGCCGTTGCGATCGATCAGGCAGCAGCCGACGATGGCGGAGTGCCGGGCCGTCGCCGCATCCAGCAGCGGGCGGATCGCGCCATCGGCGAAGGGCACGAAGCGCGTCAGGAATTGCGGCGGATCGCTGCCGGGGATCGCGGCATAAGCGGTGTCGAAAAGATCGGCCTCGGCCAGGGCGCCCTCCGCCAGCGCCGCCGCGATCGCGGTCTCCACGCCCGCCGCCGCCTCCCGCGCCATGGCGATGAACGGCTGGTCGGGCGTGGCGATGCCGCTGTGCGCCACCTGATCCAGCATCCGGTTGGAGGCCGCTTCCAGCTCGTCCAGCCGCTGCCGGGTGCGGGCGAGCGCGCTGGCATTCTCGGTCCCGCGCAGCAGGAAATCCTCCAGCCCGGCATCCAGCGTCGCGACATGGCCAGTAACCTCGCGCCCGGCCCGCTCGATCGCGGCGGATCGCTCGTCGAACTGGGTTACCAGCGCGGCGATCGCCCGCAGCGCGCCGCTGATGTCGCCCGTGCGGCTGCGCGCGACGCGGCCGCGCTCCGTGCCCGATCGCATGCCCCCGATCACGCGCCGCGCGCTGCCGTCGAGCCGTTCGATGCCGTCCCGCACGGCGGCCGTGGCGCTGCGCGCGCTGCCGGCCAGCCGCTTCACCTCGCCTGCCACCGCGGCAAAGCCGCTCGCGGCATGGCCGGCGCGCGCCGCCTCGATCGTCGCGTTGATCGCCAGCATGCCCGTCTGCCGGGCGATGGCGTCGAGCTGGCCGGAAATCGCCGCCACATGCTCGATGGCGCGGGTGAAGCCCTCAAGCTCGTCCCCCACGGCCACGACATGATCGATCAGCCCGCCAATCTCGTCGAGCGCCGCCACCGCGTCGTCATGGCTGGTGCGGATCAGGCCGGTCGCGTGCCGGGCGACGCGGCGGATCTCGACGGCGGCGTCATCGGCCTCCTGCTGCGAGGCGTTGAGCCGGGCGACACTGGCGCGCAGCGATTCCAGCCGGCCATGATCGTCCTCGATCCGCTGGTTGACCTGGGCGACGAAGCCCGCGACGTCGCTGCACTGCAACGCAAAATCGCCGCACCGTTCGCCCAGCCGCGCCAGATGCTCGTCCGTCCCCAGCCTCGCCAGCAATTTGGCCCCCACGCCCCGGATGCCGCATCCGTTGATGCAGTGCGGCAACCTATCGATGGCCATGGTAAAATTGCGGTAAATTCTGGCCCAGCGTGCGATTTGGGCGATAGGAAAGCGAATGGCCGACCTGCCCGATCACCCTTCCGAAATCCATTTACATCCACTTGATGCTGCCCCGTCCGGGCGCGGAGCCACGCGTTTCGCGCAGATCCGGCTCCGGCTGGAACGGATCGAGCCGCGCCGGGGATGGCCGGCTCACGTCTATGAATTCCTGCTGTTCGGCTTCAAGCAAGGCTGGGCCTGCCTTTTCGGCGGGCTTCTGCTCGCGCTGCTGTTGGGCACCCACCTGTTCTATCCGGATCACGCCCCGATCGCGCGATACGACTTTCTGACCATCGCGGCCATCCTCATCCAGATCGGCATGCTCGCGCTGCGCCTTGAAAATCTGGAAGAGGCGAAGGTGATCCTCGCTTTTCACGTCGTCGGCACCGTCATGGAATTGTTCAAGACGACCGCCGGATCATGGACCTATCCCGAAACCAGCTTTCTGCGGATCGGCGGAGTTCCCCTGTTTTCCGGCTTCATGTATGCGGCGGTCGGCAGCTATATCGCCCGCATCTGGCGCATATTCGATTTCCGCTTCGATCATTATCCGCCACGATGGCAGACGATCGCGCTGGCGGGGGCGATATATGTAAACTTCTTCACCCACCATTGGCTGCCGGATATCCGGCTCGCCCTGTTCGCAGCCACGGCGCTGATCTTCGGCCGGACCATGATCTGGTTCACCCCGCATCGTGCCGCGCGACCGATGCCCCTGCTCGTCGGTTTCCTGCTGGTCGCCTTGTTCATCTGGTTCGCGGAAAATCTGGCAACCTTCAGCCGCGCCTGGGTTTATCCCGATCAGGCAGGAGGCTGGACGATGGTGTCCCCTGCCAAGCTTGGCGCATGGTATCTGCTGATGATCATCAGCTTCGTGCTCGTTTCGCTTGTCCATCGGCCACGGGCGCGGCAAGGCTAGGGCATGTTCTTCTCTTTCCTGGATGAGCTGCGCTCCGCCGGCATTCCGGCCTCGATCAAGGAGCATCTGGTGCTGCTCGAGGCGCTGGAGCGCGACGTGATCGCGCGGCGGCCGGAGGAATTCTATTATCTGGCCCGCGCCGTCTTCGTGAAGGACGAAGGGCTGCTCGATCGGTTCGACCAGGTGTTCGCCAAGGTCTTCAAGGGCATAGAGGGCGGATATGGCACCGCCGAGGCCGATCTGCCCGAGGAATGGCTGCGCAAGGTCGCCGAGCTTTATCTGACGCCCGAGCAGATGGAGGAGATCAAGTCGCTCGGTTCCTGGGAAGAGATCATGGAGACGCTGAAGAAGCGGCTCGAGGAGCAGGAGGGCCGGCACCAGGGCGGCAGCAAGTGGATCGGCACCGGCGGCACCTCCCCCTACGGCAATAGCGGCTACAATCCCGAAGGCGTGCGCATCGGCGGCGAGAGCCGGCACAAGCGCGCGGTGAAGGTGTGGGACAAGCGCGAGTTCCGCAACCTCGATTCCACGCGTGAGCTTGGCACCCGCAACATCAAGGTGGCGCTGCGGCGGCTGCGCCGCTTCGCGCGGGAGGGCGCCGCCGACGAGCTCGACCTCGACGCCACGATCAACGGCACTGCGCGCAAGGGCTGGCTGGACGTGCAGATGCGGCCCGAACGGCACAATGCGGTGAAGCTGCTGCTGTTCCTGGACGTCGGCGGATCGATGGACCCGCATATCAAGCTGTGCGAGGAGCTGTTCTCCGCCGCCACCGCCGAATTCAAGAATCTGGAATTCTTCTACTTCCACAACTGCCTGTATGAAGGCGTGTGGAAGGACAACCGCCGTCGCTTCGCGGAACGGATTCCCACCTGGGATATCCTCCACAAATATGGGCATGATTATAAGCTGGTCTTCGTCGGCGACGCGGCGATGAGCCCTTATGAGATCACCCATCCCGGCGGATCGGTGGAGCATTATAACGAGGAGGCGGGACATGTGTGGATGCACCGCATCACCAACACCTATCCCGCCGCCGCGTGGCTGAACCCGACGCCCGAGGAACATTGGGGCTATTCCCAGTCCACCCGCATCCTCCGCGAGCTGATGGGCGACCGCATGTATCCCCTCACCCTCGAGGGGCTGGACGATGCGATGCGGGCGCTCAGCCGCAAATCCTGAATTCATGGAGCCCAAGATGACCATCGCCCGCCTGCCGCTGCTGATCGCCATGATCGGCGCGATCGCCGCCCCCGCGGCCGCGCAGCAACAGATCAAGACGCCGCCCAACGCCTTCAGCGATCGCCTGGCCAGCCTCAGCGAATTGCAGCGCCATGCGGCGCTCCGCCGCGCGATCCTGGATTCGGGGCAATATTGCAAGCGCGTGGAATGGAGCGCGAAGCAGCAGCAATATAAGAATCTGGTGATGTGGGTGGCGCGCTGCAATCCGGGCGGCGACAAGGCCGTCTATATCGGCCCCGACGGCACGGTGCAGGTGCGCGACTGCAAGGAAGCCGCGACGCTGAAGCTGCCGGCATGCCGGGTGCCGCCGGCCAAGCCCGCCACCGCGCGGAAATAACCGCAAATACCGGATCGGACGCCGTCCGGGAACGGCCCGGCATTCATCCTTCACGTCACCCCGAGCTTGGTCCGGGGTGCACCATGCGGCAAGCGCCGGAGCTTGAAGGTCCTGGCTCCGGCATTCGTCGCGAGATGGCCCCGGATCAAGTTCGGAGCGACAAAGCTTTCTGGGCGTCGCCCGCGCCCGCACCCCGCTTCTCGATCCGCCTCAGGCCGGAAGCCGCGCGCGCCAGATCACGCGCCACCCGGCGTCGCGCCGGGCCAGCACCAGCGCGCGAAGTTTGGATCGTCGCCGATCCAGATGGCATTGCCATTTCCACCGTCACTGCGCAAAAAAACGGGATTCGATCAACAGCTTAGCCTTAACTTCATGGATTCGTAGGATGAATCCTTGACATAAAGATTTCTTTATGCGATCTGGCATACGGTAGGATACGCCGGAACAACCCCAGTGATCCGAGTAACGGACGGGTCGCAACTAGAGTGACGGTCGCCCATCGGATGGTGGCCTAAAAGCAGTCTGGACAAACGGGGCCGGGGCCTACCAACTTACCATCTGCTGAAATCATAGCCGTAGTGGAGAAACACGTCCTTTTGCTCTGCTAGCAATTCAGCTTTCCAAGCCGGGGTCGGAAAGAGCGCCACACCAAAGTCGCGGGCGCTGCCATTCTCTTTCGCCATAATAGGCTGGAGCGCCTTAGACGGCGCAGCATCCCAAGTGCCCAGGCCTAAGAAATCTGACGCTTGGTAAAACGCGCTGGCTACGGCGTCCGCCAGCTGGAGCCCCGCCCGGCTGTAGTGCGGATGATCTTCCATCAGATCTGTATGGAGCATTTTCGTCACAGGCTGGCGCTTCTGCAAATAAATTTTGTCGCCCTCCTGCTGGAACCCAAGATAGTATTGGTAGGCTCTGGTTTGGCTGTAATGATGGCCTCCGCGACGCGAAAATTCAATTTTTACCAGCTTATGCTCACCATAGTCCTTCATCGTTCTAGATTCACAGAACGCCGTCACTCGTTCTAGCAAAAGCCTGATGCACCAGTTGTAGAACCATTGCTGCGAAGGGATTTTATCTGCCTTTCGATTTTCATAGCCGCGCATGTTTTTCTTGTTCGAGCATATCGCAAACGCTCTCAACGGCAGCCCCGCGATCGCGTTGGAAACGGCCATTTTACGAGTAGGTGACAGATCGCGGAAATGAAGAAACCGCCTTTGCGTTACCCCTATGTCGGTCCTGATCTTATCTATCCAATCGACAACGTTAGCCTCTCGTTGGGCCTTCATAACGACGGCACTCAGTATCAGCCATTCTGACGCGCCATTTTCATCAATTGGGCGGACCTTGGTTAGGCCAGGGTCGCCGGCTTCATCGATGTATGCAATATATCCGTAGTCCATAATCCTTCAGAAATATCACAGTCATGTCGGGAACGAAACAGAGCCAACTCGACAAGTTCAAGGAAGCAGCCCGCGCGCTGGAGACGGACGACGACGAAACACGTTTCAAGGAGAGGCTGGCGAAGGTCATGAAGCACAAGCCGGCGGAGAAGCCGGGTGAGTGAGGCCGTTTACGGCCCCATCATCTCGTTTATCTGTGCAGTCGGATTTGGCTGGTTGTTGGTCCGAGGCTTCCGGACTGGCAGCATGAAATTTCCGCAACCCTCTTTTACGATGTCCGGGCGTCGATCTGACCAGCCAGTCCGCTTTTGGCTCACGGCGATGTTCATCGGCTTCCTGACTTTGGCATCAGCCATCGCCACGATTGGGCAGCTAATCTTTCCACGTGGTTTGTAAACTACACAATCGCCTTTTTTATGCCGCCTTGTGCAGCACGCCTCCGGCCAACGCCTCGGGCGCGCCGGTGGTGCCCGGGAAGCTGATCGGCCGTCCCTTCAGGCTGCGCACCGCCATATAGGCGAAGCCTTCCGCCTCGGTGGCGTCGCCGTTCCAGCCGAGCGCCTCGATCGGCTCGGGCCTCAATCCGCAGGCTTCGCCCAGCATCGCCATCAGCGTGGCATTGTGGCGCCCGCCGCCGGCCACGATCAGCCGCTTCGGCGCCGACGGCAGCAACCGCAGCCCGCGCTCGACGGTGAGCGCGGTGAAGGCGGTCAGCGTGGTGGCGCCATCGGCCGGCGAGAGCCCCGCCACGGCATCCAGCGCGAAATCCGATCGATCGAGCGACTTGGGCGGCGGCTGGTCGAACCAGGGATTGGCGAGCATGCCCTTCAGCACCGCCTCGTCCACCCGGCCGGTCGCGGCGAAGGCCCCGTTCTCGTCATAGGGCCGCCCGGCATGGCGTTCCATCCAGTCGTCGATCAGGCCGTTGGCCGGGCCGGTGTCGAAGGCGATCAGGTCGCCTTCCGCCTCGCCGATCCAGGTGATGTTGCCGACGCCGCCCAGGTTCAGGATCGCCAGCGGCTTGGCCTCCCCGGCGGCCAGCGCGCGGTGATAGACCGGAAGCAGCGGCGCCCCCTGCCCGCCGGCCGCGACATCGGCGCTGCGCAGGTCGTTCACCACGCTGATGCCCAGCGCCGCCGCCATGGCCGGCCCGTCGCCTATCTGCCAGGTCCAGCCGCGATCGGGCCGGTGGGCGATCGTCTGGCCGTGGAAGCCGATCACCGCCACGTCCGCCGGCGATATCTGCGCATCGACCAGCAGCTTGCGCACCGCCAATATATGGCTGCGGGTGACGAGATCCTCGGCCGCCAGTATCTCGGGATTGGGGCGCGGGCTGTCGAAGGCGAGGGCCAGCTCGGTCGCCGCGCGCAAGGTGGCGCGCGCCGCTTCGGAATAAGGCTCCCCCCGGAAGGCCAGCGGCCGGACATGCGCCTCGCCGTCCGTCTCGATCAGCGCCGCGTCCACGCCATCCAGCGACGTGCCGGACATCAGGCCGACCGCCAGCACGACATCGCTCATGAATCGAACCTCTCCGGATGGTCGCGCCGGGCCGCGCGTTCGGCGCGGGCCAGCAGGAAACGCATCTCCATCGCACCCTCCGCCGTCAGCGGCAAGGCGAGCCTGGCGGCGCGCGCGCGGATATCCTCAAGCTCGCGATCGGCGATGCGGATGCCGACGAAATCGGCCCAATCCCAGCCCTGCGCATCCTCGCCGGCAAAGGCCGCGCGCAGATAATGGGCCACCTCCTCGGCGGAACGCTCCATCGGCCGTTCGGTCAGCCTGACGATCAGCGCGATGGGAATGGCGACGGGCGCCAGCGCGATGGTGAGCGCGGCATCCGCCACGTCCCGCCAGGTCCAGCTCCGCGCCTTCGCCATCCATTCGCCCAGCACGTCCTGCTCCCGCTCCATGATCCGCATCGATCATGGACGATATCGGGTCTCAGGCGTCAATCCGAAACCCCGGAACCCTGGAAAGCGGGAAGATCAGCCGCGCATCATCAGGCAATCATATTCCAGCACGGTGCCGTCGGGCATGCGGTTGACGACGAACAGGTCGGCCAGCCGGAAGCCCAATTTCTCATATTCGCTCAGCGAATCGGTATAATGGACCATGCCTTCATAGAGCGGCACCACCGATACCTCGGACTGGAGCAGCCGCACCTGATCGATCAGCGCGCCGGCGCCGGCCACGACATTGGCGTCGAACCCCTGCGTGTCCATCTTCAGGAAGATGCGCGCGTCGGGCACGATCTCGCGGATCATCGGCAGGAAGCCGTCCAGCCGCTTCACCTCCACCGTTTCCACCTGCGTGCGCGATCCCTTGCCCTTCAGCGGCAGGAAGGAGCTGAGCACCGTCTCGTCATCCTCGCCGGTCACGATCATGTTGAAGTCGGCGGTGCCGTCTTCCTTCCCCAGCGCGCAGGCCATGGCGTGCCAGTTCGGATCGCCGTTCCGCTTGGCGGCGATGGCGGGCGCGTTGGCGGCCAGCGGCTCGAACGTCATGATCGCGCCCGTATAGCCGGACTGGCGCAGATGCTGGGACCAGAAGCCGCGATTGGCCCCCACGTCCAGCACCAGGTTGATGTCCAGCTTGCGGATCAGCCGCATCGTCCGGGCCTGCTGGTCGAAGGCGCGGAACGAGGCGACGTCCGGCACATGCGCCCCGGCGGCGATCGCCCTGTGCCCCAGGCTGGCGGCAATACGCTTCAGCATCGGCTTCCCCGGCCATGGTTTGCGGAACAGGACGCACCGTCCCATCCGGACGATGCGGAGCGGCGGGCGATAATTCACAACGATATCCGCCGGCCGAATATCCCCTCTTTTGGATTACCCCTTTCGGATAGTATCCCGGTCGCGCGGGCGGCCGCGCGGGCAGGACGGCGAAGCCGCTCTTGGCGCTACCCTCGGCCATTTTCGCGTGCTAGATGCCCGCGCGCCATGACCGAATATGCTTCCGATCTGCTGCGCCTCCTCGATAGCCGGGGCTACATCCACCAGCTCACCGATGCGGCGGGGCTCGATGCCCTTGCCGCGCGCCAGATCGTGCCGGGCTATATCGGCTTCGATCCGACCGCGCCGTCGCTGCATGTCGGCCATCTCGTCTCGATCATGATGCTGCGCCAGTTGCAGCGCGCGGGCCACAAGCCCATCGTGGTGATGGGCGGCGGCACCGGCAAGATCGGCGATCCCAGCTTCAAGGACGAGGCGCGCAGCCTGCTGACGACCGAGACGATCGCCGCCAATGTCGCGTCGATCCGGCGCGTGTTCGAACGCTTCCTCACCTTCGGCGACGGCCCGAGCGACGCGATCATGGTCGACAATGCCGAATGGCTGGACCGGCTGGAATATATCCCCTTCCTGCGGGACATCGGCCAGCATTTCTCGGTCAACCGGATGCTCAGCTTCGATTCCGTCAAGCTCAGGCTCGATCGCGAACAGTCGCTCAGCTTCCTCGAATTCAATTACATGATCCTCCAGGCCTATGATTTCCTGGAGCTTTCGCGCCGCGTCGGCTGCCGCCTGCAGATGGGCGGGTCCGATCAGTGGGGCAATATCGTCAACGGGGTGGAGCTTGCCCGCCGCGTGGACGGCACCCAGGTCTTCGGCCTTACCACCCCGCTCCTCACCAATGCCGATGGCACCAAGATGGGCAAGACGGTGGGCGGCGCCGTGTGGCTGAACGAGGATCAGCTTTCCCATTTCGATTACTGGCAGTTCTGGCGGAATACCGACGATCGCGACGTCGCCTCCCGCCTGCACCTGTTCACCGATCTGCCGCTCGACGAGATCGACCGGCTGGCCGCGCTCCAGGGCGCCGAGATCAACGAGGCCAAGATCGTCCTCGCCAATGCCGCGACCGCCTTGTGCCGGGGGGCCGAGGCCGCGGCGCAGGCCGCCGAAACCGCGCGCCGCACCTTCGAGGAAGGGGCCGCCGGCGATGCGCTCCCCAGCTTCGCGGTGGCGGGCGGATCGATCGCGATCGTCGATGCGCTGGTCGGGCTCGGCCTCGCCGCCTCCAAGGGCGAGGCCCGCCGCCTCATCAAGGGCGGCGGCGCGCGCGTGGATGGCCAGAAGGTGACGAACGAGGCGCTCGTCGTCTCGGTCGGGGCCGATCCGGTGCGCATCTCCTCCGGCAAGAAGCATCATGGCGTCCTGACGGCAGGCTGAAGGGAAGGCGCGCTTCCCTCGCTTCGTCGCATTAACCACCTGCGTTGTCGGGTGATTAACCGCCGGGGTTCAGCTTGAAGCCTGTATTTCCGGGGCAGGTGTCATGGCTTCACAGGGACTCGCGCGTCATCTCTTCGAAGTGGAGAAACGCCGCGTCGCGCGCGACGATGTGTTCCTGCGCACCACCATCCGCCTGCCCGGATCGCAGGAAATCCCGGCGGAAATCATCAACATCTCCCGCTTCGGCTTCATGGCGCGCATGGCTGCCATCGTCGCGCAGGAAGCCAGCGTCGATATCCGCCTGCCGGACGGCAGCGAACGGCGCGCCCGCGTCGCCTGGGCGCTCGGCAATCGCATCGGCGCGGAATTCCGCCCCGCCATGGATGCGGAGGAATATCGCATCCTCTTTGAAACGCTGGATAATCCCGAAGGCTGATCCGCCTCAGCCCGATCGCAGCAGCCCCACCGCCGCATCCCGCTCGAAAAGATAAAGCGCCACCCGCGCCGCGCGGCCGCGATCGCCTTCCAGCCCGCCGTCGCGATCCACCAGCAGGCGCGCGTCCGCCGTGGCGGTATCGATAAGCTGGGAAACCTGCTCGGGATCGGCCAGCCGCATCTCCGCCTCGCCCGATTGCCGCGTGCCCAATATCTCGCCGGCGCCGCGCAGCTTCAGGTCCTCCTCGGCGATGCGAAAGCCGTCATTGGTCTCACGCATCAGGGCCAGCCGCGCGCGCGCCGTCTCGCCCGGCGTGCGGCCGCGCAGCAGCAGGCAGATGGACCGCCCCTCCCCGCGCCCCACCCGGCCGCGAAGCTGGTGGAGCTGGGCCAGGCCGAACCTGTCCGCGCCCTCGATCACGATCAGCGTGGCGTTCGGCACGTCCACGCCCACCTCGATCACGGTGGTGGCCACCAGCACGCCGATGTCGCCGCGCTGGAAGGCGGCCATCACCGCATCCTTCTCCGGCCCCTTCATCCGGCCGTGCACCAACCCCACCCGATCGCCGAAGCGCTGCCTGAGGTCCGCCGCGCGCGCCTCGGCCGCCGCCTGGTCGGATATTTCGCTCTCCTCGACCAGCGGGCAGACCCAATAGGCCTGGCCGCCGCCCGCCATGTGGCGGCCGAGCGCGTCGACGATCTCGTCCAGCCGCGCGTCGGACATCACCCGCGTCTCGATCGGCTGGCGGCCGGGCGGCATCTCGTCGAGCCGGCTGACATCCATCTCGCCATAATGGCTCAGCGTCAGCGTGCGCGGGATCGGCGTGGCCGTCATCACCAGCAGATGCGGCGGCACCTCCGCCTTGGCCGCCAGCATCATCCGCTGGGCGACGCCGAAGCGATGCTGCTCGTCGATCACCGCAAGGCCGAGGCGCTTGTAGCTTACGCCCTGCTGGAAGATCGCATGCGTGCCGATCAGGATATGGATCGATCCGTCCGCCAGCCCCATCAGCACGCTTTCGCGGGCGCGGCCCTTTTCCCGCCCGGTCAGGATCGCGACGTTGACGGGAAGGCCGGCGAGCTGGCGGCCCAGCGTCTCATAATGCTGCCGCGCCAATATCTCGGTCGGAGCGAGCAGCGCGCCCTGCGTCCCTGCCTCCACCGCCGCCAGCAGCGCCATCAGCGCCACCAGCGTCTTGCCGGCGCCGACATCGCCCTGCAGCAGCCGCACCATCGGCGTGGCCTGGGCCAGATCGCCCTCTATCTCCCCGATCGTCCGCCGCTGCGCGCCGGTCGGGGCATAAGGCAGCTTCAGCGCCGCCCGCAGCCGCCCGTCGCCCACCAGCGGCAGCCCCCGGCGGCGGCGGGATGAGGCGCGCACCAGCATCAGGGCGAGCTGGTTGGCGAAGATCTCGTCATAGGCCAGCCGTTCGCGCGCCAGCGTATCGGCGGGGTCGGCGTGGACGCGGGCCAGCGCCTCGCGCCAGCCGGGCCATTGCCGCCGGGCCAGCAGCCCCGGCTCGATCCATTCGGCAAGGTCGGGCGCGCGGCTCAGCGCCTGCTCCGCCAATTGCCCCATCCGCCGGTTGGCCAGCCCTTCGGACAGGCGATAGACCGGCTCGCGCGCCGGCAGGTCCACCGGCTCGCCGGGCGCGATCACATGATCCGGGTGGATCATCTGCATCTCCTGCCCGTAAAGCTCCAGCTTGCCGGAAATGGTGCGCGGCTCGCCCAGCGGGAACAATTTGCGCGCCCAGCCCGAATTGCGCCCGAAATAGACCAGGCTGATCCGCTGGCCGGCGCGATCCTGCGCCTGGACCCGGAAGGGCGCGCGGGCGGAGCCGGTGGCGCGATAATCGGCCGGCGTCACCTCCACCACGATCACCTTGCCGGCATCCTGCGGATCGAGCAGCGGCACCGCCTTGCGATCGATCCAGGTGACGGGAAGGTGGAACAATATGTCCACCGCGCGTTCCAGGCCGAGCTTGCGCAACGGTTTCATCAGCGCGGGGCCTACGCCCTTCAACGCTTCCACTTCGGCGAACAACGGGTTGAGAATGTCGGGGCGCATAGTAGAGGACAACCCATATCCTCCAGCCGGCAGGTGCGCCAGCGCCCGCGGGCCGGATGCCCATTGCACGGAAGCCGAGTCCATGGATCGAGACACCCGCCTCAAGCGCCTGCGCTTCCGCGCCTGGCATCGCGGCACCAAGGAGGCCGATCTGCTGGTCGGCGGTTATTTCGATCAGTTGGCGGCCGGCTGGTCCGATGCCGAGATCGACTGGTTCGAAACGCTGCTGGAGGAGCAGGACGTGGATATCATGGCCTGGGCGCTCGGCAGCCAGCCGGTTCCGCCGCAATGGCAGGGGCCGATGATGGATCGGCTGCGGCGGCTGGATTATATCCCGGTGGAGAAGTGACGGCGGGATCCGGCATTCGTCATTCCCGCGAGGGCGGGAATCCATGGACGCGACGGCTCCGGGAAAATCGCAGCGTCGGCATCGAACCTCGGCGTCAGCGGATTCCTCCCTTCGCGGGGCTGACGCGGCACGATACGGATAGACCATTTCACGCATGACCGATCTCCACCGCATCCTGAAGGCCGATCGCCCGCTGACGCTTGCCGGCGTGGCCCAGGGCTTCCTGCCCTGGCTGCTGGCCGATCTTACCCGGGCCGCCGCCGCGCGCGGCGGGCGGACGGTGTTCATCACCCCCGACGATGCAGCGATGCGCGGGCTGACCGATGCCGCCACCTATTTCGCGCCCGAGATCGAGGTGCTGGCCTTCCCCGCCTGGGATTGCCTGCCCTATGACCGCGCCTCGCCGTCGCTGCGGGCGACGTCGCAGCGGCTGGCGACGCTCCACGCCTTGCAGCGCAAGGCCGATCGCCCGCAATTGCTGGTGACGACGGTGAACGCCGCCACCCAGCGCACCCTCACCCCCTTCCGCATCCGCCAGCTCGTCGCCCGGCTCGCCCCCGGCGAACGGATCGATCGCGATGCGCTGGCCGTGCTGCTGCAGGCCAACGGCTATGTCCGCACCGATACGGTGGCCGATGCCGGCGAATTCGCGGTGCGCGGCAGCCTGCTCGATCTTTTCCCGTCGGGCGAGGATCTGGCGCTGCGGCTCGACTTCTTCGGCGACGAGATCGAAAGCGTCCGCCGCTTCGACCCCGCCGACCAGCGCACGGTGGACCGGATCGACGGCTTCACGCTGCTGCCGGCATCCGAGGCGCTGCTGGACGAGGAGAGCATCAAGCGCTTCCGCACCCGCTATCGCGAGGCGTTCGGCGCCACGGCGACGGGCGATCCGCTCTATCAGGCGATATCGGAGGGGCGCCGGCTGGCGGGGATGGAACATTGGCTGCCCTTCCTGGAGGACCGGCTTTCCACCCTGTTCGATCATCTCGCCGACGATGACGTGATCGTGCGCGACGCCGGGGATGCGGGCGCCGCCGATGCCCGGTTCGAAGCGATCGCGGATTATCACGCCAACCGCGTGCGCGCCCAGTCCGCCGATCCCGGCAGCTACCGCCCGATCGCGGCCAGGGCGCTCTATCTCGACAATGAGGAATGGCAGGCGGCCATCGCCGATCGGCCGATCCACCTCGTCACCGCCTTCCACGAGCCGGAAAGCGCCGACGTGCTGGAGTTCGGCGTGGACGGCCCGCGCGACTTCGCGCCCGAACGCGCGCAGAACCTGAACGTCTACGAAGCCGTGACCGAGCATGTCGAGGCGCAGCGGCGCGGCGGTCGGCGCGTCATCCTCGCCAGCTATTCCGCCGGCGCGCGCGAACGGCTGGGCGGCCTGCTGAAGGATCACGGGCTGGATCGGCTGGCGGAGGCCGATAGCTGGCAGGATGCGCTGGGCAAGGCGGCGCAGGGCGCCACCGCGCTGATCGTCGTGCCGCTCGACCACGGCTTCACCACGCCCGACATCGCCCTCCTGACCGAACAGGACATGCTGGGCGACCGGCTGGTGCGGCGGGCGAAGCGCAAGAAATCGGCCGACGCCTTCATGGCCGAGCTGGCGACGCTCTCGCCGGGCGACCTCGTGGTCCATTCCGATCACGGCATCGGCCGCTATGAAGGGCTGACCTCGATCCCGGTCGGCACGTCCCCGCACGATTGCGTGGCGCTCACCTATGCCGGCGGCGACAAGCTCTACGTGCCGGTCGAGAATATCGACGTCCTCTCCCGCTACGGCGCGGAGAATGAGGGCGTCCAGCTCGACAAGCTGGGCGGCGTCGCCTGGCAGGCGCGCAAGGCCCGGATGAAGGAGCGCATCCGCGAGATCGCGGGCGAGCTGATCGCCACCGCCGCCTTGCGGGCGCTGCGCCCGGCGGACGTGGCGCTTCCCGATGCCGGCGGCTACCCCGCCTTCGTCGATCGCTTCCCCTATCAGGAAACGGACGACCAGGATCGCGCGATCGGCGACGTGCTGGACGATCTCGCCAGGGGCACGCCGATGGACCGGCTGGTCTGCGGCGATGTCGGCTTCGGCAAGACGGAAGTGGCGCTGCGCGCGGCGTTCGTCGCGGCCATGGCAGGGATGCAGGTGGCGGTGGTGGTGCCGACCACCCTGCTCGCCCGCCAGCACTTCACCAACTTCGTCGAGCGTTTCCAGGGCTTCCCGATCAATATCGGCCGGCTTTCCCGGCTGGTGCCGGCGGCCGAGGCCAAGCGGACCAAGGAAGGGCTGGCCGACGGATCGATCGACATCGTGGTCGGCACCCATGCGGTGATCGCGAAGAATGTGGAATTCAAGCGCCTCGGCCTCGTCATCGTCGACGAGGAGCAGCGCTTCGGCGTCACCCACAAGGAACGGCTGAAGGCGATGAAGGCGGACGTCCACGTCCTCACCCTCACCGCCACGCCGATCCCGCGCACCCTGCAGATGGCGATGTCCGGCCTGCGCGAGCTTTCGGTGATCCAGACGCCGCCCGTCGATCGGCTGGCGGTGCGCACCTATGTGATGCCGTGGGACCCGGTGGTGCTGCGCGAGGCGCTGCTGCGCGAACATTATCGCGGCGGGCAGAGCTTCTTCGTGGTGCCGCGCATCAACGACCTGCCCGATATCGAGGATTTCCTGCGCAAGGAGGTGCCCGAGGTCCGCTATGTCGTCGCCCACGGCCAGATGAGCCCGACCGAGGTGGAAGAGCGGATGTCCGCCTTCTACGACAAGAAGTTCGAGGTGCTGGTTTCCACCACGATCGTGGAAAGCGGGCTGGACATTCCCAGCGCCAACACGCTCATCATCCACCGCGCCGATCGGTTCGGCCTGGCGCAGCTCTACCAGCTTCGGGGCCGCGTGGGCCGGGCCAAGACGCGGGCCTATGCCTATTTCACCACGCCCGCCACGCGCACCATCACCGAAACCGCGATGAAGCGCCTGCACGTGCTGTCCGATCTCGATTCGCTGGGCGCGGGCTTCCAGCTCGCCAGCCACGATCTCGACATTCGCGGCGCGGGCAACCTGCTGGGCGACGAGCAATCCGGCCATATCAAGGAGGTGGGGTTCGAACTCTACCAGTCGATGCTCGAGGACGCGATCATGGAGGCGAAGGCCGGCGGCCTCAGGGAGGCGGCGGTTTCCGCGCGCGACTTCTCGCCCCAGATCAACGTCGACGCGCCGATCCTCATCCCAGAGGAATATGTGCCCGATCTCGACCTGCGCATGGGCCTCTATCGCCGGATGAACGAGCTGGAGACCGCCAACGAGATCGAGGCGTTCGCCGCCGAGCTGATCGACCGTTTCGGCAAGCTGCCCGAACCGACGCAGAACCTGCTGACGGTGATCCAGATCAAGCTCAACTGCCGCAAGGCGCATGTCGCCAAGCTGGATGCCGGCCCGCGCGGCGCGCTCGTCACCTTCTTCAACGACAGCTTCCCCGATCCGGCCGGGCTGATCGCCTATGCCCAGCGGCTGCAGGGCACGGCCAAGCTGCGGCCGGACAACAAGCTGGTCATCACCCGCCCCTGGCCGGATGCGAAGTCGCGGCTGAACGGCGCGCTCCAGCTTTCCAGGGGGTTGGCGAAAATCCTCCGCTGAACGCGAAAACGGGCCGGCGGATCGCTCCCGCCGGCCCGTTTTCGGCTTTCACGTCATGGCCGCCCGATCCGGCAGGAATGGTTCCGGATCGGGCGGCCCCTGCCCTCAGGCAAGCTGGAAGCGGACGGCGCGGCGGCGCATCGTGCCGCCGACAAGTGCGCGGCGACAACTACGATGGCCGGTTGAGCGGCGACTATGATGGCCGGTAGGATCGGTTGTCTGGTCTGATCGTAGGGAGGGGCGCAGCCCCGACCGGAGAGCGGACCAGACAACCGGTGGCGATCTTTTTCCCCTTCTTTCGGGGGGCAGANGACCACCAGGCCCGAAAGCTTGAAGCCGTCGAACTTGGCGAAATCCTTGAAGCTGGCGCCGACGAACAGCAGGTTGCCGATCTCGTTCGCCAGGTTGATGTCGCGGGTGGAGGTGCGCGATCCGCCGGCATTCTCCTCGAACGGGCCGAACACGCTGGCTACGCTCGCCCAATTGGCGAAATCCACGTCGCTGGCGAAGGAAAGATCGATATTGCCGACGCCGATCGTCGCATCGCTGTCAGACGATCCGCCGACGCTGAACGGCGTGAAGGTCGCCTTCTGCACCTCCACCGCCTGATCGAACTGGAACACTAGGAAATCGAAGGTGCCCTGATTGTCGATGGTATGGCTGGTATCGTTCTTCGCGCTCGCGCCCAGCCCCTGCGGATAGGCGCCGAGATAGGCTTCGCTGATCGAATAGCTGTTGCCCGTCTTCTTGGCGGACCAGGCGCTCACCTTGACCTGAAGCGTCTCCGCGCCGTTGGTCGCGGTGAAGGTGCGGACGTTGCCGCGCTGGCCGTTGTCAGGCGTATTGCCCGTCAGGCCGAAGGTGAATTCGGCCGCGGAAGCCATGCCGGGCGCCGCCGCCATCAGCATCGCCGCCGCGGCCAGACCCAGTTTGCGCAAAATCATATATGCCCCTTTCGCTCGTTCCGGATGCTTCCGGAAATTCGGCGAACGGGAAGCAGGGGCCGGGCCAGTTCCGCGCAAAACACGCAAAATGCGGGCACTCGATGGTTAATACGGCTCCGCCCGGCGGAGCCGGTGTCAGTTCAGCCGACAGGACCCGCCGTCACCAATAGGGTTTCGCGTCCCAATAGGAATACATCGGCGTCTCGCTTTCGCGGATGCGGTCGGTGTCGTCGAGGTCCAGGCTCGGCGCGTCCTCGATCTCCTGCCTGGTGATGCCCGTCACATAGCCGCGCCTGACGGCATCGTAGCGCAGCCGTTCCCACGGGATCGGGTAGACATGCCCGCCAATGCCCAGCAGGCCGCCGAAATGCAGGACGGCATAGGCCACCTGCCCGGTCGTCTTGTGGATCATCACCGAATGCACGGTGCCCAGCTTTTCGCCCTTGGGCGAGTAGACGGGCGTTCCTTCGACCCGCGCGGACGATATCAGCTCGTGCGCGCGCACATCGTCGGCCACCGCCGCCATCGCCAGGTCTGTCATCATCTGGTCTGTCATGGCCAGCCTCCTTCGGAAGCCCCCCGCCCATAACAGCGGCGACTCCCTGCCGGAGCCGCCCGGTCAGGCCATCGATTATGCACCCTCGCCCGCCCGATGGCCAGCGCCGCGCACGCGACGCCGGCCGCCGGAAAGGCATTTTCCGCTATGCCCGGCCGCGGCTAAAGGGCTGATTTCAGCCGCGGAAGGCGTCGTAGGTCCATTCCCAGGCGCCAAGCTCCGGCCCGTCCTGGAAATTGAACTCCTCACGGATATCCGACACCTGCCAGTCGAGATAATCCTCCCAGCGGATCATGAAGAACGGCTTCTTCTGCTTGGCGCCGACGGCATAGCCACGGGCAAGGCCCTCCAGCAGCGTCGGCAGCACATCGGGATAATGCAGGCCGGCGCGGCTGATCGATGTCGCCGTCAGGATCGATCCATAGGCGTTCAGCTCATGCACCAGATCGCCCTGGAAATAATTGGAATTGGCGACCGTATTGGCCGCGATCAGCGCGATCTCGCCCACCGGGCTGGGATCGAGGCCCGTCACCATATGCTCGATATCGTGATTCTGGACGCGGCGCTTCACCAGGAAGTCGAAATCGTTCTTCGGCTCGTCCTTGTACATGAAGTCGATCGCCAGGCCGCTCTTGACGATGAAATCGTGGATCAGCGCGCCAAGGGTGCCCGGCGCCCGGCCTTCCACCAGCTCCGCCGTGAAGTTGGAGATGTAGCGTTCGTCCAGCCAGGCGGCGAATTCGGGGATGCGCGCCTTCTCCGCTTCGAGCGCCGCGAACACCCTGGCATAGTCCGTGACCTCGCCGAAGGCGCGGCTCAGCTCGGGGATCAGATAGGCGGCCGGCAGATCGTGGCCGTCGCGCTTGAGGCCGAACTGGGCATAGATATCGCGGAACAGCGGATTGTTGAGATATTTGGACGTGCTGATCAGCACGCTGGACTTGGCGGGCTCCGCCGCGCCCATGAGGTAGGAGGATTCTTCCTTGTTCAGCTCGATCGGCTTGTTCATCGCCCTCTCCTGATTTTTATCGTGTCAGCCCATGAAGCTCGGGTCGCGGACCTGCAGCACCGTCCAGGGGTGGCCGACGAGCGCGTCGGCGCTCGCCACGCCCGCCTTGGCCATCACGTCGGCCGCTTCCTCGGCATTGATATGCACCTTCGATCGGCCGCCATTGGCGAACATCAGCTCGATCACCAGCGCCGCCTCCCCGTCATGGGTGGAGGTGAGCTGGACGGATGCGATGCTGGGCACGGCGGTTCCCATCGATCCTGTCTCAGGCCGCGCGCGGCGGCTCCACGAAGATCACGTCCGATGGCGTCACCGCGCCGCCGCCGGGCCGGAAGGCGACGTAGAGGTTCCAGCTCTGCAGCATGCCCACCGCTTCCTCGGCCGGCGTGCCCGGCAGCTCGCGCGCGGCGATGCTGGCCCAATCGTCACCGGGGACGGGCTGGATGAAGTTGCGGACGGGCGGGATATTGACGGTCTTGGCCATGTTTCTTGCTCCCCTCAGGCCGCCATCGGCACGATCGCGCCGGCCCGATCGCTGCTGTATCCGCCGTCGCGGCTATAGGCGCGGCGGCCGTTGACGAACACCTGCTCGATCCCCTCGGCGCGGCGGATGTAGCGGAAGCCCGGCGCCGGCAGGTCGTCGACCGCGATTTCCGGCCCGCGATCGATCGCTTCGGGATCGAAGATGACGAGATCGGCGGCATAGCCCGGCTTCACCAGGCCGCGATCCCTGATGCCCCACAGGCTGGCGACCTCATGGGTCAGCTTGTGCACCGCCTGCTCGACCGACAGGGTCTTGTGGCCGCGCACATATTGGCTGAACAGGAAGCCGGTATCGCCATAGGTGGAGAAGTTGGTGACGTGCGCGCCGCCGTCGCCCGCGCCGATGCCGATCAGCGGCTCGGCCAGGAAATCGCCGATCTTGGCGGTGTTGTTGTGGCCCAGCGCCTCGAGGCCGTAGGAGGTCTGGAGGTCGTCCGCCAGCGCGATGTCGATGATCGCCTCGGCGATGTGGCAGCCGCGCGCCTTGGCGATGTCGCCGATGCGCTGGCCGGCCAGGTCCGCGCTGTTCGGCCCCGGCCGCTTCACGAAGGCATCGGCGAAATCGATCTGGAGGCCGATGGGCATCATGAAATTGTCCATCTCGCCCTTCAGCTTCTCGCGATGGGCGGGGTCGCGCAGCGCGGCGATCTTCTCCTCATGCGTCATCAGCGTCGTCGCCCACCAGGTCGGCAGGGTGGCGAAGGTCGACATCGGCGCCGTCAGGTCGAAGGAAAGGTCGATCGGCCGGGTCTGCATCTGCGGCACGACGCGCGCGCCATAGGCGGTCTGCAGCTTGATGCGGTCGAGCGCGATGCCGCACAGTTCCGGCGAGGCATTGCTGTCGAACAGCGGCGAGAAGGTCGTCGAGATATTATGCTTGCGCGAAAGATCGCCGAGGATGTCGATCCGGGCGCACAGCAGGTCCGCATCCCAGAATTCGGGGACGATCTGCAGGATCGCGCCATATTCGCCGAGCACGGCGCACAGCGCGTCCAGTTCCTTCGGCTCGGCCAGGCGGGCCGGCACCGGCCGGTTTTCATGATCGATATCGACCCACGATCCGCTCAGGCCCACGGCGCCCGCCTCCAGGCATTCGCGCAGGGCCTGCTGCATGTCGGCGATCTCGCCGTCGGTGGCGACACGCTCGCGCGCGGCCTCGCCCATCACCCACAGGCGGATCAGGCTGTGGCCGACGAGCGGCGCGACGTTGATGCCCAGCTGGCCGCGGATCGCCTCGACATATTCGCCGAACGTCTCCCAGCTCCAGGTGAGGCCGGCGTCGAAGGCGTTCTTCGGCATCTCCTCGATCTTGCGGAAGGTGGCGCCCAGAAGCTCGCGATGCTCGGCGCGGAGCGGCGCGAGGCTGAGCGAGCAATTGCCCGGCACGATCGTCGTCACGCCATGCTCCAGCGCCGGCTGGGCAAAGCCGTCCCACACCAGCTGGGCGTCATAATGGGTGTGCGGATCGATGAAGCCGGGCGACACCACCAGGCCCCTGGCGTCGATCGTCTCGACGGCATCGCCGCCGACATCGCCGACCGCGACGATGCGACCGCCGCGCACGCCCACGTCACCGTGGAAGCTGGGACCGCCGGAACCGTCGCAGATACGCGCATTCCGGATGATGAGATCGAGCGACATTGCGGCTTCCTCTGCCTTGAGACGACGAATCACCGGCGCGGTCTCGGGGCCGCGCTCGGTCGTTCCGTCGATTACGATACAGTTTGCATCTTATTTGGCAAGGGGAGTCCGCATGCCCTCCGGCCGCACCGTCAGGCGGCGGTCCACCCCCCGTCGATCGAAAGGTTGGCACCGGTGACCTGAGCCGCGCCATCGGTGCAGAGATAGACGGCCAGCGCCGCCACCTGCTCCGCCGTCACGAACTGCTTGGTCGGCTGCCCCGCCAGCAGCACATCGTTCATCACCTGCTCGCGCGTCATGTTCCGCGCCTTCATCGTATCGGGAATCTGCTTCTCGACCAGCGGCGTCCACACATAGCCGGGGCTGATGCAGTTCGCCGTCACGCCCGATGTCGCGGCTTCCAGCGCCACCGTCTTGGTAAGGCCGGCGAGGCCATGCTTGGCGGCGACATAGGCCGCCTTGAACGGCGAGGCGACGAGCGAGTGGGCCGACGCGGTGTTGATGATCCGTCCCCATTTGCGCGCCTTCATGCCCGGCAGCGCGGCGCGGATGGTGTGGAAGGCGGAGCTGAGGTTGATCCCGATGATCGCATCCCATTTTTCCGGCGGGAATTCCTCGATCGGGGCGACGTGCTGCACGCCCGCATTGTTGATGAGGATATCGACGCCGCCGAAGGTCCGGGCGGCCTCCTCCACCATCGCGACGATCTCCTCGGGCCTGGTCATGTCGGCCGCCGAATAAGCGGCCCCCGCCCCGCTCGCGGCGGCCAGTGCCTGCCGCTCCTGCTCGATCGCGCCGGCATCGCCGAAGCCGTTGATGACGACATTGGCCCCTTCGGCCGCCAGCGCCTTGGCATAAGCGAGACCGATACCCGAGGTCGATCCGGTGACGAGCGCGGTCTTGCCCTTCAGGAACATGGCGAAAACTCCGTTTTGGTTCAGCGGTTGAGAAGATCGAAGGCGGCGGTTTTCCCGTCGACGATGTTGCGGGCGACGAGCGCGGACCGGGTCATGGTCTCCGCCACGGCGGCCTCGCCGGCCGCCCAATGCTCGTTCATCGTCCGGGCCGAGAATTCATAGTCGCGCGCGCCGCCCTCCCAGGCGTTGGCGCGGTAGATGAGCTGGACGACATTGACCGAATATTCCCGCGCCATCTCCGCCAGCGCCGCCACGTCGGGATCGTCCGCCATCGCATCGGGCAGCTTGGCCAGCACCTTCCGGATGGCCTCCCTCTCGCGCCGCAGGCGGAGGCGCTCGTTCGATACCTGGCGGGTGCGGCTGGAGAATCGGATCTCCTTCTCCCGCGCGATAACGTCCATGATGGTGTGCGGAAAGGCCGATGCGGCGGGGAACAGGTCCACCTGGAAAACCAGCATGTCCGCATCCTGCGTATCGAGCACATAGCCGAGCGGCGTGTTCGATACGATGCCGCCGTCCCAATACCAGCGGCCATCTATCTCCACCGGCGGCAGGCCGGGCGGCAGCGCGCCCGATGCCATGATGTGGCGGGCGTCGATCCGACGCGCGCGCGGCCCGCAACTGTCGAAATATTCGAAATTGCCGCTTTCGATATCGACCGCGCCGACCGACAGCCGCACCGGCCCTTCGTTCAGCAGATCCCAGTCCACCAGCGAATCGAGCGTCTGCCGAAGCGGACTGCCGTCGTAGAAGCTGAGCGCCTGCGGCGTTCCCGGCTCGGCGAACATCGGCGGCATGACGCGCGGCGTGAAGAAACCCGGAACGCCGAAGGTGGCGACATGCGCGGCGGACCATTCGTGGATGAACTCGCGCACATTATCGTCCGGCCAGATCGGAAAGCTCGGCAGCCAGGCGCTTACGCCTTCCCAGAAGGCACGCAGCCGCTCCACCCGGCGCTCCGGCGGATTGCCGGCGATGATCGCGGCATTGACCGCGCCGATCGAGATGCCGGCCACACGATCCACCTCGATCCCCGCCGCCGCCAGCGCCTGATAGACACCCGCCTGATAGGAGCCCAGCGCACCGCCGCCCTGCAGCACCAGCGCCACCTCGTCCGGCAGCGGCATGGTCCCGCCCTTGGCGGCCCTGGCGGGTTCGGCATCGGCCATGGCGGCAATCTGCGCCCGATATTGCGGTGCGGCAAGGCAGAAGATTGCAACCCGCCGCATCGGCGCGCATTGTCGCCCGGCAATCTGCGGGGAGACCGACCTTGCGCCTGGACGACGAAAGCGAAAGCAGCAACATCGAAAGCCAGCGCGGCATGGGCGGCGGCGGCTTCCAGCTCGGCGGGATGGGTGGCGGCGGCGCGATGGGGCTGATCTTCAGCCTGGTGGCGAGCCGCTTCGGCATCGTCGGGATCATCGGCATCGTCGTGGTGATGATGCTGCTGGGCGGCAACCCGCTTTCCATGCTGGGCGGCGGTTCCGGTAGCGCCCCGGCCGTCCAGCCCGCCGCGACCGGCCAGGCCGCGATCCGCGACGAGACCGATCGCAAGGTCGCCAAGATATTGGGATCGACCGAGCGGGTGTGGGGCGAGCTGTTCCGCCGCGCGGGCCAGACCTATCAGGATCCGACCCTCGTCTTCTACGACCGCAACGGCATGTCGGGCTGCGGCGCCGCCCAATCCGCGATGGGGCCGTTCTATTGCCCCGCCGATCACAAGATCTACCTGGACACCACCTTCTTCGACGAGCTTGCCACCCGCTTCGGCGCGCCGGGCGATTTCGGCATGGCCTATGTGATCGCGCATGAAGTGGGCCATCATGTGCAGACGCTGACCGGCATTTCGGACAAGGTGCGCGCGGCCCAGCAGCGGGCCGGCCAGGCCGGCGCCAACGCGCTGCAGGTGAAGATGGAGCTTCAGGCCGACTGCTATGCCGGCGTGTGGGCGACGAACGACCGCAACCTGCTCGAGCCCGGCGATGTCGAGGTCGGCATGCGCGCCGCGCAGGCGATCGGCGACGATACGCTGCAGAAGGCCGCCGGCCAGCGCCCCGTGCCCGAAAGCTTCACCCACGGCACGTCGGCCCAGCGCATGGAATGGCTGCAACGCGGCCTGCAGACGGGCGATCCCGCCCAGTGCGACACCTTCGCCAGCTAGATTGTCGCGCCGGTCATCCCGCAAACGGGAAGAAACCGGCGGCGGTTCGGCCAGGCGAGGGAACCATCACCCTGTAGTCGCTCATGTGCGACTCCGGGACCCATCGTGCGGCAAGCGATGTCGGTGCAAGCGGAAGGGGGCAGGAAGGCGCCCGACCTTCCGAATATTCGGATCGCGGCCGGATCTAGAGCGCGCGCCCCGCGATACGGGCGATTTCGCGCTGGACGACGCCTTCGACCAGTTCGGGCAGCCGCGCGTCCAGCCATTCCTTCAGCATCGGGCGCAGCATCTCGCGCACGAGGCCCTCGAGCGTCTGCTCCTCGCCCGCCGGCTTGATCACGCTGGACGAAAGCGCCGCAAAGGCATGGCGGCTCGCCTCCGCCGTCGCGGTGGAAATCAGCTCGGGCTCGGTGCGGGCGCCCATATCCGTTTCAGCAGCCATCGCCGCCTCTCCCGTCGATATGCTCTTTCCCGTCGCCGGCGCGGCGGCGGCGTCCTTCGCGGCCGCGGCCGGCACCACATCGGCAGCCGGATCGACGGCAGCGTTTCCGGCTTCGGCGGGCACGGCCTCCACCGCGACTTCCTCGGTCAGTTCCAGAACCTCGTCCGCCGGGCGTTTCGCCTGGCGCCCCTTGATCGCGCGAATCATCGAAGCCGGAATCGGCACCTCCGCATCGGCCTGCGTCGCCTGGCCACGGCCGCCGCGCGTGCGCGGGGCGTTCATGGCCGCCGCGCTGTCATCGGCGATGATGCGCTTGATGGAAGCCAGTATCTCCTCCATCGACGGGTCGTTGCGGATATCAGCCATCCGCTTTTTATTGCCTAGTTCGACGGCGGAGTCACGGGGGCTTGGGCCGCCGGATCCATCGCCGGATCGACGGTCCGTGTCGCCTGGGCGACGGGTTTCGGATCGTTCGACCAATCCCAGGCCTTGTTCCGGACGCGGTTGTAATTTGTGACCGGATCGTAGAGCGGACCCCCATCGAGGTTCAGGTCGCGCATCTCGGCCCGGCCCATGGCGTTGAGCAGCGCGAAGCCCGCGACATAGGCGTCGCGCCGGGCGGTGACGAGCAGCACCTCGCTGTTGAGCAGTTCCTGCTCGGCATTCAGCACATCGAGCACGTTGCGCGTGCCGACCGTGTTTTCCGCCCGGGTGCCCTCCAGCGCCAGCCGGTTGGCGGCCACCGCCTGTTCGGCCGAACCGATCGTCTCGATCGCGGCCTGATAGCTGGCGAAGGCGGATCGCGTATCGGCGATCACCAGCCGCTCCACCTCGATCACGCGCTCCAGCGCCTGGCTTTCCTGCGCCTGCGCCTGGCGGACGCGCGCGCCCACGCCGCCGCCCTGGTAAAGCGGCATGCGCGCCCGCACGCCGACGAAGCTGTCCGTCCAGGCATCCTTGGGATTGAGCCCGGCGGCAGAGCCCGTCGCCTTGTCCAGCGTGCCGAGATAATCGGTGTAGCTGACGCCGGACACGGCATCCAATGTCGGCATGCGGCCGGCCCTGGCGGTGCGGACGTCATAGCCGGCGGCCTTGGCGCTTTCCTCGCTCGCCTGCAGATTGGCGTTGTTTTCAAGCGCCACCCGCACCGAATCGTCCGGCGTCTTGGGCAGTTCCGGCAGCGGCGGCGGCGGCTCGAGCGTGCCGGGGAACACGCCGACGAGGCGGCGGTAATTTTCGCGGCTGGCGGTCAGCTGCCCTTCGGCGACCGTCAGCCGGCTGCGCGCGTCCGACAGGCGCGCCTCGGACTGGGCGACGTCCGTGCGGGTGAGGTCGCCCACCTCGAAGCGATCGCGGCTCGCCTGCAAATTGGTTTCGAGCACGCGGACCTGGTTGCGGTTCAGCTCGACGATCGAGGTGTCGCGGATCACGTCCATATAAGCGGCGACCGCCTCGCTGAAGATCGCCCCTTCCGTCGCCAGCAGGTCCGCCCGGCCGGCGAGGACGCGCGCGTCGGCCGACCGGATCGAATTCTTCACCCGCCCGCCCGCATAGAGCGAATAGCTGGCGGATGCGCCCGCCGTCACCGAACGGCCATTATCGCGAAACGCGCTCAGGCCGCGATAATTCTGGGTGAAATCGGCACTGCCGGCCACCTGCGGGCGCGCGTCCGCCTTGGCGATCGGCACGCCTTCGTCCAGCGCGCGCTGCTGGGCGCGCGCGCCGGTCATCGTCGGGTTGGTCCGATAGGTCTGGATCAGGGCGTCGCGCAGCGTATCCGCCGAAGCCGCATTCGCAACCATGGTCCCGGCGAGCGCCGCACCGCACATCAACCAGAAACGCATGAGCAACCGATCCCCCCAATCCGCTTATGTCAGAATTTGAAAACAGCCGGCTTCGCAAAGCCCGGCAAGGGCGCCGCCTCGGCATCCGCAAAGGCCACGAGGCCGAAGGCGCCACCCACCTTGCGGCCGACCGAAAGGCGGCTGACGCCGCGTTCCACGACGGCGGCGGCCAGCCGGCCTTCCTCGCCAAGCTGATCGACCAGCGCCTGTGGCAGCGTCTCGATCGCGCCGTCCACAAGGATCAGGTCATAAGGCGCGCCCTGCGCCCATCCGGCCGCCAGCGGCCCCTGCACCAGCTCGACATTCGCGGGCAGGCCGGCGGAGCGGGCAGCCGTCACCAGCGCCACGTCCTCCTCCAGGGCCACGACATGCGCCACGAGGCCGGACAGCAGCGCCGCGGCATAGCCGGTGGCCGATCCGACGATCAGCGCGCGATCGGTGGCGCGCGGCTGGGCCTCGGTCAGCAGCCGCCCGGTCGCCATCGGCGAATTCAGCGAACGCCCGCCGCCCAGCGGCACCAGCGTATCGACATAGGCGACCTCGGCCCGATTTGCGGGAACGAACGCCTCCCGCGGAACGGCGCGCATCGCGTCGACCACGCGCACGTCGTTGACGGCGGTGGTGCGGAGCTGGTTCGAAACCATCGCTTCGCGCATCGATTCAAAATTCTGCTCGGTCACTTCTGCCTCGTCGCACAACTGTCTTACGCATGCAATACACTAAAGACGACAAGCGCTTCTAGCCTGCCCCTTTTGTGTCGCCAAGCGGCTTACGGCCCATGTTCGGCAGACATGCAACCATCTTCGACAAAAATTTTCCATCCGGAAGGCGCGAGGACGGGCCATCGGCGGCGGGGCGACGGGCTGGACAGGCCGGCGCCAGCCTTTATGGCCGCAGGCATGTTCGCGAGCGCCGCCGATTTCTCCGCCGCCCTTTCCGCCTTGCCGTCTCCCGATTCCGGCGCGCGATCCGCCGCCGCCGCGCGGCAGGCGCAGCTTACCAAACCGCCGGGCTCGCTGGGTCGGCTGGAAGATCTGGCGATCCTGATCGCCGGCTGGCAGGGGCGCGAGCGGCCGGAAATAGGGCGCGCGCGCGTGGCGGTCTTCGCGGGCAACCATGGGGTTGCGGCGCGCGGGGTGAGCGCGTTTCCGGCGTCCGTCACCGCGCAGATGGTGGAGAATTTCGCGCGCGGCGGGGCGGCGATCAACGCCTTGTCCGCCGCGGCCGGCGCCGAGCTCGTCGTGGTGCCGATCGATCTCGACCGGCCGACCGCCGATTTCACCATGGCGGCGGCGATGACGGAGGCGGAATGCCTCGCCGCGCTGAATGCCGGCGCGGCCGTGGCGGAGGCCGGGATCGACCTGCTGGCGGTGGGGGAGATGGGCATCGCCAACTCCACCGCCGCCGCCGCGCTCTGCGCCGCCAGCTTCGGTGGCGAGGCCGTGGATTGGGCCGGCCCCGGCACCGGCGTCGACGCGGCCGGCCTTGCCCGGAAAGCCGCCGTGATCGATGCGGCGCTGGCGTTCCATCGCGGCGCCCTCACCTCTCCGTTCGAGACGCTGCGCCGGCTGGGCGGACGGGAACTGGCCGCGATCGCGGGCGCGGTGGTGGCCGCGCGGCTGGCGCGGGTGCCAGTGGCGATGGACGGCTTCATCGCCACCGCCGCCATCGCGCCCATCGCCGCGAGCCAGCCGGCCATCGTCGACCATATCGTCGCCGGGCATGTTTCGGCGGAGCCCGGCCACCGGCGCCTGCTCGACCGGATCGGCCTCTCGCCCCTCCTCTCGCTCGACATGCGGCTGGGGGAAGGCAGTGGCGCGGCGGTGGCGATCAACATCATCCGCTCCGCGCTCGCCGCCCATGGCGGAATGGCGACCTTCGCCGAAGCCGGGATCGGCAGCGGGTGACGGGCTTCCTGCTCCATCTGCTGCGCCACGGCGCGCCGGCCCTGCCCGGCCGGCTGCTGGGCCGCACCGACTGCGCGGCGACGTCCGAAGGCATCGCCGCCTGCCGGGAACAGGTGGAGGGGCTGCCGTTCGACCGGCTGGTCAGTTCCGATCTGGTCCGATGCCGCGATACGGCGATGGCGATCGATCGCGGCGCGATCGTCGATCCGCGCTGGCGGGAACTGGATTTTGGGGATTGGGATGGCCTGACCACGGTGGAGATCGATCCCGCGGCGATGGCGGCATTCTGGGCGGACCCCGATCGCGATCCGCCGCCGGGGGGCGAAAGCTGGTCGGCACTGGTGGCGCGCGTGGCGGCAGCGATCGGGGCGCTCGATCCCGTCGACACGCTGGTCGTCACCCATGGCGGCGCGATGCGGGCTGCGGTTTCCTGTTTGTGCGGGTTCGACCAGCGGCAGACATGGGCGCTGGACCTTCCTTACGCGGCGCTGCTTTCGATCCGCATATGGCCGGGCGAACGGCCGCAGGGCCAGATCGTGGGGCTTTGCTGATGTTGCGCGGGCCGATCATCGCCATCCAGTTCCTGACGCGCATCCCGACACCGCAGATCCGGGATTTCGACCCTGCCGAGATGGCGGCCGCGATCCGCTGGTTTCCCGCCGTGGGCCTGCTGGTGGGCGCGATCGTGGCGGGCGCCTGGTGGCTGGGGGCACGGATCGACCCCTGGGCCGCCGGCCTCGCCGGCCTCGTCGCCTGGGTGCTGGTGACGGGCGCGCTCCACCTCGACGGGCTGGGCGACCTTGCCGACGCGCTGGGCGCAAGCCACCGCGATCCCGAACGGCTGCTGGCGGTGATGAAGGACCCGCATGTCGGCAGCTTCGGCGCGATCGCGCTGATCCTGCAATGCGCGGCGAAGCTGGTGCTGCTGGCATTGCTCGCCAGCCGGATCGGGCCGTGGCCGCTGCTGCTGGTGCCGGCGCTGGCGCGGATCGGCCCGCTCGCCTGGACCCGCTGGCTGCCCCCGCTGGGCAGCGGCCTGGCCGAGCGATTCGCCTGGGCGGTGCGCCCGGCGGACATCCTGATCTGGTCGATCGCGGCGCTGGCCGCCTTCGCCCTGTTCCCGCCGCTGGCGATGGCGCTGCCGCTGGTGGCCGGCTGGGGCCTGTGGCTGCGCTGGCGGCTGGGCGGCGCCAGCGGCGACTGCCACGGCGCGGGAATAGAGCTGGTGGAAACCGGTTTGCTCGCCGCCCTGCTGGTGGCGGCGGGATGAGGCGGCGCGAGGTCGGGCGCTGATCCCGCCACCCTTCTCCAACCTCGTCATTCCCGCGCAGGCGGGAAGCCATTGTGTCGGGAGCTATCGGCTCAATCGGGCCAGCCGCATCCATGGATTAGCTACGCTGGCCTAGGGCTCCCGCCTTCGCGGAATGACGAGGGGTTGAGCGAGAAGGACGACAGGGAGCCAGCACCGGGCCGGCTCCCCGCCGCTTCGTCAGATGTGGATCGGCAGCCCCTGCACCGCCATCGCCGCTTCCTTGAGCGCCTCGGGGTGGGTCGGGTGCGCGTGGCAGGTGTAGGCGATATCTTCGGACGTGGCGCCGAATTCCATCGCCTGCGCCGCCTGCGCGATCATCGTGCCGGCGACCGACGCGACGATCCACACGCCGAGCACGCGATCGCTCTTGGCGTCCGCGATCACCTTCACGAAGCCGGCCGTGTCGTCGATCGTCTTGGCGCGGCTGTTGGCGAGCATCGGGAACTTGCCGACCTTCACCTCGCCGCGTTCCTTCGCCTGTTCCTCGGTGAGGCCGACGCCGGCGATTTCCGGGCTGGTGTAGACGACCGACGGAATCACGTCATGGTTCACGATGCCGGTGAGGCCCGCGATATTCTCGGCCACGGCAATGCCTTCATCCTCGGCCTTGTGCGCGAGCATCGGGCCGGGGACGACATCGCCGATCGCCCAGATGCCGGGAACGGCGGTGGCGAAATCATGGTCGATATCGACCTGGCCGCGCTGGTTGACGGCAAGCCCCGCCTTGTCGAGCGCCAGCCCGTCGGTGTTGGGGCGGCGGCCGATGGCGACCAGGACGACGTCCGCCTCGATCGTCTGCGCTTCGCCGCCCGCGGCGGGCTCCACCGTCAGCACGGCGCCGTCGCCCTTGCGCTCGACCTTGGTGACCTTGGTCGAGGTCTTGATGTCGAAGCCCTGCTTCTTGAACAGCTTGGCGGCTTCCTTGCGGACTTCGCCATCCATGCCCGGCAGGATCTGGTCGAGATATTCGACGACGGTGACCTGCGCGCCGAGGCGGCGCCACACCGATCCCAGCTCCAGGCCGATCACGCCGCCGCCGATGACGACCATGTGGCCCGGCACCTTGGCCAGTTCCAGCGCGCCGGTGGAATCGACGATCACCTCGTTATCGACCGTGACGCCCGGCAGCGGGGTGACGGACGATCCGGTGGCGATGACGATGTTCTTCGCCCGGTAGGTCTTGCCGGCGACTTCCACCGTATCCTTGCCGGTGAAGGCGGCGCGGCCCTTCAGCCATTCCACCTTGTTCTTCTTGAACAGGAATTCGATGCCGCCGGTCAGGCCCTTCACGGCCTTCAGCCGCTGGCCGTGCATGGCATCGAGATCGAGGCTGGCGCCGTCGATCTTCACGCCGAACTTGGCGAGCGCGCCCGAATGGGCTTCCTCATAGAGGTGCGAGGAGTGGAGCAGCGCCTTGGAGGGGATGCAGCCGACGTTGAGGCAGGTGCCGCCCAGCGTTTCGCGGCTTTCCGCGCAGGCCGTCTTCAGGCCGAGCTGCGCGGCGCGGATCGCGGCGACATAGCCGCCCGGGCCGGAACCGATGACGAGAACGTCGAAATCATAATCGGACATTCGTTTTCTCCTCGTCACCCCCGCCGGAGCGGGGGTCCATATAGCCCAGAAAGGCGGCGATATGGATTCCCGCCTGCGCGGGAATGACGGTCAAAGGGGCAAGGATCAGAGGTCGATGAGGAGGCGGGTCGGATCCTCGATCGCTTCCTTGATGCGGACGAGGAAGGTGACCGCTTCGCGACCGTCGATCAGGCGGTGATCGTAGCTGAGCGCCAGATACATCATCGGGCGCGCGACGATCTGGCCGTCGCGGACGACCGGGCGTTCCTCGATGCGGTGCAGGCCCAGCACCGCCGACTGCGGCGGGTTGATGATCGGGCTGGACAGGAGCGATCCGAACACGCCGCCGTTGGAGATGGTGAAGGTGCCGCCCTTCATCTCCTCCATCTTCAGCGTGCCGTCCTTGGCGCGCCGGCCGAAATCGGCGATCGTCTTCTCGATGCCGGCGAAGCTCAGCTTGTCGGCATCGCGCACCACCGGCACGACCAGGCCCTGCGGGGCCGAGACCGCGACCGAGATATCGACATAATCGCGATAGACGATCTCATCGCCCTCGATCGAGGCGTTGACCGCCGGCACGTCGCGCGCCGCCAGCACCGCCGCCTTGGCGAAGAAGCTCATGAAGCCGAGGCGGATGCCGTGCTTCTTCTCGAACAGGTCCTTGTAGCGGTTGCGCGCATCGATAACGGCCGTCATGTCGACGTCGTTATAGGTGGTGAGCATCGCGGCGGTGTTCTGCGCGTCCTTGAGGCGAGCGGCGACCGTCTTGCGCAGGCGCGTCATGCGCACGCGCTCTTCCTTGCGCTCGCCGGAAACGGCGAAGCTGGCGGCCGGGGCCGAGACGGCGGGCGCGGGCGCCGCAGCGGCGGGCGCCGCCGCCGGCTTCTGCGTCTTGGCGGCGAGAAGCACGTCGTCCTTCGTCAGGCGGCCGTCCTTGCCGGTGCCCTTGATCTTCGAAGGATCGAGCCCGTATTCCAGCACGACGCGGCGAACGGCGGGCGACAGCGTCTTGGGATCGCCGTCATCCTCCTCGACCGGCGCGGAGGCCGGCTCCGCCGGGGCGGCGGCCTCGGCCTGGCCCACGGCGTTGCGATCGGCCACGGCCGGGGTGGCCGCGGTCGAAGCGGCGGCGCCTTCGTTGATGATCGCGATCACGGCATCGACGAGGACGGTATCGCCCTCGGCCACCACCTGCTCGCCCATCACGCCATCGACCGGCGAATTGACTTCCACCGCAACCTTATCGGTTTCGAGGCTGGCGATCGGCTCATCGGCCTTCACCGCCTCGCCCGGCGCCTTCAGCCACTGGCCGAGCGTCGCTTCGGTGATGGATTCGCCCAGCGTGGGCACCTTGACTTCGGTCGCCATGTCTCAGTTCGCCTTCACTTCATGGCCAAGCGCTTCCGCAACGAGCGCCGCCTGCTGTTCCACATGCTTGCGTGCGAGGCCGGTGGCCGTCGCCGCGGATGCCTTGCGGCCCGCGTAGATCGCGCGGACCGGGCCGACGCCCGCTTCCTTCAGACACTCCTCCAGGATCGGTTCGACGAAGAACCATGCCCCGTTATTCTTGGGTTCTTCCTGGGCCCACACCACCGTTTCGAGATTGGGCATCCGCGCCAGCCGCTTGACGAGCGCCTCGGCCGGGAACGGATAGATCTGCTCGATCCGGATGATCGTGGTGTTCTTGTCGCCCGCGGCGTCGCGCGCCTCGGCGAGGTCGTAGAAGACCTTGCCCGAGCAGAGCACGACGCGCTTCACATCCTGGTCCGCCGGTGCGTTCGGATCGGAAAGGATGCGCTTGAAGTGGCTGTCGCCCATGAATTCGTCGATCGTCGACACCGCCGCCTTGTGGCGGAGCAGCGACTTCGGCGTCATGATGATCAGCGGCTTGCGGAAATTGCGGTGCATCTGCCGGCGCAGCACGTGGAAGTAATTGGCCGGCGTCGTGATGTTGCACACCTGCATATTATCTTCCGCGCAAAGCTGCAGATAGCGTTCCAGGCGGGCGGAGCTGTGCTCCGGCCCCTGCCCTTCATAGCCGTGCGGCAGCAGCATGACGAGGCCGTTGGCGCGCAGCCACTTCGCCTCGCCCGCGGCGATGAACTGGTCGATCATCACCTGCGCGCCATTGGCGAAATCGCCGAACTGCGCTTCCCACAGCACCAGCGTGTTGGGCGCGGTGGAGGCATAGCCATATTCGAAGCCGAGCACGCCGAACTCGCTGAGCGGGCTGTCCAGCACCTGGAAGCGGCGGTCGAGCGTGGAGAGCGGGACATATTTGTGCCCGTCCTTCTGGTCCGTCCAGGCCGCATGGCGCTGGCTGAAGGTGCCGCGGCCCGAATCCTGGCCCGACAGGCGGACCGGATAGCCTTCCACCAGCAGCGAACCGAAGGCCAGCGCCTCGCCGGTCGCCCAGTCGAAGCCTTCGCCCGTCTCGAACATCGCCTTCTTGGCATCGAGGATGCGGTTCAACGTCTTGTGGATGTTGAAGCCTTCCGGGACGGTCGTCAGCACGCCGGCCACGCGGTCCAGCGTCTCGCGGCTGATGCCGGTATTGGCGGCACGGCGCTCGGTGATCGCCTCGCGCGGGGCGGCGAAGCCGCTCCAGTCGCCCTCGAACCAGTCCGCCTTGTTGACGCGGAAGCCCTTGGCGGCATCGAACTCGCCCTCGAGCATCTTGACGAATTCCTCGACCTGGCTGTCGAGCCAGGCCTGATCGATCACGCCTTCCGCCTTCAGCCGGGCGGCGTAGAGCTCGGACACCGGCGGATGCTTGCGGATCGCATCATACATCAGCGGCTGGGTGAAGCCGGGCTCGTCGCTCTCATTGTGGCCGAAGCGGCGATAGCACCACATGTCGATCACCACGTCGCGCTTGAAGGCGACGCGGAATTCGGTGGCCAGCTTGCAGGCGAAGGTGACGGCTTCGGGATCGTCGCCGTTCACATGGATGATCGGCGCCTGCACCATCTTCGCGATATCCGACGGATAGGGCGAGGAGCGCGCGAATTGCGGGCTGGTGGTGAAGCCGACCTGGTTGTTGATGACGAAATGGATCGTGCCGCCGGTATTATAGCCGGCGAGGCCCGAAAAGCCGAAGCATTCCATGATGATGCCCTGGCCCGCAAAGGCCGCGTCGCCATGGAGCAGGATCGGCACCACCTTGCCGCGCTCGAGATCGTCGAGCTTGGTCTGCTTGGCGCGCGCCTTGCCCAGCACCACGGGATCGACCGCCTCGAGGTGCGAGGGGTTGGGCGCGAGGCTCAGGTGGACGAGATTGCCGTCGAACTCGCGGTCGGTGGAGGTGCCGAGGTGATATTTCACGTCGCCCGATCCGCCGACATCCTCCGGATTGGCGGAACCGCCGGCGAATTCGCTGAAGATGGCGCGATAGGGCTTTTCCATCACGTTCGCGAGGACGTTCAGGCGGCCGCGATGGGCCATGCCGATCACCACCTCGCGCACGCCGCCGGCGCCGCTATATTTGATGACGCTTTCCAGCGCCGGCACCATGGATTCGCCGCCGTCGAGGCCGAAGCGCTTGGTGCCGACATATTTGCGGCCCAGGAACTTCTCCCACTGCTCGGCGTGGATCACCTTGGAAAGGATGGCCTTCTTGCCCAGCTCGGTGAACTGGATCTCCTTGTCGCGGCCTTCCATCCGCTCCTGCAGGAAGCGGCGCTCCTCAATGTCGGAGATGTGCATATATTCGAGGCCGACATGGCCGCAATAATTGCGCTGGAGGATCGCCACGACCTCGCGGATCGTGCCGCGCTCCAGCCCCAGCGTGCCGCCGAGGTAGATCGGACGATCGAGGTCCGCGCCGAAGAAGCCGTGGAATTCCGGCGTCAGATCGGCGGGCAGATCGCGCTTGGAAAGGCCCAGCGGATCGAGATCGGCGCCCAGATGGCCGCGCACCCGATAGGAGCGGATCAGCATCACCGCGCGGATCGAGTCGGAGGCGGCGGCAACGATATCCTCGGACGAGATGGACGGCTTGGCCGGGGCGGATGCGGCCGGAACGGGGGCGCCGCCCTTGGCGGGCTTGGGCGGCAGGGCCGACTGGGTGGGGTCGAGGCCGGCGGTCAGCGCATCGGTATCGGTGGGGGGCCAGTTCGATCGCGCCCAGGAGGGGGAAGAAACCGTCGCCGCCAAGCCTTCGAAATATGTCCGCCAGCTCGGTTCGACCGATGCCGGATCGGCCTCGAAGCGCCGGTACAGCGCCTCCACGAAGGAAGGACTAACTCCCTCCAACTCGTCGAAACCCAGACCCTCGATACCCATTTTGCCGTCCTTGCGCGGATGCCGCGCCTTGGTTTGCACGCACCGGCGCCGAACGCACCGGCCAGTGGCTTTTACACGATGCCGGCAGCGGATGCGCCGACTTGTTCACAGTATTTAGGACGGAAAGCAGTCCCGCCAAACCGCTTCCCGCCCCACTTTATTGTCCAGCACCTTTCGCCTCCCTTTCCCACGGGGAGGCGGAAGATCGCCCGCTTCAGCCCTTCAGGACCTCCACCAGCGTCGTGCCCAGCTCCGACGGGCTGGCCGCGACGCGGATGCCCGCCGCTTCCATCGCCGCGATCTTGTCCTCGGCGCCGCCCTGGCCACCGGAGACGATCGCGCCGGCATGGCCCATGCGGCGGCCCGGAGGCGCCGTGCGGCCGGCGATGAAGCCGACCATCGGCTTCTTGCGGCCCTTCTTAGCCTCATCCCGCAGGAATTGCGCGGCTTCTTCCTCGGCCGAACCGCCAATTTCCCCGATCATGATGATCGATTTCGTCGCTTCATCGGCCAGGAACAGCTCGAGCACGTCGATGAAGTTGGTGCCGTTCACCGGATCGCCGCCGATACCGACAGCGGTGGTCTGGCCGAGGCCGGCGTTGGAGGTCTGGAACACGGCTTCATAGGTAAGCGTGCCGGAGCGCGAGACAACACCCACCGAACCCTGGCGGAAGATCGAGCCGGGCATGATGCCGATCTTGCATTCGTTCGGGGTGAGAACGCCGGGGCAGTTCGGGCCGATCAGGCGCGACTTGGAACCCTGGAGCGCACGCTTCACGCGCACCATGTCCAGCACCGGAATGCCCTCGGTGATGCAGACGATCAGCGGCACTTCCGCGTCGATCGCCTCCAGGATCGAATCCGCGGCGAAGGGCGGCGGAACGTAGATCACGCTGGCATCGGCGCCGGTGGCGGCGACGGCCTCGTGAACCGTGTCATAATTGGGCAGGCCGAGATGGGTGGTGCCGCCCTTGCCGGGGGTGACGCCCGCCACCATCTGCGTGCCATAGGCCAGCGCCTGTTCCGTATGGAAGCTGCCGGTGTTGCCGGTCATCCCCTGGGTGATGACCTTGGTGTTCTTGTTGACGAGAATCGACATCGGTTTTGTTCGCCCTTTGCTGGGGAAGCGGAAAGATTAAGCGAGGCTCGGATCGATGCCCTTGCAGGCGACCAGCAGTTCCTTGACCGCATCGACGGAGACCTGGAGGTTGGCCTTCGCCTCGTCATCGAGCTTGATCTCGACGATCTGCTCGACGCCGCCGGCGCCGATCACCACCGGCACGCCGACATAGAGGCCGTCCACGCCGTACTTGCCTTCGACATAGGCGGCGCAGGGCAGCAGGCGCTTCTGATCGTTCAGATAGGCCTCGGCCATCGCGATGCCGCTGGTGGCCGGCGCATAATAAGCCGATCCGGTCTTGAGCAGGCCGACGATCTCGCCGCCGCCCGAGCGGGTGCGCTGCACGATCGCGTCGATGCGCTCCTTGGTGGAACGGCCCTGCTCGATCAGGTCGGGGATCGGGATGCCCGCGACGGTGGAATATTCGACCACCGGCACCATGGTGTCGCCATGGCCGCCGAGCACGAAGCTGTTCACGTCGCGAACGGAGACCTGGAATTCCTCGGCAAGGAAGTGGCTGAAGCGCGCCGAATCGAGCACGCCGGCCATGCCGACCACCTTGTTGTGCGGCAGGCCGGAGAATTCGCGCAGCGCCCACACCATCGCGTCCAGCGGGTTGGTGATGCAGATCACGAACGCATCCGGCGCATTGGCCTTGATGCCCTCGCCCACGGCCTTCATGACCTTGAGGTTGATGCCCAGCAGGTCATCGCGGCTCATGCCCGGCTTGCGGGCGACGCCGGCGGTGACGATGATGACGTCCGCGCCCGCGATATCGGCATAGTCGTTCGTGCCGGTGATCTTCGCGTCGAAACCCTCGATGGGACCGCACTGGCTGAGATCGAGCGCCTTGCCCTGGGGAACGCCCTCGACGACGTCGAACAGGACGATGTCGCCCAGTTCCTTGATCGCCGCGAGATGAGCGAGCGTGCCGCCGATATTGCCTGCGCCGATAAGCGCGATCTTCTTCCTGGACATGCGCGTGCCTTCAAGGGTTCGAGTTGGCTTAGGAAGGCGGCCGCGGCGAGCGTCCGCCCGTGAAACGGCGTCCGCTTAGACCCATGGGACGCACGGGGCAACCGCCCGCGGCGCCATTCGGGACAGTTTTTGTTGCGGCTGCTGCCATCACCGCTTTCCATTGATGTCGTCCGGCCCGATCCGGGACCATATCAGGGCAACAGGAAACGATGGCCTATCGATCGTTTCCATCCTTCGCATCAAGGCGACGCTTCACCCGCCCTTGAGGACAAGAAATGTCCTTGGCCGGCTGGGCCGCCATGTCCCGCCTTTCCCTTCAGGGTAGCGGGAAAGGATGGCAGGGGCGCCTCAGGCGTCGATCGCTTCCTCGTCGAACTGGGCGGCATTGGCCTGGATGAAGGCGAAGCGGTGCTCGGGATTCTTGCCCATCAGCCGGTCGACCAGATCGCGCACGCTCTGCCGCTCCTCATATTCCTGCGGCAGGACGACGCGGATCAGGCTGCGCTTCGCCGGGTCCATCGTCGTTTCGCGAAGCTGCTGGGGGTTCATCTCGCCCAGGCCCTTGAAGCGGCTGACCTCGACCTTCTTGCCCTTGAACTCGGTCGCCTCCAGCTCGGCGCGGTGCGCATCGTCGCGGGCGTAGGCGCTCTTGGCGCCGGCCACGATCCGGTAGAGCGGCGGCTGGGCGAGATAGAGATGCCCGCGCCGCACGACTTCCGGCATTTCCTGGAAGAAGAAGGTCATCAGCAGCGTGGCGATATGGGCTCCGTCGACGTCGGCGTCGCTCATCACCACGATGCGCTCGTAGCGCAGCAGATCGGGATTGCACTTGTCGCGCACGCCGCAGCCCAGCGCCTGGATGAGATCGGCGATTTCCTGATTGGCGAGGATCTTGGCGGACGAGGCCGAGGCCACGTTCAATATCTTGCCCCGGATCGGCAGGATCGCCTGCGTCTTGCGATCGCGCGCCTGCTTGGCCGATCCGCCGGCCGAATCGCCTTCGACGATGAACAATTCGGTGCCGGCGGGATCGTCGTTCGCGCAATCGGTGAGCTTGCCCGGCAGGCGCAGCTTGCGCCCGGCCGTCGCCGTCTTGCGCTTGACCTCGCGTTCGGCCTTGCGGCGCAGGCGTTCGTCCATCCGATCCAGCACGAAGGCGAGCAGCGCCTTGCCGCGTTCCATATTGTCCGCGAGGAAATGATCGAAATGGTCGCGGATCGCCTTCTCCACGAGGCCGGCGGCCTCGGGGCTGGTCAGCCGGTCCTTCGTCTGGCTCTGGAACTGCGGATCGCGGATGAAGACGGAGAGCATCAGCTCCGATCCGGTCATCACGTCGTCCGCCGTCAGGTCCTTCGCCTTCTTCTGGCCGACCAGCTCGGCGAAGGCGCGCATCCCCTTCACCAGCCCGGCGCGCAGGCCGTTTTCATGGGTGCCGCCATCGGGCGTGGGGATGGTGTTGCAATAATAGGAATAGCTGCCTTCGGACCAGAGCGGCCAGGCGACCGCCCATTCCACCGATCCTTGCGCGTTCGGGAAATCCTGCTTGCCCGAAAAGAAATTCGCGGTCGCGCACTCGCGGCCGGCAATCTGTTCCTGCAAGTGATCGGCCAGCCCGCCGGGAAACTGGAAGACGGCCTCGGCCGGCGTATCGTCCCCGATCAGCGAGGGATCGCAGCGCCAGCGTATCTCAACCCCGGCATAGAGATAGGCCTTGGACCGGGCGAGCCGATAGAGCCGGCCGGGCCGGAAATGGGCGGCCGGGCCGAATATCTCCGGGTCCGGCGTGAAGGACACGCTGGTGCCGCGCCGGTTGGGGGCGGCGCCCACGGTTTCCAGCTTCGAGGTCGGATGCCCCTTGGAGAAGGTCTGGCGGAAAAGCTCCCGATTGCGGGCGACCTCGATCACCGTATCCACCGACAGCGCGTTGACGACGCTGACGCCCACGCCGTGCAGGCCGCCCGAGGTGGCATAGGCCTTGTCGCTGAACTTGCCGCCGGAATGGAGCGTGGTGAGGATCACCTCCAGCGCCGACTTGCCCGGAAATTTCGGATGCGGATCGACCGGGATGCCCCGGCCGTTATCGGCGATGGTGATGCGGTTGCCGGCCGCCAGCGTCACCTCGATCCGCGTCGCATGGCCGGCGACGGCCTCGTCCATCGCATTGTCCAGCACCTCGGCGGCGAGGTGATGGAAGGCGCGCTCGTCCGTGCCGCCGATATACATGCCGGGGCGACGGCGAACCGGCTCCAGCCCTTCCAGCACCTCGATCGCCGAGGCATCGTAATTTCCGGAGCTGGTGGAGGGAGTGGAAGCGAAGAGATCGTCAGCCATGGCGGAACGTATAGGGGGTGGATTCGCCGGCCGCCAGCCCCCCGCGCATGGCGGGGAGCGACACCACCCCCTTATGCCTCACTTCTTCCCCAGCGCCGTCAGGGCCGCCGTCACCATCGCTTCGGTGGCGGTGGAGATGGTGATGTCGGGATCGGGCGCCCAGAAGGGGCTGTGGATCGAGGGGAGCTTGGTCACGTCGCCGCCGGCCTTGTCCCAGCTCGCCTTCGATACGCCGCCCACCCAGAAGAGCAGCGACTGGATATTATCCTTGTCCGCCAGGTAGAACTGGCTGAAATCCTCGCCCCCCATCTGCGCGCGGAGCAGGCGGACGCGATCCTTGCCGAAACGATCGGCGAAGGCGGTGGTGATGGTGTTGGTGAGCGGCTGGGTGTTGAAGGTGGCGGGCGTGATGCCGTCCTTCAGCGCCATCACCGGCATGCGATCCTCCGGCATGCCGGCGGCGATCGCCTCGCCTTTGGCGATGCGGATGATGCCGTCCAGCAGGGTCTTGCGCACTTCCGGCGTGTAGCTGCGGACCGTGAGCTGCAGCTTCACCTCATCCGGGATGATGTTGTGCTTGGTGCCGCCGATGAAGCTGCCGACCGTGACCACGCCCGATTCCAGCGGATCGATCTCCCGCGAGACCAGCGTCTGCAGCGCGGTGACGATGCGGGCGGCCAGCACGATCGGGTCCTTGGCAAGCTGGGGATAGGCGCCGTGGCCGCCGATGCCCTTCACCGTCAGGTCGACGGTGTCGACATTGGCCATCGTATAGCCATCGGCATAGCCGATCACGCCGGCCGGCAGCGCGGCCGAATCATGGAAGGCGATGACGGTGGAGGGCTTGGGAAAGCGGGTATAGAGCCCGTCGTCCAGCATCGCCTTGGCGCCGGAGCCGATCTCCTCCGCCGGCTGGCCGACCATGACGAGCGTGCCGGACCACTGATCCTTCATCGCCGCCATCCGCCGGGCGGTGGCGATCCAGGCCGTCATGTGCGTATCGTGGCCGCAGGCGTGCATCACGCCGGTTTCGGCGCCCTCGCGGGTGAGCGCCTTCACCTTGCTGGCATAGGGCACGCCCGTCTGCTCGACGAGGGGAAGCGCGTCCATATCGGCGCGGAGCAGCACGACCGGGCCGGGGCCGTTCTTCATCACCGCGACGACGCCCGTCTTGCCGACGCCGGTCGTCACCTCGAAGCCGGCCTTCTTCGCCTCGGCCGCGAGCTTCGCCGCGCTCTTCACCTCCTGGAAGCTCAGTTCCGGATTGGCGTGCAGATCGCGATAGATGGTGAGCAGCGACGGCATGTCGGCGCGCACCGCATCGGACAGCGTGTCGGCCGCCGCGGGGGTGGAAAGAAGGCCGATCAGGGCCAGGGCGGGCAGCGCTTTCTTCATGGCGACTCCGAAAATTCAGTATCCGGCGGTTTTTCTGGCAGGAAGGTTATCCGAGGGAAAGGGATTCAATCTTGCGCCACAGTCGGTTATGGCCGCCCGGACCGTAGCGGAGGACGCCCGTGACCGACAGTGAAGCCCTTGCCCGCATCGCCGCCGCGCTGGAACGGATCGCGCCGCCGCCGCCGCCCGATGGCGATCCCGCCGCGCATCCGGCCTATGTGTGGCACATGGGGGCGCTGCAGCCGACCCGCGCGTTCAGGCCGATCGCGCTCGACCTGCTGACCGGGATCGACCCACAGAAGACCGCGCTGATCGAGAACAGCCGCCGGCTGGCGCACGGCCATGCCGCGCACGACGTGCTGCTGTGGGGATCGCGCGGGGCGGGCAAATCCGCGCTGGTGAAGGCGAGCGTCGGCACCCTCCAGCAGGAAGCGCTGGATATCGCGCTGATCGAGGTCGCGGGCGACGCGATCGGCACGCTGCCGCGCCTGTTCGCCCGCATCGCGGACGTGCCGCGCGCCTATGTGCTGTTCATCGACGATCTGGGCTTCGAGGAAGGGAGCGACGCGCCCCGCATCCTGCGATCGCTGCTGGAAGGCGGCGCGGAGGCGCGGCCGGCCAATGCGCGGCTCTACGTCACCTCCAACCGCCGCCACATCGTCCACCGCGACATGCGGGAGCAGGACAGCCCGATCAACCCGCGCGACGTGGTGGACGATCGCATGGCGCTGGCCGACCGCTTCGGCCTCAGCCTGGGCTTCCATGTGTGCGACCAGGATACCTATGTCGCGATGGTTTCAGGCTATGCGGCGAAGCTGGGGCTGACATTCGAACCGCAGGACGCCATCGCCTGGGCGACGCAGCGCGGCGGCCGATCGGGCCGCATCGCCTGGCAATATGTGGTGGAGCTGGCCGGGCGGGCGGGGAAATCGGTTTAAGGCCGCCAGCGTCACCCTCGCCGGAACCGCGCCACGAAGAAGCCGTCCGCGCCGCCCTGCTCCGCCAGCGCGCCGGGCAGCACGCGGACGCGGCCCGCGCCGCCCGGCACGATGCCTTCGGGCAGTTCCTCGGGCCGGATCGGATCGCGGGTGAAGCCCTGTTCGGCCGCGAAGCCATCGGCCACCATCTCGCCTTCGGCGGGTTCCAGCGAGCAGACGGCATAGATCAGCGTGCCGCCCGGCTTCACCCAGCCGGCCGCCTGGCGGAGCATCGCCGCCTGCTGTTCGGCGAAGCCGGCGATGGCGCGATCGGTGGCGCGGTGGAGCACATCGGGATGGCGGCGGAAGATGCCGGTGGCCGAGCAGGGCGCATCGAGCAGCACCGCATCGAAAACCGGGCGCGGCTCCTCCGCCATCACGTCCGCCTGCCGGACCTCGGCGGCAAGGCCGGTGCGGGCGAGATTTTCGCGGAGCCGTTCCAGCCTGGGCGCGGACAGGTCCGTCGCCGTAACCTGCCAGCCGGCGGCGGCGAGCTGCATCGTCTTGCCGCCGGGCGCGGCGCAGAGATCGAGCGCGCTGCGCCCCTCCCCCGCGCCCGCCACCCGCGCGGGCAGCGAGGCGGCGATATCCTGCACCCACCATTGTCCATCCGCGAAGCCCGGCAGATCGGCGATCGCGCCGCCACGGGCCAGGCGGACATGGCCGGGGGCGAGGCTGACGCCGCCCAGCCGTTCCGTCCATTCGGCGGTGGCGGCGGGATCGCGGAGCGTGAGATCGACCGGCGGCGGCGCGGCGATCGCAGCGCGGGCGGCATCGACCATGTCCTGCTTCCAGGCCTTGCGCCAGCGCTTCTCCACCGGACGCGGGAGCGCGGGCTGACCCGGCAGCGTGGCGCCGGCCCGCATCGCCGCGCCGAACACGCCATGAACCAGCCGGCGCGGGCCGCCATCCATCAGCGGCAGCACGGTGGCGATGGCGGCATGGGGCGGCGTGCCGAGCGCCAGCGCCTGGGCGAGCGCGATGCGCAGCGCGAAGCGGGCCTTGGCATCGTGGGGAAGCTTCTTGGCCGTGTGGGAATCGATCAGGGCATCGAGATCGGGCAGGCGGCGCAGCACTTCCGCCGCGATGGCGCGGGCGAAGGCGCGATCGTCCGCGCGGTCGATGCCCGCCGTGGCATTGCCCAGCGCCGCTTCCAGCGGCAGGCCCTGCCGCAGCACGGCATCGAGCAGGCGCATCGCGGCGCGGCGCGCGGCGACGCCGGCGGGTTCGTTATCGCTCAAATCATCTTCCCATCGGTCGTTTCCGCGCGGCCATAGAGCATTTCCAGGCCGGGCGGAAATCGCGCGCCAGGCGGATCAGCGGCGCCCGTTGGGATCGAGCGCGCTGGCGCGGCGGCGCGAAGCGGGCACCGAGGCGACGCGCGGCGCGGCCGGCCGCTGGCGGGGCAGATCGCCCATTTCCGCCGCGATCGCATCCAGCCGGGCGATGCGGTTGCCGGTATCCGGGTGGGTGGAGAAGAGATTGTCCCCGCCCCTGCCCGACAGCGCCGGCACGATATAGAGCTGGGCGGCCGCCGGGTTGCGGTCCACCACCGGATTGGGGATGCGGGCCGCGCCCTTGGCCAGCTTGGCGAGCGCGGAAGCCAGCGCGCGCGGCTTGCCGGAAATCTCGGCCCCGCCCCGGTCCGCGCCATATTCGCGGGTGCGGCTGATCGCCATCTGGACGATCATGGCCGCAAAGGGCGCCATGATGACGGCGGCGAGCGTGACGAGCATGTTCGGCCGGTTTTCGCCATGGCCGCCGAAGAACAGGCCGAAATTCGCGATCATCGATATCGCACCGGCGATCGTGGCCGTCATCGTCATGATCAGGGTATCGCGGTTGCGCACATGGGCCAGCTCATGCGCCATCACCCCTTCGATCTCGTCGCGATCGAGGATGGCGAGCAGGCCCGTCGTCGCGGCGACGGCGGCATTTTCCGGGTTCCGGCCGGTGGCGAAGGCGTTGGGGTGCGGCGAATCGATGATGTAGACCTTCGGCATCGGCAGGCCCGCGCGCCGCGCGAGGCCCTGCACCAGCCCGACGAATTCGGGGCAGTTGCCGGCGTTCACTTCGCGCGCATCGTGCATGCGCAGCACGATCTTGTCCGCATTCCAGAAGGTGAAGAGGTTCATGCCCCCCGCCACCAGAAGGGCGATGATCGCCCCGCCCGAACCGCCGATCGCATAACCCAGGCCCATGAACAGCGCGGTCATCGCCGCGAGCAGCATGGTCGTCTTCATACCGTTCATCTTGCGCTTCTACCTCCAGAGCGCAATGTGGGGCGCAGCCCCGCAATCTTCAATCGGAACCAACGCCATGTCCGGCAAGCGCCCGCCCCATGTGAAGCCGCCCGCTCATCTTTCGCCCAGCCCGCCCGTGCCGGAGCCGGCCGAATATGTACCCGACCCGGAGGAGGCGGAGGCGCGCGGCCACGATCCCGTCCGCTACGGCGACTGGGAAAGCAAAGGCATAGCGGTGGATTTCTAGGGACCTCCAGGGGGACGCGCGGCGGTTCGGGGGTAGGGGCCGCCGCGCGTCCGGGAGGGGGAGCCGCCCTAGGGGTCGGAAACGCGGCTCCGGAAGCGTGCAGGCATCTTATGACTCGGCGATGTTACAGGGCCATTGCATCCGCGAGGCCCGATCAGTCGAGCCCGGCATAGCGCGCATTGTCGACCAGCCCGATCCGGTCGATCCGCGCCCGCTTGATCGCGGCCAGCGTCTGATCGACGACGCCGTAGGGCGCCTCCCCATCGGCGCGGACATGGAGGATGGGTCCGGCCGGATCGGCGCGGTGGCCCGCCAGCCGCGCGGGCAAGGCCGCAACCGCCACCGGCGCCCCATCCCAGGAAAGCGCGCCCGAAGCCGCGATATCCAGGCGATGCACCGGCGGCGGCGCGGCATCCCGCCGCCCGTCGCCCGGCAGATCGATCGCGACCTTGTGCGTCACCACGGGCACCGTGAGGATCATCATGATGAGGAGGACGAGCAGCACGTCGATCAGCGGCGTGGTGTTCATCTCCACCATCGGGCGGGGATCGGTGAAGGGAATCGGACGATAGCGGGAACGGGCCATGGCATCCTCCTTTTCTGGAGGATACAGGATATCATAACCAATCGCCGAGGAAAGCCTATTCCGGCAGCGTAACGGGCATGGCGCGATGCGCGCGGAGCATATCGGCGACATAGACGGCAAGCCCCGCCCAGATCAGCCCGAAGGTGATGATGTGGACCGTCGTCAGCGGCTCCCCGAACAGCAATATGCCCTGGAAGAAGACCAGCGTGGGCGTGAGATACTGGATCAGCCCCATCGCCGTGTAGCGCATCCGCCGCGCCGCCGCCGCGAACAGCAGCAAGGGCGTGGTGGTGAGCAGGCCGCCGGCGATCAGCAGCAGATCGGTATCGCGATCCACGCCGAAGGCGCCCTCCCCCGTATGCGCGCACCACATGAGCCAGCCGAGCGCGACCGGCGCGAGCAGGGTCGTCTCCACGGCGAGGCCACCCAGCGCATCGATCGCCACCACCTTGCGGACAAGGCCGTAGAGCCCGAAGGTGATCGCGAGGGCGAGCGATATCCACACCGCCCCGCCCTGCGCCACCGCCATGACGATGACGCCCGCGCCCGCCAGCCCCACCGCCAGCCATTGCACCGGCCGCAGCCTTTCCTTGAGGAAGATCATGCCGAGCGCGACATTGACCAGCGGGTTGATGAAATAGCCGAGGCTCGCCTCCAGCACATGTTCGTGCAGGATCGCCCAGGTGTAGAACAGCCAGTTGAGCGCGATCAGCGTGGCGCTGACCATCAGCAGGCCGAAGGTGCCGCGCGTGCGCAGCGCCGCGCGGATGCCCTTCAGCCGGCCGAAGGCGAGGACGATGATCGCGACCAGCACGAAGGACCAGACGGTGCGGTGCGCGACGATCTGCACCGGCGGCACATGCATGATCTGCTTCAGGTAGAGCGGCAGCAGCCCCCAGATCAGATAGGCCGATAAGGCCAGGAGCACGCCGCTGCGGGCTTCATCCTGGGATGCGGAGGGAGATTGCCGGCTCATGATCGCGGCCCTTCGGCCGTCCCATGGCCGCCGTCAACCCGATATGATTTCAATCAGATGATGCCGCCGCCCAGGAACAGGCGCAGGCAGCCGATCGCGATCACGACGAGGTTGAGCGTCTGCCCTTCCTTCGATCGGGACAACAGGCCGACGATCAGCCCCACCACCGCCACGGGCAGGATCAGCCAGTTGGCCCAGCCCAGGAAGGGAATGAAGGCGAAGATCGCGAGGACCGCCGCGATGACGCCGATAAACAGGGAGATGACGTTCAGCATGGCAGGATGATCGCCTTCTCCGCTCCGCGATGCAAGCGGAAACTGTATTGCCCATATAATACACATGCGATAAGGGAAACCGACCGGAAAACTGGGGAGAAGAAAATGCGTCGCACCACCCTGCCGATCGGCCTTGCCGTAGCGGTTTCAGGCCTGTTGCTGCTCACCGCCTGCGAGGTGAAGGTGGGCCAGGACGACAAGGCCGACGCCGGCAATGGGGCGGCGGCTTCCTCGGCCGACAATGGCGGGCAGGTGTCGCTCGACATACCGGGCTTCAGCGCCAAGGTGGACGTGCCGGCGACCAGCCTCGGCAGCGACGACATGGATATAGACGGCCTGCGCCTCTATCCCGGCACCAGGGTGACGGGCGTGGACGTGAAGGCCGCGGGCGATGCGAGCGCGAACAGCGTGCGCATCAGCTACGCCAGCGCCGACGCGCCGGACAAGCTGAAGGCCTATTATGAGGCGGCGGCCAAGGACAAGGGCTTCACGTCCGCGCCTTCCACCCGCGAAGGCGCGGCCGACGTGCTGAACCTGACCAACGCCAAGGGCAAGAAGGTGCGGATCGCCATCGAGCCGGCGGGCACGGGCAGCAAGGGCGCGCTGACGATCCTGGATTGAAAGGCGGCCAGATGACCGGATCGACCAAGAACAGGCCCCACCCCCCGATCCTGGCGCTGGCTCTGGCCGCCGCCCTGTCCGGTTGCGGCAAGAGCGGCACGGCCGGCAAGGACAGTGCCGGGGGGGATGCGAGCTACCAGCTCAGCGAGAGCAACGGGCAGAGCACGCTGACCGTGCGTTCGGACAAGGGCACGGCCCGGATCGTGAGCGGCACCGGCGACGCGGCCCTGCCGGCCGGCCTTTCGCTCTATCCCGGCGCCACCGTGACCAGCAGCACCCGGATCACCGGCGAAGCGGCCGCCAGGAGCACGATATTGAGCTTCGACACGCCGGACATGCCGGCGCAGGTGATCGCTTATTACAAGGCCGGCGCCCGGAAAGCGGGCTATGCCGTCGATGCCGAGGTGAAGGCCGGCACGATGGAGATGCTGAACGGCAAGCACGGCAAGGAGGGCGGCTTCACCCTCACCGCCAATCGCGAAGGCGGCAAGACGGTGGTCAGCCTGCTCGGGAGCGCCGGCGCGCAATAGCGCGTGGCCGGAGCCCTCAGCCGCTCCGCCCGCCGGTCGCGCGATCAGGCGGCGACCGGCGCCGCCTCCATCGCGGCGCGGATCGCGGCCAGCGCATCGGCCGCCTTGGCGCCGTCCGGTCCGCCGCCCTGGGCCATGTCCGGCCGGCCGCCGCCGCCCTGCCCGCCCAGCGTCGCCACCGCCGCCTTGACGAGATCGACGGCGCTCACCTCGCCCTTCAGATCGTCGGTGACGCCGACGGCCACCGAGGCGCGCCCTTCGTTCACCGCCACCAAAGCGGCGACGCCGGAGCCGATCCGGGCCTTCTCCTCGTCGATCAGGCCGCGCAGGCCCTTGGGGTCCAGCCCCTCGATCACCTTGCCGACGAAGGCGCGGCCGGCGATGGTTTCGGACCGGGCAGCCTCCGGCGTCACGCTTGCGCCGCCGGAAAGCGCCAGCGCCTTCTTCGCATCGGCCAGCTCGCGCTCCAGCCGCTTGCGCTCCTCGACCAGCGAGAGAACGCGGGCGGGCACGTCTTCCGGCGCGGTCTTGAGCGTGGCGGCGGCTTCCTTCAGCCGGTCCTCGCGGCCGGTGAGCCAGGCGCGGGCGGCCTCGCCGGTCAGCGCCTCGATACGGCGGACGCCCGACGAGACCGCGCTTTCCGACACGATCTTGAAGAGCGCGATATCGCCCAGCGCGGCGACATGGGTGCCGCCGCACAGCTCGACCGAATAGCTGGCGCCATCGGCCGCGCCCATCGAAAGCACGCGCACCTCATCGCCATATTTCTCGCCGAACAGCGCCATGGCGCCGGCCGCGATCGCATCGTCCGGCGTCATCAGCCGGGTCATGACGTCGCCATTCTCGCGGATGTGACGGTTCACCTCGGCCTCGACCTCGGCGATCTGCTGCGCGGTCAGCGCCTTGGGGTGCGAGAAATCGAAGCGGAAGCGATCGGCCGCCACCAGGCTGCCCTTCTGCGTCACATGCCCGCCCAGATGCTTGCGCAGCGCGGCGTGCAGCAGATGGGTGGCCGAATGGTTGGCGCGGACGCGGGCGCGATATTCGACGTCGATGGCAAGCTGGACGGCATCGCCCACCTGCACCTCGCCGCCCTCGATCACGGCCTTGTGGGCGTGGATGCGGCCCAGCGGCTTCAGCGTATCGGTGACGGTGGCGAAGAAGCCGCCCTCGCCCCTAATCTCGCCGACATCGCCCATCTGGCCGCCGCTTTCGCCGTAGAAGGGCGTCTGGTTGGTGACGATCATCACCTCGTCGCCCGTCTGGGCGGCCTTCACCCGCTCGCCGTCGCGGACGATGGCGATCACGCTGCCTTCGCCGACATTGCTGCTATAGCCCGTGAACTCGGTGCCGCCGGCTTCCTCGGCAATGTCGAACCAGACGTCGTCGGACGCCTTCTCGCCCGATCCCTTCCAGGCGGCGCGGGCGGCGGCCTTCTGTTCGGCCATCGCCGCATCGAAACCGGCGCGATCGACGCCGAAGCCCTGGGCGCGGAGCGCATCTTCGGTCAGATCATAAGGGAAGCCGAACGTGTCGTAGAGCTTGAAGGCCACCGCGCCCGGCAGGGTTTCGCCCGCCTTCATCGATCCGGTCGCCTCGTCCAGCAGCCGCAGGCCGTTGGCGAGCGTCTGGCGGAAGCGGGTCTCCTCCTGCTTCAGCGTTTCCTCGATCAGCGGCTGGGCGCGGACCAGCTCGGGATAAGCGGCGCCCATCTCGGCGACCAGGGCCGGGACGAGGCGATACATCAGCGGCTCCGCAGCGCCCAGCAGATGCGCGTGGCGCATGGCGCGGCGCATGATGCGGCGGAGCACATAGCCGCGGCCCTCATTGGCCGGCAGCACGCCATCCGCCACCAGGAAGCCCGAGGCGCGGAGGTGATCGGCGATCACGCGGTGCGAGGCCTTCGCCGGCCCGGCGGTGTCGGTGCGCGTCAGCTCGCCGGAAGCCGCGATCAGCGCCTTGAAGGTGTCGGTATCGTAATTGTCGTGCACGCCCTGCAGCACGGCGGCGATCCGCTCCAGCCCCATGCCGGTGTCGATCGAGGGGCGCGGCAGGTTGACCCGCTCCTCCTTCGTCACCTGCTCATATTGCATGAAGACGAGGTTCCAGATCTCGACGAAACGGTCGCCATCCTCCTCGGGGCTGCCGGGGGGGCCGCCATAGATATGGTCGCCATGATCCCAGAAGATCTCGGAACAGGGGCCGCACGGGCCGGTATCGCCCATCGCCCAGAAATTGTCCGAGGTCGGGATGCGGATGATGCGGCTTTCCGGCAGGCCGGCGATCTTGCGCCAGAGGTCATAGGCCTCGTCGTCCGTGTGATAGACGGTGACGGTCAGCCGGTTCTTGTCGAGGCCCCATTCGCGGGTGATGAGGTTCCACGCGAGCGAGATCGCACGTTCCTTGAAATAATCGCCGAAGGAGAAATTCCCCAGCATTTCAAAGAAGGTGTGGTGCCGCGCCGTATAGCCGACATTGTCGAGATCGTTATGCTTGCCGCCGGCGCGCACGCATTTCTGCGAGGAGGTCGCCGTGGAATAGGGCCGGGTTTCGAGGCCGGTGAAGACGTTCTTGAACGGCACCATGCCCGCGTTGACGAACATCAGCGTGGGATCGTTGTGCGGCACCAGCGGCGCGGAAGGCACGATCTGATGCCCCTCGCCTCCGAAATAGTCGAGGAAGGAGCGGCGGATGTCGTTCGTCGATGTCATGCGCGCGACTTAGTGGAGCGCGCGTCTCTTCTCAAGCGGAGTCGAAGGCAAGGCGGCAGCGGCACGGCCTGCGGCGCATGTCTCGGAATAGGTACGACCAATGGCCTGGGGCAAGCCGATCCCACTGAAAAGGCCAGATAAACGTAATATCCTATCAAGCCATATAGTTAACGCGAATATAACGCACACGTAATAATCGTTAATATTTGGTTAAAAACAAGTTTTCGGCGCCGCAACAAAAAGATACCATCCCCTATCGAATCGCGCCACGGGGGCGTGGCGTGGTCGCCCTTTGGAACGGGGACTTCTCATGCAAGTATGCAAGCTTCTGGCTGGCGCAGCTTTGGCCGTTGCGGCAATCGCTTCGACACCGGCATCGGCGATCGTCATCAACCTCAACTATACAGGCGCCGGCAGCGCCAATGATTCCGCCGCCTATATGGGTTTCCTGACGGCGGCGAAATTCTGGGAAAACATGCTCGTCGGCGATTCCACGGTGAATCTGAACGTCAGCTATGCGGTGCTGGCCCCGAATGTTCTGGGATCGACGAGCAGCACGCGTGCCGACGTCAACCTGACCGACGTGGTGGCGGCGCTGGAAGCCAAGGCCACTTCCGCGCTGGACGCCAGCGCCGTCGCTGCGGTCAAGGCCCAGCTCACCAACAGCGGATCGGTGAACGCCATCACCAACACGCCCCTGCAGGGCACGCTCGGCGTGGATACCCGCTTCCGCGAATGGGACAATGATTCCAGCGAGAACAACAGCTACATCTGGGGCAACACCGCCAATCTGAAGGCGCTGGGCCTTACCACCGACATTCGCGGCAACGATTTTACGAACACGACCGACGGCAGCATCACCTTCAGCTCGCAGTTCAAGTTCGATTTCCACCCCGAGGACGGCATCGATGCCGACGCGATCGATTTCGTCGGCGTCGCGGTGCACGAGATCGGCCATGCGCTCGGCTTCGTCAGCGGCGTCGATCTCTATGACGTCTATGGCTATTCCAAGGGGCCGGCCTGGCAGCAGGGCGGGTTCGACTTCGACAATCCCGACGGCGGCCTGATGAGCGTGCTGGACCTGTTCCGCTTCAGCAACGATCCTTCCGGCCTTTCGCCCGATGGCGGGCCGGTGCTCGACTGGTCGGTCGCCGATGCCGCCTATATCGCCGCCGGGGGCAATCCCTATTTCTCGATCGACGGCGGCCTGACCCAGCTGTTCGGGGATTCGCGCTATTCCACCGGGCGCTACAATGGCGACGGCCAGCAGGCATCGCACTGGAAGGATAATCTGCCCGGCGTGCCGCAGATCGGCGTGATGGACCCGACGGTCGCCTACGGCCACCAGGACATCGTCGAGGCGCTCGATCTCGCCGCGTTCGATGCCATGGGCTACCAGCTCAACTTCGACATATTGGCCCGCCCGCGCAGCTACAGCACGGCGCAGATGCCGGCCCTGCCGGAACCGGCCACCTGGGCGCAGATGCTGCTGGGCTTCGGCGTCATCGGCGGCGCCATCCGCCGTGCCCGCCGGGAAAAGGCGGCCGCCGCCACGGCCTGAACGCCCTTTCGATCGACCTTCGGCCGGCGGATCCCATGGGTCCGCCGGCCATTTCATGCCGCCATCAGGGATCGACGCAGCCGAGCTGGCGGTCGGCGGAAGCCAGCCTTTCCGGCGGCAGCTGCGCGGCCGTCGCCTTGTCGATGAAGCTCTGCTCCTCCCGCACGATGCGGAACTGCCCGTCGGCACCCTGGTGCCACATCAGATAGCCGCAATGCGCGTGGATGTTGGGAAAGCGGCTGCGGAAATCGGCCGCGACATAAAGGCCCGGCTCCGGCGCATCCGGCGGATCGCGATACCAGGTGAGGCGAACGACATCGCGCGCCTCCGCCCTGCCCGCCTCCGCATTGAAGCGCCGGGCTTCGGCGGTATAGAAATCCTCGGTCAGATAGCCGCGCATCGAGGCCGCGATCAGCGCATAGGCGCGGTGATAATCCCCGCCATCCTTGGCCGCGAAATAAGCCTGGGTGCGATCGACCACCGCCCGCTGCACGGCCTCGCCGGGGACCGCGTCGCCCGCCATCGCCGGCAGCGCCGCCGCCAGCAACAGCCATTCAGGCATAGGCATAAGCGCCCCCGGCAAGGAGCGCGCGGCCGTATGCCGGGCGGGCGTGGATGCGCTCCAGCCAGTCCATCAGGTGCGGGCGGTCGTGGTCCAGCCCGCCGCGATGGCGCGATATCTCGACGGGAAAGCTCATCATCACGTCCGCCGCGGTGAACATGTCCCCGGCGAACCAGGGGCGATCGGCAAGTTCGAGGTTCAGCCAGTCGAGATGCCGGTCCAGCATCGCCCGCAAGGGCTTGCGCGCCGGCCGGCCCAGCAGGCCCAGCCGGTTCACCACCAGGATCGCCAGCAGGGGCGGCATCATCGATCCTTCGGCATAATGGAGGAAATGGCGGTAGCGCAGCGCGGCCTCGCGATTGCCGGGAGGCCCAAGGCGGCCATCGGCCTTCTCCACCAGATATTCGGCGATCGCGCCCGTTTCCGCGACGACGCGGCCTTCATCCTCGATCAGCGGGGATTTGCCCAGCGGATGCACCCGCCGCAATTCGGGCGGCGCCAGCATCGTCTTGCGATCGCGGGCATAGCGGATCACCTCATAAGGCAGATCCAGTTCCTCCAGCAGCCAGAGCACGCGCTGCGACCTTGAATTTTCGAGATGATGGACGGTGATCGTCATTTCCGGCCCTCTTCCACGGCGGCGGCAAAGGAATGCCCGTGGACGGGCCGGGATGCGAGGGAAATTTCGCCCTGCATCCCGAGGCCTGCCTGCGGACGGATCGCGTCGCCGCCAGGCTGCGCGAGGGATTCGGACGGAGTGGCACAGATCCCCCATCGTCACCCCGGACCTGGGCCGGGGTGACGATGGAGCTTGTGTGCGGCAATGGCAGCATTGCCGGCATCCCTGCCGACGCTGCCGCCAATCCCAACCCGCAGCCTAGGCTTTTTCTACCTTCTTCTTCGCCGGCGCCTTTTTCGCCGCCGCCTTCTTGGGCGCGGCCGTCTTGGCGGCCGCCTTCTTCGGCGCCGCCTTCTTCTTGCCCTTGGCCGGCCCCTTGGCCGCGCGTTCGGCGAGAAGGGCCAGGGCCCCTTCCAGCGTGAGCGTCGCGGGATCGGCGCTCTTGGGCAGGGTGGCGTTGGTGGTGCCGTCGGTCACATAGGGGCCGAAGCGGCCTTCCATCAGCTTCACCTCCGCCCCCGTTTCCGGGTTCGCGCCGAACACCTTCAGCGGCTCGCGGGAGGCGCCGCGCGAACGGCCGCCGCCGGCCGCCGCTTCCGCCAGCTTCACGACGGCCGCGTTCATGCCGGTTTCGAACACCTCGGCGGTGGACGACAGCCGGCCATATTTGCCGTCATGCGCCAGATAGGGGCCGTAACGGCCGATCGAGGCGGTGATCGGCTTGCCGGTCTCCGGGTGCAGGCCGATCTCGCGCGGCAGCGACAGCAGCTTCAACGCCCAGTCGAGCCCGAAATCCTCGGCCGGGATATCCTTGGGGATCGATCCGCGCTTGGCGTCCTTGCCGTCGCCGAGCTGGACATAAGGCCCGAACCGGCCGCTGCGCTTCGTCACCTCCAGCCCGGTCGCGGGATCGGTGCCGAGGGTGACGGGGCCGCTATCCTCGCCCTCGTCCGCCCCGCCCTTCTGCGCGAAACGGCGGGTATATTTGCATTCGGGATAGTTGGAGCAGGCGATGAACGCGCCGAAGCGGCCACCGCGCAGGCTGAGCCGGCCCTCATGGCAGGCCGGGCACAGCCGGGGATCGCTGCCGTCGCCCTTGTCGGGGAACAGATACGGCCCGAGGAACTCGTCCAGCGCCGCCGTCACCTCGGACGGCTTCTGCTCCATCACCTCGACGGTCTTGGGCTTGAAATCGCGCCAGAAGGCTTCCAGCACCTTCTGCCATTCCGCCCGGCCCCCGGAGATATCGTCCAGGCTCTCCTCCAGCCCGGCGGTATAATCGTAGCTGACATAGCGATCGAAGAAGCGTTCCAGGAAGGACGTGACCAGCCGGCCGCTTTCCTGCGGGATGAAGCGATTCTTCTCCAGCGTCACATATTCGCGATCCTTCAGCGTCTGCAGGATCGAGGCATAGGTGGAAGGCCGGCCGATGCCGAGTTCCTCCATCTTCTTGACGAGGCTCGCCTCCGAATAACGCGGCGGCGGCTGGGTGAAATGCTGTTCGGCCTGCACCGCCTTCTTGGCCGGCGCATCGCCTTCCTTCATGCGCGGCAGGCGCTTGCTGTCCTCGTCGCCCTCGTCATCGCGGCCTTCCTCGTAGAGCGCGAGATAGCCGGGGAAGAGCACGACCTGCCCGGTCGCGCGAAGCCCGTGGCTGCCGCTGCCGTCCACCAGCTCCACCGTGGTCCGTTCCAGCCGCGCGGACGCCATCTGGCTCGCCAGCGCGCGCTTGAAGATCAGATCGTACAGCCGCGCGTGATCGCCCGTGCCCACGCGATCCTTGCTGAAATCGGTGGGCCGGATCGCCTCGTGCGCTTCCTGCGCGTTCTTGGCCTTCGCCTGATACTGGCGGGGCTTGTCCGGCACGTAGGACGCATCGTAGCGATCGGCGATCGCGCCGCGCGCGGCCGAGATCGCGCCGCCGTCCATCTGCACGCCGTCGGTTCGCATGTAGGTGATGGCGCCGTCCTCATAGAGGTTCTGCGCCACCCGCATGGTGTGGCTGGCGGAAAAGCCCAGCTTGCGCGCCGCCTCCTGCTGGAGGGTGGAGGTGGTGAAGGGCGGCGGGGGATTGCGGGTGAGCGGCTTGGTCTCGACCGAGGCGACGGCGAAGCGGCCGGCCTCGACATCCTTCTTCGCCGCCTCGGCATCGCCCTGGTTGCCGATCGTCAACCGATCGATCTTCTCGCCCTTCCAGCGCACGAGGCGCGTGACGAAGGGCACGCCGTCCTGCTCCATGTCGGCGGTGACGGACCAATATTCCTGCGGCTTGAACGCCTCGATCTCGCGTTCGCGATCGACGACGAGGCGCAGCGCCACCGATTGCACGCGGCCCGCCGATTTCGCGCCCGGCAGCTTGCGCCACAGCACCGGCGAAAGCGTGAAGCCGACCAGATAATCCAGCGCGCGCCGCGCGCGATAGGCGTCGATCAGATCCTCATCCAGCGCGCGGGGATGCGCCATCGCATCCAGCACGGCCGGCTTGGTGATGGCGTTGAAGGTGACGCGGCGCACATCCTGCGGCAGCGCCCGGCGCTTCCTCAGCACCTCCTGCACATGCCACGAAATCGCCTCGCCCTCGCGATCGGGGTCGGTCGCGAGGATCAGGGTATCGGCATCCTTCGCCTCGTCCGCGATCGCCTTCAGCTGGCGGGTCTTGTCGGCATAGGCCTCCCACTCCATCGCGAAGCCGTTGTCCGGATCGACCGATCCGTCCTTCGCCGGCAGATCGCGGACATGGCCATAGGATGCCAGCACGCGATGGCCGGGGCCGAGATATTTCTCGATGGTCTTCGCCTTGGCGGGCGATTCAACGACGACGAGCTTCATGGGTTCTGGTTGTTCCTCGTATGTGTACGCGTAAAGGTGGAGACCCGCCTTGCCCTTCGTCAAGCACGCAGTTTCAGCCCAGGGATATGACCGCCTCATGGAGATCGCCACCGAACGCCTGCTGCTGCGCCGCGCCCGCCCGGAGGATGTCGATGCCCTGCACGCCATTCTCTCCAACGATCGGGCCATGCGCTACTGGTCGACGCCGCCCCATGCCACGCGCGGGGAAACCGAGGCATGGCTGGCCGCGATGATCGAGTCACCGGCGGAGGAAAGCGAGGATTTCGTGGTCGTGCGCGACGGCCGGGTGATCGGCAAGGCGGGCGCGTTCCGGCTGCCGGAGATCGGCTATATCCTCCACCCCGATCATTGGGGGCTGGGCCTCGGCCGGGAGGCGCTGGGCGGGTTTGTCGCCCATGTCTTCCGCCGGCCGGACGTGGACCATCTGGTCGCGGACGTCGATCCGCGCAACATCGGCTCGCTCAGGATGCTCGCCGGCCTCGGCTTCTACGAGGCGGGCCGCGCGGAACGGACCTATCACACCCATATCGGCTGGTGCGACAGCATCTATCTGCGGCTGGACGCGCCGGGCTGACCCCGGATCGTTTCCGGCGCCGAAGGGTTACGCCTCCCGGAAGCCATGGCACCGGAGGGATTCATGTCCGTACCGCACAAGGCCGAGCTCAGCCTGCTCGACCATGAGGATGGCCAGCTGATCGCGAAGACGCACCATCCCGCCATCCACGATCTGACGCGGGAGGAGCTGCAGGATATGCGGACGCGATTGCGGGCCCTGCGCGATCGGGAACGCACGCTGCTCCGCCAGAAGCTGCGCGAGATACGCGGCAAGGCCGAAGCGCGCGGCACGAGCTTTCCCGGCACGGCCGATCAGCCGGCCAAGCGCAAGCAGGTGTTCGCCAACGCGCTGAAGCGGGTGAACAGCGAATTCAGCCGGCTGCGCAAGATCGAGGGACGCCAGGCCATGACGGAATCGGCCAAGCGGGCCCTGGCGCTGCGCAAATCGGGTGAAGAGTTCGCTCGCCCCGCCAACAGCCCCACCGCCGGCAAGGGCGCGCGCGCCATCCCCAGCAAGCGCGGCAAATCGCATATCGCCGGCAGCCGTATCGGCAGCACATCGCAGGCGACCAGGAAGGCGCAGGCGGCAAAGGACAAGCGCGGCTGAAAGCGCGCGGGCCGGCCTCAGCCCAGGCTCACCCGTCCGCCGGCATGGCGTTGCAGGCTGCCCGCCAGCTCCAGTTCCAGCAGCACCAGCTGGACGACGGCGGGCGCGAGGCCGGACAGGCGGATCAGCTCGTCCACCGGAACCGCCGACGGGCCGAGCAGGCCGGTGATCGCGCGACGATCGCGATCGTCGGCATCGATCGCGGCCGGCGGCGCGGCATAAGGCTGGCGCGGAGCCGCCACGCCATCCGCGATCGGGCGAAGCGCCTCCATGATATCGGCGGCGGACTGAACGAGGGTCGCGCCCTCGCGGATTAGTCTATCCACAGTTGCACACGTTTTTCGTACCAAGGCCGGGACTGGCGCCTCCAGTTGGATAGGAAGCGGACATTGCATACAACGACAATCTACCGCACCATCTGTGGCATGCTAGAATTTCAATGCTGGTTCTGCGGGGAAGGCATCGAGCGCAGCGACGGTGATGCGCTGATGATCGGTATCGAAAGCCTTTGGCGATGGGCAGAAGGCACACGCCGAAAAGATGCCCCATACCAGAACATCTACGTTCATTCCCGCTGCGCTATGGATCGCATGGCCGGTGCTACCATGGACCTCGAAACATCTGTGTTTGGTGAAGAAGAGTGAACGTCCGCAACTGGGCGCGATCCATGATTAGGTAAGGCTCACTTGCGCTCCCGCGTGGCGATCCAAACGCCCCGCGAGCTCAAGTTCCAGCAGCACGGTTTGAACGATGGCACACGGTATTCCAGACTGACGAATGATTTCGTCGGTCGATACCGGCACCGGACCAAGCAGGTTGATGATCGTCGTGCGCTCCGCATTCCTCGCATCCTGAGGCGCTGGCCCCTCGAAGCGACTGACCGGCGAGCGGACGGCACGAGGGTCAATCGGGCGGATTTGCTCCAGAATGTCTTCGGCGTTCTGGACTAAAATCGCTCCTTCCCGGATCAGCAAATTGCAGCCCTGCGCGCGCGGATCGAGGGGGAAGCCGGGCACGGCCATCACCTCGCGGCCATAATCGGCGGCATAGCGCGCGGTGATCAGCGATCCCGATTTGGGCGCGGCCTCCACCACCACCGTGCCGGCGGCGAGCCCGGCGATGATCCGGTTGCGATAGGGGAAATGCCGGGCGCGCGGCTCCAGCCCCGGCGGCTGTTCGGCCACCAGCAGGCCGCGTTCGGCGATATCCGCCTGCAATGCGGCATTTTCCGGCGGATAGGTGATGTCGATGCCGCCCGCGATCACCGCCACCGTGCCGCCTTCCAGCGCCCCGGCATGGGCGGCGGCATCGATCCCGCGCGCCAGCCCCGAAACCACCGTGGCACCGGCATCGGCCAGCTCATGGCCAAGCTGGCGGGCGAAGCGGATGGCGAGCGCGCTGGCATTGCGCGCGCCCACCATCGCCACCATCGGCCGGTCGAGCAGCGCCAGCCGCCCCTTCACGATCAGGGCCGGCGGCGCGGCCTCGATCTCCGCCAGGTGGCGCGGATAGAGGCCGATGCCCCGGAACAGGTATCGCGCGCCGAGCGCGGCGACGCGCTGCACCTCGCGCTCCACCTCGGCGCGGCCCGCCACGCGGATTTCCCGCCCGCCCCCGCGCCGGGCGAGATCGGGCAAGGCATCCAGCGCATCCTGCGGCCGGCGGAAACGCTGGAGCAGTTGATGGTAGGTGACGGGGCCGACATTGGCGGAACGGATCAGCCGGAGCCGGGCGATGCGATCTTCCTCGATCGCGGGATCGGCGCCGTCCGCCATCGCTTCAGCCGGCGGATTTGGCGCCGATGCGCGGTTCGGTGCCCGCCAGCAGCCGTTCCAGATTGCCGCGATGCTTCCACAGCACCATCAGCGCGAAGGCCAGGAACAGCAGCACCAGCGGAAACTGCCCCATCACCGCGGCGACCACCGGCGGCATGCAGGCCGCCGCCATGCCGCCGACGGAGGAATAACGGCTGATCAGCGCCGCGCCGATCCACACCACCGCGAAGGCGATGCCCGCCGGCCACAGCAGCGCCAGCGCGATGCCCAGCAGCGTCGCCACGCCCTTGCCGCCCCGGAAGCCGAGCCACACCGGATAGAGATGGCCGAAAAAAGCGCCCGCCGCCGCCGGCGCGCCGAGATCGGGCGAGATCGCGGCCGCGATCAGCACCGCCGCCGCGCCCTTGGCGCCATCCAGCAGCAAGGTGAGCGCCGCCAGCCCCTTCCGGCCGGTGCGCAGCACGTTCGTGGCGCCGATATTGCCCGATCCGATCTGGCGCAGGTCGCCAGCGCCCGCCGCGCGCGTCAGCAGCACGCCGAACGGGATGGACCCCAGCAGATATCCGCCCAGCAGGGCAATCAGCGGCCAAAGCCAGGTTTCAGAAAGCACACACCACCCTGTCGTTGTGCGGCGACAATAAGCGCTGCCGTGCCTTACGCAAGATTTCCGTCACATTCCCTCCCTCGGGCGAGGGACGATTCCCCATCGCGCCCTTTGTCCTTATGAGGCGGGCATGAGCGACGACCGCCCCCTCCTCTTCTTCGATTCGGGCGTGGGCGGGCTATCCGTCCTCGCGCCCACGCGCCGGCTGCTGCCCCGCGCGCCCATCGTCTATGCCGCTGACAATGGCGGCTTCCCCTATGGCACGAAGAGCGAGGCGGAGATCGCCGCGCGCGTGCCCGCCCTGCTGGGCCGGCTGGTGGAGCGTTACAATCCCCGGCTGGTGGTGATCGCCTGCAACACGGCCTCCACCATCGCATTGGGCGCGGTGCGCGCCGCGCTCGACCTGCCCGTGGTCGGCACGGTCCCGGCGATAAAGCCCGCCGCCGAACAATCCCGCACCCGCGCGATCGGCGTGCTCGGCACCAATGCCACGGTGCGCCAGCCTTATGTCGACGATCTTTCCGCGCGCTTCGCGGGCGATTGCCTGGTGCTGCGCCACGGATCGGCCCGGCTGGTCGAGCTGGCCGAGGCGAAGCTGCGCGGCGAGCCCACGGCAGCGGCCGACTATGCCGAGGTGATGGCCGGCCTCGTCGATCAGCCGGGCGGCGACCGGATCGATACCGTGGTGCTGGCCTGCACGCACTTCCCGCTGGTGGAGGCGGAGCTTGCGGCCGCATCGCCGCGCCCGCTGGCCTTCGTCCATGGCGGCGACGGCATCGCCCGGCGCATCGCCCACCTGACCGAGGGGCAGGAATGGCCGCAATCGCCCCCGCCGGGCATCGCCCTGTTCACCGCCCTGTTCGAGGTTCCGGCCGGCCTCGTCGCCGGCCTCGCCGCCCATGGGCTGGAGGATATCCGCTTCCTCTGATCTCGCCGCTTATCGGGGGAAACGATCAGCGAAAACGGGGCTTTGCGCTACACATCCCGGCCCCGCCATCCTATGTTTCGGCCATGATCGCGTGCCCGGTCGCGGGATGTTAACCGCCATGTGCGCAGCATCGCTGCACATATGGCCGCCAGTTGCGAACCGTTCGCGCTGGAAAAAGTGGGCGAGCTTCCCTAGAAGCGCCCGCATATTTCGAGGGCGATGGCCCCCGGGGGAGTAGGTTCCTTGGACTATCAGCGCGTTTTTGCGGATGCGATCGACAGGCTCCATGCGGAGGGCCGCTACCGGGTTTTCATCGATATCCTGCGCAACAAGGGCGCTTTTCCCAACGCGCGCTGCTTCGCCGGCCATAATGGGCCGAAGCCGATCACCGTCTGGTGCTCCAACGATTATCTCGCCATGGGGCAGCACCCCAAGGTGATCACCGCCATGGAAGAGGCGCTGCACGATGTCGGCGCCGGTTCGGGCGGCACCCGCAATATCGGCGGCAACACGCATTACCATATCGATCTGGAGAATGAGCTGGCGGACTGGCACGGCAAGGAAGCCGCGCTGCTCTTCACCTCCGGCTATGTTTCCAACGATGCCACGCTTTCGACGCTGGGCAAGGTGCTGCCCGGCTGCATCATCTTCTCGGACGAGCTGAACCACGCCTCGATGATCGCGGGCATCCGCAATTCGGGCTGCGAGAAGCGGGTCTTCCGCCACAACGATCTCGCCCATCTGGAAGAGCTGCTGGCCGCCGAAGACCCCGAGGCCCCCAAGCTGATCGCCTTCGAAAGCGTCTATTCGATGGAAGGCGACGTCGCCCCCATCCATGCGATCTGCGATCTGGCGGACAAGTATAACGCGCTGACCTATCTGGACGAGGTGCACGCCGTCGGCATGTATGGCCCGCGCGGCGGCGGCATCGCCGATCGCGAGGGCGCGGCCCACCGGCTGACGATCGTCGAAGGCACGCTGGCCAAGGCGATCGGCGTGATGGGCGGCTATATCGCGGCCGATCGCACGATCATCGACGTGATCCGCAGCTATGCGCCGGGCTTCATCTTCACCACCTCGCTCTCGCCCGTGCTGGTGGCCGGCGCGCTCGCCAGCATCCGCCATCTCAAATCCTCCTCGGAGGAGCGCGACGGCCAGCAGGCCGCCGCCGCGATGCTGAAGGCGATGTTCCGCGAAGCCGGCCTGCCGGTGATGGAATCCACCACCCATATCGTGCCGCTGATGGTGGGCGATCCGGTGAAGGCCAAGCGGGTGAGCGACATCCTGCTCGCCGAATATGGCGTCTATGTGCAGCCGATCAATTATCCCACCGTGCCGCGCGGCACGGAACGGCTGCGCTTCACGCCCGGCCCGCAGCATGACGAGGCGATGATGCGCGACCTGACGTCCGCGCTGCTCGAAATCTGGGACCGGATCGAACTTCGGCTCGCGGCCTGACGCATCGGGGCAAGCGGCCGGCGCGCCGGCCCGCTTCTCCCTCCGGCCGCGATCGTCAATCGCGGCAGAAGCCTTCGCCCTGCCGGATCATCAGGCAATCCTTCTTGCCGGCCAGATATTTGAGGCCGGTCTCATCCCCGGTCGCCTTGCGGATCACTTCCTCCTTGCCGTCGCGGGTGAAGTGGATCGTCTCGCCGGCGCCGGTGCCGACATAATTGTTGGTGCCGTCCAGCAGCGTGACCTTGAGGGCATATATCCCCTCCTCCGGTCCCGGCTCGATCTCCAGCGCCAGCCCTTCCACGCCCACCCATTTGCCGATCCACGCGGCGGTCGGCAGCGTCGAGGCGACGGCGGAATTGCCGATGCCGGGGTCCGCCACGGCATTGCCGGGGGCCATGTCCGGTTCCGCCGGCAGGATCGCATTGCCGGCCGCGTCCGCCCCGCCGGCATCGACATCCGCCGGCTTGGTCGCCGGTCCGCAGGCGGCAAGCATGGCGCAGGCAAGAATCATGATGGTGGGCTTCATCGGCAAGCTCCCTTGATGGTGGATGCCCTTCCAACGCACGGATCGCGACTTGGCAACATGGCAGGTGGCGTTTCGCCGCCCGAGCCCCTAGATAGCCGCCATTCGACTCAATCCGGAACCCGTATCATGGCCGAGACAATCGCCATCGCATCCGATCACGCCGCCATCGACCTGAAGGCCACGCTCGCCCAATGGCTGCGCGAGCAGGGCCATGAGGTGATCGACCTCGGCCCCGCAACGGCGGATTCGGTCGACTATCCCGATTATGGCTACGCCCTGGCCGAAGCCGTGGCCGGCGGCCGCGCCGCGCGGGGCATCGCGCTCTGCGGATCGGGCATCGGCATCTCGATCGCGGTGAACCGCAACCCCGCGGTGCGTTGCGCGCTCGTTTCGGACAATCTTTCCGCCCGCCTTTCGCGCCAGCATAATGATGCGAACATCATCGCCATGGGGGCGCGGCTGATCGGCGTCGATACCGCCAAGGATTGCGTATCCGCCTTCCTCGCCACCCCGTTCGAAGGCGGCCGCCACCAGCGCCGCATCGACAAGCTTTCCAACCCCGCATTCGCCAAGGAGCCAGCATGAGCACGAACCCCGCATCCCTGTCGGAGGTCCAGCCCGACGGCTTCTTCACCCGTGGCCTCGCCGATGCCGATCCGGCCGTGTTCGGCGGCGTCCGCCAGGAACTGTCGCGCGAGCAGAACCAGATCGAGCTGATCGCTTCGGAAAACATCGTGTCCCGCGCGGTGCTGGAAGCGCAGGGCTCCGTCTTCACCAACAAATATGCCGAAGGCTATCCGGGCAAGCGCTATTATCAGGGCTGCGCGCCCTCCGACGTGGTGGAAACGCTGGCGATCGAGCGCGCCAAGCAGCTCTTCAACTGCGGCTTCGCCAATGTGCAGCCCCATTCGGGCGCCCAGGCCAATGGCGCGGTGATGCTGGCGCTCACCAAGCCGGGCGACACGATCATGGGCCTCAGCCTCGATGCCGGCGGCCACCTGACCCACGGCGCCAAGGCGGCGCTTTCGGGCAAATGGTATAATGCCGTGCAATATGGCGTGCGCCGCGACGATCACCTCATCGATTTCGATCAGGTCGAGGCGCTGGCCAGGGAGCATCAGCCGAAGCTGATCATCGCCGGCGGCTCCGCTTATCCGCGCCACATCGATTTCGCCCGCTTCCGCGCGATCGCGGACGAGGTGGGCGCCTATTTCATGGTCGACATGGCGCACTTCGCCGGCCTGGTGGCGGGCGGCGTGCACCCCACGCCCTTCGGCCACGCCCATGTCGTCACCACCACCACGCACAAGACGCTGCGCGGACCGCGCGGCGGCATGGTGCTGACCGATGACGAGGCGATCGCCAAGAAGATCAACTCGGCCGTCTTCCCCGGCCTGCAGGGCGGCCCGCTGATGCACGTGATCGCCGCCAAGGCGGTGGCGTTCGGCGAGGCGCTCCAGCCCGAATTCAAGAGCTATGCCAAGGCGGTGGTCGAAAACGCCAAGGTGCTGGCCGCCCGCCTGAAGGAACGCGGCGCGGAGATCGTCTCCGGCGGCACCGACACGCATCTGGCGCTGGTCGATCTGACCCCGCTGGGCGTCACCGGCCGCGATGCGGACGAGGCGCTGGAGCGTTCGTCGATCACCTGCAACAAGAACGGCATCCCCTTCGATCCGCTGCCCCCGGTCAAGACCTCGGGCATCCGCGTCGGCACGCCGGCCGGCACCACGCGCGGCTTCGGCCCGGCCGAATTCCGCGAGATCGCCGACATGATCGCCGACGTGCTCGAAGGCCTGCGCACCAAGGGCGAGCATGGCGATCCGGCCGTGGAAGCCGCGGTCAAGGCCCGGGTCGAGGCGCTCTGCGCCCGCTTCCCGATCTACCCCGCCCAGTGAGTTCGATCCGCTCTCGCGGGTGGGGGTGCGGGCTGGTGCCGCTCGCCCGGAGGGCGCGATAATGCGCTGCCCGTTCTGCGGCCATGAAGACAGCCAGGTGAAGGACAGCCGCCCCAGCGAAGATGGGGCGGCGATCCGTCGCCGGCGCCAGTGCGAAGGCTGCGGCGCGCGCTTCACCACGTTCGAGCGCATCCAGCTACGCGAGCTGACGCTGATAAAAAGCGACGGCCGCCGCGAACCGTTCGATCGCGACAAGCTGGCCCAGTCGATCAGCGTCGCCTGCCGCAAGCGCCCGATCGATCCCGCCCGGATCGACCGGCTGGTCTCCGCCATCCAGCGCCAGATCGAAACCAGCGGCGAAAGCGAAGTCGCCGCCGCCCAGGTCGGCGGGATGGTGATGAACGGGCTGAAGGCGATGGACAGCGTGGCCTATATCCGCTTCGCCAGCGTCTATAAGGACTTCACCGAGGCCAAGGACTTCGAGGATTTCGCCGGCGCGGTGGCGGAGGCGGGCAAGGACGGATAGGGGGTTTCTTTCGCTTCCCCCTTGCCGCCCGCCCATCCCTTGCTTCGCCCATCCCGAGCGGGAGGCCGACCTGTCGAAGCCTCGTCTCGAAGGATCGCCCGCTTCCCCCACCCGCTCATCCTGAGTAGGGACTGAGCCTCGGCGAAGGCCCGTATCGAAGGACATGCCTTGACCTTCCACACCTATCTCCTCCGCTGCTCGGACGGCAGCTATTATGTCGGCCATACCGACGATCTGGACACCCGCCTCGCGCAGCACCAATCGGGCGGGATCCCCGGCTACACCGCGAACCGGCGTCCCGTGGAACTGGTCTGGTCGGAAAGCTTTGCCGATCGCGATCAGGCCTTCGCGGTCGAACAGCAGATCAAGGGATGGTCGCGCGCGAAGAAGGAAGCCCTGATCCGGGGCGACTGGGAAGCGATCCGCATGCTGGCGCGCGGCGGAACGCCCCTTCGAGACGAGGCTTCGCCAGGCTCAGCCTCTCCTCAGGATGAGCGGGAAAATGGCAGGGAATCCGCTCCGCCCCCCGTCATCGTCCTCGTCCGCCCGCAGCTTGGCGAAAATATCGGCAAGGCGGCGCGCGCCATGCTGAACTTCGGGCTAGCCGAGATGCGGCTGGTCTCCCCGCGCGACGGGTGGCCCAATCCCGATGCCGGCCCGGCCGCGTCCGGCGCGGATATCGTGCTGGCCGATGCGAAGGTCTATGAGAGCGTCGCCGATGCGGTGGCGGATTGCGCGCATGTCTATGCCACCACCGTGCGCAAGCGCGGCGTGACCAAGCCGGTGGTGACGCCGGAGGAAGCCGCCCGCGCCATCCATGGCGAGCCCGGCCGGTCCGCGATCCTGTTCGGGCCGGAACGTTCGGGGCTGGAAACCGATGACGTGGCGGTCGCCCGCACGATCCTGACGGTGCCGATCAACCCGGAATTCGGCAGCCTGAACCTCGCCCAGGCGGTGATCCTGGTCGCCTATGAATGGTCGAAGGGCCAGGCGCTCGCCTCCCCGCCCGCGACGGACCTCGATCCCCCAGCCCCGCAGGGCGACCTCGACGGCATGATCGGCCAGCTCGAAGCCATGCTGGACGGGGCGGGCTATTTCTTCCCGCCCGATCGCGTGCCCGCGACCAGGCGCACGCTGCGCACCATGCTGACCAAGCCGGCCTGGACCGCGCAGGAGGTGCGCACCATGCGCGGCGTGCTCAGCGCGCTCGCCAAGCCCCGGCCGCGCTGACGCTCAGCGCGCGTCGAACTTGTCGAATTCGTAGGCGATCGATCCTTCGACGAGCTGTTCGTAGAGCGCGCGCACCAGAGCGGGCGGCACGCCCACGCGCGCGGCCACGGCGGCGGCATTGTCGATCACCTGCGCCTTGCGGGCTTCGTCGCGCACGGCGCCGCGCGTCGTCTTGATGCGGGCGGCGGCGTCCATGTAGCGCATGCGCCGGCCGAGCAGCGTGACGATCTGTTCGTCGAGCGCATCGACGCCGGCGCGGACCTCGATCATGGTCGTGCAGTCTTCGGGAGCGAGTATGTCGGTCATGCCGCCTCCCTAGATCGATTTGGGGGCGGAGGGAAATCCGCCGGTGCGGAACGCGCGGGGCGCTGCCCCGCCCCGCCGAACTTGACTCGCCGGCACCATCCCGCCATAGGCGCCGCTTCGCGATTGGCCCCGCATCCCGGTGAAGCGGTGGCCCTGCCGGATCCGATCCGTGCAGGCGATACCGGGAACGAGGCCGTCCCCAAGCGGATGGCCGACCCTGTAGCAATTGAAGGAAGTGACATGTCGAAGCGCAACAGCGCCAAGTACAAGATCGATCGCCGCATGGGCGAGAACATCTGGGGCCGCCCGAAGAGCCCGGTGAACCGCCGCGAATACGGCCCCGGCCAGCACGGCCAGCGCCGCAAGGGCAAGATGTCCGACTATGGCATCCAGCTCAAGGCCAAGCAGAAGCTGAAGGGCTATTACGGCGAAGTCACCGAAAAGCAGTTCAAGAAGGCCTATATCGAGGCGTCGCGCATGAAGGGCGACACCGGTCAGAACCTGATCGGCCTGCTGGAGCGCCGCCTGGACGCGCTGGTCTATCGCGCCAAGTTCGCGCCGACCATCTTCTCGGCCCGCCAGCTCGTCAGCCACGGCCACGTCTATGTGAACGGCGTGAAGTGCAACATCGCCTCGCGCCTCGTGAAGCCGGGCGACGAGATCACGCTGGGCAAGAAGGCGCAGGAAATGGCCCTCGTGCTCGAAGCGCAGAGCCTGTCCGAGCGTGACATCCCGGAATATGTGGCCGCCGACGGCGCCGCCAAGGTCACCTTCGTCCGCGTGCCCTCGCTCGACGAAGTGCCCTATCCGGTGAAGATGGAACCGAACCTGGTCGTCGAATTCTATTCGCGCTGATCCGGCGTTCCATCGCTCGAGCAAAAAGGGCGGTCCCGATCGGGGCCGCCCTTTTTGTTTGCTGGTGATGGACGGCCGCGAGCAGGCGGCTCCCGCCCGCCGCCTCTCTCAACCGGCCGGCGGCGCCTTGGCCTTGTCCTGCGGCGCGGGGCTCTTGTCCGTCCCCTCATCGCCGGCATCGGCCTCCGCCGTCGTGGCCAGCCCTTCCCAGGACTGCACCGCGCCGGACAAGGGCTCGCGCTTCTTCGCCATGGCGAGCAACGCACGCGCCCGCGCTGCCGAGCCGCCGCCGTGCGGATCGGCGGCCAGCGGCTCGATCATGCGCGCCGCCTCGTCGAAATAGCGTTTCTGCATCAGGGCGACGGCCGCGCTCCCGCGCAGTTCGTCCACCTGCGGGGCAAGCCGCTGCGCTTCGAGCAGGACGTTCAGGTCATTATCGGACAATGGCTCCAGCGATCGGGTTTCCACATAGGCCCAGAGCGCCGGCACATAATATTTGTCCGCCTTGAAGGCCCGGACGAACCATTTCCGGGCGCTATCGTAAAGCGGCGCGCGCGCCTGCCCTTCCAGCTTCCGGGCGGCGGAGAGATCGGCATAGCCCCGCAGGAACAGCGCACGCGCATCCTGCGCGCCCTCGCCGGCCACCAGCTTTTCCGCAAGCGTCCGGCCGGTGGCGACATCGCCGACGTCCAGCTCGATCTCCGCCTGCGTCGCCATCGCCAGCCGATCGCCCGGAAAAGCGGCGGCCGCCTTGCGCACCCGCGCCAGCATCGGCCTGCCGCGCTCCTCATCGATCCCCAGCGATATGCCCGCGCCGGGCAACAGCAGGTCGTCCGCCGATTTGGGCAGGGCCGTGATCGTGACGGAGGCAGGCCCCCAATCCTCCGGCCGACCTATTTTCAAATAGGTGAGCGGCCTCGACACATATGTCTTCAGGGCCTTGGTGAATTCGGCATAGTTCATGCCGAATTCGCGCTGGAAGACCGCCTGGCTGTCTTCGCCGCTGTTGCGGGCCGCCAGATAACGCTTCAACTGCAGATGCTTTTTCTGCCCGAACATCCAGTGGGTTATCAGCCAGCTCTGCGCATAGAATTGCGCCATCTGGAGACTGTTCAGGCCCTCCGCATTGCCGTCCAGAATGCGCTGGACCGGCAGCCATGGGGCGTTCACCAGCATATAGCCGCGCCCCGCATTGTAACGGCCGACATGGAACTCCTTCTCCAATATGTCGGCCGTCATCATATATTCGGCAAAGCCTTCGACATACCAGGCGGGATAACCCATCGGATAATATTGCAGCATGAAATGGTGTGTATATTCGTGCTGCAGCACTTCGTCGCCATCCAGCCCCCCACGATCCCTGCGGATCGCGAAGGCCGCGATCGCGCCCGGTGTCGCCGAATAGAAGCCGGCCACGCTGGCGCTGACCGGGCGGACCTGGCGCAGGTCCGCGTTGCTGCCGACCAGATAGATGTCGAGCTTGCCCGGCGCCGGCGGCAGCTTCGTTCCCGTTACCAGCCTGAGGATACGGTCATAATCCTCCAGCTTCGAGGCAAAGGTCCGCAACTGAGCCTCGCCGCCTTCGCTGTAGATGCGGAAATGCTCCGTCTCGGCCTTCAGCCAGGCGGCATGGGCCGTGCCGGAGGAAAGCCCCGCCGCCAGCAGCGCCAACAGAGACCACCCACGCCGGACTGACCGTTTCGTTCTGATGCCGTGATCGCCGCCCATATTTACATTCCCATCGCTTTTCGGAGGAATGCATCGCTCTTCCCGAGCATATCGGCACGAACCGCCGAGTCTTCGAGATCATGGTCGAGCGCCGGATAGATTACGAGCTCAGGCTTCTTTCCGGCGTCCGTCAGCCGGTCCGCCATCAGCCTGGAAGCCTGCACCTCCACATTGCTGTCCACATCTCCATGAAACAGCATCACCGGCGCACGGATCGCCGCAGCGTTCTGGGCAGGCGATCCCTCGCGGATATGAGGGCCGTTTCCGACAAATCGCTGTATCTCCACAAAGGTTGCGGTGTTGCGATACTGCTCCTTCAGACCGTTAAGGTCGGTGACCGGCGCAATGGCCACGATCGCCTTGTAGAGATCCGGCGCGAGCACGCCGGACTGGAGCGCGGCATAGCCGCCATAGGACCAGCCGAGCACCGCAAGCTTCTTCGGGTCGGCGATACCTTCGGATACCAGCCATCGCCCGCTGTCCACCACGTCGCCAATGGCAATCTTCCAGGATTGGAAGCCGTTATTACGAAACCATTCATCGCCATAGCCGGTCGAGCCGCGGAAATTGGGCTGAAGAACGGCATAGCCGCGATTGGCGTAATATTGCGCCATCCAATCGAAGCCCCATTCGTCACGCGCGCCCGGCCCTCCATGCGGCATCACGATGGCCGACACGCCCTTGCCCGAAGATCCGACCGGCAGCGTCAGATAGGCCGGTATCAACGTCCCGTCGGCAGCCCGCACCTGAACCGATCGCATGGGCGCCAACGGATAATCCGCCAGTTCGGGCCGGCTCAGGATCAAGGGCCGCAGCTGCTTGGTGCCTCGATCGAACAGGTAATATTGGCCTGGATCGGTATCGCCGCCGGCCCAGATCAGCAGCTTCCGTCCATCGGCGCTTTCGCTTTCGAAATTGATTTTTGGTTGTTTTGGCAAAACCTTGCTCAAGCCGTCGGCGAGCTTATTAAGGTTTTCGTCAAAATAAACCGCCTGGCGATGGTCGGTTGCGAAGGACACACCCACGATCCGCCTCTTCCGACCGAGCCGGATCAGACCATCCACATCCACCTCTGGATGGCTGAAAACCAGTTGGTCACGTAGAGAACCGTCCAGCGATCGCTTGTATAGGGCCAGTCGACCGTTATTCTTCATGAAGCCATAAGCGGCATTTTCCTCGGGATCGACGGCATAGGGGTTGAAGCCCTGGCGGGTCAGGGAATTATACTCCCCCAGATCCTTCCACCCATCCTGGCCTGCCAACCGGTAGGAATAGCGCGTGACGCCCGTGGTGTAGCCATCACCCTTGAGTTCCCATGCACCCTTTATCCGTACCGTGCCGAGGCCGTCCGTGATGAATTCCGAGGCATCCCGCATGGGATTGACGACCCTCTTCGAAGCCAGGGTGGTCGTATCCACCCGATCGACACCGAAGCCTTCGAGGCGGCTTTCGACGAGCTTTCCGATCCTAGCTTCGGGAACATAGGCGCGGCCTATCAGCACCGCTCCGTCCTGCCCCGGCAGCAAGTCCACGATCGTTCCACCGAACCCATTGAAATATAGCGCATCTCCGTTTGTCCGACGCGAAAGCAGCTTGGGATCGCTGCCGTCGATGTTGATGGCTATCATGGAACTGGTGTTGACGACCTGGCCGGCGCCGCGCTGAACCGAATATATCTGGCACGCCAACCGCTTGTCCGAAACCCAATCGCAGCGTGAAATCCGTTCGGGATTGCCGCTGGCAAGCAGCGCGCGCGTGGGCGGTGCGCTTCCATCTATCGGCACGGTAAAGAGCGCATTGCTCTGCCCCTTACCGGGGGCAAGAAAAGCGACACGCTCCCCATTCGGGGAAAGCGACGCGCCGCTTACCCCTTCGCGCGCGCCGAAAGCCGCTTCCGGCGGCAGCGTCTGCGCCGACGCAACCCCACAAAAGAACATGGCGCCAAGTATAGGCGCAGAACAACGCAGCATCGATCCCCCCGTATATATTCCCCTCTTCGCATTTATCTCCTCTCGGTAAAGAAACAAGCCGCCATCTGGTTCGCTTTTCCCTTTCCCGCCCCACCCTTGCCCGCCGGCCGTAGCGCTGCCATGAGGCACGCAACATCATTACCCGGGATAACGATATGCGCTTCGCCCTTGCCGCTTCGCTCCTTGCCCTGTCGGTCGCCACGGCCGCTGCCGCCGCCCCCGTGCCGGCCATCAATGTCGAGACGCTGAAGGACATCACCAGGACGCTTTCCGACGACAGCTTCCAGGGCCGCGCGCCCGCGACGCCGGCGGAGGACAAGACGGTGGCCTATATCGCCGATCGCTTCGCCAGGGCGGGGCTGAAGCCGGGCAACAAGGGAAGCTGGTATCAGGACGTGCCGCTGGTGGAGCTGACGCCCAACGCGGCCTTCCCGATCAGCATCACCGGCGGCAAGACGCCGATCACGCTGGATTACAAGACCGATCACATCACCTGGTCCTACCAGGTGCAGCCCCGGATCGACGTCGCGGGCAGCGATATCGTGTTCGTGGGCTATGGCATCAACGCGCCGGAACGCGGCTGGAACGACTATGCCGGGCTGGACGTCAAGGGAAAGACCGTCCTGATCCTGATCAACGATCCGGACTGGAAGATGCAGTCGCTGGATGGCCCCTTCGGCGGCCGGGCGATGACCTATTATGGCCGCTGGACCTACAAATATGAGGAGGCCGCCCGTCAGGGCGCGGCGGCCGCGATCATCATCCACGATACCGAGCCCGCGGCCTACGGCTTCAACGTCGTCGTCTCCTCCAACAGCGGCGGCAAGCTCGGCTTCGACGAGCCGGGCAACCATATGGACCAGTCGGCCGCCGCCGGCTGGATCACCAACGATGCCGCGCGCCGCATCTTCGCGTCCGCCGGCCAGGATTATGACGCGCTGGTCGCCGCCGCCGGGCAAAAGGGCTTCCACGCCGTCCCCTTCACGGGGATGAAGGCGTCGCTGTCGTTCGACCAGTCGATCCGCCGCCAGAAATCGAAGAATGTCGTCGGCATCATCCCCGGCAAGAAGCGCCCCGGCGAATATGTGCTCTATTCGGCGCACTGGGACCATCTCGGCATCTGCGAGCCGGTGGACGGCGACAATATCTGCAACGGCGCGGTGGACAACGCCTCCGGCACCGCCGGCCTCGTCGCGCTGGCCGAAGCCTATAAGGCGGGCGGCCAGCCGGATCGGTCGGTGGTGTTCCTGGCGGTGACGGCGGAGGAATCGGGCCTGCTCGGCTCCGAATATTATGCCGCCAATCCCATCTACCCGCTGGCCCGGACGGTGGGCGGCGTGAACATGGATTCGCTGAACGTGATCGGCAAGACCAACGACATCGTCGTCGTCGGCCCCGGCAAGTCCGAGCTGGAGGATTATCTGAAGCGCGCCGCCGTGGGCGAGAACCGCGTGCTGGTGCCCGAGCCGACGCCGGAAAAGGGCTATTATTACCGTTCGGATCATTTCAGCTTCGCCAAGCTCGGCGTGCCGATGATCTATTTCGAAAGCGGCGAGGATCTGGTGAATGGCGGGCGCGAGCGCGGCAGCAAGCTGGCGGCCGATTATATCACCAACCGCTATCACGGGCCGAAGGACGAATATGATCCCAATTGGGATTGGTCCGGCGCGGTCTCCGACCTGAAGCTTTTCTATACTATCGGTCGCGAGCTGGCGGATTCGGATGCCTGGCCCAACTGGTATCCCACGGCGGAGTTCCGCGCCGTCCGCGACAAGTCTCGCGCCGGCAAGTAAGGCAGGGCAGAACCGATGACCTATCGTCAACCGCCCGAATGGGCCCGCCACGACCGCGTCTGGATCGGCTTTCCCAGCCATCCGGAGCTTTGGGAGGACGATCTGGAGCCGGCGCGGGAGGAGGTGATCGCCTTCGCCCGCGCGGTGGACGCCGATGGCGCGGGCGAACGCGTCGTGCTGGTCGCGGCGGACAAGACGGCCGCCAAGGCGGCGCTGGCTTCGGCCGGCCCCAATGTCGATGTGGTGGTGGCCCCGTTCGGGGATATCTGGCTGCGCGATACCGGGCCGATCATCGTGCACGACAGCGCCGGCGGCGTGCCGACCGCGCTCGATTTCCGCTTCAACGGCTGGGGCGGCAAATATGACCTGCCGAACGACGATACCGTGGGCCGCACGCTGGCGGAGGCCGCGCGCTTCCCGGTGAAGGCGTGCGACTGGATCTTCGAGGGCGGGGCCATCGACGTGGATGGCACCGGGCTGGTCGTGACGACCGAGCAGTGCCTGCTCAATCCCAACCGCAACCCCTATCTGTCGCGCGGCGATATCGAGGCGCGGCTGAAGGCCGATCTCGGGCTCGATCGGGTGCTGTGGCTGGGCAGCGGCCTGCTCAACGATCATACCGACGGCCATGTCGACAACCTCGCCCGCTTCGTGGGCGAAGGGCGGATCGCCATACCGGAGCCGACGGCGGACGATCCGAACGAGGCGGTCTATCGCGATGCCGCCGCCCGCGCCCGCGCCTTCGGGCTCGAGGTGGTCGGCGTCCCCTCCCCCGGCAAGGTCGAGCGGGACGGGGCGATCGTGCCGGCATCCTATATGAACTTCTATGTCGGCAATGCCGCCGTGGTGGTTCCCGTCTACGGCGCCGCCAATGACGATGCCGCCGTGGCCGCCTTCGGCGCGCTCTTCCCCGGCCGCAGGGCGATCGGCATCCGCGCCGATCATGTGCTGACCGGCGGCGGCAGCCTGCACTGCATCAGCCAGCAGGTGCCCAGCCCCTAAAATGGGCGCGGCGGCCCCGGCCTTGGCTTCGCGGCCCCGCATCCTTATCTGAGCCCGCCGCCCGTGGAGACCCTTTGATGACCGAAGTGACCGTTGCCGCCCTCCAGCTCGCGCTCAGCGACGATGTCGATACCAACATCGCCGCCGTGTCCGAACTCGTGCGCGAGGCGGCGGCCGAGGGCGCGCAGGTCATCCTTCCGCCCGAGCTGTTCGAGGGCTATTATTTCTGCCAGATCGAGGATGAGGGCCTGTTCGCCCGCGCCAGGCCCACCGATCGCCATCCCGCGGTGCTGGCGATGCGCAAGCTGGCGGAGGAGCTGAAGGTCCATATCCCGACCAGCTTCTTCGAGGCGGACGGCCCGCACCATTATAACAGCCTCGCCATGATCGGGCCGGACGGCAAGGTGGCCGGCGTCTATCGCAAGAGCCACATCCCCGACGGGCCGGGCTATGAGGAGAAATTCTACTTCCGGCCCGGCAACACCGGCTTCAAGGTGTGGCCGACCGATCATGCCACGCTGGGCGTCGGCATCTGCTGGGACCAATGGTATCCCGAAACCGCGCGCACGATGATGCTGATGGGGGCGGAGCTGCTCTTCTACCCCACCGCGATCGGCAACGAGCCGCACGATCCCGATCTCGACACCAGCCGCCTCTGGCGCCGGGCGATGATCGGCCATGCCGTGTCGAACGTGGTGCCGGTGATCGCATCCAACCGCATCGGCACCGAAGGGACGATGACCTTCTACGGCCACAGCTTCATCGCCGACGAGCGCGGCGATCTGGTGGCCGAATTCGGCGCGAGCGAAACCGGCGTGCTCACCGCCACGCTCGATCTCGATCGCGTGAAGCGCCACCGCGCCGCCTTCGGCTTCTTCCGCGATCGCCGGCCGGACCTTTACGGCCGCCTCGCCCAGGATATCTGACGGACAAGAACGGCTGCCGCCGGCAGAACGGCACCGGCGGCCCCCCTCCTGATCGGCAAACCGCCTGCCGACATGCGGAGGGGAGTCGATTCCCGGCAAGCGCTCGGCTATCCCATTCGGGTCCAAGCCCTTTCAGGAAAGCCGTCCATGCGCCGCCGCACATTCCTTGCCGCCATTCCCGCCGCCGCCGCTGCCCCCGCCATGCTGCGGGCGCAAGCGCCCTCCCCCGCCCCCGCGCCGATCTGGACGCCGGGCGAGGTGCGGTTCGATCGGCCGGACGTGCATGGCGGCGATCGCCCGGTCGGGGCGAGCTTCGCCTCGCGCTCGGTGGTCTACGGGCTTTCGGGCGCCGCCGGCTCCGCGCAGCCGCTGGCCACGCAGGCGGGCATCGAAATCCTGAAGAAGGGCGGCTCCGCCGTCGATGCCGCCATCGCGATCAACGCCTGCCTAGGCTTCCTGGAGCCGACCGCCTGCGGCGTGGGCGGCGATCTCTACGCGCTGCTGTGGGACCCGAAGCAGGGCAAGGTCGATGGCCTCGCCAGCTCCGGCCGGTCGCCCCGCGCGCTGACCTTCGATATCGCCCAGTCGCGCACGAAGAACGGCCACCTGCCGGCTTATGGCGCCGCCTCGGTCTCGGTGCCCGGCACGGTCGCCGGCTGGTGGGCGCTCCACCAGCGCCACGGCAAGCTGAAATGGGCGGAGCTGTTCGAGCCCGCGATCGCGATGGCGGAAGGCGGCGTGCCGGTGGCGCCGATGATCGCTTATTATATCGGCCGGGCCATGGCCAATTTCACCAAGCCCGGCGCCGGCATCGAGGAAGTGGACAATGCCCGCAAGGTGTGGATGCCGAACGGCGCCGCGCCGAAGGAGGGCGATCCCTTCCGCAACCCCGATCTCGCCCGCACCTATCGCCTGATCGCCCAGGGCGGGCGCGACGCTTTCTATGACGGCCCGATCGCCGACACGATCGAGCGTTATTTCCGGCGCATCGGCGGCTGGATGACCCGCGCGGACCTCGCCGCCCATCAGGCGAAATGGACCAGGCCGCTGGAAACCACCTATCGCGGCATCGGCGTGCAGGCGATCGGCGAGAATACCCAGGGCCTCGCCACCCTGCAGATGCTCAACATCCTCGAGCATTTCGACATGGCCGGCGCGGGCTTCCAGTCGGCGCTGTCGATCCACCTGCAGGCGGAGGCCAAGCGCCTCGCTTATGAGGATCGCGCCCGTTATTACGCCGACCCGGAATATGCCAAGGTCCCGATGGAGTGGCTCGCCTCCAAGGAATATGCGGCGGAGCGCGCGCGGCTGATCCGCCCGGACCGGCTGATGACGGACGTGCAGCCCGGCAAGGCGCCGTCGCGCGGCGACACCACCTATTTCACCTGCGCCGACAAGGACGGGCTGATGATCTCCATGATCCAGTCCAACTTCCGCGGCATGGGATCGGGGCTGGTGGCCGACGGCCTCGGCTTCATGTTCCAGGATCGCGGCCAGCTCTTCTCCTTCCAGCCGGGCCATCCCAACATCTATGCGCCGGGCAAGCGCCCGTTCCAGACGATCATCCCCGGCTTCGCGACGAAGGACGGCAAGCCCTGGCTCAGCTTCGGCGTGATGGGCGGCGACATGCAGCCGCAGGGGCAGACGCAGATCATCCTCAACCGCACCGATTACGGCCTCGACGCGCAGGCCGCCGGAGACAGCCCGCGCTGGCACCATGAAGGGTCGTCCGAAAGCATGGGCGAGGATTCGGGCGACGAAGGCCCCACCGGCACGCTGCGGCTGGAAAAGGGCGTGCCCGAGGCCACCCGCACCCGGCTTGCCGCGATGGGCTGGAAGATCGGGGCGTCGGACGGCGGCTTCGGCCGCTACCAGTGCGTCGAGCGGATCGACCGCAACGGCGAGCGCGTCTATGCGGCGGCAAGCGAGATGCGCGCCGACGGCGTGGCGCTGGCCTACTGATCGCCTTCCCGGCCGGGTTCAGTTGAGCCCGGCCAGCAGCTCCGGCCGATAAGGCTGCAGCGATTCATGGTCCCCGGCGCGCACCTTGGCCGGCCAGGCCGGATCGCCCAGCAGCGATCGGCCGAGCGCCACCAGATCGAATTCGCCGCGATCGATGCGGCCGCGCACGTCGTCGAGATAATGGTCCGAAGGCTCGGCGACGCGGCCATAGACGTCCCCCTGCCCATATTCGAGCGCGGTCGCCGCCAGGCCGATGCCGCCGCCGGCGATGGTGGCGCGGCCGGTGATATGCTTGATCCAGCCGGCAAGGTTCAGGCCGCTGCCTGCGAATTCCGGCCGCCAGAAACGGCGCAGCGAACAATCGAACATGTCGACGCCGGCATCGGCCAGCGGCACCACCAGCGCCTCCAGATCGGCCGGGCTTTCCGCCAGCTTCGCGGCATAATCCGTCATCTTGAACTGGGAAAAGCGCAGCGCGATCGGGAAATCCGGCCCCACGGCCTTGCGGCAGGCGGCGACGATCTCGGCCGCGAAGCGCACGCGATCGGCGCCATAGGCATCGTCGCGGCGGTTGGTGCGGTGCCACAGGAACTGATCGATCAGGAAGCCGTGCGCGCCGTGGATCTCGATGCCGTCGAAGCCGATGCGCCGGGCGGCGGCGGCGGCCTCGGCAAAGGCCGCGATCACGGCGTCGATCTCCGCCAAGGTCATCGGCGGGCCTTCGATCCGCTCCGGCGCTGGCGGCCGGCCCACCTCGGCCCCCGCCAGCCAGATGCCGGACGGGCCGATGCCGCGCCAGGGCGGCGGCACCTGCGCGATGCCCTGCAGGCCGGCATGGGCAAGCTGCGGCATCATCCGCCCGCCGGCCCCGTGCACGGCCTCCGCCGCCTTCTGCCAGATCGCCAGCGCGGCCCCGTGGAAGCGCGGCTCATTCTCGTCGAAGGCGGCATTGTCGTGCCCAACGGCCGTCGCGCCGCTGATGATAAGGCCGGTGCCGCCTTCGGCCCGCCGCCGGAAATAAGCGGGATAATCGGGATGCGGCAGGCCGCCGGGCGCCTTGCCCTGCCCCATCGGCGCCATGACGATGCGGTTGGGCAGCGCCAGCGAACCCAGCGCCAGCGGCGAAAAGAGCGGATCGGTCATGGCCGGATTATGATCCGCCGCAAGCGCCATCGCCAGCCGGCGATCACGCCCGACCCGCCGATAGCGCCATAATCCGGCCCCCCAGGGATCGTCATGTCAGCCGGCGGGGCCTCCCGTCCTCCCCAAGGTGGATCACCACCGGAAAGCGGTGATCCCCCTCGAAGATCGTGCCGCTCCAGCCGCAAGATCGATTGGCGCGGCACCCGTCCTTCCGGGCGGGCATCACGAATGCGGCGCCGCGCACCCCAAGGTTGCGCGGCGCCGCATTGGCGAACCTATGCCGCCGCCGGCCCTTCCAGCGTCGCCATGTCGATGACGAAGCGGTAGCGCACGTCGGCCTTCTCCATCCGTTCGAACGCGCCGTTGATCTCCTGGATGGCGATCATCTCGCATTCGGGCAGGATGTTCTTCTTCGCGCAGAAGTTCAGCATCTCCTGCGTCTCGGCGATGCCGCCCACGGGCGATCCCGATATCCGCCGCCGTCCCATCAGCAGCGGCAGGGTGCTGATCTCGTCCACCAGCCCCAGCTGGCCCACGATCACCAGCGTCGCATCGATATCGAGCAGCGGCATATAGGGGCGGAGGTCATGCCGCACCGGCACGGTATCGATGATCAGGTCGAAGGCGTTGGCGGCGGCCGCCATCGCTTCCGCGTCGGTCGAAACCAGCACCCTGTCCGCGCCCAGCGCCAGCGCGTCGGCGGTCTTGGCGTCGCTGCGGCTGATGACAGTCACGTCGGCGCCAAGGCCCGCGGCCAGCTTCACCGCCATATGGCCTAGCCCGCCCAGGCCGATCACGCCCACCCGGCTACCCGGCCCCACATTCCAGGTGCGCAGCGGGGAATAGGTGGTGATGCCGGCGCAGAGCAGCGGCGCGGCGCGCGCCAGGTCCAGCCCTTCCGGGATGGAAAGCACGAATTCCTCGCGCACCACGACATGCTTGGAATAGCCGCCATAGGTCACGTCGCCGGTGATCCGGTCGCGGCCATTATAGGTCAGCGTCACGCCCTCGCGGCACATCTGCTCCTCATGGGCGAGGCACTGGTCGCAATGGCCGCAGCTGTCGACCAGGCATCCGACCGCGACGGCATCGCCCACCTTGTGCCGGGTCACGTCGCCGCCCACCTCGATCACCCGGCCGACGATCTCGTGGCCCGGAACGCAGGGGTATATGGTGCCCGGCCAGTCGCTGCGCGTCTGGTGCAGGTCGGAATGGCATACGCCGCAATAGAGGATCTCGATCGCCACGTCATCGGAACGAAGCTCGCGACGGTCGAAGCTGTAGGGAGCAAGCGGGGTCTCGGCGTTCAGCGCCGCATAGCCGGTGGTCTTCATCTTCACTCCTCGGGTGATGGTGGATGTGTGGTGTTGAATTGCGGGTCGGTCAGAAACGCTCGCCGACCATTTCCTCGCTTTTGGCCCACAGCGCCTTCGCCCGCTCGGGATCGAGGGCGTAGGGCTGCACGCCGTCGCGCCGCGAAGTGCCGGTGGCGATCTCGGCCACATGGCAATCCTCGGCATAACGTCCGCCGATCTCGTCCGGCGCGGCCACGATCGCCGCCCAGATCGAGGTGGCGGCGCCCTGTGGCACCGTCTTCCAGTGGAAGGCGGGCGCGCCCTCGGGCTGGTTCGCCGTAATGGATGCGATCAGCGCGTCCTGCGCCTCCTGGGTCATGTGGCGGCTCAGCTCGGTGCGGATCACGCCCGGATGCACGGCCGCCGCGCGGATGCCCCGGTCGCGATGGCGCCGGTCGAACTCCACCGCGAACAGGATGTTGGCGGTCTTCGATCGGCCATAGGCCACGAACTCTTCGTAAGCGGTATGATCGAAATTGGGGTCGTCCAGGTCGACGTCCGAATATCGGTGGCCGGCGGACGAAAGGTTCACCAGCCGGCCGCCCGGTTTCAGCAGCGGGGCGATCCGGTTGACCAGCACGAAATGCCCCAGATGGTTGGTGCCGAACTGCGTTTCGAAGCCGTCGGCCGTCACCCCCTTGGGGCAGGCCATCACGCCGGCATTGGCGATGATGATGTCCAGCGGCCGGCCATCGGCGATCAGCGCGTCGGCCGCCGCCCGCACGCTCGCCAGCGATGCGAGGTCGAGCCGGATCAGCTCCAGGCTGCCGCCGCCGTCCCGCGCCGCCGCGCGCACGCTTGCGGTCGCGGCTTCCGCCTTGGCGAGGTCGCGCGCCGCGCCCACCACGTCCGCGCCGTGCGCCGCCAGCGCCCGCGCCGTCTCCACGCCCAGCCCGGCGGAAACGCCGGTCACCAGGATGCGCCGGCCGGAAAGATCGACGCCTTCCAGCACCTCGTCGGTCGTCGATTCCGCGCCGAATATGGTCATGGCTGTTCTCCATTTCCGTGGAGGAGGCCCATCGCCCCCTCGAAGCCGGGGCCGATATGGATGGCAGTCCCCACTTCCGGGCGCCCGATCGTGTCGATCTCTTGCCTGATCCTATCAAAGCACGGGCCGGGATGCAGGCCCGCCCTTGCCACCGGATCGGCGCGCGCCAATCTTCGAGGCCATGCGCCATCAGCTCGATCAGATGCTCGCCCTTGCCGAGCGCCACCTCCACAACCCGCACCGGGAAGCCGCCCTCCCCCGCCTCGCCCTCTATGCCTGCAGCGGGCAGACATGCTCCACGGCCACGCTCTACCGGCCGATGCTGTGCCTGGTCCTGCAAGGCGCCAAGCAGGTGCTGATCGGCGATCGCGTGCTGCGCTACGATCCCGCATCCTATTTCGTCGCCTCGCTGGAATTGCCGGCATCCGGCCGCATCGTCGAGGCGAGCCCCGATTGTAGCGCGACGATTACGGAGTCCGGTCGGCGTCAATTTTGATGGCCGATAGGTGGCCGCGCCGGTTGGTGAATTCT
>NZ_PHHF01000017.1 GCF_003034225.1 Edaphosphingomonas fennica
CTCGTAGAAATAACGGTCCTTCGACACGCCATAGGTGGAGGCCAGCCCCGGCACCCCCGATTGCAGGCGGATCGCCTTATAGCCCTGCTCCTGATAATGGAGCGCATTGTCGATCGTCTCCTCGATCGTCCTGCCATTGGCGTGGCCATAGACCATCACGCCCTCGCGGCTCGCGCCCCCGAGCAGCTGGTAGACCGGAAGCCCGGCGATCTTGCCCTTGATGTCCCACAGCGCGGTATCGACCGCCGCGATCGCCGACATCGTCACCGGCCCGCGCCGCCAATAGGCGCCCTTGTAGAGGAACTGCCAGATATCCTCGATCCGGTGCGCATCCCGCCCGATCAGGCAGGGCGCGACATGATCGGCGAGGTAGGAGGCCACCGCCAGCTCGCGCCCGTTCAGGGTCGCGTCGCCCAGTCCATATATCCCCGCCTCCGTCTCGATCTTCAGCGTCACGAAATTGCGACCAGGGCTCGTCACGATAACCCGCGCAGCGGTGATCCTCGGCATGGCTGTCCTGAAGCTGTGCGGGAGGCGCCTTTCGCCTCCACCCTGACCAATATTATCAATTGGCCTGACCAAAATCAACGCCGGACGTATTCGTCATGCTTAAGGCATAAGCCTGGAACGGCACGTCGGAACCGCCATTGCCCGAATTGGCCATACCGGTTAACACCCGGGCATGGAGCTTGAGGATACCGGCCGGCTATATGAGCGCGTGTCGCGCGACCTTGCCGGCAGGATCGCTGCCGGCGAATATCCGGTGGGCCAGCGCCTGCCGGCGGAACGCGCACTCGCGCAGGCCTATGCCGTATCGCGCCCCACGATCCGCGAAGCCATCTTCGCGCTCGAGCTGGACGGGCTGGTCGAAGCTCGGATGGGATCGGGCGTCTATGTGATCTCCCGCCTGCCCCAGGAGGGCGAGGCGGTAAAGAATGATATCGGCCCGTTCGAACTGATCGAGGCTCGCCGCCTGATCGAAGGCGAGGCCTGCGCACTGGCGGCCGCGCGCATCACCGATGCGGAAATCGAGGCGCTTGCCGCATTGGTCGACGAGATGCGCGATGCGGACAGGCTTGCGGCCGCCGAGGATGCCGACCGCCGCTTCCATCTGGCCGTCGCGAGGGCGACCCAGAACAGCGCGATGGTGGCCGCCGTGGACATGCTGTGGGATGCGCGGGCGCGCTCCCCCCAATATCAGATCATGAGCGGCAGGGCGCACGCCGCCGGCATCGGCCCCCGTGCGGACGAACATGCCCGTATCCTCGATGCGCTGCGCCTGCGCCAGCCCGATCCGGCGCGCGCCGCCATGCGCGATCACCTGACCCAGGTGCTCGAATCCGTGCTGGCCGCGACCGAGGTGCAGGAAATGGAACAGGCCCGCGCCCGCATCGAGGCGCACCGCCTCAAATACGGCACCCCCGCCTGAGAAAAGGCCGGCCGGCCGCAACATTCGCGGTAGTGCACGCGCGCCCAAGAGCCGGCTCACGCCGATTTTGATCCTCTACGCCGGCCATGTTGACAGGTCCGGCATCACCCCATAGTTGCCGCAAACGATTCTCAATAGCGTTTTTGCCAAGCTATTCCGGGGTGATTGAAATGATCCTACTGCCTTCCCTCGCGCTGTCCCGGCGCGGCCTGTCCTGCGCCGCGCTTGCCTTGGCATTGGCGATCGGGAGCCCGCCGGCATGGGCGCAATCGGAACAGGAAGCGAAAGCCGAAAAGGCCGGGGACAGCGGCGACATCATCGTCACCGGCTCCTACACCACCAACGAAAAGCTCGGCTCCGCCACCGGCCTCGGCCTCTCCATCCGCGAAACGCCGCAATCCGTGACGGTGATGACGGCGCAGCGCCTCGAGGATCAGGGCATCCGTGCGCTGAGCGACGTCATCAACAATGCCGCCGGCGTGTCGTCCAAGGCGTTCGACAGCGCCCGCAACGGCTTTTCCGCGCGCGGCTTCGCGATCGACAATTACCAGATCGACGGGGTGCCGCTGCAATGGGATTCTGCCTACAGCGCCGGCGAATCCGAAATCGACGTCGCCCTTTACGAGCGGGTCGAGATCGTGCGCGGCGCCACCGGCCTGCTGACCGGCGCGGGGAATCCCTCGGCCTCGATCAACCTCATCCGCAAGCATGCCGACAGCGATCGCTTCACCGCGACGCTCACCGCCGCAGCCAGCCGCTGGGACAATTATTTCGCGATGGCCGATGTCAGCGCGCCCGTCACGGGCAATGGCGACGTGCGGGCGCGGGTCGTCGCCAAATATGAGGAAGGCGACAGCTTCACCGATCTCCTCCACAACAAGAAGCTCGTGCTCTACGGCGTCGTCGATGCCGATCTGACGCCTACGACCAAGCTGAGCTTCGGCGCCAGCTATCAGGACAATGATCCGCGCGGCACCCAATGGGGCGGCCTGCCCGTCTGGTATTCCGATGGCTCGCGCACGGACTGGAAGCGCTCCAAGTCCGTGGGCGCGGACTGGACGCGCTGGGGTTCGACCAACCAGACCTATTTCGCCAACCTCACCCAGCAGATCGGCGAAAACTGGTCGGTCCTCGCTTATGGCAGCTATTCCGAGAACAAGAGCAACATGCACCTGCTCTATCTTTCGGGTCAGGTGGACCAGCAGACCGGTTTGGGCCTCGGTGCCTTTGGCGCCCGCTACGACGGCAAGCTAGACCAGGCGGATGTCGGTGTCCGCGTCAACGGCAAGTATCAGCTTTTCGGCCGCGAGCATCAGCTGGTTTTCGGGGCGAGCTACGCCAGGCAGGATCTGGATTTCTACAGCTTCGCCGCCGATCCGGCCACGGTCGCCACGCCGGGCGACTTCTTCGCATGGGACGGCTCCTACCCGGAACCCGTGTGGAGCAGCACCGCATCCCACGATGTCGATCAGATCACCAAGCAATGGGGTTATTTCGGTGCGACCCGTCTTTCGATCACGGATGAGCTGAAGGTCATCCTTGGGGGGCGGCTGAGCAGCTGGAAGCGCAGCGGCACATCCTATGGCGCGATCGCCGATTTTGGCGACAAGAACCGTTTCCTGCCCTATGCCGGCATCCTCTACGACATCGCGTCCAACCACACGATCTATGCGAGCTATACCAAGATTTTCCAGCCGCAGAACTATCAGGATCGCAACGGCGATTTTCTGCCGCCGGTCACCGGCATCAACTATGAGGGCGGCCTGAAGAGCAGCTTCTTCCAGGGGAGGCTCAATACAGCCATCTCGGTCTTCCGGATCGAGCAGGACAATCTGGGGCAGGCCGATCCCGGCCAGCTCGTTCCGGGCACCATCAACCAGGCCTATTATGCGGCGGAGGGCGCGCACAGCACCGGTTTCGAGGTCGAAGCGAACGGCGAGCTGTTGCCGGGCTGGGCGCTGAGCGCCAATTACACCCAGTTCAAGGCCAAGGACGCCGACGGCAACCGCATCAACACGCTGTTCGCGCAGAAGCTTCTGCGCCTGTTCTCCACCTATCGTTTCGGAGGATCGCTGGACGGCCTCACGGTCGGCGGCGGCGTGAACTGGGAGGGGCTGAGCTATACCGATACCGAAAATCCGGTGCTCGGCACGCCCGAGCGCCTGAAGGTGAAGCCCTATGCGCTGGTCAACCTCATGGGCCGTTACCAGTTGCAGAACGGCCTATCCCTGCAGGTGAATATCGAAAACCTGTTCGATAAGAAATATTACTCGCAGATCGGCTTCTACAACCAGCTTGCCTATGGCGAGCCCCGCAACGTCACCGTCACGCTGCGCTACCATTATTGAGGGATGACAAGCCCGGCGCCCTCCCCCCCAAAGCGGAGGGCGCTTTTCTTTCGCTATCCCCCTGCCCACCCACTGGAAGGAATGGCACATCGTCGCGATATTGCGGCCGATACCTGCATCCCATTCCATGGAGCACGCACATGACCAGCTATCGCAAGACGGAGGAAGCCGTCGCCCGGCTCTCCCCCGAACAGTTCCGCGTGACGCAGCAGAGCGGAACCGAGGCCCCCGGCACCGGGGAATATCTCCACAATCACGAAGCTGGCATCTATGTCGATATCGTGTCGGGCGAGCCGCTCTTCGCCTCGTCGGACAAATATGAATCCGGCTGCGGCTGGCCCAGCTTCACCAAGCCGATCGAACCCGCCAATTTGGCGGAACTGCGCGACACCAGCCATGGCATGGTCCGCACGGAAGTCCGATCGGCGCATGGCGACAGCCATCTCGGCCATGTCTTTCCCGATGGCCCGCGGGATCGGGGCGGCCTGCGCTATTGCATCAATTCCGCCGCGCTGCGCTTCATCCCGCGCGCCGAGATGGAGGCGCAAGGCTATGGCGCCTATCTCGACCAGGTCGAGGATATCGGCTGAATATATCGCGCCCGGAGATATCGCGTCCCGTCAATCCGGCGAGAGGATCAGGCCGCTGGTCGGAACGCCGGTGCCGGCGGTGACGATCACGTTGCGGATGCCGTCCACCTGATTGGGTGAGGTGCCGCGCACGAGGCGGACGGCTTCGGCGACGCCGTTCAGCCCGTGGATATAGGCCTCGCCAAGCTGGCCGCCATGGGTGTTGATCGGCAGCCGGCCGCCCAGCTCGATATTGCCCTCGCGGATGAAATCCCTGGCCTGACCCTCCTTCGCAAATCCGAACGCCTCGAGCTGCGGCAGCACGAAGGGGGTGAAATGGTCGTACAGGATCGCCGCCTGCACGTCGGCCGGGCCGATGCCGGCCTGGGCGTAGAGCTGGTCGGCGACGATGTTCATTTCCGATATGCGGCCGATATCCTTGCGGTAATAGCTGGTCATCATCTGGCTGTCGTCGCCCGCGCCCTGCGCCGCCGCGCGGATCACGGCGGGCGCGTTGCGCAGCCTGCGCGCGCGTTCCAGCGAGGTGACGACCACCGCGACGGCACCGTCCGATTCCTGGCAGCAATCGAGCAGGCGAAGCGGCTCGACGATCCAGCGGCTGGCCTGGTGATCGGCCAGCGTGATCGGCTTTTCATAGAACCAGGCGCGCGGATTGGTGGCGGCGTGGCGGCGGGCGGCAACGGAAACGCGGCCGAAATCCTCCGACGTCGCGCCGTGATCGTGCATGTAGCGCCGCGCCTGCATCGCCACCCAGGATGCGGGCGAGATCAGGCCGAAGGGCACATACCAGCCATAATGGGCGGACTCCGCCGTCGGCACCGGCGGCGGCGTGTGGCCGGTGCCGAAGCGATATTGCGATCGCTCGTTCATCGCGCGGTAGCAGACGACCACCTCGGCGATGCCGGCCGCGATCGCCATCGCGGCATGCAGGATCGGCGCGCAGGCCGCCCCGCCGCCATAATGGATGCGGCTGTGGAATTTGAGCTGCCGCCCGCCGATCGCGCGGAACAGCTCGATCTCGGGATTATTGTCCATGGTGTAGGTGGAAAGCCCGTCCACCTCCGCCGGATCGATGCCGGCGTCGGCCAGCGCGGCGAGCGTCGCCTCCACCGCGAGGCGCAGTTCCGAACGCCCGCTATTCTTGGAGAATTCCGTAGCGCCGATGCCCGCGATCGCCGCCTGGTTGCTGATCGTGCCCATCAGCGCGCTCCTTCCGCAAAGCCGATGGTGACGGTGGCGGCGACATGCTCGCCGATGCCGTTGCGGCCGGATATCCTGATGTCCGCCGTGCGCGCATCCTGATCGACGGCCGCGACCTCGCCATTGAGCTTCATGACGTCACCGACGAAATTGGGCGCCCCCAGCCGGATCGCGATCTTGCGGATGCGCGCTTCCGGCCCGGTCCAGTCGGTGACGAACCGCTGGACGAGGCCGTTGGTGGTCAGGATGTTCATGAAGATATCCGGCACGCCCGTCGCCTGCGCGGCCGCCTTGTCATGATGCACGTCCTGGAAATCGTTGGTGGCGATGGCGCCCGCGACGATCGCCGAGGCGGTGATCGGGATGGCGAGTTCGGGCAGCGCCTGCCCGGGCCGGATATCGTCGAAGGTCATGCCTCAACCCCTGAGAGCAACTGGGTTTCGCCGGCCGCAATGGCGCGGCCGATCGCGGCCAGCATGGGCTGGGCGCCGCCCAGCGCGACCTCCACCCGCTTGGCCGCCAGGAAATAGCGGTGGATGGGATAATCCGTATCCGCGCCGATCCCGCCGTGGAGATGCTGGGCGCTGTGCGCCACGCGATGCCCGCCGATCGCCGCCCAATATTTGGCCGTCTCGATCTCGGCCGGGGACGTGATCCCCTCGCCCAGCAGCCATGTCGCGCGCATCGCGGTGGATCGCATCGCCTCGACATCGATGAACCCGTCCGCCACGCGATGCTGCACCGCCTGCATCGATCCCAGCGGCCGATCGAACTGGATGCGTTCGCTGGAATAAGCCGCCGTGCGCCGGAGCGCCTCGGCGCATATGCCGACCTGCAGATGCGCCAGCCCGGCGCGGGCGCGGTCCACGATCCAGCGGGCGATGGCGTCGCCGTCACCGGCTTTGCCGAGCAGATCGGCCGCGCCCACCGGCGCGGCATCGAACCTGATCTCCGCCTGCGGCGCGCCGTCCGTGCCCTGCTGGTCCGCGACCGCGACGCCCGCGCCACGAGGATCGACCAGGAAGACGAGGACGCCTGCCTCCCCCATCGCCGGCACGATGATCCGTTCGGCCTGCGCGCCATAGGGCACGGCCGTCTTGACGCCATCCAGCACCCAGCCATCGCCCGATTGCCTTGCGCGCAGCATCGGCCGGATGGGATCGGGGTTGCCGGCCTCCTCCAGCGCCGCCGTCAGGATCGCCTCGCCGGCCGCGACACGCGGCAGTATCGCCTGCTGGGCGGCCGAGCCAAAGGCCGCGACCGGCAAGGCTCCCATCACCAGCGTGGCGAAGATCGGCACCGGCGCCAGCCTCCGTCCCTGTTCCTCCAGCAGCAATCCAAGCTCGGCCATGCCGAACCCCAGCCCGCCATGCGCTTCGGGAATACCGATGCCGAGCAGGCCCGCTTCGGCCAGGGCACGCCAAAGCGCCGGATCATCGCCCGTTCCGCTTTTGGCCAGCGCCCGCAGGCTCTCGTCCGTGCAATGATCGGCGAAGATCCGCGCGGCGAGATCGCGCAGGCTCTTCTGGTCGTCGCTGAGCGCGAAATCCACCGCCTTCTCCTCAGGCCAGGCGGAAGGCGGGCAGGATGTAATCCGGCTCCACCTCCACGAAATCCAGCGTCACCGCACGGCCGATCGCGACGTCCTCGGGCGCGGTATCGATCATGTTGGCGACGATGCGCACGCCTTCCTCCAGCTCCACCAGCACCACCGGCAGCGGATATTGGAAGCAGGGAAGCTGCGGCTGGTGCATCACCACGAAGCTGTGGATCACGCCCTTTCCGCTCGCCTCCACCGTGGTCCATTCCAGCGATCCGGTTTCCGGGCAGGCCGGCACCGGCGGATGGACCAGCCGGCCGTCGAAGGACTGGATCAGCAATTTACGCTGCTTCAGCCCCTCCCAGAAAAAGGCATTGTCATGGGTGATGGCCGGGCGCGGGTGCGGAAAGGCATTGGCCCCGGCATCGCCTGCCGGGGCCGCCGCCTTCGACTGTTCGAGCGGCGGCTTGAACTTGAGGATGCGGAACTTCATCCGCCCCACCAGCTCGTCCGCCTGATCGGTGAACTCGTAATCGATCGTCACGAAATGGCCGATGCCGAGCCCGGTCCGCTTCTCGTCCGAAATATCGGAGACGATCGCGCGGGCATGGATGATGTCGCCTTCCACGAGGTAGCGGAGATATTCCTGCTCGATATTGGTCGCCACCACACCGCGATATCCGGCCTCGTCGAACAGGCGCAGCACCGCCATGTCCTCGTCTTCGGTGCGGCCGCCGGCGCGATAGGGCGCCATCGTCCACACCTCCAGCATCGCCGGCGGGGCCACAGCCCCGGCAAAGCCGGCCGCGGCGCGGACATCGGGATCGTGCCACAGCGGGTTCGCATCCCCCATCGCCTCCGCCCAGCGGCGGATCATCGGCTGGTTGACCGGATCGCGCGCCGTCACCGGCGCGGTGGCGGGGCGGCCGATCCAGGCCCGGGCGCGGCCCAGCAAATCGCTCTGCTCGGTCATAATCCTCCTATCGCCCGCGCGGCATGCCGAAGGCGACCTGCGCCACCATGTCGCGCAGGACCTCGACGGTGCCGCCGCCGAACGTGTTGATCTGGCATTTGCGATATTCGCGCTCGATCCGGCCCCGCAGTTGCGCGCCCGGCGATCCGTCGCGCACCAGTCCGGCCGATCCCATGATGTCGAGCAGCAGCCGCATCACCCGGATCATGCCTTCGGTGCCGAATATCTTGAGGCCGCTCGCCAGCTCGGGCCGGGTGACGCCCTGCGATACTTCCCAGCCGACGCGATCGCCCATCTGGCCGATGGCGCGCAGCAGCGCATAGCATTCGGCCAGCGCCATCTGCACCCAGCCCTGATCGATCAGCCGCCCGCCGTCGGCCGCCGGCACCTCCCGCGCCCAGCCGACGACATCGTCGAAGCAACCGTTCGCGCCATAGGTCAGCGCGGCAAGGCCGATGCGTTCATGGTTGAGCTGCTCGGCGATCAGCCGCCAGCCCTCATTCTCGCGGCCGATGATCATCGACGCCGGCACGCGGACGTCCTCATAATAGGTCACGTTGGTGCGGATGCCGCCCACTGTCCAGATCGGCGAGACGGAGAAGCCGGGCAGCTTCGTATCCATCATGAAGATGGTGATGCCCTTGTGCTTGGGCGCTTCCGGGTCGGTGCGGGCGGCGAGGAACACATAGTCCGCGCCTTCCGCCCCGCTGGTGAACACCTTCTGCCCGTTGATGATGAAATCATCGCCGCCTGCCCCGCTCCCCGATCCGGGGTCGCGCACCGCCCGCGTCTTGAGCGAGGCGAGGTCCGATCCCGCGCCCGGCTCGGTATAGCCAATGGCGAAAATCAGGTCGCCGGCCGCGATCCGGGGCAATATCTCCCGCTTCTGCACCTCGGTGCCGATCCGCATCAGTGCCGGCCCCACCGTGTTGACCGTCACGAACGGAAAGGGTGCCTCGGCCAGCACCAGTTCCTCCAGCAGGATCTTCTGCATCGAAGGATCGAGGCCCCGCCCGCCATATTCCACGGGCCAGCCGGGGGTGAGCCAGCCGTCCGTCCCCATGCGGCGGATGACGTCGCGATAGACCGGGCCGCTTTCCGCGCCCACGGTCGCCGCGCGCACCTCCTCCGTCATGATGCCGGCCAGATAGGATCGGAACTCGCGCCGCAGCGCCCGCTGTTCCGCGCTCGGTTCGACGCGCATGTTCAGGACTCCGAAGCGAAAGGTGCGATACCGAGCCGATCGAGCGCCTCGGCCGTCAGCGGCACATATCGGCCGGCGGCGGGATCGGCGACGAACAGCGGATCGCCCCCTACATTGGCGGGATCATAGCCTTCGCGCTGCAGATCGATCTTGCGCAGCTTGAAAGTGCTGGTCATGTCCGCCGCCCGCGTGAGCCGCACGAACAGCGGCACCGCGTAGGGCGCGAGCCGGCTGGTCGCGAAGCGATGGAAAGCCTCGCCGTCGAAGGCCGAGAGATCGGCATAAGTGAGCGCCGCCATGCCCGCCCGTCCCTCCGTGCCCGGCACGGCCACGCCATAGATGTTGACGATCTCCGGCCCCGGAAAGCCGCCCAGCACCGTCGCCACCTCCTCGGTGGAGACATTCTCGCTCTTCCAGCGGAAGGTGTTGCCGATGCGGTCGACGAAGTAGAAATAATCCTGCTCGTCGAACCGCACGAGATCGCCCGAACGGAACCAGACGTCGCCGGGGCGCACCACGTCGCGCAGCAGCTTGCGCTCGGTCTCCTCGGCCGATGTATAGCCCTCGAAGAAGCCGGCGACGCCGCTGCCGCCCAGCACCTCGGCGATCAGCTCCGCCACCTCGCCGGGCTTCGCCTCGACGAGCCTGCCGTCGGCATCGCGGACATGATCGTCGGCTTCCACGTCATAGCGGACGAACTTCATGTTGGTGTGCGCCGGATAGGGAACGCGTCCCACCGACCCGATACGGTTGTCGACATTGGTGATGCCGTAATTGGCCTCGGTCGATCCCAGCCCCTCGAACACCTGGCCGATGCCGAAGCGCCGGGTGAAGGCTTCCCACACATCGGGCTTCAGGCCGGCGCCCGTCATCACCCGCAGGCTGTTGTCGCGATCGTCCGGCCGCTCCGGCGCGGCGAGCAGATAGCGGCAGATCTCGCCGATATAATAAAAGGACGTGATCCCGTGTCGACGGACATCCTGCCAGAAGCCGCTGGCCGAGAATTTGCGGCGCAAGACGAAGGGCACGCCGAAGGCGAGCGCGGTCGAAGGCACCACCATGCCGCCCGCGCCATGATAGAGCGGCAGGACGCAGTAGAACACATCCCCCGGCCCGAATTCCATCAGGCCGCCCATCATCTCCCCGGCGTTCAGGAAACGCATGTGGCTCATCTTCGCGGCCTTGGGCAGGCCGGTCGTGCCGGAGGTGAAGATCAGATAGAGCGGATCGCCCATCACCACGCCGGCGCGGGATGCGCGATCGGGATCGGCGCTGTCGGCGGCCGCCATCTCCCTTCCCAGATCGCGCACGTCCGCCAGCCCGGCAAGCGGCGTTCCGGGCTCGGCCTGCTCCCACAGCAGCGACGGAAGATCGACCCGGTCGAGATCGGCCAAACCGCGCGCCAGCGCGGAATCGACAATCAGCCCGCGCGCGCCGACCTGGCGCAGCGCATGCACGAGCACCGGCCCGCTGGCGGACGTGTTGATCAGCGCCGTCACGACGCCGATCTTGGCCAGCCCCAGCCAGATCAGCACGAAATCCGGCCGGTTGAGCATCATCAGCGCGACGACGTCGCCCTTGCGCAATCCCGCCGCCAGCGCGGCGTGGGCAACACGGTTGGCGGCCGCGTTCGCCTCCGCAAAGGTCAGCCGCTGATCCTCGAACAGGATGAACGGCGTGTCGGCATGATCGGCCGCCCGCTCCTCCAGCCGGTCGGCCACCGTATAGTCCAGATCCCGGCGAAAGCCGGCGACCCGGCCATAGCCGCGCATCAGCCGCGCCATGGTTTCCTCGCGGGTAGGAAGCTGCCAGTCAGCCATGCCGCGCCTCCCCGGCTTCGGCCCGCCGCGCGACGAAGGTGATGATGGCGGTCAGGAAGGCATCATTGTCGTCGCCGGCCACCATGTGCCGGGCGTCCGCGATCTCCGCTATCTCGGCATCGGGCCGCAGCGCCTTGAAGTCACGGAGCGACTCCTCGGACACCACCTCGCTCCGGGTGCCGCGCACCAGCAGGATCGGCGCATCGACGGTCTGGAGTGCGGTTGAAAGCCGCCGGTTGGTCGCTTCCGGGTCCCAGTCGTCGCGCGGCCGCACGAAGGCCGGGTCCCACCGCCAGTAATAACGATCGTCCTCGCCTCGCCGCAGATTCTTGGCGAGGCCGTCCAGCGACCGGGGGCGTGGGCGGTGCGGCAGATAGGCGGCGATCGCCTCGGCCGCCTGCTCCAGGCTGTCGAAGCCGTCCTTGGTGCCGCGCATGAAGCCCACGACATGATCGCCGCCGCTCCGCTCCAGCCGGGGCACGATATCCACCAGCACCAGCGCCGAAAGCGGTGCGCGCGGCTCCTCCCCGCAGGCCAGCATGGAGGATAGCCCGCCCAGCGACGCGCCGATCAATATCGGCGCGTCGCCGATCTCGCTGATGACATGGCGCACATCCTCGGCGAACAGCTCCAGCCGGTAGATGCCGTCCGGGGACCAGGCGCTCTCGCCATGGCCGCGCAGGTCGAGCGTGGTGCAACGGAAGCCGCGCTTCGCCAGCACATCCGCCGTCGCATCCCACGCCCGTCGCGTCTGGCCGCCGCCGTGCAGCAGCAGGACGGGCCGGCCGGCCGCTGGCCCGCGCACATCGGCCGCGAGGGCGATGCCGCCATGCCCCCGGAAGCTGATCCGCTCGGCCAGATCCATCTCGCTCATTCCCGTTCCCGTCCGCATCGAGGATGGTTCAGAACTTGAAACGCATGTCGACGCCGTAGGCGCGCGGCTCGCCATAGCTGTTGACGGCGAAGCCCAGCGAACCGAAGTCGATGCCGGAGATGCGATAGACCTTGTTGGTCAGGTTCTTGCCCCAGAGGGTGAAGGTGGCGGATCCGCCGCCCAGCGCCACATCCGCCAGCATGATCCGGCCATCGAGCAGGCCATAGCCCGGCGCCGCGATATCGGCGTCATAGGGCGAGAAAGGCGGCCCCGGCAGCACGTTATAGTGCACCTTGCTCTTGTAGGTATAATCGAGCCTGAAGGAGAGCGCGCCCACGGACAGGGCATCGATCGTATATTGCGCGCCGGCGTTCAGCGTCGTGCTGGGCGAATAGCTGAAGCGGCCGATGTCGGAATAGTCCTTGGTCTGGTTGTCGGCCGGATCGACCGCCAGCAGCTCCTTGAAGTTGCGATCGACATAGCCGAAGGCCGCGTTCAGGCGGAAATTGTCGAAGGGCAGCGCCTCGACCTCCAGCTCCACGCCCTTGAAGTCCGCCTTGCCCGCATTCAGCGTCTGGCTGGCGGCGCCACCGGTGCCGGCGACGAACTGGTTGAGCTGCTTGTCCTTCAGGTCGGCATAGAACAGCGTGCCGTTGAAGCGCAGGCGGCGATCGAACAGCTCGCTCTTCAGGCCGACTTCGTAGGACGTCACCGTTTCCGGATCATAGCCGTCGTTCACCGCGCGCGGGTTGAACCCGCCCGCCTTGTAGCCGCTGGCGATGCGGGCATAGGTCATGATGTCCGGCGTCGCCTGCCAGGTCAAAGTTGCGGCATAATTGAACTTGGAGAAGGACCGCGAAAGCTGCCGCACGAACGGCGCCCGCTGGATCAGCTTCTTGTCGTCCCAGGTGTAGCGCACGCCGCCCGTGAAGCTCAGCGTGTCGGTGAAGCTGTAGGTCCCCTGGCCGAACAGCGCCTTGGATTCGCTTTCTGTGTCGTAATCGACGAGATTTCCAAGGTTAATGCCGACCAGACCGACACCCGTTATGTTCTGCACGAAGGTATAAGCCTGCGGATTGCGCTCATGCGCTTCCTCGCGGAAGAAATAGGCGCCAGCCACATATTCGAAGCTGGAGCCGATCTGGCCTATCGCGTTCAGCTCCTGGCTGAACTGATGCTGCCGGCGGGCATTGTCCGCACCGAACAATTGCACCGGCTGGATACCCGGCGGCGTGGGGCTCACGACATACCCCTTCAGCCCGGAATTGCCGTCCAGATCAGTATTGGCGATCGTGTTCTTCCATTTGCGGAAGCCGGTGATCGACCGCACCGTCAGGTCCGGGGTCAGATCCACCTCGGCGGTGGCGGTGTGGCTGATGTTGCGATCCCAGGTGGCGGTAAGATCGGGCCGCGCTTCCTTCAGCCGCGTCGTGCTGGGCGGGATGAAGGCCGTACCGCCCATCGCCGGAGAACGGCTGAAATAATCGATCAGGTCCTGCTTGGCGATCGTGAGCTGCGCCATCGGCGCGACGCCGCGCATATCGGCCCAGTCGAACGCATAATCGAAGCGGAAATCCCCGCCGCGATCGAAGCTGAGCGCCGCGCGCACGGCATCGGTGTTGTAGGCGCCGGGATCGCGGCTGCCCTTCAGGTCCAGATTGTCGACATAGCCGTCGGCCTGCTTGTGTAGGTAGCTGAGCTTCAGCTTCAGGCCGCTCTGGCCGATCTCGCCCGTGTCGATCGATCCCCTGCCCTGCCAGTAATTGCGGTTGCCGTAGCTGCCGGTGACATCCACCCCGAATTCGTCGGACGGCTTCTTGGTGATGAGGTTGACCGCGCCGCCCGTGGTGTTGCGGCCATAGAGCGTGCCCTGCGGCCCGCGCAGCACCTCGATCCGCTCCAGATCGACCAGCTCAAAGATGGCGCCGGTCGACCGGCCGACGATCACCCCGTCGACATAGACGCCGATCGGGCTGTCCGCCGTCAGGATCGGTTCGGATTCGCCGATGCCGCGGATCTGGATGATCAGGTGGCTGCGCGACGACGGCCCCATCGTCGTCGACAGGTTGGGCGCGACCGCGTTCAGCATCGATGCGTCGGTGATCCGCCGCGTCTCGATGGTCTCGGCGCTGACGGCGCTGATCGCGAGCGGCGTGCGCTGCAGGGATTCGCTGCGCTTCTGTGCAGTGACGACGATATCCTCCAGGCCCTGCGCGTCGATGGCCGCCTCGCTGCCCTGGCCCTGGGCCATGGCCGGCGATACCGCCAGCAGCGTCAGCCCGCTTCCAAGATAGGCCAGCCGGCGTCGCTGCGCCTTTGTCGATCGGCGAAGATTACGCATTGTCCGAAGCTCCTCCCTTCACGCCGATCGGGGTTCTCTGATCCCGTTGTCGGCGGCGATATGATCCGCTGGAGGAAGGTCTTAGAATGCCCGGCGCGGCGCGCAGCGGCCGTGTGTTGTCAAATCCCAACACCATTGCCGGATAGAATCATAAAATGGTCCATCCGCGCGGGCGGGCTTCAGTTCCACTGCGCGGAGGCCGCCGCCGTATCGGCGATGCGCACGCCCCGGATGCCCAGCTTCTCGCGTGCCTCGCCGGGCGTCAGCGCGAAAATATCCTCGTAGCGCATCAGGAACAGCGGGTCGGACTGGCGCCCCACCGCCGCGCCCCTTTCCATCGCATCCAGCGTCGCCAGCCAGGTCCGCGGATAATGGAGCACGGCGCGGGTCAGGATGCGTGTCGATCCCAGGATCGAGAAAGCGGAAAGCTCGCCCGCCAGCTCCGCATCCAGGTGAACGAACAGATTGGCCAGCCGCATGTAATAAGGCACCAGCTCGCCGATGAAATCGAAGCCGCCGCCGCCCAATATATGTTCCAGATCATGCGTCTGGCCGGCGCGAAGCTGGAAATATTCATAATCGTTGCGGGGCGTGAAACGCGGCACGATATCGACCTGCAGATCATTGCCGGCAAGCTGCGCGTGGAACAGCCCGCCCACGCTTTCAGGCGGATAATCCTTCAGGTCCTCCAGCTGGAAGGTGGAGACGAAGCCTTCCTCGAACCATGCGTCCAGCGCGGGATTGCACTTGCGCTCCGCCGCGAACAGCGCGTTGATATGATCGATGTCCTGCACCTCGCGCAGGATCTGCACGAGCTGGATCGAATCCGAAGGCGTCGGCACGTCCGCGCCGTTGCGGCGGAGCATGTGGGTCGCCACCCAATCGCGCACGCGCGCGTCGTTCAGGTAGCGGGACGAGCTTATGAGCACGCTGCTTTCGGTCGCGACCGGCTTTATGCCCTTCATCAGGTAGGAATAATCCATTTCAGGCTCCTTTCCGGCCGGCGGGCGCGAGCGCCTCGGCCAATGCCGCCGGCACGGCGACGGGGAAACGCAACAGCATCTGGGCCATGCCCTTGGCGGCGGGATCCAGCCGGGTGCTGGCATTGATGCCGCCGGTAAGCGCGTCGTGGACCACGAAGTTCAGGGCGTGGAAGCCGGGCACCTCATGGCGGTCCACCCGCGGCGGCACGCCGTTCCGTCCGAAATGGCGATACCATCGGGCCACCGCCTCCGCCGTCAGCGCCGCGCGCAGGAAGGGGAGATAATCCGCCCGCCGCGCGATCACCGCGACGTTGAACAGATGCCCCTTGTCGCCGCTGCGCGCCCAGGCGAGCTGCATCAGATCGACCGTCCCGGCCGGCCCCGCGAACGCACCGTCATCCGCGAAGGGCGGCGGGGCCGGCGCGGGAACATCCCCGCCTTGGGGCGGGAGCCACGGTGGCGCCGCCTGCGTTACGCCGCCGATCGTCACGCGCGGGGCGGCCACGGCTGCCTTGTCCAGCAGGAAGAGGAATATGCCGGTCATCGGCAGCACCTGCGTGCCGAGGTTGATCGACGTGCCAGGCGCCATGCCGGAAATGCCGGCCCATTGCTCGCGCGCGAAGATGTCCGCGCCCGCCTTTTCGGGGTGATCGGCCACCAGCTTGCAGATAATCTCCCGCGCGGCGCCCGGCCGGGCATGGTCGCCATAGCTCGCCTCCGCGCCGATCATCACCGTATCCGTCGCGGTGAAATCGGGGAGGTTGCGGGCGCGGAGCAGGGCCCTCGCCCGCGCGAACAGCGCCTCGGCCTGCCGGGGCGCCTTCTCCGCCGCATCCTCGCCCAGGATGGGCTGGTAGGCGGTGGCGCGCCAGCCGGCGTCGAAGGTGACGCACACCTTATATTGCGCGGTGGGCGGATTGCCGCGCGCGCCGCTCACCCGCACCCGATCGGGGCCGATCTGCTCCAGCGCCACGCCGCTGAAGTCGCAGCGGACGTCGGCGACGATATAGTCCGCCGGATCGCCGACCTCGTAGAGCAATTGCTCCGCCACCGTGCCGATCGAAACCAGCCCGCCCGTTCCGTCCGGCTTGGTCAGCACGAAGCTGCCGTCGGCGCGGCATTCGGCGATCGGAAAGCCGATATTCGCCCAGTCGGGCACGTCCCGCCAATCGGTGAAGGTGCCGCCCGTCACCTGCGCGCCGCATTCCAGCAGGTGCCCGGCCAGCGTGCCGGCGGCGAGCAGATCATATTGCTGCTCGGTCCAGCCATATTCATGGATCAGCGGGCCGAGCGCGAGGGCGCTGTCCACCACCCGGCCGGTGACGACGATATCCGCGCCCCGCGCCAGCGCCTCGGCGATCGGGAAGGCGCCGAAATAGGCGTTGGCGCTGATCACATTGTCCGGGAATGGGTCCCCGGTGAACATGTCGCGATGGCCGGCGGCGCGTAATTGCGGGATGTCGGGCCGCAGATCATCGCCATCCACATAGGCCACCGTCAGGCTCAGCCCCAGTTCTGCGATCATCGCCTCCAGCGCGCGGGCGAGACCAGCCGGGTTCACGCCGCCGGCATTGGCGACCACCTTCAGGCCGCGCGCGGCGATGTCCCGCAGGTAAGGGCCGATATGAACGGTCAGGAAGTCGCCGCCGAAACCGGCCTCGGGATCGGCCGCCTGCATGCGGCCGAATATCCCCATCGAACCTTCGGCCAGATAATCGAGGATCATATAATCGAGGTCGGGCGCCGCCAGCAGCTGCGGCACAGACAGAGCGGTATCGGAAAAGGACGCGGTGGCCCCGCCGATCCGGACGATCTTCTGCTCGCGGCCCGCCATCATCCTCTCCTCCCATTTTTGGGCGAGGCTAGAGCTTTGGCTGGCGGATGATTGTTACGATGGTTACAATCCTGCCATGAAATCCGACGAACGCGCCTCTGCGCTGGCCCTGCTGCGCCGGACCGAATGGCTGGGCCGGCACCCGGCCGAGCTGGCCGCCGCGCTGCTCGATCATGGCCGGCTGGTGCGGTTGAACGCCGGCGAATGGGCGCAGGCCGAGGGCGATGAGCGGGACGGCCTGTTCGTCGTCCTCCACGGCTTGTTCCATTCCTATTGCCAGGCGCCCGGCGATCGCGAGGTGATGCTGGGCGCATCCGGCCCCGGCGCGGTGCTGGGCCATGCGACGCGTTTTAGCGGCGGGCCACGCCTCGTCACCGCGATCTGCGCGGAACCGGGCGTGGTGCTGGAAATCGGCGTGGAGGCGCTGGAACGGATCGGCGCCCGCCACCCGGAACTGTGGCGCGCCATCGCCGATTCCGCTTATGCCAATGTCCGCAACGCCTTGCAGATGGTGGCCGAGGTGATCGCGCTGCCGCCCCGCCCCCGTCTCGCCGCCCGGCTGCTGGCGGCGGCCGGCCTATCCGCCGACGGCACCGCGATCGTCCGCCTGAGCCAGGAACAGCTTGGGGAAACGGCCGGCCTTTCCCGCAAGACGACCAGCCAACACCTTGCGACGCTGGAGGCGCAGGGCCTGATCGATCGCGGCTACGGCCACATCATCCTGCGCGACCTTGCCGGCATCGAAAGGGTCGCCCGCGAAGGCGGATGACCGCGACCAGACCAGCTGCCACCCACCCTCCGGCTCGCGCTCCGGCCCAGGCGGGTGGACAAATCCGGATCACGGCCGCTGTTGGAGTTTTCGACCCAATTGCTGCCTGTCGGGATGTGCCGACAAAGGGGCCATTGAGAGTCAGATATCCGCCCTACAGCACAGCAACGATCAGCGCCTCAACATCATCACCGTAGTTCTCCCTCTTCCATTTGCGCTGAAAGGCCCAACCTTCCGCCATCTGTTCGATGTCAGAGCGCGCAATAGGAGGCGCGTTATGGACGACCACGGTAAACGGTGGCCGGACGCTGAGCATTTCGGGATGGTAGAAAACCGAATCCTCAAAGGCATCGAAGCCGGTGCCGTGCTCCGGGAGCACGCCCAAGGCTGCCCGCAAAGCGAACCAAAAATCGAGGCGTTCGGACCATCGAGAGCCATCGAGTTCGATCGTTTGCATAGTAGCAAGTTGCCCTTCCGGCGCCCGGCAGGTCAATGCGAAGCGGTCCGCGACAGCCGATCCCCGCTAAAAAAGCGGACGGTCAGCAATCCCCGACATTCCGGTCATTCAGCCCATCGCAGAACCGGCCCGAAACCCGGCAGCGATCACCATCGGAATTTGTCCACCCGGCCGGGGGCCTGGTCAGTCCACGCCCTGGCGCATGTTGCGATAGCGCCCCGGCGCTTCCCCGGTCATGCGGCGGAAGGCGAGCGAGAAGCTGGCCGGATTGGCGAAGCCCAGCATCGCGGCGATCTGCTTCAGCGGCTTGTCGCTGTCGATCAGCAGGCTTTTGGCGTGATCCAGCCGGACATCCTCGACGAAATTATGCACCGTCTTGCCGGTGCTCTGCTTGAAGGCGCGCATGAAATGCCCGCGGCTGAGGCCGGTCAGCGCCGCAAGGTCGCTCACCCGCACGCCGCCGGCGGGCCAGGCGCGGACATGATCCTCGATCGCGCGCAGCTGATGTGGCGCCAGCCCGCCGCGTATCGCGCTGCCGCGCATGGCGAGCCCTTCGAAATGGCGGACCAGTTCGACCGGCAGCATGCTGGTGAGCGCATCGACCAATATGTCGCTGCCGAAGCCCGGTTCCAGCGCCTCCTGCCCCAGGCGGCGCATCGCCTCGACGATGCGGTTCGACCGGATATCGCCGAAGCGGGACAGAGCATGATCGTCCCACCCCTGTTCGAACATGGCCAGCGCCTCGTTCGATCCCTTGGGGAAGGTGCATGTCACCATCGTCAGCGGACCGCCCGGCCCGCTGCCCCAGATGGGGTGGCCCGCCGGCACGTAGAGCAGGTTGCCCAGCGAGTAGCGGTTCGACGATTGGGGCCGGCCGAAATAGGATCGGGACGTGTGGCGGCGGCGCGCCGACATCAGCGTCAGCAGATGCTGCGACGGGCAGCGCACCTGTTCCGAAGGCACGTCGTAATTATAGGTCTGGACGCGCACCCGCGTGGAGCCGCAATGCAGCTCCGCCTCCACCACGTTCCGGCTCATCGGCACCTCTCCGCATGCCTCGTTCGATCAGGTTTTCTTGTGAACCTGGTGTCACTTTTATCATTCGGATGCCTGCCGGGGCAATCCGCACACCCCTCCTCGCACCGCTTTGCGTTATCGTCACGTCATTTCATGCCGCAAAATGGCAATGATGCGATTCTTTCATATCAAAGCGCCCCGGACCGGGGATTGAACCGCGAAACGCCACGGCTAACCTCGCCTTCCACCGCAGCGCGACGGACGACCGCAGCCCCATGCCTTCCCCCTCCTTCCCTTCCGCCGCCATCGCTTCCGGCCGGGCGCGTTGCGCGCCGCGCGGCGGATATGCGGGCCGGCAGCCATTGCCGCGCGGACCGCGCACGGCACGGGGCGAGGCGGCGCGCGAACGGATCAAGGAAGCGGCGCGCATCACCTTCAACCGCATGGGCTATCGCCGTGCCCGCGTTGTCGACATCACCACGGAGGCGCAGGTCGCATCCGGCCTTTTCTATCGCTATTTCCAGGACCTGCGCGAAATCGCGGCCGAGCTTTGCGGCGAGATGATCGCCCCCTTCCTGGCGATCGACGAGGCGATGGATGGCGATGCCGCCGATCGCCTGTTCGAAAAGCTGCGCATCCACCATGCCATCCAGACCGGCAATTATCTGCGCAATCCCGGTCTGATGCGCGCCTGGGTGCCCTTATCGGAAGACAGCCCCAAGAGCCTTGCCGCCGCGCACGCCGATTATCAGCGTTATCTGGAATATCTCGTCACCGATCGCTGGCCGGAGCCCGGCGCCCCGCCTTCCCCCGGCAGCGCCCGCGCGCTGATGCTGGGCTATGCCGCGCTGGGCGCGGGCGAGATGCCGATGGTCGCTTACGCCAATTGGCGCCTGCGATCGCTGCAGCCGCTGGAGCTTGCGGAGGATGCGCTGGCCGAATGGCTGGCGCTGATCGTCTACCGCATGTTCCGCGGCCGCGATCCCGCGCCGGGCAGCCTTCGCCATGCCGATGCGCTTGCCGCCCTTCCCTTTCTGTCCGGCCTTGCCGGGCATCCCAGCCCAGGAGTGAGATGAATGCCGTTTCCAACGGATGTCCGCGTTGTCGATCTGATGCTGAACGTGCCGGTCAGCGCCACGAACGAGGAATGGTACACCCAGTTCCTGCCGCTGCTGATGGACAAGGAAAGCCGGCAGGCCTTCAAGATGCCGGCCCAATATATGTTCAAGGGCATCCCCAATTTCGACGGCGTGGACGACCTGATCGGCCACACCTTCGCGGAGATGGACAAGCATAATATCGGCACCGCGATGATGGGCTTCTACGAAGGGTCCGATCATATCGCGGAGATCGAGCGCCGCTTCGGCGACCGGGTTCTGTGGGAACTGCCGGTCAATCCCAATGAGGGGATGGACGAGGTGCGCCGGATCAAGCGGCTGCACAAGGACCATGGCATCGCCGCCCTTTCCATCTTCCCCTGCGGCCTCAACCCGCAGGTGCCGATCAACGACAAGAAGATGTACCTGCTCTACGCCACCGCCGTGGAGCTGGACATTCCGGTGATGGTGAATGTGGGCGTGCCCGGCCCGCGCGTGCCGATGGCGCCGCAGAAGGTGGAGCTGGTGGACGAGGTCTGCTGGTTCTTCCCCGAGCTGAAATTCATCATGCGCCACGGCGCCGAGCCGTGGGACGAGCTGGCCGTCAAGCTGATGATAAAATATCCCAACCTCTATTATTCGACGAGCGCGTTCGCGCCACGTTATTATCCGAAGTCGATCGTGGATTTCGCCAACACGCGCGGTTCCAGCCAGGTCCTCTACGCCGGCTATTACCCGTCCGGCCTCAGCCTCGATCGCATCTTCGCGGAGCTGCCGCAGGTGCCCTTCAAGGACGAGGTGTGGCCCAAATTCCTGCGCGACAACGCCAAGCGGCTGTTCAAGATCAAGGACCCGGCATGAGTTTCGCCTTCACCGAGGAACAGGCGATGCTGCGGGAAATGGCGGCGCGCTTCGTGGAGGAGGTCGGCGGATCGCAGGCCGTGCGCGCGGCGGCCGCGAGCGAGCCGGGCCATGATCCGGCGGTGTGGCGGCAGATGGTGGAACTGGGCTGGAGCGGGATCATCGTGCCGGAAAGCGCGGGCGGCCTTGGCCTGGGCCAGATCGAGCTTTCGATCCTGGCCGCCGCCTGCGGCCGCGCGCTGCTGCCTTCTCCCTTGATCGCCACCATGTTGGCCGCCCGCGCGCTATCGATCGCCGGCGACGAGGAACAATGCGCGCGCTGGCTGCCGCCGATCACGCGCGGCGAGATCACCGCGACCGTCGCGCTCACCCATCCCGAAGGCCGCCACCTGCCGGGCGACGTGGGCGTGCGCCTGCGCCGCGAAGGGCAGGACTGCGTGCTGGACGGCGCGGCCGGCTTCGTGCTGGACGGCCATGTCGCCGATCTGCTGCTGGTCGCCGCCCGCGATGGCGAGGCCATCCGCTTCGTGGCGATCCCGGCCGCGACCGAGGGGCTTGCCGCCACGCGCCAGAATTCGATCGATATCGGCCGCGCCGTGGCGCGGATCGACCTGACCGCCGTTCGCGCAGGTCCGGAAGCGGTGCTGCCGGGCGATGCGTTCGAGGCGCTGCTGCTCCACGCCAACGCCACCCTTGCGGCCGAACAGATGGGGGCGGCCGCCGCCGCGCTCGACCGCACGGTCGATTATGCCAGGCAGCGCATCCAGTTCGGCCAGCCGATCGGCGCCTTCCAGGCGGTGAAGCATGCGCTGGCCGATCTCGCCCTGCTGGTCGAGGCGGCCGAATCCGCCGTCTGGTATGCGGCCGCCGTCGCCGATCAACGGCCGGAGGAACTGCCGATCGCCGCCGCCACCGCCAAGCTGATGGCCAGCGACGCCCTGTCGCGCTGCGCGGCGGACATGATCCATTATCATGGCGGCATCGGCTTCACCTGGGAGCATGACGCCCATCTTTACTTCCGCCGCGCCCGCGCCGCCGCCGGCCTGTTCGGCGACACGGATCGCCAGCTTGCGATCATCGCGGACGGGATGACCACCGATCGGGAGATGCTGCGTGCGGCTTGATTTCACCCCCGAGCAGGAAGCCTTCCGCAGCGAGGTGCGCGGCTGGCTGGACCGCGAGCTGGACGGCCCCTTCCGCCATGTGCGCGGCATGGAGGGGACGAGCGAGGGCATCGACAAGCGCTTCGCGTGGGAACGCCATCTCGGCCGGTCCGGCTGGAACCGGCTGGCCTGGCCGGAGGCCTTTGGCGGCCGCGCCGCCAGCCTGATGGAACAGGTGATCTTTCACGAGGAATATGCCCGCAGCGGCGCGCCCGGCCGGCTGAGCCATGTCGGGCTGGAACTGGTGGCGCCCACCATCATGGCCTACGGCAGCGACGGGCAGCGCGCCCGCTTCCTGGAGCCGACCGCGATGGTGGACATCGTGTGGGCGCAGCTTTTCTCCGAACCCAACGCCGGATCGGACCTCGCCAATGTCCAGACCCGCGCGCGGCTGGAGGATCGGCCGGGCGGCCCCGTCTGGGTGCTGGAAGGCCAGAAGATCTGGAGCTCCTTCGCCCAATATTCGCAATGGGGCATGGCGCTGGTGCGCACCGAGCCCGGCAGCAGCGGCGCCAAGGGGCTTTCCATGCTGCTGGTGCCGCTGGACGGCAAGGGCGTGGACATCCGCCCGATCCGCCAGATGACCGGCGGCAGCAGCTTCAACGAGGTGTTCCTGGACGGCGCCGAGACGGCGGCCGAAAACGTGCTGGGCACGCCCGGCGAAGGCTGGCGCGTGGCGATGGCGACGCTGACCTTCGAGCGCGGCGTCTCCACCCTCGGCCAGCAGATGAGCTTCCGCACCGAGCTGGACCGCGTGATCCGCGCGGCGCGGAGCAACGGGGCGATCGCCGATCCGGCCATCGCCAAGCGGCTGGCGCGGGCCGAGGCCGAATTGCGGGTGATGCGCTACACCGCGCTCCGCATGCTGGGCGATACCGGGCTCAGCCGGGCGGGGCTTACCTACAAGCTCTATTATACGAGCTGGCACCAGCGGCTGGGCGAATTGGCGATGGACGTGCTGGGGCCGGCGGGCGACATTGCCGAGCCGGGCGGCGATGCCTGGCGGCTGCAGAAGATGTATCTGGAATCGCGATCGGACTCGATCTGGGCCGGCACCAGCCAGATCCAGCGCAACATCATCGCCGAACGCGGCCTGGGCCTGCCGCGCGAGGCCAGACCGCCCCGGCAGGAACCCGCCAGACAGGAACCGGCCAGACAAGAGCCGGCGAAACAGGAGAGAGCATGACCGATCCGCTGATCCTCGCCCTGACCGCGCCCGGCGCGCCGCACGAGCTTGAGGAGATCGACGTGGGCGGCGTGGCGATGCGCGCCTTCCGCAACGGCCCGCGCACCTTGGCCGCACTCTATCGGGCGGCGGCCGCGTTCGGCGATCGGGACTGCATCGTCCATGAGGGAAGCCGGTTCAGCTACGACGCCTTCTTCGCCCATGCCGGTGCCTGGGCCGCGATGCTGGCCGACCGGCTGGGCGCGGTGCGCGGACGGCATATCGGCATCGCCATGGCCAACCGGCCGGAATGGATGGCCGCCTTCGCCGCGATCACCGCGCTGGGCGGGGTCGCCGTCCTCATCAACAGCCGGGGCACCGGACCGGACATGGCGGCGGCGGCGGCCGACGCCGATTGCACGCTGATCGTGGCGGATGGGCGGCGCGCGCAGGCCCTCGCGGGCGGCTGGCCCGCCGGCCGGCTGATCGATTGCGACGCGGATGCCCGGCCGGGGGAAGGCCACCGCCTCGATCCCGTCGCCGTCGATCCCGATGACGATGCCGTCATCATGTTCACCACCGGCACATCCGGCCTGCCCAAGGGCGCGCGGCTCAGCCACCGCGCGCTGACGCAGGGGATCGCCACCACCATGTTCTCCCGCGCCTTCGTCGGCGCCAAGGCGATGGCGGGGATGGACCCGGAAATCGTGAAGCTGCTGGCCGCCCGCCAGCCGGCGGTGCTCAACGCCTTCCCGCTCTTCCATATTTCCGGCTGCGGTTCCGATTTCCTGAACACCTTGCTGTCCGGCGGCAAGATCGTGATCCTCGGCAAATGGAGCGCCGATGCCGCGCTCGACCTGATCGAGCGGGAAAAGGTGACGGCGCTGTCGGGATCGCCGGCCATGCTGTGGGATATGGTGCGCGCCCATGACGGACAGCGCGACCTGTCCTCGCTGATGGGGCTGGGCATTGGCGGGCAGGCGCTGCCGCCGATGCTGTTCGCCGATATCCGCGCGATGTTCCCCCATGCCGGCTTCGGCTGCGGCTTCGGCCAGACGGAAACGGCGGGCACGGTCTGCGCCGCCTCCACCGCCGATCTGGTCGAGCGGCCGGGCACGTCGGGCCGGGTCGTCCCCGTCGCGGACGTGCGCATCCTCGACGATGACGGCCGCGAGCTTCCCGCCGGCGAGGCTGGGGAGATCGTGATCCGCGGCCCCATGGTGGCGCGCGGCTACTGGAACCGGGAGGACGAAAGCGCCCGCGTCTTCCGCGACGGCTGGGTCGCCACCGGCGACATCGGCTATCTTGACGCCGACAATTATCTCTATGTCGTCGATCGCAAGAAGGACATCATCATCTCGGGCGGCGAGAATATCGCCTGCTCGGAAGTGGAGTTCGCGGCGCTGGGCGAGGCCGGCGTCGGCGACGCCGCCGCCTTCGGCTTGCCCGATGAACGCATGGGTGAGCGTGTGGTGCTGGCGATATCGCCGATACCGGGCGGGAAAGTGGACGCCGCCCGGCTGACCGAGGCGCTCGCTACGAAGCTCGCCCCGCATAAGCTGCCCACCGAAATCCGCATCCTGCCCCACCTGCCCCGCAACCATATGGGCAAGCTCGACCGCCGGGCGCTGCGCGAGGCGGGTTGAGGCCGATGGCGGGGGATCGCGTTGGGCGAACGTTCGGCGGCCCGGCCTTCCATCCACTCCATTGAGAGAAGGAAAAACCCACAGGAAAACCAGCTCCAAAAAAAAGCCGGAGCAGGCCCCCTTCGCCTGCCCCGGCCCTGCCTCGCCTGGGCGAGCCCTTATTCCACGTAGAACTGGCTGTAGAACTGGCGCCAGCGCATGATCGGGCCATCGCCGTCGCAGATGATCGGCTGGGGCATGAAGCGCTTGTGCTGCCAGATCGGATAATCCTCGTTGAACTGCTTCACGATATCCCGGATCACCGCCTGCCCGGCCGCCTTGTGGCCATGGCTGGGAAGCGTGAAGTTGAAGCGGGCGTGGACGAGATCCTTCTCCACTGGGGTGACGCCGGCGATCAGCAGCGTTTCGGCGATGCCTTCGAAGCGCACCCAGCTCTGCCCCGGACCCATCACGGTGGAGGTGATCGATCCGTCGATCGGCCCGCGCGGCGTATCCATCTTGGCTTCCACCCGGCCGCGCATCATCGGCCCGTCGAACACGGTATCCATGTCGGGATAGCTGGCGGTGCCGTGGATATAGCGGAAATGGGCGGCATCGGCGCCGTTTTCGGCCATGTCCTGGATGTGGACGGGCACCGTCCATTCATAACGCTCGAACTCGCCCCATTCGGGGTTCGTGGCCTCGGGCACCTCCACCACATCCCATAGCGGATCGACATTTTCGGGGTGATACCAGGCCCAGATCAGCCGATTGCGCTCCACCACATGCCACGCCTTGACGCAGGGACGCTTCACCTGCGGCGGGATGACCTTGGCATAGGGGATTTCCACCACCGCGCCCGTTTCGTCATACTGCCAGGCGTGGAAGGGGCATTCCAGCCGGCTGCCCCGCACCTTGCCGCCATGGCCCATATGCGCGCCGAGGTGGCGGCAATAGGGATGGAGCGCGCGCGCCACGCCGTCCTCGCCCCGGAACAGCACGATCTCCTCACCGAAATAGCGCAGCGGCTTCACCTGGCCGGGCGCGAGATCGGCCGAATAATCGAGCATATACCAGCCAAAGGGGATCGGCAGCGTGATGCCGCGCTCTTCCGCGGTCAACGGGCGGGTCGTCATCAAAAGTCTCCTTCACACGCCGCGAGCATATCTGCCGGGCATGGCGGCGAAAGAGCTTTCACTTTTCAAAATGGCGCATTTGATGTCGCATTGGCGGCTCGGGCCCGGCCGGCCGCCGACCGGCCGGGCCCTCCGCCGCACGCCGACGGCCTATTTATGGTCGGTATAGTCCAGAGCCGGCGGCTGATCCCCGATCAGGGCCGTGTAGTGGAAATCCTTCCCCCGGCCCGCCTCGAACTCCGCCCTGGCGGCCGCGATCTCGTCCGGGCTGCGGAACAGCTCCGCGCCGGTTAGCGCCAGCGTCTTGGCGGCCAGCACCAGGCCCTTGTTGCCGATGCTGGTGCCGCTGGCCGAAACCGCCTGCCAGCTATGGGGCGAGGTTCCCTCCACCCAGGTGGCGGTGCTGATCTGCAGGGTCGGCGTCGCCCAGCTGACATCGCCGACATCGGTGGAGGCCGGCCCCTTCCGGCCTTCGACGAAGGGCTCCACGCTGTCCGGCCCGCCGCCGGCCCGGCCGCCCGGCGGCAGATTGGCCTTCAGCCGGGCGGCATAGGCCTGCTCCTCGGGCGAATAGGTGAAGCCGCCGAGATCGCGCAGATGGCGGTCGGCGATCCGGCCGAGCGTGTAGTTGGGCAAGGTGCTGTAGGTGCCGCCGATCAGCCGCACCGAAACCTTGGTGCCCGTGGCCAGCGCCGCCCCTTCGGCCGCCTTGGTCACGCGGCCCCAGATGTCCTTCACCACCTCCGGATCATAATGCCGGACATAATAGAAGCTCTCCGCCGATGCGGGCACGATATTGGGCTGATCGCCGCCATTGGTGATGGTGTAGTGGATCCGCGTTTCCTGCGGCACATGCTCCCGCAGATAATTGACCGCGACGTTCATGATTTCCACGCCGTCGAGCGCGGAGCGGCCCCGCTCGGGCGCGGCGGCGGCGTGGGACGGCAGCCCCTCGAAAAGGAACTTGCCGGAGATGACGGACAGCATCTGCGACTGCGATGCGCTGTTGCGATCGCCGGGATGCCAGGCCAGCGTCACGTCCACATCCTTGAAATAGCCGTCCCGCACCAGGAACACCTTGGCGAAGCCGCCTTCCTCGGCCGGCGTTCCATAGAGCCGCACGGTGCCGGGCGTGCCCGTCCTTTCCAACCATTTCTTGAGCGCGATCGCCGCGCCCACCGAGGCGGAACCCAGAAGATTATGGCCGCAGGCATGGCCCGCCCTTTGCCCTTCTATGGGATGGCGATCGGCATCGGCGGCCTGCGCGAGCCCGGGCAGCGCATCATATTCGGCCAGGAGCGCGATCACCGGCCCGCCCTTCCCCGCCGAGGCGATGAAGGCGGTGGGTATGCCGTCCACGCCCGTTTCCACCTGGAATCCCGCCTGCTTCAGCTCCTTCTGCAGGCGGGCCGCGCTTTTCTGCTCGTGAAAGCCGACCTCGGCATAATTCCAGATATCGGTCGCCAACGCCGACAGGGCCGGGCTCAGCCTGTCGATATCACCGGTGATCTGCGCGCTTTCCGCCTTTGCCAGCGGCGCGGCCACGGCCGGCGAGGCCGCCAGGGTTGCGATCAGCAGGCCGGCTGCCCCGCGAAGATGCCTGTTCATCAGAAATTCCCCGTCAGATTGATGCCGATCGTGCGCGGCGGCACGGTGGAGATAACCTCGACGCTGCCGCCCAGCACATTGCCCGCCGACGTCCGCGCCACCTTGTTCAGCAGGTTGTTGACGAACAGATAGGCGCCCCATTCCTGCGTCCTGATGCCAATGCGCCCGTTGACGAGCTGATAGTCGCCGCCCTCGCGATAGTTGAACGGCCGGGCCGGATTGGGCCGGAAATCCGAATAGAATTTGCCGACATGGTTGAAGTCCGCCCGCACCAGGCCGGTCAGCGCGCTCGAAAGATCCCACTCATACTGGCCGGCGAGGGTGAAGCTGCCTTCCGGGATATTGGGAATGCGGTCCCCCGCCCGGCCCGTCGTGGCGCTCGGCACCGTGCCGGGGGCGATCAGATCCTTGGTGAGCTTGGCGGACAGGAGGTTGGCATTGGCCGAGAAGCTGAGCCCCGGAACGGGGTTCAGCACCAGTTCCGCTTCCACGCCCTTGGCCCGCGCCGCGCCGGCATTGCCCAGATAGGCGAAGCTGCCGCTATCCAGCGTGACCTGCAGATTATCCCAATCGGTGCGATAGGCCGTGAGGTTGATGAGCAGCCTGCGATCGACCAGCGAAAGCTTGATGCCGCCTTCATAGGTCCAGAGCTTGTCCGGCAGATAGGGAAGCGCGGCGGCCAGCCCGAGCACCTGGTTCACGCCGCCGGGGCGATAGCCGGATGCCGCCTGGCCGTAGATCAGCACATTGTCGTTCAGCTTGTAGGCGACATTGATCTTGTAGAGCCAGCCATTGTTGTCGCTGGCGAATTCCGCATAGGGCGCGGCCGGCGTTCCCAGCAGCGGGAAGCCGATCGTCGTATCGCCGGAAACCAGCTTGTCATACTGGTAGTAACGCAGGCCGCCGGTCAGCGTCAGCCGATCGAACAGCGTATAGGCCAGCTCGCCGAACAGCGCCTTCTGCTTCAGCTTGTCGCCCACATGGCGCTGCAGCAGGACGGTGGGCGGATCCTTGTCCTCCCCGGTCGCGGGATCGACCTGATGGGCCTCGGAAAGCACCTTGGCCTTCCGGTCTTCGTAGAAGCCGCCGACCGTCCACTGGAAGGGGCCGCTGCCCGCCGACTGGAGCCGGATCTCGCTCGTCCAGTCCGTCACGTTCTGGGGCTGGTAATAGAGGCCGGCCGGATAGGACTGGCCGCCCAGCAGCTTCCACAGATAGCTGGGATCGCGCGTCATCAGCAGATCGCGATCCTGATAGGATGTCGTGGCGACGAGGGTCGCGAAACCCAGTTCCCCCCTGGCGGTGAGGCTGTAGAGCCGGTTCTGGTCGCGGAAAGGCAGCACCGCCAGATTGGGCGATTGCCATTTGCCGACCGAAGGCGACCATAGGCTCGGGCTGCCCTTGCTGTCCTGATAGAAAGCGGATGCGTCGATCGTTAGATCGTCGATCGGCTTGATCCTGAGCAGGATGCGCCCGCCGTCGCTATCCTCCTTGTTGACGCCCTTCAGGCCCAGCTTCGGATTGTCGATCCAGCCCGGATCGAACCGCCTGTATCCCACCACGCGCAGGCCGATGCGATCGGTGACGATCGGCACGTTGATCGCGGCGTTGAGCTGATAGCCCTCCCCGCCGTGCGAGGTGGTGGTGCCGCTGACGTCGAAGGAGGCGCCGAAGCTGTCGAGATCGGGCTTGTTGAAGATGACGCGCAACGCGCCGCCCATCGCGCCTGCGCCGTAAAGCGTGCCCTGCGGCCCGCGCAGCACCTCCACCCGTTCGACATCGAACAGCTTGATGTCGCTGGCGGCGCCACCGGCGTCGGTGGTCGTGCCCGGCGGGCCGGCGAGCGGCGCCTCGTCATAATAGATGCCGACCTGCGCGTCGCCCGCGCTCCGGATGCCGCGCAGCGCGACGCGCCGCTGGCCCGGCCCCGCATCGGTGATCACCAGCCCCGGCGTGGTGCGCTGGAGATCGTTGATATTGTCGATGTTCGCGGCACGCAGCGTCGCCCCGCCCAGCGCGGTGATGGCGGCGGGCGTTTCCTGCAGCGATGTTTCGCGCTTCAGCGCCGTCACGACGATCTCGTCGCCGGGCTCGACGGCCTCGGCGTGAAGCGCCGCTATCGGCACGAAGGCAGTCGTCAGGAACAGGCATGACGTAATCGGCTTGAATCGCATGGAATGATTGCTCCCCCGGGACCCGGCAATTTGTGAGAATCTGATCACGGGAATGCCCCCCGCGACGCACCGGCCCACGCATGTCGCGTGCCAAGCGGCCCGGAACCCCCGGAAACCCAAGCGGAAAGCGGATTCCCGATCCGCCGGAGCCGGGCGATCGAACCCGGCCTGGCGGTTTATGCGCAGCAACCGATGGGATTTGTGTGGATTTTTGCGCGCGGCATCGCGCCGACGGCCGGCAGCGCCGCGCGACCCGCTGTTGCTGGAAAACCAGCGCCGGCGGCCGGGCTGCGCAATTCCAGCCACCGGCAGGCAGCAGCCGTCCGCCGCAATCCCATGGAAATCATGGTCTTAGATGAATGGCACAGCGCTTGCTCAACCATCCCCGGCAAAGCCGCGCGAAGCGGGCAACATCAACGCATGGGGAACATCATTGTCGAACATATGGAATTCGCCGCGATCGCTCCGCACCATCGGCGCGAGCGCGTTCGCCCTGATCGCGGCCGGCCAGATATCCGCCGCCCACGCCGATGAGGTGCCGGCCGCCCCCGAAGCGGCGCCCGCCGCCGAGGCGGTGGATGCCGAAGCGGCGGGGACCATCCTGGTGACGGCGCAGCGGCGCGAGGAACGGCTGCAGGACGTGCCGGTCGCCGTCACCGCGCTGGACAAGGAATTGTTCGCGGTCGGCGGGCTCGGCCGTTCGGCCAACGAGGTGCTGAACCTCGTCCCCAACGCATCCGCCGGCACGCAGCAGCATGGCCGGCCGCGCTGGTGGATACGCGGCGTCGGCGCCGGTCAGCAGCAGCTCGACCTCGCCAATCCGGTCGGCTTCTATCTGGACGATGTCTATATCAGCAATTCCAGCGCCACCGGCCTGCCGCTGTTCGATCTGGAGCGCGTGGAGGTGCTGCGCGGGCCGCAGGGCACGCTGTGGGGCAAGAACACCACTGGCGGCGCGATCAACGTCATCTCCAAGCGCCCGTCCCTCAACGGGCAGGACGATAATTATGTGAAGCTGGAATATGGCAGCTTCGACGACAAGATCGCCGAAGCCGGCGTGGGCACGACGATCATCGACGACAAGCTGGCCGCGCGCGCATCCTTCCGCTTCGACGATCGCGACGGGCGTTTCGACAACCTCTTCACCGGCGAAAAATCCAGCTCGGTGAAGGATGTCGTGTTCCGGGGCCAGTTGCTGGCCAAGCCGACCGACACGCTCGAGGCGCTGCTCAGCGTGCATTATCGCGATTATGATACCGACGGCACCTATTGGACCACGGCGAGCTATGCCGCCAACGGCGTCGTCCGCAACGGCTATGCCCCGTCCACCGACATCAACGATGTCAGCGCCAACGCCCCCGAATGGAGCCGCAACAAGCAGATCGGCGGATCGCTGCACCTCGACTGGGAGATCGGCGACTTCGCCACGCTGACGTCGATCACCGGCTATGAACGGTTCAAGACACGGAGCGCCGGCGACAGCGATTACACCCCGCTCGAAATCTCACGCGGCTATTCGGATGCGCTGTCGAAGCAGTGGACGCAGGAATTGCGGCTGACATCGGCGCAGGACAGCCGCCTGACCTGGATCGTCGGCCTCTTCTATTTCAACGAGCATATCCGCTCGAATAGCTATTCGGCCACCCTGCCGCAGGGCGTCGTCCCCGCGCTGCCCGGCGCCACCGCCGCGGCTGCGTTCAGCGACACGGATTATCGCCACAAGGCGGAAAGCGGCGCGGTGTTCGGCAGCACCACCTATGAATTCACCGACAGCCTGAAGCTGACGCTGGGCGGGCGCTGGACGCGCGAGACCAAGACGCTCGATTTCGATCGCCTGTCCTCGCCCACCCCGCCGCCGGGGCAGCCCAGCACCGCATCGTGGAGCAATTATGCCCAATGGTGGAACAGCTATACCGGCACCTATGGCGGGCCGGGCACCTTCAGCGACAATCTGAAGCGGACCTGGGATGCCTTCACCTATGACATCACGCCGTCGTGGAACATCGACCGCAACAATCTGGTCTATGCGAAATTCTCGCACGGCGTGAAATCGGGCGGCTTCAACACCGCCGCGACCCTGCCGATCGCGCTGACCGACGTGGCCCCGGAAAAGCTCAACGCCTTCGAGATCGGCTACAAATCGAGCTGGTTCGACAATCTGCTGACCTTCAACGCCACCGCCTTCCATTATGATTACAAGGATGTGCAGGTGAACGTGGTCGGGCCGAACCCCGGCGCGGTCGGCGGCGCGACCGTCTCCTACCTCCAGAATGCGGAGAAGGCGAAGGTCAACGGCGCCGAGTTCGAGCTGACGGTGAACCCGATCGACGGGCTGAAGCTCAACGCCGCGCTCGGCCTGCTCGATACCGAATATAAGAAGTTCCAGGTGCTGAACGGCGGCGCCAACCTGGCCGGCGCGCGTTTCGTCCGATCGCCCAAGGTGACGCTGAACGCGGGCGCATCCTACAGCTTCGCGCTGGCCGATCTCGGCCGGATCGAGCTGGCGGCGGACGCGCGCTACCAGTCGCGCCAATTCTATTATGTGACGCCGCAGGACACGGTGAACCGCTATTATCTGACGCAGAAGCCCTACACGCTCACCAATCTGCGCATCACCTATACGACGAACGACGAGGCGGTGAGCATATCGGGCTTCATCAACAACCTGTTCGACGTGCGCTACCTGAACCACTCGCTGCCGGGCGCCAATCCGGCGCTGGGCGTGACCGGCGACACGGTGGCCTGGGCCGATCCGCTGACGGCGGGCGGTTCGGTGATCTTCCGCTTCTGACGATCGGGGGCCGGGTGCGGATCCGTCCCGACCACCGACAAAGGGGGGCCGGATATCTTCCGGCCCCCTTGCCTGCGGATGCTCCCCTCATATCAGGGTGCCGATATGCTGACGCATCACGCCCTGAAAATTCCCAGGTGCGGCACGAGCTTAAACCGCGTTGACAAATTCCGATGATGAACGGCCATCAGGTTCCGGGAGACACCGGCGATCTCCGCAAGGCGGTTATTGTCGGGGGATCGGACGTCAGCGCTTTTTCCTCCCCTCCCTGGAAGGGAGGGGAGGAAAGCTGGCATTATTCGGCAGCAGCCTGCAGGGCCGAAACCTGGCGGCCGAGCAGCGGCAGCACCTCCTCGCCCACCCGATAGGCTTCCTCCAGATGCGGCGTGCCCGCGAGGATGAAGGCATCGGCGCCGCGCGCGATCAGATCGTCCAGCTGGGCGGCGCACTGTTCGTAGCTGCCGACGATGCCGAGCGCCGGGCCGCCGCGCAGCAGGTTGAAACCGCCCCACAGGTTGGGCGCGACGATCAGCTCATCATAGCGGCGCGCATCGCTGGGCCGGAGCGCCGCCTGCCGCGCCGCCCCCACCGAATCCGTCGCCTGCCCGCGCCAGCGCTGGCGGGTCTCCTCGCCCACATTCTCGAAGCCGGCACGGATGTCGGCCCATGCCTCCTCCTCGGTCGGCCGGGCGACCAGATCGACGCGCACCGCGCATTTCTGCTCGCCCCCCAGCGCGGCCGTCCGTTCCTTCACCCGCGCGAACTTGTCGCCGAGCTGGTCGAACGGCTCCAGCCACGAAAGATAATAATCCGCATGGCGCGCGGCCGTCTGGAGCGCCGCGTCGGACGAGCCGGAGAACCAGATCTCGGGAAATTCCTCGCGCCGGAACAGGGCCGGCAGGCCCCCCTTGCGGAGCTGGTAGAAACGGCCGTCATAGGAGAAGTCCGAGGACTCCCACACGCCCCGGAAGATATCGAGAAACTCGCTGGTGCGGCCGTAGCGGTCATCATGCGCGAAGCTGTCGCCCCACCAGAGCTGGGCGGGGCCGCCGCCGCCGGTGATGATGTTGAACAGCAGCCGCCCGCCGGTCGCGCGCTGCAGGCTGGCGGCCATGCGCGCGATGTGGACCGGATTGCCGAAGCCGGGCTGGAAGGCGATCATGAAGCGAAAGCTGCTCGTCTCCCGCGCCAGCAGGGAGGAGATCACCCACGGATCGTCCGTGTTCGGGAAGGACGGGATCAGCCCGCCCTGGAAGCCCACGCTTTCCGCCGCCCGCGCGATCGCGCCGAGATGGTCGATATAGGTGAAGCCGTCCACGGCACCGTCGCGATCTAGCCCCGGCGCGATATTGCCGGGCTGCAACGGGGACCAGTCGCCCCGTTCATAGCCGCTGGTGCGCAGGCTGTTGTGGCAGCCATGGGTGGGAAGCCGCCAGTAGAAGTCGATGGACATGGATGTCTCCCCTCAAGCCGCCTGGCGCGCGGAGCCGGCGCGGGCGCGCAGGCGCGGCAGGACGTGCTGGCCGATGCGATAGGCTTCCTCGAGCGTGGGCGCGGCCTCCAGCACCAATTCGCTCACGCCCGCCGCGACGGCGTTGGCGAGCAGCTCCGCCGCCCCGTCATAGCTGGCGACCAGCGTGCCGGCGGCGAGCGGGACCGACCGCGCGGCCCGCTCGGCGCTCTCCCGGTCCTCTCGCGCGACGAGCGGCTGGATGAGGCCGGCGGCCACGCGCCGCCCCTCCGCCTCCGCAAGCCCGTTCAGCCGGGCGATGCGTTCGGCCAGCACATCCGCCGGCGCCGGCCGGAACAGGTGGACATCGGCATGGCGGGCCGACTGGGCCAGCGCCTCATCCTCCTCGCCCTGCAGGAAGATGCGCGGGAAGGGATGCTGGTTGAGCGGCGCTTCGAACCCGCCGTTCAGCACCTCGAAATGGCGGCCCTGGAAGGTGAAGGGCCGTTCCCCATGGACGCCGCGCGCGACGGTGAGGAACTCGTCGGCCCGCAGCCCCAGATCCTCCTCGTCGATGAAATCGGCGGCGGCCTCCCGCTCGTCGCGATCGGCATCCGGCGCCAGCGCCCAGCCCAGCCGGCCATGGGTGCCGCGCTGGAAGGTCGCGGCCTGCTTGGCGGCATAGACGGCCGATCCCACCGAGGCGGGAAATTCGGGCACGACAACAAGGCGCGGCACGGCGCGGGCGACGACCGCGGCGATGATGCGGCTTTCGTCCGCCTCGATGTGGTGGCGGATCAACAGGCCGTCAAAGGCCGTCTGCGCCACGGCGTCCGCCACCTGCAGATAATAATCGAAGCGGTTCTGGCTGGGCGCCCGGCAATCGCGGACCAGGGCCGGCAAGGGTGGCCGGGCGGCCGGCTCCAGCCGCTGCGGCTCGGCGGCGGGATCGAGCCGCCAGTGGATGTTCAGGGTCATGCGGCGTCCTTTTCCTGTGCGAAGGCCGGCGTTTCGAGCGAGCCTGCGAAAACCGTATCGATCAGCGGGCGGCGGCCATTGGGGGCTTCGGCGGCGTGGAATTCCGGGTCCAGCCCGTCGAGATCGCCCCGGCGGCCGAGCGCCACCATCGCCTCGATCGCGAAGTCCTCCGGCACTTGGAGCCGTTCGCGCGCCGCTTTCCGATCGAACCCGCCGATGCCGTGCGTATGCCAGCCCAGCAGCAGCGCCTGATGGGCGAAATTGGCCCAGGCCGCGCCGGCATCGAAGCTGTGCGAAACATTCTCCACTATCTCGCCGCGGCGATCGAGCCGGCGGGCCGAGAGGATCAGGACCAAGGCGGAAGCGCGCCCGGCCCACAGGCGATTGCGCGGCATCAGCAGGTCCAGATAGCTTTCCCACCAGCCGTCGCCCGGCCGCGCCACCAGAAAGCGCCAGGGCTGGGCGTTCATCGCCGAAGGCGCCCAGCGGGCGGCCTCGAACGCGCTCTTCAGGACGGCATCGGGCACCGGCTCGCCGGTGAAGCTGCGGGGCGACCAGCGATCCACGAACAGGGGATCGACCGGATGATCGGCGGCCCGGCCCATCAGCGCGCCTCCCGGCTGGGCAGATGGACCAGATTGCCGGCATCCCCATCCGCATCGGCGCCGGAGGTCAGCTCGGCAAGGATCTCGTCCTTGAGGCGGTGGAGCAGGGGCGATCGGCGATCGCGCGGGTGCGGCAGGTCCACCTCGACGATGCGGCGGATGCGGCCGGGATTGGGCGACATCACGATCACCCGGTCGCCCAGATAGAGCGCCTCCTCCACATCGTGCGTCACCATCACCATCGTCGAACGCTGCGCCATCCAGATGCGCTGAAGCTCGCTTTGCACATGCACGCGGGTCAGCGCGTCGAGCGCACCCAGCGGCTCGTCCAGCAGCAGCAGGCGCGGCTCCGTCACCAGCGCGCGGGCGATCGCGGCGCGCTGCGCCATGCCGCCCGATAGCTGGTGGGGATAGGCCTTCTCGAAACCCTTGAGGTTCACCAGCGCGATATGATCGGCCACGATCTGCGCGCGCCGCGCCCTGGGCGTATCGGTGTTGAGCAGCGCCAGCTCGATATTCTGTTCCAGCGTCATCCACGGGAACAGGCGATGATCCTGAAATACGATGCCGCGATCCAGGCTGGTGGTGGCGATGCGTTCGCCGTCCAGCCGCAGCTCGCCGCTATATTCGGTGTCGAGCCCGACGATCAGGCGCAGCAGGGTCGATTTGCCGCAGCCCGACGCGCCGACGATGCTGACGAACTCGCCCGGACGGACGGTGAGGTTGATATTGTCTAGGATCCTGCGCGGCTGGCCGTTGATCGTGAAGCTCTTGTTGAGATCGCTGACGATCAGCTCACCCCGGCCTGTCTTGGCGGACAGCCGGTCTTCACGGGCGTGGGGATAGGGGGTCATGCCGGATTTTCCCATCATGGAAGCGAAGGTTGCCAGCGCAGCGCGGAACGGCGCAGGCGACGGAACAGATGGTTGATGACGAAGCCGAGAGCAGCGGTGGCGCCGATCACCACCAGCATCACATCCAGCCGCTGCTGCATCTGCGCCTGGCCCATGGCGACGCCGAGGCCGGAGCCGGCGCCGGTCAGCAGTTCGGTGCCGATCGTCGCGATCCAGGCGAAGGCCAGCGCCTGGGTGATGCCGGTCAGCACCAGCGGCATGGCGGCGGGCAGCAGGATGAAGCGGATGCGCTGGACCGTGCCGAAGCGCAGGATGCTGCCCACCTCCAGATAGCGGCGTTCGACCTCGGCCACGCCGGCATGGCTGTTCAGCATGGACGGGAAGAAGGCGGACATGCTGACGACGATCAGCTCCGTGCCCTCGCCCACGCCGAACCACAGGCCCATCAGCGGCAGCCAGCCGATCATCGGCACCTGCCGCAGCGCATGGAGCAACGGGCCGAGCACGCGATCGACGGGTTTCCAGATGCCCATGGCGATCCCCAGCGCCACGCCCAGCGGCGCGCCGATGGCGAGGCCGGTGAAGGCGCGGGCCAGGGTGGAGAGCGTATCGCGCAGCAGATCGCCGCTGCGCAGCATCTCGACCAGCGCGCTGCCGACCGCGGCGGGCGGCGCGAAGGAGACGATATGCGCGCTCGCCTGCCACTGCCACCAGCCGATCAGCAGGGCGGGCGCGGCGAGGCCGATCAGCAGCCGGACGGGAAAACGGGCCAGCAGGCTGTTCATGCCGCCCTCCACCGGGTCGCGCGGCTTTCCACCCAGCGCGCGCCGCGATCGAGCAGGAAGCCGATCAGCCCGCTCACCATCACGCCCGCCAGCACGACATCGATCTGGAACAATTGCCGCCCCATCTCCATCATCTGGCCGATGCCGCTGTCGGCCGCGAGCAGCTCGGCCGCCACCAGCACCACCCAGGCGCGCGTCAGCGACACGCGCAGGCCGGTCAGCACCGCCGGCACCGTCGCGGGCAGCAGGATGCGCCGGATGAGCTGGGGCAGGCGCAGGCGATAGACCTTCGCTACCTCGAACCAGTTACGCGGCACGCCGCGAATGCCGTCGAAGGTCGCCAGCGCCATCGGGAAGAAGGCGGCGATCGCCACCACCGCCAGCTTGAACGGTTCGTCTATGCCGAGGAACATCACCATCATCGGCACGAAGGCGATGACGGGCACCTGCCACAGCGTCATGAACAGGGGCGACAGCGCCGCCTCCGCCAGCCGCGACAGCGCGATCACGGCGCCGAAAGCCATGCCGGCCACCGCCCCGATGGCGAAGCCGACGGTCAGGCGGAACAGGCTGTCGCCCACATGGCGCTGCAACTCTCCGGATTGCGTCATGTCGACCAGCGCGCGCGCCACGCCGCTGGGCGGCACCAGCACCTGCGGCGGGAACAGGCCGGTCAGGCAGGCGATCTGCCATGCCATAAGCAACGCAACCAGCGGAACGACCGCGCCGACCGGCGGCAGGCGGAAGCGGAAGCCCGCCCCCGCCCCGCCGGCCACGGGGAAATCGGCGGCCCGGCTCGCCATCAGCGCTGCCCCGGCGCGGGCTGTGCCCAGAAGCCTTCCAGCTTCAGATCCTTCAGCGCCTGAGTGACGAAGCGTTCGTCCAGCAGCGCATCGGCATCCACCTTGTTGCGGATCAGCCCGCGCTGCAGCGCATAATCGGCGACCGAGTGGTAATGGGTGCGCAGCGCGGGCGAGAAGATGGGCGAGAAACGTTCACGCCAGGCAATGTCGGAATTGGCATAATCGCGCTCGACCACCGCTTCCGGCATCGCGCCGCGCGCGGCCTTGCGGATCACCTCCGCCTTGTTGGCCTCGTCCGATGACCAGGCGGCGGCGCGAACATAGGCATTGACGACAAGCTGAGTCAGATCGGGATGGGCATCCACGAAATCCTGCCGCCCGAAAAGCTCGGCCCGCATCCGCCAGTCGGCTGGCGCATCGCGCGTGGACCAGATGACGCGGGCGATGCCCTTCTGATCCAGCAGCAGGCCATCCGAAAGCAGCACGGCGGCATCGACGCTGCCCGATTCCAGCGCCGCCGGGGTCGCGCCGGGATTGATGTTGACGATCTTGAAATCGTCGAGCTTCAGGCCGCTTCGATCGACCAGCTTGGAAAAGGGCAGTTCCCACGGCCGGCCGCGATGGAGCGCGATCCGCTTGCCCTTGAGGTCAGCCAGGCTGTTGGCCGCCAGCCCCTTGCGCACGACCAGATAGACGTCCTGCCCCTGCCCCACCGGCGCCACGATCTTCAAAGGCACGCCGCCCGCCACCGCGATGGCGGCGGGAAAATCACCATAAGCCGCGAAATCGATGCGCTTGCCGGAAAAGCCTTCGTTGATCAGCGGCCCGCCGACGGCCGTGGAAACCGGCTGGAACACCAGCTCCACGCCCTTTTTCGCGAGCTGTTCCTTCAACCAGCCCTGCTCGAGAACGACGCTGGTCAGCCCGCTGAACACTTGCTGGCCCTGATAGGGATAGGCGATCGAGGCGATCGTCACCGTCTTCACATCCGGCGCGCCGCCCTTCCCGCCGCCCGATCCGCCGCAGCCGGCCAGCACCGCGCCCGCGAGGGCGAGGAGGATCGCGGTCAGCCATCTGGTGGCGCGGTCGAAGGGGAGGAACGAGGTCTGATTTGCCACCACGCAAAGGCTCCGTACTGCCCGAACCGATTTCGGGGCTCGCCCGGAGACGATGCACAGGATGTGCCAACCACCGGCATGGCGGACTTGCGCGGCCTTGGGCTTGCCCGGCCGGCGCGCGGCTGTTGATATCGGCGCAGCCGGCCCGCATCGGCTGCGCGAAATGAAGCGGCGGCGCGGCCCTTGACCCGTTGGTTCGCGCCCGTGCATCGGGATATCCGCAGGATCGCGCTTCTGGCACGGGCTTTGCGGATGGGTGCCCGTCAAAACCTGTCAGGAGGATGCTTGATGCCGGAAACCACGGGGCGCGGCGGCCAGACTATCGCGCGGCCCATGCCGGACAGCATCTGGATCACGCGCTGCCCCGTTCCCGCGGCATCCGGCGTCGCCTGCGCCAGAGGATGGATGGCGGAAGCCTTCGCCCGCGACGGCATCGCCGTAAAGCGCGTGTTCGAGCAGGGGCTGAACCTCGTCGATCGCGATCCCGACAACCAGGCGCGCCACCTGTTCCGCGAGGGCGGCAATATCCAGGCGCTGGCGGCGCGCGCGCTGGGCGCGCCGACGCGGGTGATCGGGCTCACCTGGATCGACGAGCGGCAGGCCATCATGGTCCGGCGCGATCTCGGCGTGCTGGCGCCCGCCGACCTCAAGGGGCTGCGCTTCGCGCTTCCCGGCTATGCCCGGTCGCGCGGCGAAAGCATCGCGCGCGGCATGGCGCTGCACGGCATCAAGAGCGCGCTGGCGCTGGGCGGGCTGAAGCTGGAGGACGTCCGCTTCGTCGAGGTGCCCGCCCCGCCGGTGGAACGCGCCAGCTTCCAGGGCATGCGGCGCCTGTGGCTCGGCCTGGAATGGCTGGCCTCGGGCCGGGTGGACGCGGTCTATGTGAAGGGCGCCGCCGCCGCCGAGGCCGCCCAGCGGCTGGGGCTGGAGGTGGGTATCGACCTGGATGCCTATCCCAGCCGCCTCGCCCGCGTGAACAACGGCACGCCGCGCCCGATCATCGTCCACCAGCATATGATCGATCACCATCCCGAGCTGGTCGAACGCTTCCTGGAACAGAGCCTGCGCGCGGCCGATTGGGCGGCGGGCAATCCGGGCGAGCTGAACGGGATATTGGCGCAAGAGACGCTGGCCGGGATCGACGGCGTCGAGCTTGCCCATCGCAACGGCTTCCATCGCTTCCTCCATCCCGACCTGTCGGACGAGCGCGCGGAAATGCTGAAGATCCAGGCCAATTTCCTGTGGCTGCACGGCTTTCTGGAATCGCCCGTCGATATCGACGCCTGGATCTGCGCCGCCCCGCTGAAGGCCGTCCTGCAACGGCGGGCGGCGCTGGCACCCCGGCCCGATTATGCCGGCGATAGCTGAGCTAGGGCCTGGAAATTAATTTCTACTAAAACGAAAGACAATTGACTGCTATCCCTACCTCAAAGGAGGCGGGAAGATGACCTCAGGGAGTCGCGCAAGCAATCGATCGGTGGGGCTGGTATCCGCCACCAACGGGGATGGCCGCCCGCTGCTGGCCTATGATTGCGATCAGCACCATGCCGTGGGGCCCCGCGCCCGCGCGCTGATCTTCAACGATCCCCGGTCGCGATCGCTGCTGCCGCTGATCGAGCGGGTGGCCCCAAGCGACGCCAATGTCCTCATCATGGGCGAAACCGGCACCGGCAAGGAACTGGTCGCCCGCTACGTCCACAGCCTCAGCCAGCGGGCCGACGCGCCCTTCGTCGCGATCAACTGCGGCGCCTTTTCGGAATCGCTGATCGAAGGCGAGCTGTTCGGTTACGAAAAAGGCGCCTTCACCGGGGCCAATATCGCCCGGCCCGGCTGGTTCGAGGCGGCCAATGGCGGCACGCTGTTCCTGGACGAGCTGGGCGATCTGCCCCTGCCCCTGCAGGTGAAGCTGCTGCGCGTGCTGCAGGAGCGCGAGGTCGTCCGCCTGGGATCGCGCAAAGCGGTGCCGCTCAACGTCCGCGTCATCGCCGCGACCAATGTCGAGCTGCAGCAGGCGGTGAACGAGGGCCGCTTCCGCTCCGATCTCTTTTACCGGCTGCAGGTGGTGCCGATACCGCTGCTGCCGCTGCGCGAGCGGCGCGCCGATATCCTGCCGCTGGCCCGCCATTTCCTGGAAGTCTACGGCGCCCGCCTGGGCGCCGGCCACCCGGAATTGAGCGCGGCCGCCGAAGAGGCGGTGTTCCAGCACAACTGGCCGGGCAATATCCGCGAGCTGGAAAACGCCATCCATCGCGGCACCTTGATCTGCGAGAACGGCCGCATCCAGCCCGCCGATCTCGGCCTGGGCGAGATATCGGAAACCGGCGGAAACGGCGGCTCCGCCACGCTGGAGGAAGCGGTGCGGCCCTTCATCGCCCGGCTGCTGAAAGGCGGGCATGACAATCTGCTGGAGCGTGTCGTGGCGCTGACGGTGACGGAGGCTTTCCGCCAGTGCGGCGAAAACCAGATCAAGACGGCCGAGGCGCTGGGCGTCACCCGCAACGTGGTGCGCACCCATCTCAAGAATCTCGACCTGATCTGAGGCACGAACCCCGACCGGGGTGAAAAACCAACAGCCCGCCTGCGCAATATTCCACATCCGCCTCAAGACGCGCCTGGAAAATCCTTTTATTTCCGTAGCTTTCCGATTGGCACAGCCCTTGCTCCCTCTCCGTTGAACTTTACCGGAGAGGTGTTCCCCCGTGTCGATCCTGTCCAACCGCAAGCCTGCCGCGTCCCCCCGGCCTGACGAAATCTGGTTCACCCGCTGCCCGGTGCCGACGGCGACCGGCATCGCCTACAAGCTCGGCTGGCTGGGCGAGGCGTTCGAGGCGGACGGCATCGCCCTGCGCACCCTGCAGGAATCGGGCACGGAGCTGGGCCGTCACCATTATGACCACCGCCTGCCGACGCTGATCCGCGAGGGCGGCAACATGCTGGCCATCGCGGCGCGCGCGCAGGGCGAGCCGACCCGGCTGGTCGGCCTCACCTGGATCGAGGAAAGCCAGCTCATCCTCGCCCGGCCGGATTCGGGCATCCGCTCGGCCGCCGACCTCAAGGGCAAGCGCCTCGCGCTGCCGGGCTGGAGCCACAACGACATCCCCGCCCATGTGCGTGGCACCAGCATCGCGCGCGGCATGTCGCTGGCGGGCTACAAGGGCGCGCTCGCCTCCGCCGGGCTGACCTTCGACGACGTGGGCCTGATCGAAACGCCCGATCGGCTGCGCAACATCGGCGGCAGCGGCCGCGATCTGCTGCCCCGCGGGCAGGGACAGCGCAGCGGCGTCGGCCGGCTGTGGCCGATCGAGGCGCTGGCGGAGGGCAAGGTCGATGCCATCTACGTCAAGGGCGCGGCCGCGATCGACCAGGCGCGCGAGGCCGGGCTGGTGGTGGCGATCGACCTCGATGCGCTGCCCGACCGGCGCTTCCGCGTCAACAACGGCACGCCGCGCCCGATCACCGTGCACCAGAGCCTGATCGACGATCATTTCGACCTGCTCGTCCGTTTCCTCGCGGTCACGCTGCGCGCGGCCGACTGGGTGACCGAGCAGCCGGACCGGCTGCGCGACATCCTGGAATATGAGACCGAAGGCAGCCCCGAGGCTGTCGACCAAGCCTATGCCCGGCTGCACGAAGGGCTGCACCCGACGCTGGATGCGGAAAGGCTGGCGCTGTTCGACAGCCAGAAGAAGTTCCTGTTCACCCACGGCTTCCTCGATGCCGATTTCGATCTTGCCGGGTGGGTCGATCCCCGCCCGCTGGAAGCCGCGCGGGCATTCAACGAGCAGCGCCCGGCGCTCCATACGTCCGCCCTCCACACGCTTTGAACCGAAGGAAACACGCCATGTCTGATGTATCGGGACTGTCCAGGGAGGCGATCGCCTTCATCACCCAGGCGGCGGATGATGCCCGCCGCGCTTTCCGCCTGCTGCGCGAGACGCGGACCATCTCCGCCAGCGGCACGCTGGGCTTCGCCGTGCGCGTGCCGGATGAGGACAAGATCGTCACCCTGAGCTATGCGGGCCTCTGGGAGGACGATCCCGACAAGCCGCGCGTCAGCGTCATCGATTTCGACGACAACCGCCTGTGGGGCGAACAGACGGGCGGCGAGGCCCGTTACCTCAAGATCTTCAGGAAATATCCGGACTTCAAGGCGATCAGCCACGTCCACACACCGCATCTGGGCGCCTATTCGCAGGCGCATCAGGAGCTGCCCCTGTTCTACGTGCCCAACCGGCGCTTCCGCTTCACCGCCGCGCTGCCCGTCTACATCAACCGTCGCCAGCTGGAGGCGGACTTCATCCTCGATGCGATCGAGAAGGATCGCGAGGTGCCCGGCATCGTCGAGGCCAATGGCGGCGCGACCATCTGGAGCTGGAAGGGCATCCGCGACCTCACCAACAATATCGTCCTGCTGGAAGAAGGCGCCCAGTTCCAGGTGCTGGCCGCCGCGCTCGGCGGGTCCAGGCCGTTCGGCCCCGGCGTGCTGGAACAGCAATGGAAGATGGGCAAGCTGGTGCCGCCCGACGCCCGCGTCGACGACGACGGCACCATCCACCTGCCGCAAGCCGCCGTCCAGGCCGCCGAATGACATGGCGCCGGCGCCCGGAGGCGGGCGCCGGCTCCCCTCCCCCGCATAACCGGAGCGATCCGTCATGAGTGACAAGAAGCGCCAGCTCGCCCTTGCCGTGTTCCTCACCCGGCATGGCCATCATCCCGGCGCCTGGCGCCAGCCGGGCACCGCCAGCACCGGCAAGCCCGATTTCCGCTACTGGGCCGATCTCGTCCGCACCGCCGAGCGCGGCAAGCTGGACGCCGCCTTCTTCGCCGATTTCGTCGGCCAGAGCGGGGACAGCACCAGGGGCATCGAGCGCCGGCACGCCTTCCTGGATTTCGAGCCGCTGACGGCCACCGCCGCGCTCGCCAGCATCACCAGCCATATCGGGCTGGTGGCGACGGTGAACACCAATTTCGAGCAGCCTTATGCGCTCGCCCGCCGCCTCGCCTCGCTGGATCATATCAGCGGCGGGCGGATCGGCTGGAACATCGTCTCCTCGCTGGCGGACGGCGCGGCGAAGAGCTTCGGCATCGACCAGCCGGCCAGCCATGCCGAACGCTATGCCCGCGCCCATGATTTCGTGGAGCTGGCCAAGGCGCTGTGGAATAGCTGGGAGGACGACGCCTTCGAGGGCGCGGACAAGGAAAGCGGCATCTACCTGAACGCCGATGCCGTCCACCCCGTCCATTATCGCGGGCCTTATTACCGCATCGATTCCGTGCTCGACATGCCGCGCCCGATCCAGGGCTATCCGGTGTTCGCGCAGGCCGGCAATTCGGAGGTCGGCCGCGATTTCGCCGCCCGCCATGCCGAGATGATCTATGCCGCCGCCCAGTTCATCGAGGATGCGCAGGCCTTCTACAAGGACGTGAAGGCGCGCGTCGCCGGCTATGGCCGCGATCCCGATACGCTGAAGGTGATGCCCGGCCTGTCCTTCACCATCGGCTCCAGCCTTCAGGAAGCGCAGGACAAGTTCGGCGCGCTGGAGGAGAAGGTCGATTTTTCGGGCGACCTGAACCTGATGGGACAGGATGTCAGCGCCTATCCGCTCGATGGCCCGCTGCCCGACCTGCCGGAGCCGGAGAACGGCAAGGGCCGCTGGCGGCAATTGACGGCGCTGGCCCGGCGCGAGAACCTCACCATCCGCCAGCTCTTCCTGCGCTTCAACGCGGTGCGCGGCCATCGTGTCGTGCTGGGCACGCCCGCCGACATCGCCGACCAGATCCAGGACTGGTTCGAACGCGACGCCGCCGACGGCTTCAACCTCATCCCGCCGCTGCTGCCCAGCTCGCTCGAGGATTTCGTCGATCTGGTGGTGCCGGAACTCCAGCGGCGCGGCCTGTTCCGCACCGAATATGAAGCGACGACGCTGCGCGAACATCTTCGCCTGCCGCGCCCCGCCAATCCCAACGCCTCGGCGGCCCGCGCGCCGGCCCCCGTCCTCGAAGGAGAATTTGCATGAGCGAGCCTCTCGATACGCTCTGGTACACGCGCTGCCCCGTGCCCACCGGGCTCGGCATCGCCATCCAGCAAGGCTGGCTGGAGGAAGCCTTCCGCGCGCGGGGCACCAGCCTGTCCTCGCTGCTGGAATCCAGCGATTTCTCCAAGCGGGAGTCGCATTTCTCGCACACCGTGCGGAACAGCGTCCGCCATGGCGGCAACATCCCGGCGATCAGCGCGCGGGCGCGCGGGCGCGACACGCGTGTCATCGGCCTCTCCTGGGCGGACGAGACCCAGCTGATCCTCGCCAGCCCGGAATCGGGCATCACGTCGGTCCGCGATCTCAAGGGCCGGCGCTTCGGCCTGCCCAACTGGAAGAATGTGGAGATCGACTTCACCCGCGCGCAGGCCATTCGCGGCCTGGAAAACGCGCTCCGGCTGGAGGGGCTGGAGGTTGCCGACGTCGAGATCGTCGACCAGGATATCGAGACCCATTATAGCGACGGCCAGGCCCAGTCGGTCGGCGGCACGCTCGCCTGGAACGGCCGCAGCACCAGCCGCGCGCGCGCCAACAATCTGGAGCTGATCGCCCTCTTGCGGGGCGAGGTGGACGCGATCTTCCTGAAGGGCGCCCATGGCGCGCAGGTGGCCCACCAGTTCGGCCTGACGACGGTGATCGACACCGGCATCCATCCCGATCCGTTGGTCCGCGCCAACAACGGCACGCCGCGCACGCTCGCCGTGGACGGCCATCTGATCGACCATCATTTCGACGCCGCCGTCGCCATCGTCGAACAGGTGCTACGCGCCGAAGCCTGGGCGCAGGCGCACCCGTCGGAAGTGCGCCGCTATCTCGCGCGCGAGACCAACAGCAGCGAATATTGGGTCAGCATCGCTTATGGCGAGGATGCGCAGAAGAAGCTGAAGACCGACCTTTCCGAACAGTCGATCGTCGCGATCCAGGACTTCACGAATTTCCTCCACCGCTGGAAGTTCATCCCGGAAAGCTTCGACGTGCGGACATGGATCGACCCGCGCCCGCTGGAAGCGGCGCAGCCGCTCGCGCTCGCCAGCTAATCGGGGAGCATATGGGGGAGGAATCGACCGGCGGCTTCATGCGGCGCAGCCCGCTGCTGCGCTGCCTGGCCATCTATGGCGAGATGCCGGGCCGCTTCGCGCTGACGGCGATCCTGCTGGCGGCGGTCAACCTCGCGCTGGTGGCGCAGCAGGTGATGGTCGGCCATGCCGTGCAGGAAGCGCAGCATGGCCGGCTGGTCGTGGCCGGGGCGGACGGCATCCTCGATTATGACCGGGCCTGGTTCTGGGTGGCGCTGCTCCTCGGCCTCTCGCTCGCGCGCGCCGTCGTCCAATATGGCGCGGGGCTGCTTTCGCTGTCCATCGGCCAGCGGCTGCTCACCACCTTGCGCGAGCGTATCCTGGTCCAGATCCAGCGGCTCGACCTCAGCTATCACTGGCGTCACGGCGTGGGCGAGATGGTCACGCGGATGACGCGCGATGCCGACAAGGTGCGCGACGCGCTCATCAATTTCTGGCGCCAGATATTCGAAACCGGGCTGATCGTGCTGATCTCGCTCGGCCTGCTCTGCCTCTATTCGCCCTGGCTGGCGCTGGTGCCGCTGATCCTGCTGGTCGCGGGCATCGCCATGCTCTGGCGGCAGGCGGACGCGCTGGTCGCGCTCGACCGGCGGATCGGCGATGCCTATGACGCGGTGACGCAGGACCTGTCCGAAGGCGTCAACGGCGTCCGCGTCATCAAGGCCTTCTCGCTGGGCGAGGCGCGCGCCGAACGTTTCCGCCGCCATGTCGATCTGTTCCGGGCGGAGGCGCGCGCCGCCATCCGCCATGCCTCCCGCCGGGTGCCCCTGCCCCAGACGGTCATCGCGCTTTCGCACGCCTGGGTGCTGGGCTTCGGCGCCTGCATGGTGGCGCAGGGCGCGCTCGGCCTGGGCGCGCTCGTCGCCGCCATGCTGGTGGTCAACACGCTGGTGCTCAGGATCGAGGGCATCGGCCGGCTGCTGCAGGTGATCGCCGACGCCCGCGCCTCCGCCGCGCGCATATGGGAGGTGCTGGATGCGGAGCCGGTGATCCGGTCAGGCGCGCGCCCGCTGCCCGCCGGCCCGCTGGGCCTGCGCCTGTCGCATGTCGCCGCCTCGCCCCTGGGCGACGGCGCCGCCGTGCTCCACGATCTCAGCCTTGCCATCCAGCCGGGCGAGGTGGTCGCGCTGGTCGGCGCCACGGGTTCCGGCAAGAGCATCCTCACCGCCCTCCTTCCCCGCCTGGTGGAGGTGGATGCCGGCCGCGTCGAGCTGGGATCGGACGAGGCCGGCTGGCAGGATGTCCGCGACACCGAGCTGCGCGATCTTCGCCGCCGCGTGCATGTGCTGCCGCAGGAAAGCTTCCTCTTTTCGGATACGCTGGCCGCCAATCTCCGGCTTTGCGCGCCCGATGCCACCGATGCGCAGCTGCGCGAGGCGCTGGACAGGGCCGCCGCCGGCGAGCTGCTCGACCGCCTCGGCGACGGCCTCGCCACGCGGGTGGGCGATCGCGGCGCCACGCTTTCGGGCGGCCAGCGCCAGCGAGTCTGCCTCGCCCGCGCGCTGCTCGCCGATGCGGACCTGCTGGTCCTCGACGACGCCACCAGCGCGCTGGACGCCGAGACCGAGCGGCGGGCGATCGACAATATCCGGTCCCTGCGCGCCGGCCGGGCACGGCCGATCACCATGCTGATCGTGGCGAGCCGCCTGTCGACCGCACTGGCGGCCGACCGGGTGATCGTGCTGGCCGGTGGCCGGATCGTCGCCGAAGGCCCGCATCGGGAACTGGAGCGGACCAGCGCGGCCTATCGCGCTTTGATGGGGCTTTGACGGCATGAACGGGTTGGTCCCATGAACGGCTTCAGGGGCGATAGCGCCCTTTCCGATATCGAGCTGGAGGAGAAATTCGCCCGGCGATCGCTGAACCAGAGCATGCTCGGCCGGCTGCTGCCGCTGATCGCGCCGGTATGGCGGCAGATCGCGGCGGTGATCGGCATAGAGATCGTGCAGGTGCTGGCGATCTTCGCCCGGCCGCTGCTGATCGGGCTGGTGATCGATCGCGGCCTGCGGCAGGCGGGCGCGGGGGTGGATGCGCCGCTGATCGCCTGGGCCTGCCTCGGCCTCGCCGCCACCTGGGGCATACGCTTCGCGCTGGGCGGGCTTTCCCAATATTGCGCGGGGGTGGCCGCCATCCGCGTCCTCAACGATCTGCGCACGCGCGTCTTCGCCCATGTCCAGACGCTGAGCGTCGGCTATTTCGATCGCACCAAGGCCGGCCGCATCATCGCCCGCGCCGATCGCGACGTGGATACGCTGGAACCGCTGCTGATCCAGGGCCCGCCTGAATTCCTGTCCGCCATCCTGCGCCTCTGCCTCGCCGGCTTCCTGCTATGGCTGATCGCGCCGGCGCTGCTGGCCGGCCTGGTCGCGGTGGTGCCGGTGCTGGTGGCCGCAACCTTCCTTTTCAAGCGCATATCGCAACGTAGCTGGGCGAAGGTGGCCGAAAACCGCAGCCGCTTCACCGCCCATCTGGTGGAAACCGTGGCCGCCGTCCGGCTGATCAAGCAATCCGGGCGGGATCGCGAGAATCTGGCGAAATATCGCGGGCTGCTGGAGGATTTCAATTCCGCGCTGATCTTCGGATCGATGCGCTCGGGCTGGTTCGCGCCCTTCACCGGGCTGCTCACCACCGCCGGCCTCGCGCTCACCCTCGTGGTCGGCGGCCGGGGCATCGCGCTCGGCACGCTGAGCCTCGGGGAATTGGCGCAGAGCCTGTTCTACGTCTTCCTCTTCCTCGCCCCGCTCCAGGAATTCAGCGACCTGTTCGAAACGCTTCGCCAACGGCACGGCCTGCGCCCAGCGCATCTTCCTGCTGCTCGATACCGAGCCGGACATCGTCGACGGGCCCGCCGCCGCCACCCTGCCCGCCGTCGAAGGCGCCATAGAGTTCCGCGACGTCCGCTTCGGCTACCGGCCCGATCAGCCGGTCATCAACGGGCTGGACCTGAGCATCGCCGCCGGGGAGCTGCTGGCGATCGTCGGCCCCACCGGCCATGGCAAGAGCACGCTCGTCCAGCTCCTGACGCGCTTCTACGATGTCGATCAGGGCGCCGTCCTGCTCGACGGGCGGGACATCCGCTCGATATCGGAGCGCAATCTGCGCAGCCATATCGGCGTCGTCCTGCAGGATAATGTGCTGTTCGGCGGCACCGTGCTGGATAATCTGCGGCTCGCCCGGCCCGAGGCCAGCGATGCGGAGCTGATCGCCGCGTCGGAACGGATCGGCGCCCATGAGGTGCTGCAATCGCTGCCCCACGGCTATGCCACGCAGGTTGGCCCGCTCGGCGGCCAGCTGAGCCAGGGGCAGCGGCAGCTCGTCTGCCTGGTCCGCGCCTATCTGGCCGACCCTTCCGTCCTCGTCCTCGACGAGGCGACCTCCGCGATCGACGTCAGCACCGAACGGCGCATCCAGCAGGCGCTCCGGGTGCTGTGCGAAGGGCGGACCGCGCTGGTCATCGCCCATCGCCTCGAAACCATCCGCTCGGCCCATCGCATCGCCGTGATCCGCAACGGCCGCGTCGTCGAACTCGGCTCGCACGAGGCGCTGACCGCGAAGGACGGCCATTATGCCGCGCTCTACGGCACCTATGAGGATTCGGCGAAATCCAGCCCGCCGAGGATTCAGCCGTCTCCCGCGCTCAATGCGGCCTCCTGAAGGCAGCGCATGAATCCGCAGCGACGATATTCTTGAACGATCGTTCCCGAAGCACTAGATGGCGTGCATGGCACGGCCACGGGAATTCGATGCGGACGCGGCGCTGGACAGCGCGATCGGCGTCTTTCGCGAACATGGGTTCGAGGGCAGTTCGGCCCAGATGCTGGTCGATGCCATGGGAATCGGGCGGCAGAGCCTTTACGACACGTTCGGCGACAAGTGGCAGCTCTATCGATCGGCGGTGCGCCGATATGGGATGAGCGAGTGCGCCGCCCATTTCGATGCGCTCCGCAGCGGCGCGCGGGCCATTGACGGGATCGCCGCGATGCTGCGCCGGGTGGCCGAAACGGCCGGCCAGCCCTGCCTCGGCGTCGCATCGATCTGCGAATTCGGCGCATCCCGCTCCGATCTCGCCGAAATCAACGCCGCCCTGGCGATGCCCCTGCGCGCCGCGATCGCCGCCCGTGTGCGGGATGCGCAGCGGGAAGGCGATGCCGCGCCCGATCTCGACGCGGAAGCGATCGCCGATTTCCTGACCGCGAACATCGCCGGCATCCGGATCGCCGGGCGCGGCGGCGCCGATCGCGCCACGCTCGACGGGCTGGCCGCGACCGCGCTCCGGGCGCTGCGATAGCCTCTTTTTTGCGAATTTATGGAATGATCGTTCAATATAGGAGCAGTCGATGAAAGCCATCGTGATGAACGGGACGGGCGGCCCGGAAATGCTGGAGCATGTCGAACGGCCGGAGCCGGTGGCGGGGCCGGGCGAGGCGCTGGTCGAGATCGCCTTCGCCGGGGTGAACTTCATGGACATCGGCGTGCGCCAGGGTGCGGCCTGGACCGAGATGCCCAATCCCAAGATCCTGGGCGTCGAAGGCGCCGGCCGGGTCCTGGCCACAGGCCCCGGCGTGGAAGGCATCGCGCCCGGCCAGCGCGTCGCCTGGGTCTATGCGCCCGGCAGCTATGCGGAGCGGATCGCGATCCCGGCGACGTCGCTGGTGCCGGTTCCCGACGCGATCGACGATCGCACCGCCGCCGCGGTGATGATGCAGGGCCTCACCGCCAGCCATTTCGCGACGGATTTCTACCCCGTGCAGCCCGGCGACGTCGCCTTCGTCCATGCCGCCGCCGGCGGCGTCGGCCTGTTGCTGACGCAGATCGCCAAGCTCCGCGGCGGCCATGTCATCGGCCGCGTCTCCTCCGCCGACAAGGCGGCGGTCGCCAGGGCGGCCGGCGCCGATCATGTCATCGTCGATACGGAAGGCCGGTTCGCCGAGGAAGCGCTGCGCCTGACGGACGGCGAGGGCGTGCATGTCGTCTATGACGGTTCCGGACCGACAACCTTCCAGGGCTCGCTCGACGTGCTGCGCCGGTCGGGCACCTTCTGCTGGTACGGCCCCATCCTCGGCGGCCCCGGCCCGCTCGACATCATGAGCCTGCCGAAGAGCATCAAGATCGGCTACGGGGTCTTCTCCGATCACATCCACACGCCCGAACTGCTGCGCGCGCGGACGATGCGGCTGTTCGACTGGATCGCCGACGGAAAGCTCCGCATCGAGATTGGCGGCGAATATCCCCTGGCGGATGCGGCGTGCGCGCATGCCGACATGGAAAGCCGCCGGACCACGGGCAAGCTGCTGCTCGTCCCCTAACGGAGACGGGCCGCCCCGCCGGGTTCTGCCGCGCCCGGGGCCGTGCTAGTGGATCACATCCAGCAAGAGCATCCGCTTTTGCGGGAGGTCCGATCCGCTAAGCCGGTGGCCTGACGTTCGAGGTGGTGCATGAAGATCAGCGCGCGCAATCAGTTCACGGGCACGGTGCTGGCGGTCACGCCGGGCGCGGTCAATGGCGCCGTGAAGGTGGATATCGGCGGCGGCAACGTCGTCACGGCGAGCATCACCGAGGAAGCGATCGCCGAGCTTGGCCTTGCGGCCGGCGATCGGGTGACGGTGTTCGTGAAGGCCAGCGACGTGCTGATCGGCAAATAGGATGCGGATCGGCTCCCTCAAGCTCAAGGCGCAGATCTATTGCGGGGACCGGATCGCCATCGGCCCCGGCAAGGCCGATCTGCTGGAGGCGATCGACCGCGAAGGATCGATCTCGCGCGCCGGCCAGGCACTGGGCATGAGCTATCGCCGCACATGGCTGCTCGTCGATGAAATGAACCGTTGCTGGTCGGAAAAGCTGGTCGATACGGTGGCCGGCGGCGCGCGCAATCGCGGGGCGCGGCTCACCGATCGCGGCCGCGAGGTGCTGCGCCTGTTCCGCGCGATCGAGCGGGATCTGGGCGATGCGGCGGACGGCGCGCCGCTGGCGCGGCTCGCGGCCCTGCTGCGCGCCGAACCCGCCGATGCGCAGGATCAGAGCGATATGCCGCAGGCCGCTCGCGGCAGCGCGTAACGCGGATCGGAAACGAAGGCCCGATCGGTCAGCGCGCCGAGGAAGCGGACGATCGCCTGCCTGTCCGCCGCCGCCATCCCGGGCGCGACCGCCGGATGCCGGTCGATCGCCTCGGCGACCGTCCGGGCCGAGCCGTCGTGCAGATAGGGCGCGGTCAGCATCACATTGCGCAGCCCTGGCGTGCGGAAGCGGCCGTCGTCCGCCCGGCGCCCGGTAATCTCGCCAAGCCCGCGGTCGCCGGGTTCGAAGCGCGCCCTGTGGAAGCGCCCGTCCGTCAGGTCCGGGCCTGCATGGCAGGAGGCGCAGGATCGCCCGAACAGCCGCGCGCCCTGCCGCTCCTCCGCGTCGAGCGCGGAAGCATCGCCCGCCAGCCAGCGATCATAACGGGTATCGGCGGATATCAGGCTGCGCTGGAAGGCCGCCAGCGCCCTGCCGATCGTGCCGATATCGATACGCCCGCCGGCTTCGGGAAAGGCATCGCGGAACATGCGGACATAGCAATGGTCGCGCCCCAGCCGGACCGCGATCTCCCCTTCCCTGCCCCGCATCCCCATTTCCACCGGATTCGTGCCGGTAAGGGGTATCAGCATCTGCTTTTCGAGCGTGCGGACGCGCGGATCGCCCCAGGTCAGGCTTTTCGCCCAGGCGACATTGGCGAGGCCCGGCACGTTGCGCCGTCCCGGATCGCCATGGACGCCCGGATGCGTCGCATTGCCGTCCGCGAAGGCATGGCGCTGCACATGGCAGGTGGAACAGGCCATGCTGCCGTCGACCGAAAGATCGGCATCGTAGAAGAGGCGGCGGCCCAGCTCCACTCTGGCCGCCGACATCGCATTGCCGCCGGGCAGCTTCGGCGCGGCGCGCCCCGCGGGCCACGCCCAGCCCCCCGCGGCGGTGGCGGCGGCAGCAGCGGCGCAGGCGGCCCCCAGTAGCAGCGCCGCCAGCATCAGGCCGGGGCCGATCCCTTTCCGCATGCCCGTTCAGGACCGGCGGGGTTCAGGGCAGGCGCGCGACGAGCACTGAGATCGCCGGCGATCCGCTGCCGGCGATCTGGAGCACATAATCGCCGGGCTGGAGCGTGAAATCCACCATCTTGCGGATGCCGGAGCAGGCCGGCCCGCGCCCGTGCGCGACCGACGCGACGACGGCGCCGTCACGCACCACGTCGATCCACGCGGCCGAGCTGATCGCCACGCGATAGCGGCCCTCGCGCTCCACCGCGAAGCTCGCCATGCCGCCATTGCTGACCGATCCGCCCGGATTTTCCGGCCGCAGCGCATAATGCAGCCGCGGCGTGGGCAGCAGCGACAGATCCACCGCGCCGCCGATCGTCAGTCTCGCCCCGGCGAGGCCGGGGACATCGGCGGCGGCGGCCAGCGGCGTCCGCGCCGTCCAGCCCGCAAGCTCGGGCGGAAGCGGCGCGGCATCGGCAGGGCATGCGGCTTCCACCGCCGGGGCCGGCTGCGCGGCGGCCGGCCCGGGGCTGGCCGCCATCGCCAGGATGATCGTTCCAAGCACCAGCCCTTGCCTACCGCCCATGATTCATCCCCGCGATATTTGCGTATATACAGTTCGCTATATCCGAACATATACGGTGTGCGAACCACGGCGGGCAACGCCGGCGATCAGGGATAGGGGGAATCATCTTGCGCGCCTGCCTGCTTGCATCCGCTTGTATCGCCACATTGGCGTCCTCCCCTGCCTTCGCCCAGGCGATCACCGCGCCGGTGGAGGAACGCGACAGCAGCTTCGCCCTCGGCCAGATCGTGGTCACCGGCCAGCGGCCCGAAGGCGTTTCGATCGGCATCGATACGATCGGCAGCCAGGCCATGGCGACCTTCAACCGCAACACGCTCGACGACGCGGCAACCCTGATCCCCGGCGTGGTTGCCGGCAACAGCGGCGGATCGCGCAACGAGCGGCTGCTGTTCGTGCGCGGCTTCGATCGTTTCCAGGTGCCGCTTTCGATCGACGGCATCCGCGTGTACCTGCCGGCGGACAACCGGCTCGATTACGGCCGCTTCGTCACGCCCGACCTGGCCGAAATCCAGGTGGCGAAGGGCTATGCCTCGGTGCTGGACGGGCCGGGCGCGATGGGCGGCGCGGTCAACCTCGTCACCCGCAAGCCGACCCAGCCGCTGGAGGTCGAGGCGCGGGGCACGCTCAACCTCGGCCGCAATGCGGATTATAACGGCTACACCGTCTCCGGCCTGATCGGCACGCGCCATGACAAATGGTATGCCATGGTAAGCTATGCGCGGAACTTCCAGGATCACTGGGACCTATCGGGCGATTTCACCCCCACCGCGAACGAGGATGGCGGCAAGCGCGATCTGTCGCGCAGCCGGGACTGGCGGGTGAACGCCAAGATCGGTCTGACGCCCAACGCCACCGACGAATATTCCATCAGCTACCTGCGGCAGGAAGGATCGAAGAACGCGCCGCTCCACGTCACCGAGCCGATCGCCACCCAGCGCAACTGGTCCTGGCCCTATTGGAATATCGAAAGCGTCTATTTCCTCTCGACCACGGCGCTGGGCGACATGGCGACGCTGAAGACGCGCGCTTATTACAACACGCTCGACAATCTGCTGCGCGCGTTCGACGATCGCACCCAGACGAGCCAGACGCGGCCGCGCGCCTTCAACAGCCCTTATGCCGACAAGGCCTATGGCGGCTCGGCCGAACTGGCGGTGCAGGCATCCGGCAGCGACACGATGAGCCTCGCGCTCTTCTATCGCCGGGACGAGCATAACGAGACGCAGCAGAGCTTCCCCGCCGGCACCTGGGAACCGAACCAGAAGTCGGTCGAGGATATGTGGAGCATCGCCGCCGAGAATAAGCTCGCGCTGTCGTCGCAGCTCCGCTTCACCGTCGGCGCGAGCTATGACTGGCGGGATCTGGACCGCGCGGAAGAATATTCGCAGGCAAGCGGGCTGTTCAGCTATCCGCTGCGCAGCGCCGGTGCCTGGAATGCCCAGGGCCGGATCGACTGGACGCCGGACCCGGCGACCACGCTGCATGCCAGCATCTCGTCCCGCGCGCGCTTCCCCACGCTGTTCGAGCGTTTCAGCAGCCAGTTCGGCACCGCCGTGGCCAATCCCGACCTCAAGGCCGAGCGCGGGACCAATTTCGAGCTGGGCGGCACGCGCGATTTCGGCATCGTCAACGTGACGGCGGCGCTGTTCTACAGCCATCTCGACGATGCGCTCGTCTCCGTCCGCACGCCCGCCAATCTCAATCGGCGCGAGAATTTCGGCTCGGCCGATTATTATGGCGGGGAGATTTCGATCACGGCGCGGATCACGCCCACGCTCGATGCGGGGGTCAATTACAGCTACATCCATCGCGACTTCGATGTCGGCACGCCCGCGTCGGGCGATCTGATCCGCCCGTTCGCGCTGACCGACGTGCCCGACCACAAGGGCTTCGCCTACGTCTCATGGCGGCCGCTCGAGGGGCTGGAGATCGTGCCCAACCTGGAATTCGCCTCCGATCGCACCACCGTCACCCCCGCTTCGGCGAACGGCCTCTCGCCGGTCTATTACGATACGGGCAGCTATGTGACCGCCGGGCTGACGATCGATTATGCGATCCTGCCCCAGGTCACGCTGAGCGTGGGCGGACGCAATCTGTTCGACCGGAACTATGTGCTGACGGACGGCTTCCCCGAGCCCGGCCGCACCCTCTTCGCCAGCATCAGGGCGCGTTACTGACCGTCGCGGGCCGGATTCCCCACCGCCAGCACGAGGACATCCCGCGCGCTGCGTTGCCCATTATCCTAGCGGCCTGAGCTTGCCCGTGGCCCGTCCGCTCACGGCAGCGCGGATGCGGACGGACCATGGACTTGCCTTCCGTCAGAGCTTCACGCGCGCCATTCCCGCTTCGCCATAACGCGGCCCCGCCGTGCCGCCGGCCGGCGCCGCCGCCGCGATGGCGGCAAGATCGTCGGCAGTCAGCGTGACATCGGGCGCGCCGGCGCTGTCGCGCATCGTCTCGCTGCGCTTGACGCCGGGGATCGGGACGATGTCCTCGCCCTGGGCCAGCAGCCAGGCGAGCGCGATCTGCGCGTTGGAAACGCCATGGCGCGCCGCCACCTCGGCTATCGCATCGACGATGGCGAGGTTCCTGGGCATGTTTTCGGGCGAATAGCGCGGATCGTTGCGGCGCCAGTCGCCGGCGGGAAGCGCGTCGAGGCTGCGGATCCCGCCGGCCAGGAAGCCGCGGCCCAGCGGGCTGTAGGGCACGAAGCCAATGCCGTTTTCCCGGCAGGCGGGAAGGATATCCTCCTCCACGTCGCGCTCCCAGATCGAATATTCGCTCTGTAGCGCGGCGATGGGGTGCACCCTGGCGGCGCGGCGCACGGTGCCGGCCGCGGCCTCCGAAAGGCCTAGGAAACGAACCTTCCCTTCCTTCACCAGCTCGGCCATGCCGCCGATCGTCTCCTCGATCGGCACGTCCGGGTCGACGCGATGCTGGTAGAACAGGTCGATCGTGTCGATGCCCAGCCGCTTCAGCGATCCCTCGCAGGCGCGCCGGGCGTTTTCCGGGCTGCCGTCGACCCCGATCGCCTCATTCCCATCCCAGCGCATCGCGAACTTGGTGGCGATGACCAGCCCGTCGCGACGCCCCTTGATGGCGGCGCCGAGCAGCTCCTCGTTGCGGAAGGGACCATACATCTCGGCCGTGTCGAAAAAGGTGATGCCGAGATCGATCGCCTCGTGGATCGTTCGCGTGGAGACGTCGTCGTCGGCCACGCCATAGTTGATGTTGCCTTCGCGGATCATCGGCATGCAGCCGATGCCGATCGCCGACACCTTCAGGCCCTGGCCCAGCGTGCGGTATTTCATCCCAGCCTCCTGCGTTGCAATCGCGGGCGTCAAAGCTGTTCGCCCATGTCGCGTGGACAGGCGATATCGGATCGATCGCCTCCATCCCGCAGCCTGATTCGATCGATCTCTTGCCCGATCCTATCAGGGTGGCCGGGTCAGAAGCGGAAATTGCTTTCGAGGCCGATCATGCGGATCGTGCGCGCGGGGCCGGTATCGCGGATGAAGGCACCGGGCTTGAAGAAGGAAAGCGAGGCCGAAATCTCCAGCTCTGGGGTCGCGAGCCAGGATAGGGTCGCCTCCGCTTCCTTGCCCACGAAGCGCGCGTCGCTGCCCTCGCCGCTGCGGATCAGGTGGCCGGGAATGTCGTAGATGCCGTCGCCTGTGCTCTCCCGCCAGAAGGCCATGCCGGCCAAACCGAGGCCGAAGCCATGGCCAAGATCGATACCGGCGCCGAGATGGGCGTTGACGATGTTGTAGGGGCCGATCGGCGAAAGCTCGCCAAAATATTTGCCCTTGGGGAACAGGGCATTGAACGTCTGCAGCCGGGGATCGTCGCGGTCATGGTCCCCGCTCACGATATTGGCGCGCAGCGTGAGCTGCGGCTTGAGCGGCGTATCGGGAAAGGAGCGGACAAGCTCCGTGCCCAGCGTCCAGGCGCGGATCGGCGCGCCCGCGAAATGGCCGAACTGCCAGACTCCCTCGACGTTCCAGCGCCAATTGCCCTCCGCGCCGAAGCTCCGCAGCCCGATCGTATGGCGCGTCTCGCGCCCCTCCCCCTGATCGAAGGCGGCGCGGCTGTTGCGGTAGCCGAGATAATAGAGGTCGATCCCCGTCCCGCCCGCGCTGCCCAGCGTGCGCGTCACATAGGCGCCCCACAGCCTGCGCGTGGGCGAGCTGCGATCGTCGAAGCTGTCGGCGCGCGCCTCCACGGGCAGGACATAGAGCAGGTTGATGGTCGCACGGCCGCTGTGCAGGATGGCGCGGCCGCCATCGAAGGCGAGCGGAACGTTGGGCCCATAGCGCGTGCCGACCAGGCGCTCCGTCCCGAGCCCGATCAGTTCGCGCCCCGCCCTGAGGCGCAGCGTCGCCTCCCCGTCCAGCGGCAGGACGACATCGGCGAAGCCTTGCAGCAGATCGACGCGGGTCTGGTCCACCGGGCCGGGGGATGGCTGGACGCCGATGGCATAAGCGGCGATCGGCTGGACGAAAATGCGGGCCGCGCCGACATGCAGATCGGCATAGGGCATGGCCCGCAGCCAGAGATAGCCGTCGTCGGGCGCATCCGCGCCGCCCCAGAGGTTGTTGCGATAGGCCTCGTTGCGCAGGCGGACCTCGATGCCCGTCGTCAGATAGCTCCGCCCGGCATCGTCGACGGGCATATATTTGAACGGCTCGGTCCATCGGCCGGAACGCCGCGCGGGATCGGCGAGGTCGGACCAGTCTTCATTATAGCGTTCGGTGGTGAGAACGGGCGGCTGCCAGGGCTCGGCCACCTGGGCGGCCGCCGGGGCCGCGAGAAGCATGGCGGCGATGGCTGCCGGTCGTATACGGCGCATCCCCCATTCCGCTCGGCGCGCCCCGACGGATCGGGGCGCCCCCCTCATTCGGCGGACTCGCTGTGGATTTCGGCGATATAGCCGCCGGGGAACTGGACCATGGCGGCCTTGCGCCGGCCGGCCGTCCATGGCCCGGCCAGCACGGCAGCGCCGGCGGCCTTCGCCTTTTCCAGCGTGGCGGAAAGGTCCCCCACCTCATAGCCGGTCATGTCGCGGCCGAAGGGCCAGGGGAGCTGCCCGTTGGACACGAGCACCGCCATCTTGCCGTAGCCGGAGCTGATGCTGACGCGACGGATCGTCCCGCCCGGCTGGCCGACCTCGTCGCCGGGGGCCACGCGATCGTCGGCAAGGATCCGCCCGTGCGAGAAGGCCAGCCAGTGCCGGATGAAGGCATCGGCGGCATCCGCCGTCAGATAGATGCGGTTCTCCGGCACCGTGCCGAGCGGCGCATAGCTGGGCTTGGTGGTGTGCCAATAAAGCTGCATGTTCACCCCGCCCGGCCATTGCACGATGGCGTCGCGGCCGATGGGGTCCGGGAAGGCTTCGACCAGCCGGGTCGCGCCGTTCCTGACCGCCGCGTCGACGGCGGCGTCCAGATCGGTGACGAGATAGCCGGTGCGCTCGGCCCCGAAGGGATAGGGAATGGGCGTCTTGAAACCGAAGACGGAGATGGTGCCGGCCGGCGTCAGCGCAAGCTGCGACATGGTCTGGCTGGGCGTCGGGGTGACCTGGAACACGCCCTGCCTGGATGTCGTGCCGCCGAAGGTCGCGACGAAGCTTGCGATGAAGCGATCGAAATCGGCCGCATCCACATAGACATGGGTCGTGTCATATTGCGGCCCCACCGAAAAATCGGCGGTCGCCGCCGCCGCGGCCGCCTTGTCCCTGGCCGAGGCGGGCGGGCCGATGGCGATCGCCGCGGCGGCGAGGAGCAGGGTCAGGCAATGACGCTTCATCGGACCTATCCTTCCAGTCGAGGGAAGCAAGCCGCGCGGCATCCATGGCCAGGGCTGCCCCACGAAGCCCGGATGCCGGCGGCGGCGATATCGGCGGCAAAGGAGGCGCATCGCGATGCGATCGCGGATCATCCGGGCATGGTCGAAATCCAGTGGAACCCATGTAACGGGATATCCCGATTGACCTTTTCGAACCCATCCGGCGCGCGGCCGATCATTCCATCATAGGTGGCACGGAACCGCCATGGCCAGCGATTTTCCAACGGCGGGCGGGCCTCGGTTCGGGGCCGCACCGATCAGGCGGTGAAGACGATCCGCCGGCCATCGTCGCGCGGCCAGGCCGCCTCCACGCCGGACAGGGGCACGGGATCGGTGGGCAGGGTGAGGCCGGCGGGCAAGGCCGCGTCGAATACGCCGGCGATCGAGGCGAGAAGGCCGTCGAGCGATACGCTGCCGATGCCGCTGCCCATCAGTTCGATGGCCGAGGACCGCAATATCGCGCCGGGGAGGGTGATGTCCGCGCCGCTCGCGGTGCCCACCTGCACGAAGCGCAGCGGCACGCCTTCCTTCGCTACCCGTGCGGCGGCGATCAGCAGGCGTTCCGCACTGATGCCCCAGAGATAGTCGACGACGACGTCGACGCCCTGCGCCAGTTCCGCCTGGAACCGCGCCTCCAGCGCATCGCCGTCGCCATCCAGGGGTATGACCGCGTCAGCGCCCAGCGCGGCCAGGACATCCACGTTCCGGCCGGTGGCGATGACCTTGCCCGCACCAAGATGCCGGGCGATGCGGATCGCGAGCTGGCCGGAGGCGCCGGTCGCGCCGTTGATGAGCACCGTCTCGCCGGGCTTCAGATGCGCGCGCCGGGTAAAGGCGGCCCAGGAGGACATGCCCGGATTGGCGATGGCGGCCGCGGTCACGTCGTCCAGCCCGTCGGGCACCGGGATCTGGCGGGCAACGGGAACGACGGTCCGCTCCGCCATCGCGCCGAAGGGCGCGCGCGGCAGGAAGAAATAGACGCGCTGCCCGTCATCCAGCGTGCCCACCCCATCCACGCCGACTACGAACGGGAACCGGCCGGAGGAACTGTAGTGGCTGCCCGAAGCGCGCGCGCGGACCAGGGGCGCGAGGGCGGCGGCACGGACGGAGACGATCCGCTCGCCCGCGCCGGCGACCGGCTCCTCGAAATCCGCGTAAATGGGCAGGCGCCCTGCTTCGGTGACGATAGCGGCCTTCATCGGACTTCCTCGCGTTCAGGATGCGTGTATGATGCACATATATAGGGAAGGTCGGCATGACGGCAAGAAAGAATGTGCATAATACACATATGACCGGGCAGCTCCGGCTGCTGCACGGCGCCGTCCTCGATATCGTGGGCATGATGAACGGTCCGCAGCGGGACGAGGCGATGATCCGCGCGGCGGGCATCCGGCTGGATCGGGCGCTGTTTCCGCTGCTGGTGCTGATCGAGCGGTTCGGCCCCATCGGCGTGGTGGAGCTGGCCGACCGGGTGGGGCGCGATCACACCACGGTAAGCCGGCAGCTCGCGAAGCTGGAAGGGCTCGACCTGATCGAACGGCGGAGCGGCGCCGCCGACCGGCGGGTGCGCGAAGCGGTGATCCGCCCCGCAGGCAAGGCCATGACCGACCGGATCGACGAAGCGCGCGAACGCATCCTCAGCGCGGGCTTCGCCGGCTGGCCCCAGGAGGACCTCGACGCGCTCGTCCGCCTGCTACCCAAATTCGCGCAGGCGATGCGGGACGGCCTGCCAGGCGGAAACCCCGATCAGCGGGACGACAATCGATAGGCCGCTAGCGCGCCGGTCGGTGCCGGCCGCCAGGGTTGTTGGCACAACGTCACCCGCCGGAACGCGGCAGGCCATATCCCCTAACCGCCCATCGGGACTTTCACCGATTGTGGGCTTTTCGGCAAAGGTCGAACATCGGCGCTCCTAATTGGGAGCCTCGCCATGGAGCATGTCGATCTGACAACCCCTTGGGGCGCGGCCCAGGACATCGGGGTTTCGGGATCTGCATTCCGGCGCCGGCAGATACTTTCCACCACGTCGGCGATGACGCTCGCTTTGTCGATGCTCCTCATCGATGCCATTATGTCGGATGCCGCGGGGCAGGAATGCGCAGTGCAGGCATCGGGGCAGGTGAGCGCCACCACGGCCTGCACCGTGAGCGGAACGAGCTATGCCACCAGCGCCAATGCGACGCCGGTGTTCCAGGCAGACTCCCCCGCTGGAAGCATAAGCGTCACATCCGCGCCGGCAATCACCTCCGGCGGAACGGGATCAACCGGCGTGAGCGCCATCAATGGCGGCACGGTGACGTTTCTGGCCGGCGGGTCCGTCACGACGACCGGCACCAATGCGCTCGGCCTACAGGCGTCCGGCAACGCCTCTACGCGGATCACGGCCGCCGGCCTGGCCGTCACGAGCATGGGCCACGCCATTTCGGTCGCCAGCGGCGGGCAGGTGCAGTTCAGCAACGGCACGATCAACAGCACCCGCGACGGCGTCAACATCAACTTCACGAACGGCCAGGTGACGATCGGCAACAGCACCATCACTGCGGCTGGATCGGGCATATTCGCCGCCGGCAGCAATGCGGCGGTGACCATAACCGACACTCGTATCTCCACGACCGGAACCGGGGCAGGGCTGATCGCGGAAGGCGGCACGATCGCGAGCACCGGCACGACGATCGTCATCGCGGCCGCCAATGCAGCCGGGCTCCGTGCCACGGCTGGCGGGGTGATCGGCTTCGATGCGGGGTCGATCACGACGATCGGCACCAATTCCTATGGCGCCCACGCTTCCGCCGGTGGCCGGATCAATATCGATCCGACGACGATCATCACCTCCGCAACCGGCGCCCATGGCCTGTTCGCGGACGGAGCGGGCGCGATCGTCACCTCGTCCGGGGATGCGATCTACACGGGCGTTAGAGTCGACGCCTCCGGGCAACCGGTCAATGGGGCCGGCCAGCCGGTCACCGATCCCGCGCTATATGTGTCGTCCGGCGCCAACACCGCTCACGGTGCCTTCGCCCAGGGCGGCGGCCAGGTCTGGCTCAATGTCGATCCGGCAACCGGGGATGCGACCGGCGACAGCGGCATCATCCAGACGCTCGGCGACGGAAGCGATGGATTGCGGGCGGACGGCACGGGCTCCGCCATCGCGGCGGCAGGCGAAGCCATCACCACCAAGGGGCGTTTCTCCAACGGCGCATACGCGCTGAACGGCGGCGCCATCAGCATCACCGGCGGTTCGATCAGCACGACCAGCACCAACGGGCAAGGTGCCAACGCAGCCGGGCTTCGCGCCGAACAGAATGGCATGATCAGCGCCTTCGGAACCGCGATCACCACAAGCGGTGCGGGATCGCACGGCGTGACCGCGAGCGCCGGCGGCACCGTCCACCTCGGCGGCGATGCCACGCATCACACGACGATAAACGTCCTCAACACCAACAATCGCGGGCTGCAGACTGAAAGCGGCACGATCAATGCCGCCTTCACCGACGTAACGAGCGCGGGCCACGGCGCGCTCGCATCGGGAACGGGCGCGATCCATTTCGACGGCAACAGCACCGTCACGGCCACCGGCGCCTCCAGGGTCGGCCTGGGCGCGGAAAGCGGCAGCCTGATCGATTCCACCGGGCCGATCACCGTCACCATGCGGCCGCCCGATCCCGTGCCGCCCGCGACGACCTATGCCGTCGCGGGCACCGCCGTCTACATGCATGACGGCGGGCTCGTCGCGCTCGGCGCGGGATCGACGCTCAACATTTCCGGCGGGGCCGGCGGCACCGGCATCACGATCGACAATTCCGATCTGGCCGCGCCGATCGACGGCCTCACCATCAACCTCAATGCCGCGACCGCACCGCCCCCTGGGGCGACCTTCCAGCCGTCGGGCAGTTCCGGCGTGGTCGCCCTCAACGGTGGAACCGCCAGCTTCGAGGATCTCGTCGTCACCGGCGCTTCCGCGGGATCGGGCGTGTTCGCGCGCGATGCCGGCAGCCATGTCACCGTCACCGGCGCGAGCGAGATCACCATCGTCCGCGACAGCCCCAATTTCTACGAGCTGCGCGCAGGCTCCACCCTGTTCACCACAGGCAATCCGTTCACCTCCTACGGCAGCTCGCCCGCCCACGGCCTCTCCGCCCGCGATTCCGCTCTCGTCACCAGCACCGGGACCACCATCACGGTGGCCGTGAATTACGGGGCCGGCGCCTATGCGCTGCGCGACGGCCGGGTGGATCTGGACGACAATGCGATCACCACCACCGCCACCGGCACGAGCGGGCTGCATTCGGTCTATGGCGTGATCACCGCCAGGAATTCGACGGTCGATACCAGCGGCGGCGGCACCGGCGTGCTGCTGGCATCGGATACGATCGCCCCGGCCGCGGGCGCGAAAAGCGTCGTGGAGATCGCGGATACCGCCGTCACCGCCACGGGCGATTACACCTATGCCTTCTATTCGCGGAACCTGAACGGCGAAACGCCCAACGAATTCCGCATGTCCGGCGGCAGCCTCAGCAGCGAGAAGGCGGTCGCGATCGGCGCGGCCGGGCGCGTCGATATCGAATTATCGGACGGGGCGAGGGTCGAAGGCCCCTATATGCTCGTCGCCTTCGGGCAGGATTCCTTCCAGCAGAGCGGGGCCGCGGCCGCGCGGGTCGAAACCCTGGTCAATCTGGTCGCGAAGGGCGGTAGCGAGCTTGTCGGCGACAGCGTCGTCACCACCGGCTGCGTCTACGACACCTTCGCCGACCGGAACTGCGTTGCGACCACGCATGCCACGGCCAATGTCCTGCTGGATGAAGCGACGACGCTGACGGGCACCTTCACCACCGAACCGGGCAACACAGCCAACATGGTGCTGGACAATGGTTCGATCTGGAATGTCACGGGCAATTCCAACGTCACCTTCCTGCGCAACGAGCTGAGCGATATCCTGTTCACGCCGCTGGCGGCCGGCGCCGATCCGGAGGTGCTCGCCAGCTACAAGACGTTGACCACCATCGACTATATCGGCGCTGGCGGCCTGATCGGTCTCAACACCTATCTCGGCGTCGATGGCTCGCCATCGGATCGGCTGGTGATCGACAGCGGCACGGCAACGGGCGCCACCCGGCTCAAGATCACCAATTCGGGAGGAGAAGGCGCTATCACCACCGGCAACGGTATCCTCGTCGTCGATGCCATCCACGGCGCCACGACCGTGCCGGGCGGCTTCGCGCTCGCCAATCTCGTTATCGCCGGCCCTTACGAATATACGCTGCATCATGGCAGCATCGACGATGCTGCGCCGGAAAGCTGGTTCCTGCGTAACATCCTCGACTGCCCCTGCCCGACGCCGACACCCACTCCAACGCCGACACCTACCCCGACGCCGACACCCACTCCGACGCCAACGCCCACTCCAACACCGACGCCCACTCCGACGCCGACACCCACTCCAA
>NZ_PHHF01000070.1 GCF_003034225.1 Edaphosphingomonas fennica
TACGATCAGACCAGACAACCGATCCTACCGGCCATCATAGTCGCCGCTCAACCGGCCATCGTAGTTGTCGCCGCGCAGGCGATGAGCGAGCCGAGAAGGGCGAACAGAGCGAGGATGCGATTCATGCGCCCGCCCTTAGCCGCAACAGATGACGATTTGAAACGTCAGCTCCGCCTGAACGGCCCCATTTCGGCGAGCATTTCGATCTCGTCGTCAACGGCCCGGCGCTCGGCGGCCAGATAGTCGGCCACGGCGCGGCGGAAGCCGGGATCGGGAATGAAATGGGCGGACCAGGTGGCGACCGGCTCATAACCGCGCGCCAGCTTGTGCTCGCCCTGCGCGCCGGCTTCCACCCGGGCGAGGCCGCGGGCGATGGCGGCATCGATCGCCTGATAGTAGCAGAGCTCGAAATGGAGGAAGGGCACCTCCTCCGTCGCGCCCCAATAGCGGCCGTAGAGCGTGTCCCCGCCGATCAGGTTGAGCGCGCCGGCGATCGGCCGGCCATCGCGCAGCGCCAGCATCAGCAGCACCCTGTCCGCCATCCGCTCTCCCAGCGCGGAGAAGAAAGCGCGGGTGAGATAGGGGCGGCCCCATTTGCGGGCGCCGGTATCCTGATAGAAGGCCCAGAAGGCGTCCCAATGCGCCTCGGTAAGATCGCCGCCGGAAAGATGGACGATATCCAGCCCCGCGACGGCGGCGGCGCGTTCCTTGCGGATCGCCTTGCGCTTGCGGCTGGCCAGCGCGCCCAGGAAATCGTCGAAGCAGCCATAACCCTGGTTGGCCCAGTGGAACTGGCGGTCCGACCGGATCAGCCAGCCGGCGGCCTCGAACAGCGGCACCTGATCGGGCGCGACGAAGGTGGCGTGCGCCGACGACAGGCCGTTCTGGCGGACGACGGTTTCGATTGCGGCGACCAGCGCCGGGGCGGCCGCCGCCTCGCCATCGCGCAGCAGCAGGCGGGGGCCGGGCACGGGGCTGAAGGGTGCCGCGATCTGGAGCTTGGGGTAATAACGCCCGCCGGCCCGTTCCCAGGCATCCGCCCAGGCATGGTCGAACACATATTCGCCCTGGCTGTGGCTCTTGCCATAGGCCGGGGCGATCGCGGCGGGGCGCCCGTCCGCGCCGTCCACGATGATCGGCAGGGGCTGCCAGCCGGTGCGCGGGCCGACGCTGCCCGAATCCTCCAGCGCGGAAAGGAAGGCATGCGACACGAAGGGATTGCCCGTGCCGGCGCAGGCATCCCAATCGGCGGCGGGAACGGCCGAGACGCCATCGGCCATGCGCGCGACGATATCGCGATCAGCCAAGGGGATGCTCGTGGATCGGGGCGTCGGCATGCGCGGCGACGGTCGCTTCATCGGCGTCGGTCCGCACCGTCCAGCTCAGCACCGGAATGCCCCGGCGGCGCTGGGCTGCGGCGAAGGGGGAGGGCAGATCGCGCACGTCATAGGCGAGGAAATCGGGACGCGCCCGCCAGAGCGCAAGATGGCGGCGCAGGCGGCCCGGCAGGTTCCGGTCCTTCTCCTCCGTCACCACCAGCCCGCGCACGATGGCCGGCGCATGGATGGAGAACCAGCGGGCCACTTCGGGGTTGAAGGACATCACGGCAACCGCGCCGGAATAGCCGGCAAGCGCATCGCGGACGGCCGCGCAGAGGCGCGCCGGCCGGCGGTGGCGGCTCTTGACCTCGATCAGCAACGGAACGCGGCCGGCGATGAGGCTGAGGATTTCTGCGAGCGTCGGCAGCGTCTCGCCATCGCTCCCTGCGAGCGCGATCCGGCCGAGTGCTGCGGCATCGAGATCGGCCAGCGCGCCCGATCGGCCGGTCAGCCTGTCCAGCGTGGCATCGTGGAAGACGATGGCCTGGCCGTCCGCCGATTGCTGGACGTCGAGCTCGATCCCGTCGCCATGGGCGATGGCGGCGGCGAAGGCCGCGCGGCTGTTCTCCACCCGGCCGCGCCCATGGAGGCCGCGATGGGCGAAGCGGCGGCCTTTCAGGAAGGCGATCCGCTCCGCCGCGGGCGCCGGCGCGAACAGCGCGTCAGGCAGGCCGGACGGCAACGACCGCATCGACCTCGACGCAGGCGCCGAGCGGCAGCACCGGCACGCCGACGGCCGAACGGGCATGGCGGCCGGCATCGCCGAACACGGCGGCCATCAGTTCCGACGCGCCGTTGGCGACCTTGGGCTGATCGGTGAAATCGCCGGTGGAGGAGATGAAGGCGCCGAGCTTGACGATCCGCTCGACGCGATCCAGATCGCCGCCCAGCGCCGCCTTGATCTGCGCGATCAGCATCAGCCCGCAGCGTTCGGCGGCGGCGCGGCCGCCCTCCACGTCGACATCCTCGCCGAGCCGGCCGGTCATCAGCGATCCGTCCGCGCGGAACGGCAATTGGCCGGAGATGTGGAGAAGCCCGTTCGCCTCGACGGCCGGCACATAAGCGGCGACGGGGGCGGCGGGCTGGGGAAGGGTGAGGCCGAGTTCGGCGATGCGCGCTTCGATGCTCATGCCCGCCTCTTCCGCCGCCGGGCGCGTTGCGTCAAGGGGCGGGGCGCCGCTGGAGCAGCGCCGTCATGCCGATGCCGCCCAGGATCAGCGCCATGCCGGCGAGGTGATAGCCGTGCAGCGGCTCGTCCAGCAGCGCGGCGGCAAGGCCGGCGCCGAACAGCGGCATCAGGCTGATCGTCTGCCCCGCCCGGCCGGCGCCGATCATCTCGACGGCGGAATTGAACAGATAATAAGCGATCAGCGACGGCAGGATCGAAACATAGGCGAAGGCCCCGATCACCGCCGGGCGCCAGTGGATCGGCGGGGCGGCATGCCATTCCCACACCGCCAGCGGCAGCATCGCCAGCGCCGCGATCAGGAAGGTGGCGAAGAGGAAACTCGCCTGGCTGATCGCCGGCCGGATGCGCAGCAGGCTGGTATAGATCGACCAGGCGAGCACTGCGCCCAGGATCAGGATATCGCCCTTGCCCAGCCGGAACCCGGCCAGCACGCCGAGATCGGCATGAGTGACGACCAGCAGCACCCCGATCGTCGACAAGGTGACGCCGGCCACCTGCCACCCGCCGGCCCGGTCGTGGAAGAACAATGCATTGCAGACGAGCACCAGCGCCGGCGTCGCGGCTTGCAGCAGCAGGCCATTGGTCGCGGTGGTGTGGTGCAGGCCCCAGTAAAGCAGCCCGTTGAAGCCGGAGACGCCGATCAGCCCCAATGCCAGCACCGGCTTCCATCCCGCGATCAGCGCCGCCTTGTCCCGCACCAGCCCCCGCCAGGCGATCGGCAGCAGGATGATGAGCGCCCCCGTCCAGCGGACGAAGGCGAGGGTGAAGGGCGGAATATCATCCCTGACCGCGCGGCCGACGATGGAATTGCCCGCCCAGAACAGCATGACGAAGGCCAGCATGGCATAAGCGCGAAGGGCGGGAGAACGCTCGGTCATGTCGGTTGCGTAGCGGGAGAAAGGGCGCGGAGCCAGCGGGTTGGCGCGGATTCGATCCATCGGCATTGCGCCCCGGCCTATGTCCCTTCTACCAAGGGGCAATGGCTTTGCTTGTCGATGGCAGCGCGGACATGCGCCTGGAGCGAGACGGCGCGCAGTTATTCCCCGAAGCGGCGCGCGGCGATCTGGCGGCACTTCGCGCTATTCTTGGCCGGCTGCCTGCGGACCATGCGGGGCTGCGCCTGAACGGTATCGCGGCGCTTTCGCCCTTCCTGTCCGCCGGCGGATCGATCGGTTCGGTTGCGGCCGGCCATCTGGGCCGCGCCAGCCGCCCGGTGAGGGCCATTCTTTTCGACAAGTCTCCGGCCATGAACTGGGCGCTGGGATGGCATCAGGATCGGACGATCTGCGTCGCCGAACGCCGTGACGTGCCCGGCTTCAGCCCCTGGACCGTGAAGCGGGGCATGCATCATGTGGCGCCGCCGCCATCGTTGCTGGCCGGGATGGTCACCTTGCGCGTCCATCTGGACGACGTGCCGGAAACCAATGCGCCGCTTTTGGTCGCGCCGGGATCGCACCGGTTGGGCAAGCTGCTGGAAGCCGATATCGCGGGAGTGGTGAAAGCCTGCGGCATTCGCGCCTGCCTGGCGGATGCCGGTGACGTCTGGCTCTATTCAACTCCCATATTGCATGCGTCGGACGCGGCGACGCACTCCGGCCGGCGGCGGGTGCTGCAGGTCGACTATGCCGCCGTGGACTTGCCGGACGGCCTGCAATGGCTGGGCGTTTGACCGATCGTTCCCGATCTATCGCCCCCGGTGCCGGGTGAGGCAGGCTGGGGTCCGGGCGGGGGGATGATCGGTGAGGCGCCAGCCTTCGGGGAGGGTGGCCGGAAGGGCGGCGAGGCGGTCTTCGGCGATGAGGCGGATCGTGTCGGCGATGGCGGGGCCGAGGACCGGCATGTTCGGCTTGTGGGTGGCGCCCGGCATGGTGACGAGGAGCGCGCGGTTGCAGGCGGCGGCCAGCAGGCTTTGCGCCTGGGGCAGGGGGACGACATCGTCCGCCGTGCCGTGGAAGATCACCACCGGCGGGGCGACGGCGGCGATGGCTTCGCGATTGTCCCAGCGATCGAGGAGGAAAGGGCGGGCATAATCGGGCGCGACCTCATCCAGCGCGGCGAAGGGCTCGATCAGGACGACACCGGCTACCGGCGCGCGGGTGGCCAGTTCGAGCGCGACCGCGCCGCCGAGCGAATGGCCGACCAGGAAGATGCGGGCGTCCGCGCCGTGGAGTTGCCGGGCGAGCGCGATGAAGGCCGCGCCGTCCCTCATCAGCCCTTCGCGTGAGGGCGAGCCCGGATTGCCCGCGAAGCCGCGATAGGAGGCGACGAGGACGGCCGGCCCCTTGCCCGCGAGATATTGGGCATATTTGGCGCCCACGCCCTGATGCGCCCGGCGGCCGTGGAAGAAGAGGATGACGTCATGGTTGCCCGGCTTTCCCGCCCAGTGGAAGCTCTGGAGGGCGATGCCGTCGGCGGTGGTGGCGCGGACTTCCGCCGGCGGCGATTTCGTCCAGTCGGCGATCGCGACGATATCCGTGCGGGGCTTGTAGAGATTCTGCCGGACGAAGCCCGCGCAGCCGCCGAAGGCGAGCAGCGCGGTGAGGAGGAGAAGGCGGAGGCCGGTCCGCACGGGCGCCCCCCGCTTCCGCCGCCGCCTCGCGCGGCCTCAGGCGGCGGCCCGGGCCGCCAGCCGATCCAGCACCCAGGTCTTGGCGGACACCCAGTCGTCGATGCGGGCATGGGCGTGCGGGGCGGCCGGGATATGGGGCGCCATGCGGGGTTCGGCGACGAGGTGGAGGCGCCATACGTCCGGCGCGTGCTTCGCGACCGATTCGTGATGGACGGCAAGGTCGTCCACGAACACGGTGGCGCCGGGGCGCAGTTCCTCGATCAGGCGGGCGACCGGCCGGCCCTTGCCGCCGCTGTTGCAGAGCACGCGATGGCGGATGCCGAGCGATTCCAGATGGGCCATGCGGTGCGGGCGGCAATGTTCGCCGATATTGGTGAGGACGACGATGTCGGCATGCTCGGCGATCTCGCCCAGCGCCTCGATCGCATGCGGCACGGGCGTCTGCCGGTGCATCTCCGTCTGGAAGAAGGCGTCGAGCAGGGGCCACGCCTCCTCCGCGGGAACGGTCGAGCCGTCGGCGCGCCGGGTCATGGCGTTGAAGGTATCGTGCCGATCTAGCGCGAAATCGATGCCGTGCGCCTCATCGAGCCAGGCGCCGAAATGGGAGGCCATGTGCAGCAGCACTTCATCGCAATCGGTGACGAGCAGGGGACGGTTCATGCTTCCATTTCCATGCGGGCGGCGATCAACGCCTGGGGTGGGACATCAAGGGCGGCGGCGCAGGCGATCAGATCCGGCTCATGCCCTTCGAGGAAGGCCAGGACGGCGGCGAGCAGCGCCCGATCGTGGATGCGGCGGCGCAGCTCATCCGGGCCGATGCCGGTGAGCGCCAGGAAGCGATCGGCCCGGTCCGGCTCGCCAAGCGTCCAGGCGAGCGCGTTGAGGGCGATCGCGGCGCGGTCATGATTTGTTTCCGGTCCCGGCATAGTTTACAATCGTCCGCGGGTGTAGCGTGGTGGGGCGGCCTGTGTCCAAGAAAGTGCTCGTTGTCGAGGACAACGAACTCAACCTCAAGCTGTTCTGCGATCTGCTGCGCGCGCATGATTATGTGGCGGAGCCGGTGCGGGACGGGCGCGAGGCCGTGGACGTGGCGCGCAGCTTCGGCCCGGACCTCATCATCATGGACATCCAGCTCCCCCATGTCAGCGGGATCGAGTTGATCGAGCAGCTGAAGGCGGATGATGGGCTGCGGACCATTCCGATCATGGCGGTGACCGCTTATGCCGGCAAGGGCGACGAGGATCGCATCCGCGCCGCCGGGGCGGAAGCCTATGTCTCCAAGCCGATTTCGGTGATCCGCTTCGTGGAGGCGGTGGAGGCACTGGTCTGAGGACCGGCGGACGATCGACGCGGGCCAGACGACCGAAGCCCGGCCCACGCGCCCGATCCGCGATCGGGGCATGGCCGGGCATCGAACGATCCGCAAGCGCAAGGCGGGGTGACCCCGCCCGCCGGCTTACTTGATCTTGGCTTCCTTGAATTCCACGTGCGCCCGCTTGACCGGGTCATACTTGCGGAAGCTCAGCTTCTCGGTCTGGGTGCGCGGATTCTTCTTGGTCACGTAGAAGAAGCCGGTGTCGGCCGTGCTGACGAGCTTGATCTTGACGGTGGTCGGCTTGGCCATGACCCTTTGATCCTTCGAATTCTGCTGCTGCGTGCCGGGTGGCACGAAAAAATAAGGCGACGTCACCGCCGCCTGATTCCATCGGCAGGGCCAATGCGGCAGGCGGAGCCGAAAGTCAAGCCGAAGGGCGTCAAAGCCCCACGGCGCGCCGTTTCGCTTAATCCAACGCTAATCCTGAACCGACATGATGGCCGGCAGGAGGAAGAATCATGGCTTCGTTACGCCGAATCGAATCAGCGGCCATGGCCGGTGTCGAAGACGAGTTGAAGGCGCGCATCGCCCAGATCGACCGCGACATGCGGCTGCTATCCGTGGGCGAGCTGCGCCGCCGCGCGGATGCGATTGCCGAAGTGGCGCGGGCGAACGGCATGGAGCCGCTGGGCCGGCTGGCGGCCGATCTGGGCGATACGCTGCAGCGTTCGGGGCGCGGCGCGGGCGTGCGATCCTGCCTAGACGGCATGCGCGCGGCGATGGCCGGGCGCTGAGCCGGCCGAAACGGCGTCAGAGGCAGAGCTTTTCGATCCCTTCCCCCGGATCGTCATGGACGGGGGGAGCGAGGCCCTGCCCCGTCATCCGGCCTTCGAGGCTGGCGGCGCGCGCCGGCAGGCGGGGATCGACGTCGCTGGCATAGGCCGGATCGCGTTCCGCCCGGTCGAGCGGCACGAAGCGGACATTCCGCGCCGCATAGAGCGCGAGCAGGCGCGGCAGCATATGCGCGTCGGACGCGCCCGCGTGCATCAGCAGCACATAGGGTATGTCGCGGCCGTAGAGCGACTTCGCCATCGATCGGCTGCGGATGATCGCGGCATCGGCGACGGCGAGGAAGCTGTGCTCAAGCGTGTCGATCGCGGCCTTGTCGCCTCTGGCGAGGCAGCGGGCATAAGGCGCGTTCCAGCGATAATCGCCGAAGCTCATCGTAACGGCGGCGATGTGGTAGCCGCGGGCGGCCAACAGGCGGCGGATGGCGGCGCGGCGCGCGGGCGTTCCGCCTTCCGCCAGATAAGGGAAGCGGAACCAGCGGCGCCCCGGCTTCATGCCCCATCGTTCCAGAAGCGGCTCGTTGCGCTCGATTTCCGTGGCGACGGCGGCGTCGTCGAGGGAATCGAGGCGGGCGTGCGACCAGCCATGGTTGCCGAGCGGATATCCGGCGGCGCGCCAGGCGGCGAGCACCTTCTCCGTCGCCGGATCGCCTGCCGTGGCGGCGCCGTTGACGAAGCCATGGACGGCAGGCACGCGCGCCGCCTTCAGCGCGGCCAGGATGCGATCGGCGACGGCGAGCGGGGTTTCCCCGGCCGGCAAAGGCTGGTGGACGGGAAGATCATCGAAGGCGATCGCGATTTCCGGGCCTGGCGGTCGCGGTGCGGTGGCCGCCAGCAGCAGCGCGGCCGTGATCGTCATTTGCCGAACAGGCCCAGCGGCACGGCATCGGCCATGGCGCGATAGCCCGCCGGCGAGGGGTGCAGGCCGTCGCCCGAATCATAATCGGCGCGCAGGTGATCGGGCCGGGTGGGATCGCGGGTCGCGGCGTCGAAATCCACCACGGCATCGAAATTGCCGGGCGTTCGGATCCAGGCGTTGATCGCCTGACGGTCGGCTTCGGCACCGGCATCGGGATGATAATATTCCGATCCGCCATAAGGCAGGATCGTGGCGCCAATGGCCTTCACGCCCGCCGCCCGCGCGCGGGCGACGATCTGCGCATAGGTGGCGGTGATGCGGTGGACGAGATCGGCGCGCTGGGCGGGCGTGGCCGGCGCCTCGCGCGCCAGCCCGCCGAGATCGTTCACGCCTTCGAGCAGGACCAGATAGCGCACGCCGGGCTGGGCGAGGACATCGCGATCGAAGCGCGCCAGCGCGTTGGGGCCGAGCCCGTCGATCAGCAGCCGGTTGCCGCCGATGCCGTGGTTCAGCACCGAGAGATGGCGCGTGGCCTGTGACGCCTGGAGGCGCTGCGCCAGGATATCCGGCCAGCGATCGTTGGCATTGGTGGTCGATCCGGCCCCGTCGGTGATCGAATCGCCGAGGGTGACGATGGCGGCCGATCCCTTTCCGGCGGCCACGTCGATACCGGCGATCTGATACCAGCGGTCGACCGTTTTGGCATCCGGCAGCTCCGCCGCGTCCACCTGGTCGCCATGGACGAGGTAGCTGGTGGTGCGCGATCCGGGATGGCCGGTCTGCTGCGCGGGCGGATCGGGCAGGTGGAAGCTGATCGCGACGCTGCCGAGCGGCGGCACGGCAAGATCGATGGGATCGGAGAGCCAGCTTGCGCCCGCCGGGACGATCACATCCTGCCGGCCGGCGAAGGTGACGATGCGGCCGCGCGCGGCATCGATCCGCGGCGATCCGGGCCGGCCGGGGGCGACATGGACGCGGGAGAAACGCAGCGGCGCCGTGCCGAAGGCGTTGGAGAGGCGGACGCGGATGGTCTTGCCGCCGGGCGAGAGGCGGACGATCTGCCGCAGCGTCGCATCGCGCAGATCGGCGGGGTCGAGCGCGTTGCGCGGCTCGGGTATCTGTTGCGACGCGGCCCAGCTTCCCACCCAGCGTGCCTCCTTCGAGATCGCGGGGGAGGCGGCGATGGCGCGAGCGAGGGCCAGCCCGGTCAGGAAGCGCTTCATGCGGTCACGGCCTTTCCTTGGAAAGCAGGGAGGCGATCGCCGCGCGCGATCCCGCCTCGCCGAGCAAGGCGAGATGGCGGGTCAGTGTGGCGCGGAAGCCGGCATCGCCTGCGAGCCGGGGCGGAAAGATCGCCTCGATGGCGAGCAGTGCCGCCACCCGATCGGCCGGCGATGCGGCACCGGCAAGCCTTGCCGCCGTCACCGCCGCCAGCGGATCGTCGACGGTGAAGATGGCGCCGCTGTCGTCGCGCCCGCCCTGCCAGCGCATCCATGCGGCCACGGCCAATGCGAGCGCCTCCACGGGCAGGCCGCGATCGAGCCGCGCGGCGATCGGGGCGAGCAGCCGTTGCGGCAGCTTCTGCGATCCGTCCATGGCGATCTGCCGCGTGCGATGCTGCAGCGAACTGTTGGCGAAACGCGCCATCAGCGCGGCGCGATAGACCGGGATATCGAGGCCCGGCGGCGGGGATAGCGTGGCGGCCGCCTCATCCCACAGCGCCTCGACGAAGCCGCGCCCTTCGGCAAGGCCGACGAACTGGTGGACGAAATCCACGCCGGCCAGCCCGCCCAGATAGGCGATACCCGAATGGGCGCCGTTCAGCAGCCGCAGCTTCGCTTCCTCCCATGGCGCCACCGATCGGGTGATCTGGGCGCCGAACCGCTCGAAATCGGGCCGTTCGCCGGCGAACCGATCCTCGATCACCCATTGGGAGAAAGGCTCGGTCTTCACCATCGCCTGGTCCTCCAGCCCGGTGCGGGCGGCGAGGGCTGCGATATCCTCGTCCCGCGTGGCCGGCACGATGCGGTCGACCATGGTTTCCGGGAAGGCGCCATGCTGCGCGATCCAGTCGCCAAGGCTTGCGTCATGCTGCGCAGCAATCGCCAACACGGCGGCCCGCAGGCGGGAGCCGTTATGCGGCAGATTGTCGCATGAAATGGCGGTGAAGGGCGCGAGGCCGGCCGCGCGGCGGCGGGCGAGGGCGGCGACGATGAAGCCGGGGGCGGTGCGCGGCGCGGCAAGATCGCGCAGATCGGCCGCGACATCGTCATCACCGGCCAGCAACGCGCCGGTCGCGGGATCGAGCTTATAGCCTTTTTCGGTCACGGTAAGCGTGACGATGTGGACGCCCGACGCGGACATCGCTGCCACCAGCGCGGCGGGATCGCGCGGCGCCACCAGCACCTCCCGGATCGCGCCGATCACCCGCACGTCCTCCGCCGCGCCATCGCGGACGACGAGCGAGTAGAGGCCGTCCTGCGGCGCCATCTGGTCGTGCACGGCAGGCGATCGCAGTGACGCGCCGATGATCCCCCAGCGAAGATCGCCGGCGGCCAGCGCCGCATCGAACAGCGCGGCCTGGTGCGCGCGGTGGAAGGCGCCGATGCCGATATGGACGACGCCGGTGGCGATCGCCCCGCGATCATAAGCCGGCCGCGCGATGCCGGGGGGGAGCAGGTCGATGGTCGTCGCGGACAGGCGCGTCACAGCCTGTAGGCCTTCTTCACCAGATCATAGGTGAGGGCGCGGGCCAGCTCGTGCGCCTCATCCTCCTCCAGCCGATGCTCCGCCACCAGCCGGGCGAGAAAGCCGCAGTCCATCCGCCGCGCGACATCGTGCCGCGCCGGAATGGAAAGGAAGGCGCGGGTATCGTCGTTGAAGCCGACCGTGTTGTAGAAGCCGGCTGTCTCCGTCACCTGCTCGCGGAAGCGGCGCATGCCTTCGGGGCTGTCGTGGAACCACCAGGGCGGGCCGAGCCGCAGCGCCGGATAATGGCCGGCGAGCGGCGCCAGCTCGCGCGCATAGGCGGTCTCGTCCAGCGTGAAGAGGATGATGGTGAGATCGCGTTCGTTGCCGAACCGGTCCAGCAGCGGCTTCAGCGCCTCGACATAGCCGGTGGGCACCGGGATATCGGCGCCCTTGTCGCGCCCGAACCGGCCGAGCAGCGCCGGATTGTGGCTGCGGTGGACGCCGGGATGGATCTGCATGACCATGCCGTCCGCCACGCTCATCCGCGCCATTTCGGTGAGCATGTGGGCGCGGAACAGCTCCGCCTCGGCCGGCGTCACCGGGCCGGAACGCACGCGGGCATAGAGCGCCTCGATCTCGGCGCGGGGCAGGTCCGCCGTGCGGGCGCTCGGATGGCCGTGATCGGTGGAGGTGGCGCCCGCCGCGCGGAAGAAGGCGCGCCGGTTCTCGTGCGCGCGCAGATAGCCGGCGAAGGTGGAGATATTCTCGCCGGCCACCTCGCCGAAGCGGATCAGGTTGCCGGCAAAGCCCGGATGCTCCGGGTCCATCACCGGATCGGGGCGGTATGCGGTGACGACGCGGCCATGCCAGCCGCTTTCGCGGATCGCGCGATGATGCTCCAGCGGATCGAGCGGGCTTTCGGTGGTGGCGATCAGCTCGATCCCGAACCGGTCGAACAGGGCGCGCGGGCGGAAGGCGGGGGTGGGAAGCGCGGCCGCGATCACATCGTAATAATGATCGGCGGTGGCGGCCTCCAGCCGGATGTCGATGCCGAATATCTCGGCGAACACCCAGTCCAGCCACAGCCGCGAAGGCGTGCCGCGGAACAGGTGGTAATGGCTGGCGAACAGCCGCCAGATCGCGCGCGGATCGGTCTCGGTGGCGCTGCCGTCCGCCGTGGGCACGCCCAGCGCCTCCAGCCCCACGCCCTGGCTGTAGAGCATGCGGAACACATAATGATCGGGCACGATCAGCAGCTCCGCCGGATTGGCGAAGGGCTGGTCGTAGGCGAACCAGACCGGATCGGTATGGCCGTGCGGGCTGACGATCGGCAGGTCCTTCACGCCGGCATAAAGCGCGCGGGCGATGGCGCGGCTGCGTTCGTCGGCGGGGAAGAGGCGGTCGGGGTGGAGGCGCAGCGGATGGGTCATGTCAGGCCTGTCGGGCGGAAAGCTTGGTGGCAGGGGCATAATGCGGATTGATCAGGTGGACCACCAGCAGCGCCACCAGATAGGCCGATCCCGAAACGATGAAGATCGGCGTGTAGGTGCCGACCGTCTCCAGCACATAGCCGGCATATTTCGACATCAGCATGCCGCCGGCCGCCCCGGCGAAGCCGCCGAGGCCGACGACGGTGCCCGCGGCCCAGCGCGGGAACAGATCGGCCGGCATCGAGAAGAGATTGCTGGAAAAGCCCTGATGGCCCGCGCAGGCCAGCCCGATCAGCGCCACGGCGATCCAGATCGACGGCGCATACATGGCGAAGGTGACGGGGGTGACGACGAGCGCGCAGGCGAGCATCGCCGTCTTGCGGGCGCGATTGGCGCTGATGCCGCGCCCCAGCAGCCGCGACGAATACCAGCCGCCCAGGATCGAGCCGACATCGGCGATGATGTAGATCGCGATCAGCGGGGGGCCGAAGCCCTTGAGATCGACGGCGTAGCGCTTGGAGAAGAAATCCGGCAGCCAGAACAGGAAGGTCCACCAGATCGGATCGATCAGGAAGCGGCCGGCCATATAGGCCCAGGCCTGCCGGCAGGCGAGCACCTGGCGGAAGCTGGCCTTGCCCTCGGTCTCGAACGGCTCCGCCTCGATATAGGCGATCTCCTCCCGCGTGATGCTCGGATGCTCGCGCGGGCGGCGGTAGAAGGCGATCCAGGCGCCGATCCAGATGAGGTTGAACAGGCCGGTGATGATGAAGGCCGATTGCCAGCCCATCGCCAGCGTGATGAGCGGCACGATCAGCGGCGTCACGATCGCGCCGACATTGGCGCCGGCGTTGAAGATGCCGATGGCCAGCGCGCGCTCCCGCTTGGGGAACCATTCGGCGGCGGCGGCGAGCGCGGCGGGATAGGTGCCGGATTCCCCCAGCGCCAGCGGGATGCGGGCAAGCGCGAAGCCGGTGGTGGTGGTGACGAGGGCGTGCGCCATATGGCCCGCCGTCCATACCGCCATCGCCAGCAGATAGCCCAGCTTGGCGCCGACCCGGTCGATCAGCCGCCCGAAGAAGAGGAAGCCGATGCCGTAGGCGGCCTGGAACCAGAAGACCACGTCGCCATAGCCGCTTTCGGACCAGCCATATTCCTGCTGCAGCGTGGGCTTCAGCACCGAAAGGACGAGGCGGTCGACATAGCTGAGCACCACCGCCGCGAAGAGCAGCGCGCAGATGATCCAGCGCACCTTGCCCTTGGGGGGCGGCGGGATGAGGGATTTGTCCACCGCGATCACCAGTTTGTCATGGTGCCGTCCTGGAGGCGGTTCACGGGGAGGTAGGCGCGCTTATATTCGTATCTGGCGGCCAGCTCCTCGTCGATGTCCACGCCCAGGCCCGGCTGGTCGCCGGGATGCATCAGGCCGTCGGCAAAGCCGTAGGCATGGGGGAAGACGGCATCGGTCTCGGCGGTGTGGCGCATATATTCCTGGATGCCGAAATTCGGCACCGACAGCCCGAAATGCAGCGCCGCCGCCATGCACACCGGCGACAGATCGGTCGCGCCATGGCAGCCGGTGCGGACATTGTGCAGGTCCGCGAAGCTCGCGATCCGCCTGAGATGGGTGAGCCCGCCGGCATGGACCACGGTGGCGCGGATATAGTCGATCAGCTGCTCCTCGATCAGCTGCTTGGCATCCCAGATCGAATTGAACACCTCGCCCACCGCCAGCGGCGTCGTGGTGTGCTGGCGGATCAGGCGGAAGTTCGCCTGGTTCTCGGCCGGGGTCGCATCCTCCAGCCAGAAGGGGCGATAAGGCTCCAGATCCTTGCCCAGCCGGCCCGCCTCGATCGGCGTCAGCCGGTGGTGGATGTCGTGGAGGAGATGCGCATCCCAGCCCAGCGCCTCGCGCGCGGCCTCGAACAACGGCGGCACCGAACGGAGATATTTCTCGCTCGACCAGACATTCTCGGTTGGCAGGTCGGCATCGGCGGGCTCGTAGAAATAACGGTCCTTCGACACGCCATAGGTGGAGGCCAGCCCCGGCACCCCCGATTGCAGGCGGATCGCCTTATAACCCTGCTCCTGGTAATGGAGCGCATTGTCGATCGTCTCCTCGATCGTCCTGCCATTGGCGTGGCCATAGACCATCACGCCCTCGCGGCTCGCGCCGCCGAGCAGCTGGTAGACCGGAAGCCCGGCGATCTTGCCCTTGATGTCCCACAGCGCGGTATCGACCGCCGCGATCGCCGGCATCGTCACCGGCCCGCGCCGCCAATAGGCGCCCTTGTAGAGGAACTGCCAGATATCCTCGATCCGGTGCGCATCCCGCCCGATCAGGCAGGGCGCGACATGATCGGCGAGGTAGGAGGCCACCGCCAGCTCGCGCCCGTTCAGGGTCGCGTCGCCCAGTCCATATATCCCCGCCTCCGTCTCGATCTTCAGCGTCACGAAATTGCGACCAGGGCTCGTCACGATAACCCGCGCAGCGGTGATCCTCGGCATCTCTTCCTGTCCTGTCAGGCGATCTCGAGGATCGCGGTTTTCAGATGTTCGCTGTCGGGGCCGGCCATGATGTCGAAGCGGCCGGGCTCGACCACCTCCTCCATCGCCTCGTTCCACAGCGCGAAGGCATCCCGGCCCAGCGTGAAGCGAAGCGTGCGCGCCTCGCCGGGGGCCAGCGTGACGCGGGCGAACTGCTTCAGTTCCTTGAGCGGGCGCGTGACCGACGATAGCTGATCGCGGACATAGATCTGCACCACCTCGTCGCCCGCGCGATCGCCGATGTTGCGCACGTCGACCTCCACGGTGACGCTGCCGTCCACGCCGATCCGCGCCGCCGAAAGGCGGGGAGCGCCGATATCGAAGCGGGTGTAGCTGAGCCCGTGACCGAAGGGGAAAAGCGGGGCCGCATCCTCGAACAGATAGCCTCGCCGCGACGATGGCTTGCGGTTGTAGAAAAGCGGAATCTGGCCCGCGTTGCGCACCACGGAAACGGGCAGCTTGGCGCCGGGATTGACGTCGCCGAACAGCGCGTCGGCCATGGCGGTGCCGCCCTCCTGCCCCGGATACCAGCAGAGCAGCATGGCATTGGCTTTGGCGGCGACGCCGGGCCAGCTTGGCGGGCGGCCGTTGATGGCGACGACGACGATCGGCTTGCCCAGCGCGTGGAGCGCATCGAACAGCGCATTCTGCTCGCCCACCAGATCCACGCTGGTACGATCGCCGAGATGGTTTTTCGCAAAGCCCTCGCGGCTGGTCTGCTCGGTATCGCCGATCGCGAGCAGGATGACGTCGGCCTTGCGGGCGATGGCGGCCGCCTCGGCGATCAGGCGATGGTTCTCCGCCGGATCGGCGAGCAGCACCTCGTCGGCCGATCGATCCTCGCTGCGGGTGATGAACACGCCCTGGGCGTGGACCACCTCCGCCTTGCCGGCCAGCTTCGCGCGCACCCCGTCCAGCAGGCTCACCGCCTGGCGCGGCGTGCTGGAATAGCCGCCCAGCCGGGCGATGGCGGCATTGGGGCCGATCACCGCCACGGTCGGATGCGCGCCCGGCTTCAGCGGCAGGGTGCCGTCGTTGCTGAGCAGGCACAGCGATTTGCGCGCGGCCTCGAGCGCGAGCGCGCGGGCCTCGGCATTGCCGGTGATGCGATCGGCGGCGGCGAAATCGGCATAGGGATTTTCGAACAGGCCGGCGCGGAACTTCAGGCTCAGCATCCGCGCGCAAGCCTCGTCGATCCGCGCCTCGGAAACCTCGCCGGCGCGGACGGCATCGACGAGGTGGCGGAAGGTCGCCCCGTCCGGCAGCTCGCTGTCCACCCCGGCATTGACCGCGATCACGCCGGCGGCGCGCACGTCCGGGGCGACATGGTGGATCGTCGCCAGCTCGTCGATGGCGGTATAGTCGCTCACGACGATGCCGCCGAACTTCCATTCGCCGCGCAGCACATCCTGCAGCAACCAGCGGTTGGCGTGGGACGGCACGCCGTCTATCTCGTTATAGGACGGCATCACGGCCTCGATCCCGGTGCGGCCGACGACCGCGCGGAAGGGCGGGAAGAAATTCTCCCGCAGCTCGCGTTCCGATATCGGCGCGGGGCCGACATTGGTGCCGCTCTGCGGCTGGCCGTGGCCGGTCATGTGCTTCAGCGTGGCGAAGACCTTGCCGGGCTTCAGCACATCGCCGTCGCCCTGGAGGCCCTGCACGGCGGCGACGCCCATCTCCCCGCAGAGATAGGGATCCTCGCCGAACGTTTCCTCGATCCGGCCCCAGCGCGGATCGCGGGCGATATCGACGACGGGCGAGAGCGCCAGGTGGACGCCGCGCGCGCGCGCCTCGCGGGCGATCACGCCTTGCACGTCCCGCATCAGATCGCGGTCGAAGCTGGCGGCCAGCGCAATCGCCTGCGGGAACATGGTGGCGTCCGTCGCCATATAGCCGTGGAGCGATTCCTCGTGGAACAGCACGGGGATGCCGAGCCGGGTCTGGGTCGTCGCCCAGCGCTGGACCGCGTTGACGAACTTCACCGTGTCCTCGGGCGTCCGCCAGCGCGCGCCGGTGCCGCCCGCGACATCGGCGACGGCCGGGCCGCCGCGCCGGTCGGACGGGCGGGTGATCTGGCCGAAGCCGGCCGGATAGGCGCGTGATGCCCGGGCGGGATCGAAATCCAGCCCGTCTTCCACCATCACGTCCTGCTTCGTCGCCCAGAGCGCGATCATCTGGGCGACCTTCTCCTCCAGCGTCATGCGGGACAGGAGATCGCGGACGCGCGCCTCGACCGGCTGCGTCGCATCCTTGTAGAGCGGGCGGCCCGCCCCGCGCGCGAAGGCGGCGGAGGAGGATGCCGCGCTCGCCGCCAGCACCGATCCCGATGCCAGCCAGCCGAGCGCCTGCCGGCGGGCGATGCCGGTGCTCACGGCTTCACCGTCAGGGTGACGGTCTTCAAGTCGACCGAATTGGGGCCGGCCATGATGTCGAACTCGCCCGGTTCGACCACGCGCTCCATCCGGTCGTTCCACATCTGGAAGCTGGCGGGCGTCAGCCTGATCTTCACGGTGCGCCGCTCGCCGGGCTGGAGGGTGACGCGCTGGAAGCCCTTGAGCTCCTTCACCGGCCGCGTGACCGAGCTTACCTTGTCGCGGACATAGACCTGCACGGTCTCGTCGCCGGCGCGGCTGCCGGTATTGGCGACGTCGACCAGCACGTCGACATCGCCGTCCGGCCGGATGGTGCCCGCCGAAAGGCGCGGCTGGCCGATATCGAAACTGGTGTAGCTCAGCCCCCAGCCGAACGGGAAAAGCGGGGCCGTGGTATCGAACAGATAGCCGCGATGGGCGCTGGGCTTATGATTGTAGAACATCGGCAGCTGGCCGACATTGCGCGGGATGGTGACGGGCAGCTTGCCGCCCGGATTGACCGTGCCGAACAGCACGTCCGCCACGGCATTGCCGCCCTGTTCGCCCAGATACCAGCCTTCGATCAGCGCGTTGGCCTGCTCCGCGATCGTCACGGTCGAAGCGGGGCGGCCGTTGATGAGGATGACGGTGATCGGCTTGCCCAGCGCCTTCAGCGCATCGAACAGCGCCTGCTGCTCGCCCACCAGGTCCAGGCTCGGGCGGTCGCCGATATGGTTGTCGGCCCAGGCCTCGCGGCTGGTCTGCTCGGTATCGCCGATGGCGAGCACGATCCGGTCCGCCTTCTTCGCCACCTCGACCGCCTCGGCGATCATGCGGCGGTTGGCGGCGGGATCGGCGAGCTTCACCTCGTCCGCCCACCAGTCGTCATTCTCGGTGATCTTCACGCCCGGTGCGAACAGGATATCGGCGCGGTTGCCCACCCGGTTCCTGATGCCTTCGAGGATCGAGACGCTGTGCGGCGGCTGGCCGTAATAGCCGCCCAGCCGCGCGACGTCGGCATTGGGGCCGATCACGGCGATGGTGGGCTTCGCCGCCAGCGACAGCGGCAGGGTGCCGTCGTTCTTGAGCAGCGTGATCGCCTGCTGCGCGGCCTTCAGCGCAAGCGCGCGGGCGGCATCGTTGTTGGTGATCGCCAGCGCCTGCCGCACGTCGGCATAGGGGTTTTCGAACAGGCCGGCGCGGAACTTCAGGTCCAGCATGCGGCGCACCGCAACGTCGACCCTGGCCTCGTCCACCCGGCCCTCGCGCACGGCCTTCACCAGCATCTTGTAGGAAAGGCCCTCGGGCAGGTCGGAATCGACGCCGGCATCGAGCGCGCGGATCGCCGCGCCTTCCAGATCGGGCGAGACATGATGCAGGCTCATCAGTTGGTCGACCGCCGAATAATCGCTGACGATCGCGCCCTTGAAGCCCCATTCGCCGCGCAGCACGTCCTGCAGCAACCAGCGGTTGGCGTGGGAGGGCACGCCGTCTATCTCGTTATAGGACGCCATCACCGCCTCGATCCCGGTGCGGCGGACCACCTGTTCGAACGGCGGGAAGAAATTCTCGCGCAGCTCGCGCACCGATATCGGCGCCGGGCCGACATTGGTGCCGCTTTCGGGCTGGCCATGGCCGGTGAGGTGCTTGAGCGTCGCGAAGACATGGCCGGCCGGCAGCAGGCGATCGGCGCCCGTGTCGCCCTGGAGGCCCTGCACGGCGGCGACGCCCATTTCGCCGACCAGATAGGGGTCCTCGCCGAACGTCTCCTCGATCCGGCCCCAGCGCGGATCGCGCGCCACGTCCACCACCGGGGAAAGCGCCAGATGCACGCCGCGCGCGCGAATTTCGCCCGCGATCACGCCGTTGATCTGGCGGATCAGACCGGGGTCCCAGGTGGAGGCGAGCGCCATCGCCTGCGGGAAGCTGGTGGCGCCGACGGCGGCATAGCCGTGCAGCCCTTCCTCATGGAACAGGATCGGGATGCCGAGCCGGGTCTGCTTCGTCGCCCAGCGCTGGAGCGCGTTGACCAGCGCGATCGTCTGCCGGACGTCGCGGCCGGGCACGACGCGCGGCGATACGGCGCCGCGCGCGTCGGACGGACGGGCGAACTGGCCGATGCCGTCCGGCCAGACGGCGGGCAGCTTCTTCGGATCGAGCTGGAGCTTGTCGTCGAAGACGGCGGTCTTGCCTTCCCAGACGGTGATGATCTGGGCGACCTTCTCCTCCAGCGTCATCCGCTTGAGCAGATCCTCGACGCGGGCCTCGACGGGCTGGGACGCATCCTTGTAGATAGGCCGGGCCGGCGCCTGCTGCGCGGCGGCGATCACGGGCGCGACGAGGGGCGTCCCGATCGCGGTGATCGCGGAAGCGCAGGCAAGCATGGCAAGGCGGGCGCTGGAACGCATTTCGTCTCCTCTCCTGTCGCGGCTATGCCGCCTGCGACGACATTGGCGCGCCGCTTTATTGATTGATAGCGCTACCATGATATAGTCCCGCAAAGCTTGTCAATGGCGGACGGCAGCCGCGACCATTTCAAAACGTGGCGCCGTGGAAAGGGAGAAGGGATGAGGAAAGGGGTGTTCGGCGCCTGCCGCGCGCTGATTCTGGCGGTCGTGGCGCTGCTGGCAAGCGGGCCGGCCCTGGCCGAGGACGGCTATGACCTCTGGCTGCGCTATCGCCCGCTCGCCGATTCGGCGCAGGCGCGCTACCGGCCGTTGGCGACGGCGATCGCCGCCCCGCAGGACGATCCCTCGATCCGCATCGCCGCAGCCGAGCTGCATCGCGGCCTTTCCGGCCTGCTGCGCGCCGACGTGCCGGCATCGGCCGACGCCATCGCGCCCGGCGCGATCCTGCTCGGCACCAGTGGGGACAGGCGGATCGCCGCGCTCGGCCTGCCGCTTTCGACGCTTGGCCGGGAAGGCTATCTGATCCGCAGCGTCCGCGTGGACGGCAAGCCGGCGACGGTGATCGCCGCCAACAGCGGCGTTGGCGTGCTCTACGGCGCCTTCCATCTGCTCCGCCTCGTCCAGACCGGCGATCCGATCGATCGGATCGACATCCGTTCGGTGCCCAAGGTGGAGCTGCGCCTGCTCAACCATTGGGACAATCTCGATCGCTCGGTGGAGCGCGGCTATGCCGGCCAGTCGATCTGGGACTGGTGGAAGCTGCCGGACATCACCAATCCCCGTTATGTCGATTATGCCCGCGCCAATGCGTCGATCGGGATCAACGGCACCGTCCTCAACAACGTCAACGCTAAGGCGGACAGCCTGACCGCGCCTTATATCGCCAAGGCGGCGAAGCTGGCGGACATTTTCCGCCCCTATGGCATCCGCGTCTATCTTTCCGCGCGCTGGTCGGCGCCGATCGAGATTGGCGGGCTCAAGACGGCCGATCCGCTCGACCCCGCCGTCGCCGCCTGGTGGAAGGCCAAGGCGGACGAGATCTATGCCGCCATCCCCGATTTCGGCGGCTTCCTGGTGAAGGCCAATTCGGAAGGCCAGCCGGGGCCGCAGGACTATCAGCGCAGCCACGCCGATGGCGCCAACATGCTGGCGGCGGCGGTGAAGCCCCATGGCGGCATCGTGATGTGGCGCGCCTTCGTCTATGCGCATGAAAATCCCGACGATCGCGCCAGGCAGGCCTATGACGAGTTCAAGCCGCTGGACGGCAGGTTCGCCGACAATGTGATCGTGCAGGTGAAGAACGGTGCGATCGATTTCCAGCCGCGCGAACCCTTCCATCCGCTGTTCGGCGCGATGCCCAAGACGCCGCTGATGATGGAATTCCAGATCACCAAGGAATATCTCGGCTTCGCCACCCACCTCGTCTATCTCGGCGCGCTGTTCGAGGAGACGCTGGCGAGCGACACCTTCGCCAAAGGCAAGGGATCGACCGTCGCCCGCGTGATCGATGGATCGCTGGAAGGCCATGCGCGGACCGGCATGGCCGGCGTCGCCAATATCGGCGTCGATCGCGACTGGACGGGATCGCAGTTCGATCAGGCCAATTGGTATGCCTTCGGCCGGCTCGCCTGGGACCCGGAGGCCTCGGCCAGAAGGATCGCGGCGGACTGGGCGGGAATGACCTTCTCCACCGATCCCGCCTTCGTCGCGCCGGTGGTCGACATGATGATGCGTTCGCGCGAGGCGGTGGTCGATTATATGACGCCGCTGGGCCTGCACCACCTGATGGCGACCGGCCATCACTACGGCCCCGGCCCCTGGGTCGACGATCTCGAGCGGCCCGACTGGAACCCGGTCTATTATCACAGGGCCGATGCCCAGGGGATCGGCTTCGACCGGACGAAGACGGGCAGCAACGCCGTCGCCCAATATGCGCCGCCGGTGGCGCGGCAGCTCGGCGATATCCGCACCGTGCCGGAACGCGATCTGCTGTGGTTCCACCATGTGCGCTGGGATCACCGCATGGCATCAGGCCGCATTTTGTGGGACGAGCTTGTTACCCGTTATGATCGCGGCGTTGCCGAGGTCGCGGCGATGCGGGCGCGCTGGGCGACGCTAGCACCTTATGTGGATGCCGATCGCCACGCCGACGTGATGCGCTTCCTGGCGGTGCAGGCGCGGGAGGCGCAGTGGTGGCGCGATGCCTCGATCGCCTATTTCGCCACCTTCGCCCGGCGGCCGCTGCCGGCGGGATCGCCGCCGCCGGCGCATGATCTGGACTATTACAAGGCGCTGCGTTTTCCTTACGCGCCGGGAAATTGAGCGCTAACATACTTTGAAATAGCGCGGAATTATTCGCGGAAAGACCGATTGACACGTCCTGAGAAATGGACGTAGGTTGTGAAATGTGAGCGCTACCAAACAGGGGTGTGGCGCCCCGCGGATCAGCCCATGTGAGGCCGGCCGCGGTTGGGAGAGGGGAGTGACATGTCTACCGAATCACAGACTCGCTTTGCCGTGCGTCGGCTGGCCCTGCTGGGCGCGACGATCCTGGCGGGGCATTGCGTTCCCGCTTTCGCGCAGGATACTTCGCCGGCGACGGCCGCCAATGTGTCCAACGAGGACATCATCGTCACCGGCTATCGCGCCAGCCTTCTGAGCTCGACCAACGCCAAGCGCGACGCCATCGGCTTCACCGATTCCGTCTTCGCCGAAGATATCGGCAAGTTCCCGGATACGAACATCGCCGAATCCTTCAACCGCATCCCCGGCATCACCATCGTCCGCGACACTTCCGGCGAGGGCCTGAACGTCGCGATCCGCGGCCTCGGCACCAATTTCACCAAGGTACTGCTGAACGGCGCGCCGGTGGCGGTGGCATCCAGCGGCCGCATGGATTCGCAGAACACCAACCGCGAAGTCGATCTGGACATGTTCCCGACGGAGCTGTTCACCCAGCTCACCGTCAGCAAGACGCCCACGGCCGAGCAGGTCGAAGGCGGCGCCGCCGGCACCGTCGACATGCGCAGCGCGCGGCCGTTCGACAAGCCTGGCACGCGGATCGCCTATTCGCTGCAGGGCACCAAGAACAGCGCGGCGGACGGCTGGGGCCAGCGCGGCTCGCTGCTCGCCAGCACCACCTTCGGCGATTTCGGCGTGATCGCCGGCGTCACCGGCGTGCGCAACAAGGTGAACACCAAGGGCTTCGAGACGATCGGCTGGACGAATGCCAATCTATCGGCCGCGCAATGCGGTGCCGCCACGGGCTGCAACAATACTGGTGGCGGCAACTGGTCGATCCCCGGCACGGTGCCCAGCAATGCCGGCAACGGCCTGACGGCCGGCGAGACGATCGACAAGCAGTGGCTGCTCGATCACAATCCCGGCCTCACCATCCAGCAGATCGACAACGCCCTGCTGCCGCGCCTCGGCCGCCCGTCCGAGACGTTCGGCACCAAGAAGCGCTACAATGCGATCTTCGGCCTGCAATATAAGCCGAGCGACGATCTCAATATCTATGTCGACTCGCTATATGGGCGGAAGAAGAACAACCTCCAGCGCATCGACATGAACTGGGTCGTCCGCAGCGGCGCGCCGATCCCGATCAACATGCAGGTCGATCGCGACGATTGCGGCGGCGGTTGCGTCGTCACCGACGGCACCTTCGCCAATTCGCAATTCTTCCTGGAATATCGTCCCTTCATCGAGGACACGAAATTCTGGGGCGTCAATCCCGGCATCGAATGGCAGGCGACCGACACCATCAAGGTCGACCTCCAGGGCAATTGGACGGAAAGCCGCTTCCATCGTGAATCGCCGTCGGTGGTGCTGAGCACGGCCGCGAATTCCGGCCTGACCGTCGATTACAGCAATGACGGCGGCATCCCCAACATCGCCTCCAATGTCGACCTGAACGATCCGGCCAATTTCGGCTGGTTCCCCGGCAGCCGCGTCAACGTGCAGGACGAACGCCGCCTGACCAAGACCAAGGGCATTCGCGGCAACCTGACCTGGGGGGATGCGCGCCTGAACCTGCGGGTCGGCGGCGCCTATGACGATGTGTCGCGCCGCATCCGTGCCTATGACAACAGCCAAGCCTGGCAGAATGCGGCTTGCGGCGGCAATCCCAATGTCTTCCTGCTTTCGCCGAACAGCCAGCCGGCCTGCGAGGGCCTGACCTCCGTCACGCCGGGCCAGCCGGGCTATCCCAGCTATCCGGCGCTGGGCACGGGCTATTCCAGCGGGATCACCACGCCGCTGGTCTATCAGGGGTCGCTGATCCCCAACAGCGCGGTCGCATCCTATCTGCGCCCCGGCCCCGGCTTCGTGACGCTGGACTGGAAGAAGTTCGCCGGCGCTTCCAACTATGATTATTTCCACGACAATGCGCCCGAGGCCGGTGCCGCCAATACCGGCGCCAGCGGCGGCTATGTCCGCGAGAAGACGACCGGCGCCTATGCCGAGGTGAACGGCGACATCGACCTGGCCGGCAACCCGCTGCGCTTCAACATCGGTATCCGCTACGCCCACACCGATCAGACGATCGGCGGCCAGGTGTCGCTTGCCGATCCGCGCAATCCGCCGGCGCCGCCTTCGGGGCCGAATCCGGCCGACGGCTCGCTCTACCCGAACGTCATCAATTTCGTGGAGACGCAGAACAGCTACGACAACTGGCTGCCTTCGGCGAGCGCGGCCTATAATGTCGCGGACAATGCGGTGGTCCGCGTCTCGCTTTCCAAGACGATGACGCGGCCCGATCCGAACGCGATGCTGCCGGGCGTGAACTTCAGCACCCCGTCCGCCGATCAGGCGACGATCGGCAATCCGGCGCTGAAGCCCTTCATCTCGAAGAATATCGATCTGGGCTTCGAATATTATACCGGCGGCGCCGGCTATGTGAGCTTCGCGGCGTTCCGCAAGTCGATCAAGGGCTTCACCCAGACCGGCTTCAACACCGTCGCCTTCACCGATCTGGCGGCCTACGGCATCACCTACGATACGCTGACGCCTTCGCAGCAGCAGGCGATCGACGCCCGCGGCGGGCCGGGCCAGGCCGATGTCGTGGTGCAGCAGCAGGTGAACGCCACCGGCACGCTGACCGTTAACGGCCTGGAGTTCAACTGGGTCCAGCCGCTCGATTTCCTGCTGGATCGCTATCTGGGCGTGAAGGGCTTCGGCTTCACCGCCAACGCCACCATCATCGACCAGAAGGGCACGGGTGCTGCGCCGGCGGTGGCGCTGGGCGTCGCCAAATATGCCTATAACCTGACGGCCTATTACGAGAATGGCGGCTTCATGGCGCGCCTGTCGACCACCTACAACAAGGGCTCGCAAAGCTCGCTGGGCGGCCAGAACGGCATTTCGGCCGCGGCGCTGTTCTCCGACAGCTACCAGCAGTGGGATTTCTCCTCGAGCGTCGATCTGGAGAAGGTGTTCGGCCTCAACCACGGTCCGCAGCTCACCTTCGACGTGGTGAACATCTTCAACGCGAAGCAGCGCAGCTACTTCCAGTTCGAAAACGCCACCTTCACGCAGTACAAGCCGGGAACCCAGTTCCTGATCGGCCTGCGCGGAACCTTCTGATTTCCCCACCCTCGGCGGCCGGCAGCGATGTCGGCCGCCTCTTTCCCTGGCCGGTAGCGGCAGGCCCGCCGGTTGCTGTAAGGCAATCGTAACAGGTGGGAGAACCAGATGGCCAATAAGGTTTCACGACGGCAGGGCGGCGCCCCCACGATCGCGGACGTCGCGCGGGAGGCCGGCGTGTCGCCGATGACGGTGTCGCGCGTCATCAACGGCGAAAAGAACGTGCGGGAGGCCACCCGCGAGGCGGTGAACGCGGCGATCGCCGCGCTGAACTATGCCCCCAATCCCGCGGCGCGCAGCCTGGCGGGCGCGGACCAGATCCGCATCGGCCTGCTCTACAGCAACCCGTCCTCCGCCTATCTCAGCGAATTCCTCGTCGGCGGCCTCGATCAGGCCAGCCGCCGCAACGTGCAGCTCGTGGTCGAGAAATGCGATCTCGACCGGCATGAGGTGGAGGTGGCCCAGCGGCTGGTCGCCAGCGGGATAGACGGGATCATCCTGCCGCCGCCGCTCTGCGATTCCCAGGCGGTGCTGAAGGTGCTCGCCGATGCCTGCACGCCCGCCGTCGCCGTCGCCACCGGTCGCGTGGCCGATAACGTATCCGCCGTCAGCATCGACGATTTTGAGGCGGCTTTCGCGATGACGCGCCATATTGTGTCGCTCGGCCATCGCCGCGTCGGCTTCATCATCGGCAATCCCAACCAGACCGCCAGCGGCCGCCGCCTCGAAGGCTATCGCGCGGCGCTGGAGGCGGCGGGCCTGCCCCTTGCCGACGAGCTGATCACCCAGGGCCTCTTCACCTACCGATCGGGCCTGGACGCGGCCGAGCGGCTGCTGGAGCTGGCCGAGCCGCCATCGGCGATCTTCGCCAGCAATGACGACATGGCGGCCGCCACGGTGGCGGTGGCGCACCGCCGCGGCCTGGACGTTCCGGGCGACCTCACCGTCTGCGGGTTCGACGATACCGCGCTGGCGACGACGATCTGGCCGGAACTGACCACCATCCACCAGCCCATCACCGACATGTCGCGCGCGGCGGTGGAATTGCTGGTGGACGAGATCAAGCGCCGGCGCGGCGGCGAAGGCGAGAAGCACCGTCGCATGCTGCTGGATTTCACGCTGGTGCGCCGCCAGTCCGATGCCGCGCCGCGCCGCCGACCGACGTTCAGCATGGCGTGAAGCCTTGACGGCCATGGGGTCTATGGTAACGCTACCATAGAGAGGAATTCCGGGCGCGGCGACGGGCTGCCGCCGGCCGGACATGCAGGAGAGGTTCCGTGCCGCGCACCCCCGTTCGCCCCTTCCGCTCGCGCGACTGGTTCGCCGATCCCGCCCGATCGGACATGACGGCGCTCTATCTCGAACGCTTCATGAACTACGGGATCACGCCGGAGGAGCTGCGCTCCGGCCGGCCGATCATCGGCATCGCCCAGACGGGCAGCGATCTCTCCCCCTGCAACCGCATCCACCTCGATCTCGCGCGCCGGGTGCGGGACGGGATTCGCGATGCCGGCGGGATTCCGATGGAGTTCCCGGTCCATCCGATCTTCGAAAATTGCCGCCGGCCCACCGCCGCGCTCGATCGCAACCTCGCTTATCTCGGGCTGGTCGAGATACTTTACGGCTATCCCATCGATGCCGTGGTGCTGACCACGGGTTGCGACAAGACGACGCCTTCGGGGATCATGGCGGCTTCCACCGTCGATATTCCCGCCATCGTCCTTTCCGGCGGGCCGATGCTGGATGGCTGGCACGAAGGCGAGCTGGTCGGTTCCGGCACCGTCATCTGGCGCAGCCGCCGCAAGCTTGCCGCCGGCGAGATCGACGAGGAGGAATTCCTCAACCGCGCGTGCGACAGCGCGCCCTCCGCCGGCCATTGCAACACCATGGGCACGGCATCGACGATGAACGCGGTGGCCGAGGCGCTGGGCCTGTCGCTCACCGGCTGCGCGGCGATCCCCGCGCCCTATCGCGAACGCGGCCAGATCGCCTATGAAACCGGGCGCCGCATCGTCGACATGGCCTATGAGGATCTGCGCCCGTCGCGCATCCTGACGCGCCGGAGCTTCCTCAACGCCATTGCCGTGGTCAGCGCCGCCGGCGGCTCCAGCAATGCCCAGCCGCACATCCAGGCGATGGCCCGCCATGCCGGCGTCGAGATCGGCCCGGACGACTGGAGCGCGGCCTATGATCTGCCGCTGATCGTCAACATGCAGCCGGCCGGCAAATATCTCGGCGAACGTTTCCACCGTGCGGGCGGCGTGCCGGCGGTGATGTGGGAGCTGCTGGGCGCCGGGCGCCTCGACGGCGATTGCCTCACCGTCACCGGCCGCAGCGTGGCCGACAATCTGGCCGGCCGCGAGGCTTCGGACCGGGAGGTGATCCGCCCCTTCGCCGATCCGCTGATGGATCGCGCGGGCTTCCTCGTGCTCAAGGGCAATCTGTTCGATTTCGCGATCATGAAGACCAGCGTGATCTCCGATGCCTTCCGCCAGCGCTACCTCAGCCGGCCGGGGCAGGAAGGCGTGTTCGAGGCGCGGGCGATCGTGTTCGACGGATCGGACGATTATCACCACCGCATCAACGATCCGGCGCTCGATATCGACGAAAACTGCATCCTCGTCATCCGCGGCTCAGGCCCGATCGGCTGGCCGGGCTCGGCCGAGGTGGTCAACATGCAGCCGCCCGACGCGCTGATCCGCAAGGGTATCCTGGCGCTGCCCACGCTGGGCGACGGCCGCCAGTCCGGCACGTCGGACAGCCCGTCCATCCTCAACGCCTCGCCGGAAAGCGCGGCCGGTGGCGGGCTGGCCTGGCTGCGCACCGGCGACATCCTCAGGATCGATCTCAACGATGGCACCTGCGACGCGCTGGTCGACGCGGCCGAAATCGCCCACCGCAAGGCCGAAACCCCGCCGCCCGTGCCGGCCAGCCACACCCCCTGGGAAGAACTCTACCGCGAAAAGACCGGCCAGCTGGCCGACGGCGCCGTCCTGGAATTCGCGGTGAAATACCGTGCCGTGGCGGACAAGACGCCGCGGCATAATCACTGAGGGCGATATGGCGGCCGTCGGTGCCCTGCGTCGCTGGGAGCAGGACGGAGTGGCGCACATGCTCGCTGACGGTGCCCCCGCATGGCTACTAGTGTGGCACGAGCAGCAGCGTCAGCCGCGCCCGGCACCAGTGCCTAAACATCTACCGCCGAAGCCAGCGGATGGACTGCACGTCCCGCTCCGTATGCGCGGGCAGGCTGCTGCCGTCGGTATCATAGAACCCGAACCGTGGTCGTTCGACGGATGCAGCCCCAGGAGCCTGTGATGGACGAAGATCATTCGTGCAGTGGTTCGGGTCGTTCGACGCATGGGTTGAGCAGGAGGTTCTGCCGGGGGTTGAGAGCGGAGCGCTGGGCGCTGACGACATGGTTGAGCTTGTCGCTGCCTTGCGGGCTTGGGAAACCGAGGGGTATGGAATGCTCGCTGACGGTGCGCCCGCGTGGCTGGTAGCATGGCGCGAGCGGGACCATCAGCCTTTACCGTCGTCAGCGCCCAAGGGTTTCGAGGATGAGCCTGTTATACTCGGCGTTAGCCTTCGCATACCGATCTGACCCATCGAAGGTCTTTTGCTCGCGCCGGGTTTCCGTGAGGGCACAGTTCTTGAGGATATAGTTTGCAACAAAGGTCGTGTAGACGCCCGACTTCTCGGTGATCCATGTCACATAGCCAAAGGTGCTGGCAGACTTCACAAACGACCAACCCACGAGATTCCCGCCGACCCGCTGCACAAGCTCAGGTGTCGTGGAATCCGCATTGATGGTTTCGCACTTGCGGTTCATCTCGTCCTTATCCGCGAGAACGTGGACCATGACGTTCGCGGGCGTGACCACATACTCCACGGTATAAGTTTGTTGCGCGCTCACCGAACTTCCAATGGTGAGAAGCGTCATTGCGATGCACTTGCCAATCGGTTTCACAAGCTGCCCCCTTATCCCTGCGATTCATACTGTTGGCGGAAGCCATGCAGCTCGGCAACCCCAACGGCGCGGCTAGAAATACGCTAGAAAGCAAATCGTAAGCAGCTTTTGGAGCTGACCTCAAGCTGGGTAAGTTGCTGTATTTGCTAGGGAAATTTGGTGGACGCACTAGGGCTCGAACCTAGGACCCGCTGATTAAGAGTCAGCTGCTCTACCAACTGAGCTATGCGTCCATCCCGTTGGAGACTGAATGTCTCGAAGCGAGGCGCGCCCTTTGCCCCAGGGCGGGCGCCTTGTAAACACCCTTTGGCAGATTTTTTTGCATTGCCGCAGGCGTGGGGTGGTCGGGGCCTCGGGCGGGGGTGGCGATTGTCTTAGCGGCCGGCCTTTTCGGCGCGGTCGATCGCCATCAGCAGGCCCAGGCAGAGCATCACCGTCATCACCGCCGATCCGCCGAAGGAGACCAGCGGCAGCGGGATGCCCACGACTGGGGCGAGGCCCATCACCATCGAAAGGTTGATGGCGACGTAGAAGAAGATCGTCATCGAAAGGCCGCCGGCCGCCAGCCGGCCGAAGCGGCTGCGCGCGCGGAGCGCCACGCGGACGCCCCAGTTCACCACCAGCAGGAAGGCGACGATGATGAACAGCCCGCCGGCCAGCCCCCATTCCTCCGCCATCGTCGCGAAGACGAAGTCGGTATGGCCTTCGGGCAGGTAATCGAGATGGCTCTGGGTGCCGTTCAGGAAACCCTTGCCGAAGATACCCCCCGATCCGATCGCGATCTTCGACTGGCTGATATGATAGCCGGTGCCGAGCGGATCGCTTTCGGGATCGAGGAAGATCAGCACGCGGTTGCGCTGATATTCGTGGAGCGAGAAGAAGATGATGGGCAGCGCCGCCAGGAAGGCCGCGCCCGCGCCGATATAGAGGCGCAGCGGCAGCCCGGCGAGGAAGGTCACGACCACGCCGCCCGCCAGGATCATCGTGGCGGTGCCGAGATCGGGCTGGACGAGCACCAGCGCGAAGGGAACGCCGATCAGCGCGGCGGCCGGCCAGATCGCGCTGAAGCGGCGTATCTCGCCCGCCGGCAGCAGATCGTAGAAGCGCGCGAGCACCAGCACGATCGCCGGCTTCATCAGCTCCGACGGCTGGAGGCGGATGAAGCCGAGGTCGAGCCATCGCTGGCTGCCGCCGCCGACGAAGCCGAATATCTCCACGATCACCAGCGCCGCGACGATGATCGCATAGGCCGGGAAGGCGGCCGCCTTGATCTGGTCCTCGCGCACGCGGGACAGCAGGATGGCGCCGAACAGGAAGGCGCAGAAACGGATCCCCTGGGAAAGCGCCCAAGGCTTCAGGCTGCCGCCGGCGGCCGAATAGAGGACGACGAGGCCGAAGCCGCCGATGGCGATCACCGTGGCGATCAGCCGCCACGGCAGCATGGCGAGCGGGGCCGGGACGAGCGGATCGCGCATCAGTCCGTCTCGACCGGTTCGTTGCCGACGGCGTCGGCGGCGGGCGCGGCCGCTCCGTTGTTCGCGGCCGGCGCAGGGGCGGCCGCGTTCGATGCGGCGGATGCCGGCGCCGGGGCGGGCGGAGCCGCGGGCGCCGGCTTCTCGCGATTGGCCCATTCGGCGGCTTCGCGGGCCATGCGCGTCTCGATATCGCCGCCCCAGCCTTCCTCCATCTTCTCCAGCGTCGCCAGCGCCTTCGCCGGATCGTAGAGATAGGTCATCACGTCGCGCGCGATGGGGGCGGCCACGGCCGATCCGCCGATGCCATGTTCGATCACCACGGCGGCGGCGTAGCGCGGATTTTCAACGGGCGCGAAGCCGATGAACAAGGCGTGGTCGCGATATTTCCACGGCACGCCCTCGCCGCCGAACTTGCCGCCGCGCGCGCGCTCGGCGGCGGTGATGTTGCGGACCTGGGCGGTGCCCGTCTTGCCGGCCATCTGCACGTTGGCGATCGGCAGGCGCGACCGGCCGGCGGTGCCGGGGCCGTTCACCACGTCGCTCATCGCCGATCGGATGAAGGCGAGATGTTCGGGGTCCACGTCCAGCGCCTCGCCGCCCTTCAGCGGGCTGCGCGCGAGCAGGCGCGGCATCAGCGCCCGGCCCGATGCGATCCGCGCGGACATGATGGCGAGCTGGAGCGGGTTGGACAGCATATAGCCCTGCCCGATCGTGGCGTTCACCGTGTCATAGGTGTTCCAGCCGGTCTTGTAGCGGCGCTGCTTCCACGCGGTATCCGGCACGGTGCCGTAACGCTGCGAGGCGACGGGCAAAGGGAATTCCTCCCCCAGGCCCAGCTGGCGCATCATCGTGGCGATGGCATCGATGCCGATCGTCTGGGAATAATGGTAGAAGAAGACGTCGCAGCTCTGGTGGATGGCGCGGCGCATGTCGACATGGCCGTGGCCGCCGCGCTTGTGGCAGTGGAACAGGCGGTTGCCGAGCCGGTAGGCGCCCGTGCACACCACCGATTCCTCCGGCCGCTGCCCGGCGCGCAGCAAGGCCAGCGCCACCGCCGGCTTCACCGTCGATCCGGGAGGATAGAGACCCTGCAGCGTCTTGTTGAGCAGCGGCAGGTGATCGTTGGCGTTCAGCATCGCATATTCGGAATGGCTGATGCCGTCGGAAAAGCTGTTGGGATCGTAGGACGGCATGGAGGCCATGCACAACAGGTCGCCGGTATGGCAGTCGACCACCACCACCGATCCGCTGTTGGTGCCGATGCGCCGCGACGCATAGGTCTGCAGCCCCGCGTCGATCGACAGGCGCAGCGTGCCGCCCGCCACGTCCGACCGGGTATCGAGATCGCGGACCAGCTTGCCGCGCGCCGTCACCTCGCTGCGCCGGGCGCCGGGCTTGCCGCGCAGCACCGGCTCCATCACCTTTTCCAGCCCCTCCTTGCCGATCTTGAAGCCCGGCGCGATCAGCAGGGGATCCCGGTTCTTCTCATAATCCTTGGCGGAGGCCGCGCCGACATAGCCGACGAGGTGGCCGACGGCGGCGCCGGCCGGATAATAACGGGTATAGCCGCGCGCGGGCGCCACGCCCGGCAGCTCGCTCTGGCGGACGCTGACGGCGGCGAAATGCTCGTAATCGATCTTCTCGGCCACCTGCACCGGGCGGAAGCCGGCGGCGTCCTTCAGGTCCTCGCGGATGCGGTCCACCTCCTCCTCCGGCAGGGCGAGCAGGCGGGCGAGTTCGGCGAGCACGCGCTCCTCGTCCTTCAGCTGATCGGGGATGATGTCGACGCGGAAATCGGTGCGGTTGATCGCGATCGGCTGGCCGTTGCGGTCGATGATCCAGCCACGCCGGGGGGGGATGAGGATGAGCTGGACGCGATTATCCTCCGCCATCAGGCGATAGCGTTCGTTCTCCGCGATCGAAAGCCAGCCCATCCGCGCGGCGAGTATCGCGCCGATGCCGATCTGCGCGCCCCCCAGCACCATCGCCCGCCGGGTGAAGGTGAGGAGCTGCTGCTGTTCGGTGACGATGCGGCGGCCGCGCTTCACCGGAGCCGCCAGCGGTCCAGCGCCGCGCACAGGCGCATGGCAGCCGGGAAAAGAAGGATGGTGATGATCGTCTGCGGCACGATCGCGAGCAAATGGCCTCCGCCGGTGGTGAATGCGACAAGGCCGACGCCGCCCGCCAGGCAGAAGATGATCGCCGCCGCCGCCGTCAGCCAGTCCATCCAGTAATCGCGCCACACCGCGCGATTGTCCATCATGTCGAACGCCACGAACACGATGGTCCAGAGCGCCATGGCGGAACCGAGCGGCTGGCCGCTGAACAGATCGTCGAACAGCCCCAGCGGCAGCGCGATCCAGCTGGGCCACATCTCCGGACGGAGCAGCCGCCAGCCGAGCAGCATCAGCAGGCCGAAGGGCGGCAGCAGCGGCCAATCGGCGACGATCGGCAGCAGCGTGACCAGCGACCCCGCCAGCACCGTGGCGATCGGCACCCAGCGGGCGCGGCGCGGCAGCAGGACGATATCGTCATCGTCCATGCCGACGACGCGGGGGCGCGATCCGTTCACGGGCCGGTGGGCGCCGGGGGCGGCGGCGGCAGATCGGATTGGAGGGGGCGCAGCACCATCGCGAAATCGAGGCGGGCGGGATCGGCCAGCGGCATGGCCCGCGCGGCATCGCGCGTCACCTTCGTCACCACCGCCACCGGGATGCCGGCGGGATAGATGCCGCCCGCGCCCGTCGTCATCACCACGTCGCCACGGCGGAAGGGCGATGCGCCGGCAATCAGCGACCTAAGCTCGATCGATCCGTCGCCCTGGCCGGTGGCGAGCGCCGCGACGCCGCTGCGGATGATCTGCACCGGCACCACGCTGCTGCCGTCGGTGATCAGCAGCGCGCGGGAGGATATCTGGCCGGCTTCCACCACCCGGCCGATCAGCCCTTCGGCGGATCGGATCGGCTGGCCCGGCTCCACGCCCGCCGTGCGGCCGGCGCTCAGCGTCACCAGCCGGCGGGTGCTGCTGGCGGACGATCCGATCACGCGGACCACCGCCACCGTCTCGCGCTTGTCGCCGACGAGGTTGAGCAGCCGCTTGAGCCGGCGATTCTCGAAATCGATGGCGCGAGCTTCCACCAGCTTGGCGCGCGATGCCTCGATCTCGCGCCGCAGCTCGGCATTCTGGGTGCCGGCGCGCCAATAGGCGCCGATTTCCTCGCCGATCGTCGTCGCGCCGTCCACCAGGCCGCGCCCGGCCGATGTGGCGGGAGCGGCCAGATCATTGGCGGTGGCGCGCAGGGCGGAAAAGCCCTGCGGGTCGAAGCGCGCGGCAACCAGCAGCAGCAGCGCGACGACGATCCCGGCCACCGCGATCACATAAGCGGCGAACAGGCCATATTGCGCGCGGCGCGAGAATCCGGGGCGTCTGAGGCGCGGCGGCGCCATCGCCGGCCGAGCCCGCTCAGGCGGTCTGGAGCACGCCGCGGAACGCCGGATCCTCCAGCGCGCGGCCCGTTCCCAAGGCGACGCAGGTCAGCGGGTCCTCCGCGACGGTGACGGGCAGGCCGGTCTCCTCGCGGATCACCTCGTCCAGCCCGTTCAGCAGCGCGCCGCCGCCCGTCAGCACGATGCCCTGGTCGACGATGTCGGCGGCCAGCTCCGGCGCGGTATTCTCCAGCGCGATGCGGACGCCCTCGACGATCGCCTGCACCGGCTCGGAAAGCGCCTCGGCGATCTGGCTCTGGGTGATCGTGATTTCCTTGGGCACGCCGTTCACCAGGTCGCGGCCCTTGATGTGGATCGTCTCGCCGCGGCCGTCGGCCGGCATGCGGGCGACGCCCATTTCCTTCTTGATCCGCTCGGCGGTCGATTCGCCGATCAGCAGGTTGTGATTGCGGCGGACATAGGAGGCGATCGCCTCGTCCATCTTGTCGCCGCCCACCCGGACGGAGGTGGTGTAGGCGAGGCCGCGCAGCGAAAGCACCGCCACCTCGGTGGTGCCGCCGCCGATATCGACGACCATGGATCCGACCGGCTCGGTCACCGGCATGTCGGCGCCGATCGCGGCCGCCATCGGCTCCTCGATCAGCCACACCTGGCTGGCGCCGGCGTTGGAGGCGGCGTCGCGAATCGCGCGGCGCTCCACCTTGGTCGATCCCGAAGGCACGCAGATCACGATTTCCGGGAAGCGCGGGAAGCGGCGCTTGCCGTGCACCTTGTGGATGAAGTGCTTGATCATCTGCTCGGCCACGTCGATGTCGGCGATCACGCCGTCGCGCATCGGGCGAATCGCCTCCATGCTTTCCGGCGTCTTGCCCATCATCAGCTTGGCATCGTCGCCGACGGCGCGCACCTTCTTGATTCCATTGGTGGTTTCGATGGCGACCACGGATGGCTCGTTGAGCACGATTCCGCGCCCCCGCAGATAGACGACCGTATTGGCCGTTCCGAGATCGATCGCCATGTCATGCGACATGAACTTGAACCACCGGGTAAATGACATCAGTTCGCCTGTCCGTGGATGCTGCGCCGCCGATCGCGCCCGTGCATTGAGCCCCGTGCATGGTCGGGTGGAAATGCCGGTCGCGGGATGCTCGCGCTTGGGCTAGAGCGGCAGCCATGTCAATACGCCGCCTTCCCGAACATCTGGTGAATCGTATCGCGGCCGGCGAGGTGGTCGAAAGACCCGCCAGCGCGCTGAAGGAGCTGGTGGAGAATGCGGTGGATGCCGGGGCCACCCGCATCGCCATTTCCCTGTCCGACGGCGGGCTCGCGCGGATCGAGGTGGCGGACGACGGCTGCGGCATGGCGGCGGACGAGATCGCGCTGGCGCTGGAGCGGCATGCCACCTCCAAACTGCCCGACGATGCGATCGAGGCGGTATCGACGCTGGGCTTCCGGGGGGAGGCGCTGCCCTCCATCGCCAGCGTATCGCGGCTGACGATCGAAAGCCGGGTGCGCGGGGCGGACGGCTGGTCGCGCACCGTCGACAATGGCGCGCTGGCGGGGGAGGGGCCGGCGGCGATCCCGCCCGGCACCCGCATCCGCATGGAAGGGCTGTTCGATCGCGTGCCCGCCCGGCGCAAGTTCCTGCGCTCCCCCCGTGCCGAATATGCCGCCTGCATGGATGCGATCCGCCGGCTGGCGATGGCGCGGCCGGACATCGGCTTTTCGGTGGAGCATGACGGCCGCCGCGCGCTTTCGGTGCCGCCGGGCGAGGATCGCGCGTCGCGCGTCGCCGCGCTCACCGATCGGGCGCTCGCCGAAAACAGCGTGGCGATCGATTATGTGCGGGGCGAGGTGACGCTGCGCGGCGTGGCGGGCCTGCCCACCTTCAATCGCGGCGTCGCCGATCATCAATATCTCTTCGTCAACGGCCGGCCGGTGAAGGATCGGCTGCTCGTGGGCGCGCTGCGCGGCGCCTATCAGGATATGCTGGCGCGCGATCGGCATCCGGTGGTGGCGCTGTTCATCGACCTGCCGGGCAGCGAGGTGGACGTGAACGTCCATCCGGCCAAGACGGAGGTGCGCTTCCGCGATCCGGGGCTGGTGCGCGGCCTGATCGTCGGCGGGCTGCGCGCCGCGCTCGACGCCGCCGGTCACCGCAGCGCGCAATCGGCGGACCCGGCAGCGATGGGCGCCTGGCGCAGCGAGCCGATGGCCGCGCTCGGCAGCCCGGTCGCGGCGCCGTCGCCCGGCGCCGGCTGGGCCGCGCCGCGTCCGCCGGTGCAGGGATCGGTATGGGATCATGCCCCCGCCTTCGCGCCGCAGCCCCAGGCGCGGGCCGAGCCCGCCCACGCGCCGCCGCCCGAGGCGGTGGACTATCCGCTCGGCGTGGCGCGCGGGCAGGTGGCTGCCACCTATATCGTCGCGGAATCGGCCGATGGACTGGTGCTGGTCGATCAGCATGCCGCGCACGAACGGCTGGTGCTGGAACGGATGCGCCGGGCGATGGCCGATGGCGGCGTCGCGGCGCAGGCGCTGCTGCTGCCCGAGGTGGTGGAGCTGGACGAAGGCGCCTGCGACCGGCTGGAGGCCCGGATCGCCGAGCTGGCCGAAATGGGGCTGGAACTGGAACGCTTCGGCCCGCAGGCGGTGCTGGTGCGCAGCGTGCCGGCGCTGCTGGGCGGCAGCGACGCCAAGGGCCTCGTCACCGATCTCGCCGACGAGCTTGCCGCCTTCGGCGAGGCCCTGTCGCTCAAGGAAAAGCTGGATTCGGTGGCGGCGACCATGGCCTGCCACGGGTCGGTGCGGGCCGGCCGTATCCTTTCCGTCGCGGAAATGAACGCGCTCCTCCGCGAGATGGAGGTGACGCCCCATTCCGGCCAGTGCAACCACGGCCGGCCGACCTGGATCAAGCTGGGCCACGCCGATATCGAGAAGCTGTTCGGCCGGAAGTAGCGGCGCCAATCAGCTTGTCTTCGGCACCTGGATGGCGAAGCGGGTGCCCTTTTCCAGCCGCGCGACCGAGGCATCGGCCTTGAGCTGTTTCGTGGTGCGGGCGATCAGCTTCATCCCCAGGCTCTGGCCCGGTCGGGAAAGGTCGAAATCCTCGGGCAGGCCGACGCCCTCGTCCGCCACCTCGATCGTGATATGCCCTTCGTCGCCTTTGCCGAGGATCACCCGGATCGGGCCGCCCTGATCGGCGGGATAGGCATATTTCAGCGCGTTGGTGACAAGCTCGTTCACCACCAGCCCGATCGAGATCGCCTGCTCGGCGGGGACGATATGGCGGAAGCCTTCGAAGGCGATGCTGTGATGCGGCGCCGAATCGCCGAGCTTGCGGCAGAGATCGCGGAGGAATTCGCCAAGGTCGGCGACGCGGGCGTCCTCCTGCTTCCAGAGATGGTCGTGGACGTCGGCGATCGTCTGCACCCGCGAACGGGCATCGAGCAGCACGTCGCGGATGATCTCGTTGCGGGACGACCGCGCCTTCACGTCGAGGATGCTCGCCACCAGCGACAGGCTGTTCTTGACCCGGTGGCTCACCTCCTTGGTCAGCAGCTTCTGGCGTTCCTGCAGCTCATATTGGCGGTGGATGTCGGTCGCGGTCGCGAACCAGCGGCGCACGGCCACGGCGCCATCCTCCAATATCGGCACGGCGCGGATCAGGAACCACAGATAGTCGCCGTCCCGCGATCGCAGCCGGCAGGTGAATTCCCACGGCTCCCGCCGGCCGTGCGCATCGTCGATGATCCGGTTGAGCTCGTCGATCTGGTCGGGATGCACGGTCGCCCGCCAGCCCGACCGGACGATCTCATCGCCGGGAAGGCCCGTGAACTCGCTCCACTGGTCATTATACCACACGGTGCCGTCCCGCATGTCGCGCATCCAGGCGAGCTGCGGGATGACGTTGGCGAGCAGGCGGAAATTGCCCTCGCTTTCGCGCAGCGCGATTTCGGCCCGGCGGCGATCGTCGATATCCGCCGCCGCTCCCACCCAGGCGATCAGCCTGCCCTCGCGCTCGACGGGGGCGACGCTGGCGCGGTGCCAGCGATAGGCGCCGTCGCGCTGGCGCTTCAGCCGCATCTCCACGTCATAACGCTGGCCGGCGGCGATGGCGGGCGCCGCGATGCGGCGGAGCCGGTGGAGATCGGTGGGATGGACCAGATCGCGCCAGCCATGATCCGGCGTCGTCTCGATATCGCCCGTGTAGCGCCGCCATTCGCGATTGTAGAATTTTGCGGTGCCGTCGGGCCGGCCGACCCACATCTTCCGGGGGGCATTTTCGATGATCGCCCTCAGATTGTCGCTGCTCTCGTTCCACCACTCGTCGGACCCGATACACATACGCAACGTCCCTTCCTGGGGCAGACCTGATCCTCTCCGGCTATTGATTGGCTCTAATGGTTCGACCGCAACCAATGCTTACAGCATCGATGGTGGCGTGACTATACCGGAGTTTTCGCATGATCTATTATAGATACGGCAATAATGGATTTTGCAGATCATTCGGCTTTCATGCGAAGGCATGGTTAACCCTGGGATATCGCTTTTCATCATCCACATCGTCATTTCATATGCTGATATGGTGTTGCGCCGAGGATGTTTACTATCGATCCTAACCGGATCGCAGGATCAACGGCGCTAATGGCTGCCGGATGTCGGGACGGTTGCCGCTGCTTTTGACGATCCTGGCCGGCGCGGCCCTGGGATGGCTGCTGCCCTATCGGCCGTCGCCCGATCCGGCCCCGCCGGCCGAGCCCCCGGCGCGGGCCGCCCCGGCGGTTGCGGGTCGGGTTGCCGCCCCACCGGCGGCGACTTCGCAGAGGATGCCGGAACCGCCGAGGCCGGCGATGCCGGCAGGGCCGGCCATCGTGATCGAGCGCCGCGCCGACGGCCATTATTATGCCGATGCGCTGGTGAACGGGCGGCAGGTGCATTTCCTGGTCGATACCGGGGCGAGCGGCGTCGTCCTCACCATGGACGATGCCCGCCGTGTCGGCCTGCCGTTCAACCCCTACGAATTCCGCGTCATTGGCAAGGGCGCCTCGGGCGACGTGCGCGGCAAGCTGGTGACGATCGACCGGATCGTGCTGGGCCATGTCGATGCCGCCGCCGTGCCGGGCGCGATCATCGGCGATGGCGCGCGGATATCGCTGCTCGGCCAGTCCTTCCTTTCGCGCATCGGATCGGTCAGCATCGCCGACGGCCGGATGACCTTGCGCTAGGGCCTGCGTTTTGAGGGTGGCGGCCGCCCGCCCGAGCCAATATGCCTCGCCGGATACCAAGTTCCGGAGACGACCCATGAAGACCCGCGCCGCGGTAGCGTTTGAGGCGAAGAAGCCACTGGAAATCGTGGAGCTGGACCTTGAGGGTCCGAAGGCAGGCGAGGTGCTGGTGGAGATCATGGCGACCGGCATCTGCCACACCGATGCCTATACGCTGGACGGGCTGGACAGCGAGGGGCTGTTCCCGAGCGTGCTGGGCCACGAAGGCGCTGGCATCGTCCGCGAGGTGGGCGCGGGCGTCACCTCGGTGAAGCCCGGCGATCATGTGATCCCGCTCTACACGCCCGAATGCCGCCAGTGCAAAAGCTGCCTGTCGGGCAAGACCAACCTGTGCACCGCCATCCGCGCGACGCAGGGCAAGGGGCTGATGCCGGACGGCACGACCCGCTTCAGCTACAAGGGCCAGCCGATCTTCCATTATATGGGCTGCTCGACCTTCTCGAACTTCACCGTCCTGCCCGAGATCGCGGTGGCCAAGATCCGCGAGGACGCGCCCTTCGACAAGAGCTGCTATATCGGCTGCGGGGTGACGACGGGCGTCGGCGCGGTGGTGAAGACGGCGAAGGTGGAGCCCGGCGCCAACGTGATCGTCTTCGGCCTGGGCGGGATCGGCCTCAACGTGATCCAGGGCGCGAAGATGGTGGGCGCGGACAAGATCGTCGGCGTCGACATCAACGACGGCAAGGAGGAATGGGGCCGCCGCTTCGGCATGACCCACTTCGTCAACCCCGCGAAGGTGGAGGGCGATCTGGTGGCGCACCTCGTCGCGCTCACCGATGGCGGCGCGGACTACACCTTCGACTGCACCGGCAACACCCAGGTGATGCGCACCGCGCTGGAGGCCTGCCATCGCGGCTGGGGCGAATCGATCATCATCGGCGTGGCGGAGGCCGGCAAGGAGATCGGCACGCGGCCCTTCCAGCTCGTCACCGGGCGCGTCTGGAAGGGATCGGCCTTCGGCGGCGCCAGGGGCCGTACCGACGTGCCGAAGATCGTCGACTGGTACATGAACGGCAAGATCGAGATCGACCCCATGATCACCCACGTCCTCTCGCTCGACGAGATCAACAAGGGCTTCGACCTCATGCACGCCGGCGAGAGCATCCGGTCCGTCGTGGTCTACTGACAGCAACAAGGAAGGGAGAGCCAGTGTTTACCCATGTGATGGTCGGCGCGCACGACATCCAGAAATCCAAGATCTTCTACGATGCGGTGCTGGGGGCCCTGGGCGCGAAGCCGGGCTTCGCCGACGACAAGGGGCGCGTGATCTACGTGCACGATCATGCCATGTTCATGATCACCAGCCCGATCAACGGCGAGCCCGCGACCCACGCCAATGGCGGCACGATCGGCTTCCGCGCGGCTTCGCCCGAACAGGCCGATGCCTGGCATGCGGCGGGAGTCGCCCATGGCGGCACGAGCTGCGAGGACGCGCCGGGCTATCGCGAATCACCGATCGGCGCGCTCTACCTCGCTTATCTGCGCGATCCCGCCGGCAACAAGCTCTGCGCGCTCCACCGCCCGGCATAAGCGAGCCGCCCAGGCCCCGGCTTCGGCTGGGGCCTTCATTCTTGCATGTCGCGGGAAAGTGGAGCGGGTAGCGGGAATCGAACCCGCGCGTTCAGCTTGGGAAGCTGACAGGCTACCATTACATCATACCCGCCTGTGCCGCGCCGGATAGCGCGGGCACGAACGCTTGGCAATCGGCCTCTTGATCAGGGGATCAGCAGGCTCGCATCGCCATAGGAATAGAAACGATATCCCTCGGCGATGGCGTGCGCGTAGGCGGCCTGCATCCGCTCGCGCCCCATCAGCGCCGATACCAGCATGAACAATGTCGATTTGGGCAGGTGGAAATTGGTCATCAGCCCGTCGATCCCGCGGAAGCGGTAGCCGGGGGTGATGAAGATGGCGGTATCGCCGTCGAACGGGCGGATGATGCCGTCCTCGCCGGCCGCGCTCTCGATCAGGCGCAGCGATGTGGTGCCGACCGCGATCACCCGCCCGCCGGCCGCGCGCGCGGCGTTCAGCCGGTCGGCCGTGGCGGCATCGATCCGGCCATATTCGGCGTGCATGCGATGGTCGTCGGTATCCTCCGCCTTCACCGGCAGGAAGGTGCCCGCGCCCACGTGCAGGGTCAGCGTCACATGGTCCACGCCACGCGCCGCCAGCGATGCGATCAGCCCGGGCGTGAAGTGCAGCGCGGCGGTGGGCGCGGCGACGGCGCCCGGCTCGGCGGCGAACATCGTCTGATAATCGTCGCGGTCGCGTTCGTCGGCGGGGCGCTTGCCGGCGATATAGGGCGGCAGCGGCATCCGCCCGGCGCGCTCCAGCAGCAGCTCGACCGGCTCGTCGCCCTCGAACTCCAGCAGGATCGATCCGTCGTCGCCCCGGCTCGCGGCGATGGCGGCGACGCCCGCGCCGAATTCCACCCGGTCGCCGTCGCGCAGCCGCTTGGCGTTGCGGACGAAGGCGCGCCAGGCGCGCGGCCCCTCGCGCTTGTGGAGCGTCGCGCCGATCCGCGCCTCGCCCCGCCGGCCTTCCAGCTGGGCGGGGATGACGCGGGTATCGTTGAAGACCAGGATATCGCCCGGCCGCAGGATATCGCCCAGGTCGCGGACGATGCGATCGGCCATGCCGGCGGCGTCCACCACCAGCATCCGCGCGGAATCGCGCGGGGATGCCGGGCGGAGCGCGATCCGTTCCGCCGGCAGATCGAAATCGAACAGGTCGACACGCATGGCTTTGGCCCGATCCGCCGCCCTTATTTCTTGGGCTTCTGGTCGTCCTTCATCTCGCCCTTCAGCACGCTCTTCACCGCCTTGGCAGCTTCCTCCTCGCGCTCATGCGCATGGGGATCGGCGGCGGTTGCCGCTGCCGCCACGGGCAGGGTCGGCTCGGCGGCCTCGGTGCGGGCGCGGACGATCTTGGACGGGTTGGCCGGCGGCTCGCCCCGCTCGATCGCATCGACATATTGCATGCCGGAAATGACGCGGCCGATCGCGGTATATTTGCCGTCCAGGCGCAGATTGGCGGTCAGCATGATGAAGAACTGGCTGTTGGCGCTGTCCGGATTGTCGGCGCGGGCCATGGACATCACGCCGCGCACGTGCGGCATGTCGTTGAACTCGGCCTTCAGGTCCGGCAGGTCCGATCCGCCGGTGCCGTCACCGCGCGGGTCGCCCGTCTGGGCCATGAAGCCTTCGATCACGCGGTGAAAGACCAGCCCGTCATAAAAGCCGCGATTGGCGAGCGAACGGATGCGCTCCACGCTGTGCGGCGCCTTGTCGGGCCGCAGCAGGATCTTCACCGTGCCGCCGGTCGAAAGCTCGAGGTCGAGGATGTTGGCCGGATCGACGGCGGGGGCAGGCGCGGCGGCGGGCGCCGCCGGCGTGGTCGGCGCTGCCGGCGCGGCATCCTGGGCAAGCGCGGGTCCGAATGCGAACAGGCCGGTGAGCGTGGCCATCAACATCTTCAAACGCATCGAAATTTCATCTCCCGCCGGGGTGCGGCGCCTGCCTGCCCCGATAATCCTGTCCCACATGACGGCCGAACGCCGGGTGCCCGGCCCTGGCCGGATCGCCCTTGCCGGCGGCTGAACGGTCAGCCGCCCCTGACGCCAAGCTGTTCCACCCGCGCCCGCACTTCGGCGGCCACGGCCGATGGCACGAACTTGTCGATCGCGCCGCCATAAAGCGCGATCTCCTTCACCAGCCGCGAGGCGATCGGCTGGAGGCTGACGTCCGCCATCAGGAAGACGGTCTCCACCCGGTCGTTCAGTTGCTGGTTCATCCCCGCCATCTGATATTCATATTCGAAGTCGGAAACGGCCCGGAGGCCGCGCACGATCACCCGCGCGCCTTCCCGATCGGCAAAGTCCATCAGCAGCGAATCGAACGTCACCACCGTGATATCGCCGGGAATCGAGGCGACTTCGCGGCGGATCATCGCCAGCCTTTCCTCGATCGTGAACATCGGCGTCTTGGCGGGGTTGGTGGAAAGGCCCACCACCAGCCGGTCCACCAGCTTGGCGCCGCGGCGGATGATGTCGACATGGCCGAGGGTGATCGGGTCGAACGTGCCCGGATAGACGCCGATGCGCGCCATTCAGCGATCCCTTTCGATGATGTAGCCGGCGATCGCGCGCAGCAGATCGGCTTCCGCGCCATAGCTGGAAAGATGGGCGATCGCCTGGCCGACCAGCATGTCCGCCTGCTGGTGCGCGCGTTCGCGGCCCAGCAGCGATACGAAGGTGGCCTTGCCGGCGGCGGCATCCTTGCCCACTGCCTTGCCGATGGCGGCGGCATCGCCTTCCACGTCCAGCAGGTCGTCCGCGATCTGGAAGGCCAGGCCGATATCGCGGGCATAGCCGCGCAGGCGGCCGCGCCCCTCGGGCGGCACATGGCCCATGATCGCGCCGGCCTCCAGGCAGAAGCCGATCAGCGCGCCGGTCTTCAGCTGCTGCAGGCGGGTGACGGTCGGCAGGTCGAACGCTTGGGTCTCGGCGGCGAGGTCCATCATCTGCCCGCCCGCCATGCCGGCCGGGCCGGCGGCGCGGGCCAGCTCGGCCACCAGCTCGATCCGCACGAAGGGATCGGGGTGGGTCGCCTCGTCGGCCAGTATCTCGAAGGCCAGGCTCTGCAGCGAATCGCCGGCCAGCACCGCCGTCGCCTCGTCATAGGCCTTGTGGACGGTGGGCTTGCCGCGGCGAAGATCGTCATCGTCCATGCACGGCATGTCGTCGTGCACCAGCGAATAGACGTGGATGCATTCGATGGCGAGGGCGACGCGCAGCGCCGCCTGGCGATCGACATGGAACAGGTCGCACGCGGCGCACACCAGCAGCGGGCGCAGCCGCTTGCCGCCGCCGATCGCGGCATGGCGCATGGCATCGTAGAGCCGCGCGCGCGCGTCGTCCGGCACCTCCAGCAGCAGGTCGAAATGGCGGTCGATCTCGGTCGCCACCTGCCGCATCGCGTCCTGGAGCGCGACGGGCGTGGTCGTCACGTCGCCGTCAGCCGACATCGAAGGGCTGCGCGCCCGCCGGCCGGCCGTCGGCGCCCAGGCTGATCTTCTCGATTCGCGCCTGCGCGTCCTTCAGCCGCTTCTCGCACTGCGCGCGCAACGCATCGCCTTCGGCATAAAGGCGGATCGAATTGTCGAGCGTCTCCTCGCCGCTCTCCAGCCGCTGGACGATGGTCTCCAGCCGCTTCAGCGCGTCCTCGAACGAAAGCTCGGCGATGGTGTCTTCATCCTGCCCCATGCCCCGGCTTGTGGCCGGGGCGGGCGCCATGGTCAAGCCGGCGTTGCGGCCTTTGCGCTCGCTTCGGCGCGGGCGCGCTCCTCGGCCACCAGTTCCTTGCGGCTCAGCTTGCCGACCAGCGTGTGGGGCAGGCTCTCGCGGATCTCGACCGCGACGACGCGCTCATGCTTGCCGACCTGCGGGTTCAGCCATGCGCGCAGCGCCTCGCCCGTCACGGCCTCGCTTCCGGGGTGGAGGGTGACGAAGGCCTTGGGATTCTCGCCATGATAGGCATCGGGGATGCCGATCACCAAGGCCTCCTTCACGGCGGGGTGGTGGTAGAGGATCGCCTCGATCTGGCTCGGGAACACCTTGAACCCGCCGACGGAGATCATGTCCTTCAGCCGGTCGACGATGCGGATATAGCCGTCCGCGTCGATCAGGCCGACGTCGCCGGTGCGCAGGCCGCCGCCCACGAAGATGTCGGCGTCCGCATCCGGCCGGTTCCAATATCCGGTCATGATCTGGGGGCCGTGGATCACGATCTCGCCGGGCTCGCCGTCCGCCGCCGGCTTGCGGGGATCGTCGCGGTCCACCAGGCGGAAGGTGGTGGCGGGCAGCGGCTGGCCGATCGTGCCGGTGCGGTTCTCGCCCTCATAGGGATTGGCGCTGGCGATGCCGCTTTCGGTGAGGCCATAGCCTTCGCACAGCTTGGCGCCGGTCACGCCCTCGAACCGCGCCTTCAGCTCGGCCGCCAGCGGCGCCCCGCCCGAAACGCAGACCCGCAGCGAGGAGAAATCGGTGCCCGCCGTCTTGGGATGGTCCAGCAGCGCCTGATACATGGTCGGCACGCCCGGCATGGCGGTGGCGCGGGTGCGCTGGATCGCGGCCAGCGTGCCGGCGGCGTCGAAGCGCGGCAGCATCACGATCTCGCCGCCGTTCATCACGGTGCGGTTGAGCACGGCGGCATTGGCGAAGATGTGGAACAGCGGCAGCACGCCGATGATCCGGTCGTCCTCGTCGCGATGCGGATCGACCGCCACGATCTGCCGCGCATTGGCCGTCATCGCCTGGTGGGTCAGCTTGGCGCCCTTGGGCACGCCGGTGGTGCCGCCGGTATATTGCAGCAGGGCGACGTCGCGCTCGGGATCGATCGGCACGGGGGCGAGCGCGCCGTCATTGGCGATCAGGCGCGAAAAGGGGACGATCCGGGGATCGTGCGGCGCCTTCGCCACCTCCTTGCGCTGGAACAGGCGGTAGAGCAGCGACTTGGCCGGCGGCAGCGCGCCCGCCACCGATCCGACGACAAGCCTCTCCAGCCCGCTCGTCTCCATCACCTTCAGCGCGGTGGGCAGCAGCGCCTTCGCCGATACGGTGACGAGGATGCGCGTGCCCGAATCCTGCACCTGATGGGCCAGTTCCTCCACCGTGTAGAGCGGCGAGAAGTTGACGATCGTCGCCCCCAGCATCAGCGCGCCGTAATAAGCCGCGACATAATGGGGCACGTTGGGCAGGAACAGGCCGACGCGATCGCCCTTGCCCACGCCCAGCGCGGCCAGGCCCACCGCCGCCCGGCGCGCGCCGGAAAGCGTTTCGGCATAGCTGAAGCGGCGGCCGAAGAAATCGATCAGCGGCCGATCGGGCCAGCGCGCGGCGGAAGCCTCCAGCATCGCCGGCAGGCTGAGTGGCGGGTAGCTCGCCTCCCAGCTGGTGGGGTGGCGGTAGGCGGTTCGCCAGATGGAAGCGGGATCGGCCATGACGATCCACTAGGCCGGGCTGCGGGGGGATGCAAATGCAGCAAGGCCGCGCCGGGCTGTCCCGACGCGGCCTTGCTGGAAGATGGCGATCGCGGCGCCCCCACGCGCCGGACCGGCTTACTTCTTGAAGGGATCGACGAAGCCGTCCTCGTCCCCCGCCTCACCATGCAGCGCCGATTCGGCGGCGCGGGCGGCGGCCTCGCGCTGGGCGCGCAGCTCGTCGATCAGCGCCTCGCGGTCGCCTTCCAGGCGGCTGTCGACCGGAGTCTCGATGCCGGCGGCCTTGGCGGCCTTGGCGACGATCGCGTCCAGCTCGCGCTGCGAGCAGAGGCCCAGCGTCACCGGGTCCTTGGGCACGATGTTGGCGATGTTCCAGTGGGTGCGATCGCGGATGGCGGCGATGGTGGTGCGGGTGGTGCCGATCAGCTTGCTGATCTGCCCGTCCGAAACCTCGGGATGGTTGCGGATGATCCAGGCGATGCCGTCCGGCTTGTCCTGCCGCTTGGAAACCGGCGTGTAGCGCGGCCCCTTGGTGCGGCGCACCTGTTCCGGCCCCTTCAGCATCACCAGGCGGTAATTGGGATCGGCCTGGCCCTTCTCGATCTCGGCCAGCGTCAGCTCGCCCGCGCGCACCGGATCGCGGCCGGTGAGCTTGGTGGCGGCCATGTCGTCGGCGATGGCCTGCACCTCGAGGATGTGGAGGCCGCAAAAGGCCGCGATCTGTTCGAAGCTGAGCGCCGTATTGTCGACGAGCCAGGAAGCGGTCGCATGAGGCATAAGCGGCTGGGCCACGGGAACATCCTCCGGAAATAAATAGGGCCGCCCCTTACGGAGCGGCCGGTGCGTTCCGGCCCGATGTAATCGCAGGCGGCCGCGAGGGCAAGAAGAATGGAATTCAGGCGGTGATCGGCAGGTAGCCGGGCGTGCGCGCGACTGCCGCGATCCAGGCCGATATCGCCGGATAGGCGCCGAGATCGAACCCGCCCTCATGGGCCACATGGGTGTAGGCGTAGAGGCAGATATCGGCCAGGCTGATCCGATCGCCCACGAAGAAGCCGGCGCCGCCGCGCAGATGCCGCTCCATCACTGCCAGCGCCGCATCGCCGCCCGCCCGCCGCGCGGGGATGGAGGCGCGCTGGGCATCCGTCAGCGCGTTTTCGCCGACGAAGGCCAGCCAGAAGCGCAGCGTGGCGATGTTGGGCTCGTGATTATACTGCTCGAAGAACATCCAGCGCAGCATGTCCGCGCGGTCGAAGCGGTCCTCCGGGATCAGCGGCGATCCCTCCGCCAGCCAGAAGCAGGCGGCATTGCTTTCCGGCAGCAGCTTCTCGCCGATCTGCAGCACGGGAATGCGGCCATTGCCGTTGATCTGGGTCAGGAAGGCGGGCGTGCGGGTCTCGCCCTTCAATATGTCATATTCGCGCCGGTCCAGCGGCACGCCGACCAGGGCGGCCGTCAGCCTGATCTTGTAGCAGTTTCCGCTATTCGCATATTCGTGGAGGATCAGCGCGGCCATGGCGGGCTCCTTGTGGGTCCCGCGCGCCATAAGCCGGAAAATTCCCCTCCGCCAGAAGCCGTTTGCGCGCGGCGGCGCCTCTTGTCAGTGGATCAGTGGGCGGTTTCCTGCCCGGCCTGGCCCAGCACCATGCGGCGATAGGCGGTGGGAGAGACGCCCGCCCAGGACCGGATGGCGCGCGCCAGCCCGTTGGCCTCCGCAAAGCCGGCGCGCGTGGCGATCTGGCTGATGGGGATCGATCCGTCGTGCAGGCACATCAGCGCCACCTCGCGCCGCACGTCGGCCTTGAGCGCGCGATAGCTCGATCCTTCCGCCTCCAGCCGCCGCCGCAGCGTCTGCCCGCACATGCCGAAGCCCTCGGCCAGCGCCTCCAGCTTGGGCAGCGCCTGGTGGATTTCCAGATGCGCGCGCATGCGGGCGCGGATCGCCGTCACCAGCCCGTCGCCGACATCGTCGACGGTCAGCATGTCGACGGGACGGTGGGCGAGGAAGCGGGGAATGTCGCTCGGCACCCGCACCACCCGCCGGGCCAGGATCGCGTCGGCGAAGCCGAGGCGCGCCACGTCGGCGCCGAACCGGCATTCGCAGCCCATCACTTCCAGATATTCCTGCATCGGCACCGCCGGATCGCCGGGGAATTCCGCGGTGATGACGGCGAACTTCTCGCCGATCAGCCATTGCGCGAAGCGCTGCCAGAAGATCAGCCACCAGCCCGGCAGCACGCGATCGGGATCATGGCCGGTATCCGGGATGGCGACGGTGACGACGGCGTCATGCCCGTCGCGGTCGAGCGTGAAGGCCAGGTCGCGCGTGGCGACGGCATAGAAGCGGAAGGCGCGATCGAGCGCGGTGCCCACCGTATCGCTGAGCGTGCCGATCTCGCACATCAGCTCGAACGCGCCGGGGCGCAGCGGGTGCGCGGTCAGGCCGCACAGCTCGTCCGCCATCATCAGCTTGGCGTTGCGGGATATCGCCGAAAGCGCGGTGCCGTCATAGCGCCCGGCCACCGGATCGCGCCCTTCGGCGACGATGGCGGGATCAAGCCCCGCGCGGGCCGCGCTGGCCAGGAAGGCCCGCGCATAATGGTCGATAAGCGTGGCCGCGGCCACCGGATCGGCTCCCGATTGTCCCAAGGGTCGCACGATGCGGGATTGCCCTTCGCTTGGCAAGCGGGTGGAAGGCGGGTGGGCGGGCGTGGCGCGGCGGCGCGACCCGATGGCCGCCGCGCCCCCGGCGGGCGGCCCACAGGGAGCACGCCGCCCGCAAGGTCGCCTCCGTCCGGCAGGCTCAGTTCGTCGCGAACATCCTGAGGCCGTTCTCGCACACGATCTTGCGGCGATCGGCGTCGGGAATGCCGGCGGCGGTGAACTGCTTTTCCATCAGCGCCCGCGAATTCGGCCAGGACGTCGCCGGGTGCGGGAAATCCGTGGACCAGTAGAGGACGTCCGGGCCGAAATAGTCGTAGCAATATTTCAGGCCGAGCGGCTCATACATGAAGGTCGCGCCCATCTGCCGCTTGAAATATTCGCTGGGCAGCAGCTTCAGCTTCGGGAAGCTGTAATGGCCCTGGATGATGCGGCCGTCGAGGATCATGTCGAACAGGAAGGGCAGCCAGCCCAGGCCCGGCTCGACGAACAGCACCTTCAGCTTGGGGAAGCGCTCCAGCGTGCCGGAAAGGATCCAGAAGCAGATCGTCTCGGCCAGCTGGAAGCCCGGCAGGCCCAGCGCGACGCCCTTCATCGGGGTCGGATCGCGCTTGATCAGCTCATAGCCCTTGGCGTTGTTGTCGAGGTGGTTGAGGATGGTGATGCCGGTTTCCTGCAGGATCGCCCACAGCCGGTCGTAACGCTCGTCGAAATAGTCCGGCAGGCCGAGCTCGGTGGGGAAGGGCGGAAGCTGCACGCAGCGCGCGCCGCGCTTGGCCACGCGCTCCACTTCCTTCACCGATGCTTCCACATCGTGCGGCAGAAGCTGGTAGGCGCACATCAGGCGCTGCGGATCGACCGCCGCGAAATCGGCGATGGCGTCGTTGAAGCCCGACAGCATCTCCTTCCAGTCGTTGCCCATGATCTCCGGGCTGCACATCTTGGCGCCGCCGACTTCGGGGAAGATCACCTCGGCGAACACGCCGTCGCGGTCCATCGAGGCCAGCTTGGCATGGGGCTCGTAATGGCCCGGATCGTTCCACGCGACCGGGTCCATGATGTCGTTGATGTCGGGGATGAAGCCGCCGCGCTTTTCCAGCTCCAGCGCCTGATATTTCTTGTTGCCGTCGATCCACCCCTGGCGCAGCCGCTCCGAAAGGCGGGGGACGACCCATTCATCGGTGTAGAAAACGTGCGAATCGACCGAGACGAGTTTCTCGTCGGGCGCGATCGAAGGTGCGGTTGCCATGTGCCTCTCCTTATCGTTGCCGGCGGCAAAGGCCGGTTCGGGGAGAGGCTATGGGGTAGGCCGGGGCGTGGAAAGATCGGAAGCTTACAGCCGAGGGATCAAAATCGGACGCCCGCTTCGTCCATCGGCCCGCTTCCGATCGAAAGGCCCGTCATTTCAGGCCGTAGCGTGGTGCTGCATGGGCGTGGCTCAGATTGGGGGCCAGCGCCGCGCGGGCAGCGACATAGGTTTCCCAGTCGCCGGCATCGGGCAGCGAGGGGATCGTCACCGCCTCGCCCTGGTCGAAGCCCGCGATCGCGGCATCGACCATCTCGTCCACCTCCATCACCATCTCGGCCGGCACGAGATCCAGCTTGCCGTCCAGGCTGTCCCAGATGGCGGTGCGGGTGATGCCGGGCAGCACCGCCTGGATGCGCACGCCGCTGTCGCCCGCCTCGGCCTGCAACGCTTCGGTGAAGTTCAGCAGATAGGCCTTGGTCGCGCCATAGCCGGGCTCGAACGCGCCGGACATCAGCGCCGTCACCGAGGCGATGTTGATGATCGCGCCGCTGCCGGCGGCGAGCAGCCGGGGGAAGATGGCGGCCGCCAGCCGCGTGGTGGAGACGACGTTGAGCCGGATCATCGCCTCCAGCTTGTCGGGATCGGCCGTCGCCAGCGGCCCGTCGCCGACGATGCCGGCATTGTTGACGAGGATGGTGATCGCCTCGTCGTCGCGCAGCCGCTGTTCGACGCGGGCCAGATCGTCGGCCTTGCCCAGATCGGCGGACAGCACGTCCACCTGTTGGCCGGTCTCCGCGCGCAGCCGGGCGGCGAGCGCCTGGAGCTTGTCGGCGCTGCGGGCGACGAGGACGAGATCATGGCCCCGGCGCGCCAGCCGTTCGGCATAGGTGGCGCCGATGCCGGACGAGGCGCCGGTGACGAGGGCGGTTCCGTTGATGCTGGTCATGGGATGCTTCCTCCAGAATGTCCGGCGGCCGCCTGTCCCCAAAGCGGGGCGGCATGCCGATCCGGGCTGAATGAAGCGAAGCTACTCCGACCTCCCCCGCATGCCGCCCCGGACCATCGTTTAGCCGGGGCCTCCATCCGGCAGAGGCGATCATGCCTTAGTATGCCCCGAAACCGGCCCTCCCCGGAACCTTCAAAAGGGCGGCGGTCGAATCATCGCCCCGGAACCCGTTTCAGGGGCCATCCTGCGACAAGCGATGTCGGTGCCGGATATTCGAACGTCGATCCGGCTTAATCCACGGAATCCGCGCGCAGGGCGGCGATCTGCTGGTCGAGCGAGGCGAGCACGCTGGCCCGCTGGCTGGCGGTGAGATCGGCCGCGCGGATCTCGGCGCGGGCCTCCTTCAGCGCATCGGCCACCTGCGCGCGGATCGCGCGCGCGTCCACGCAGCTGGCGGCCAGCGTGGCGATCGCGCGGCGATCATCCGCCTCGGCGGAAATCCGGCCCCGGCCATTGCCGCAGGTCCGCGCCAGTTCGGCACGCGCCTGGGCAAGGGCCATGCGGACCTCGCGGTCCACATCCACGCGGATCACATCCGCGCGCGCCTGGGCACGCATCGCTTCCCGCCGCGCCTCGCGGCCGATCGCCCGGGCCTCGGCGGCGGCCTCGCGCGCTTCCGCCGCCTGCTCGCGCATCCGATCCGCCTGTCCGCGCAGCATGGCGGCATGCTCACGGGCACGCGCCGCCCGTTCGCGGGCCGCCTGGGCTTCGACCGGGGGGCGGGGCGCGGCGGGGGCCGCCACCGGGGCCGGCGGCTCGGGCGCATCCGGCGCCACCACGGACGGCGGCAGCGGCACCGCCTGGATGGCGGGCTGGGCAGGGGCGGCGGGCGCAGCCGGTGCCGCCGGCGCCAGCGGCGCGAGGGGAGCGGCAACCGCCAGCCGGGGCATATCGATCCCCGTCGCCGCCGCGACCCCGCCAGATGCGGTCGCCAGTAGGCCGCCGCCCACCATCAGCCCCACCAGGGCGGCGCCGCCCAGCCGGCGTGCGCGCCCGATCTTGCCCGTGGCCATCATCTGCAGTCTCCTCTTGATCCGGGCGGCGCCCAGCGCGCAGGCGGCGGCGGGCGTGCCGCGCGTCGCCGATTTCACCAGCGCCGTCGCATAGGCGTGGCGCTCCGTCGCCGGCTCGTCCGCCAGCACGGTTTCGTCGCAGGCCAGTTCCTGATCGGCGCGGAAGGCGCGATAGGCGATGTGCGCCAGCGGGTTGAACCAGTGGAGTGACAGCATCGCCAGCGCGAAGATATTGGCGATCAGATCGCCGCGCACATGGTGGGCCACCTCATGCGCCAGCACCAGCCGCTGCTCCTGCCGGGTATAGCGGCGGGTGAAATCGCCGGGCAGCAGGATGCGGCGGCGGACGATGCCGGCGGCCACCGGGCCGTCCACGCCCGCGCTCACATGCACCGCGATCCCGCAGCGGCGGCAGAGGAAGGCCGATCCCCTGAGCGCCATCTTCAGGAAGTGGCGGTAAAGGCCGATATGCCATGCGAAATGAAGCGCCGCCCCGCCAAGCCACAGCAGGATCAGGCCGGGCACCATCAGCGCGGCCCAGTCCGGCCCCGTCGCCGCGGCCATGCCGGCGGCATGGGGCGTGATCATGGCCGGCGATGCGGCTTCCGCGCCCGCGGGCAGCGCGGTCGCGATGCCCTCCAGCCCCGAAAGGTCGATGCGGATTGGGACATGCGCCGCCACCGGCCGGGCGATTTCGGGCAGCGGCGGCATCACCAGCCGGATCATCGGCAGCGCCCATAGCGCATAGGCCAGCCGCGCGCCGAACAGGGCGGCGATCCTGCCGCGCACCAGCAGGACCAGCAGCATCAGCAGCGCCGATGCCGCCAGATTTTGGAGAAGCAGCGCGGCGCTCATGGCTTGAGCGCCTTCAGCAGCGCCTCGATCTCGGCAATGTCCTGCGGGGAAAGCTGATCCTGCTCGGCCAGATGCGCCACCAGCGGCGCGGCGCGGCCGCCGAACAGGCGATCGATCAGCTTGCGGGATTCGCGGGCGGCATAATCCGCCCGCGCCACAAGCGGCCGGTAGAGGTAGCGGCGGCCATCCTCCTCATGCGCCAGCGCGCCCTTGGCGAGCAGGCGGGCGAGCATGGTCTTGACGGTGCGGTCGCTCCAGCCGCGGGCGGGATCGATCCGTTCGGCCACCTCGGCGGCGGTCAGCGGCGCCTCGTCCCACAACACGTCCATGACGGCATGTTCGCCGTCGCTGATTCGATCCACCATCGGCGTCCCTCCGATTACAGATGTAGTCTTATATGACTACGCCTGTAATCGTCAAGCCCGGCGATTGGCGATCAGCGGGATCGGATCAGTGGCGATGCTCGCGGCGCAACTGGTAGCGGCCGTCGCGATAATCGTCGAAGATGCCGGAAATGGCGGGGTGGTCCACCGGCTCGTCGCTTTCGTCATGCTCCAGATTCTGCTGGCTCACATAAGCGACGTAGCTGCTGTCCGAATTTTCGGCGAGCAGATGGTAGAATGGCTGGTCGCGCGCGGGGCGGACGCCTTCGGGAATGGCCTCATACCATTCCTCGCTATTGGCGAACACGGGGTCGACGTCGAATATCACGCCCCGGAATTCCAGTAGCCGGTGCCGCACGACATCGCCGATGGCGAAGCGTGCATGGGCGATGGCGGGCGCGATCAACTGCGCCTGGCGATCCACGGAAAGCGAAATATCCCTCGTCATGGGATCAATCTAGGGTTTGTCGCGACGGAAGCAAGCGCGACGCTTGGCAAGCCCGAATAGTTCGGCTAAGGGCCGCCCCTCATCGACCAGCCGCCCCCGGGCGGAGAGACCCTCGATCATGCGGAGAGGTGCCAGAGAGGTCGATTGGGACGGTCTCGAAAACCGTTGTGCGGGCAACCGTACCGTGGGTTCGAATCCCACCCTCTCCGCCACACATATCTAAGTTCTTGATATAAAAGAAAGATACTCTGGGAAATGGCGCAGTTCCGCGCCGTTTGCGGAGATGGTCCGGTCTGCAGAGAGCATATCAGGGGCAACAATTGGTCGCTCCGTCGCCTTTTTCTCTGTCGCCTATTTTCGCAGTACGGAGTGAGGTTGCAGCATGGGCTGCTTCTGTTGGTCCGGAAACGCAAAGCGGCGCCGAAGCGCCGTTGGTGTCGTGACAGGCTGAGATCCATCACATTCCGAACATGGCCATCTGCTCGTCCCAGTTGATCGGCAGACTGGCGGTGCGTAATGATGTCGCGCTGACCGAGGTCGGCTGGGTCCCAGCGAGGATGGCCTCAACGATGGCCGGGGCAAGGAAGTTCAGCCGGACGATGCGCGATACCCATGAGTCGTTGACCTTCTCTTCATGGGCGATGGTGGCGATATCGATTGTGCCGGTCTGAAGCTGCTGCCACCAGTTGCGGGCTTTGCGCAGCAGCGCGATAAGGCCGGGATCGGGCTTGCCCTGTGAGACCGGCCGGCCATCGCGCTGGACCAGCCGGAGAGCTAGGCCCGTCCGGCGGAGACGAACCGGCGCGGTGAGGGAGATGGTGCCGTCACTGGCCGGATTTATCGTGCAGGCTCTGCACAACGCTGTGACCGATAGCCGAATTACTATCTCGTGGGTATGGACGACCACCTTGCCCACCAGATCACTGATCACATCGCGCTGCTTCCGGCGGACAGAGGCCGCAAGTTGCTCCGCCTTTTTGAGGATCATGCGCAGACGATCGCTGTCGAGCGCTATGCCGGCCTGAGCCAGCAGGGCCAGAGGATCATCCAGCATCCCGGCAAGACTGGTGATCACTGCCGCTTCGATTTCCCGCGCCGGGATACGCATACCGTCCGTGGCGTACCGGTCTGCATCATGCTGGAGTGATCGGCTCACATAGTAGCGATAGCGGACCTGTTTCTTGTTGGCATGCACGGCGACCAGTGGCTCGCCGTGCTGATCGAAGATGCGGCCCGCAAGCAAACTGGGCGACTGTGCCCTGCTGCCCGACCTCTCGCCCTGCAGATTGGCGACAAGCATCCGCTGGACGCCGCCCCAAGTTGCACGATCAATGATCGCCTCATGTTTTCCGGCATGGACTTGACCCTTATGATGGATCTCGCCGATGTAGATGGGATTGGAGAGCAGCTTGTAGATCTGTCCTCGGGTGAAGGGACGGCCACCTCTCGCCCTTCCCGTCGTGGCAATACGCTCAGGAGCAATGATGCCTTCGCGGGCCAGTTCGCCGACAACCAATCGAACATTCCCCAAATCAAGGTAGCGCGCGAAGATGTGTCGCACGATCTCAGCATGTTCCTCGACGATCGCCAGCGTCCTGCCGTCGGGTTTGTAGCCGAGCGGCGGGTTACCGCCCATCCACATGCCACGCGCCTTGGATGCGGCGATCTTGTCGCGGATGCGCTCGGCGGTGACCTCCCGTTCGAACTGGGCGAAGGAGAGCAGCATGTTGAGCGTGAGCCGGCCCATGCTGTTGGTGGTGTTGAACGACTGGGTCACCGAGACGAAGGATACGTTCGCCTTGTCGAAGGCCTCGACCAGCTTTGCGAAGTCGAGCAGCGAGCGGCTCAGCCGATCGACCTTGTAAACGACCACGATGTCGATCCTGCCGGCTTCAATGTCCTTCATCAGCCGCTGGAGCGCCGGTCGCTCTAGGGTCCCACCCGACAGCCCGCCGTCATCATATTCATTGGGGTGCAGCGTCCAGCCTTCGGACGCCTGGCTGAGGATATAGGCAGCGCAGGCCTCGCGCTGAGCATGGAGGGAGTTGAAGTCCTGCTCGAGTCCTTCCTCGCTCGATTTCCGCGTGTAGATCGCGCAGCGGACCTTCTTCATGCTGCTGTCCTTCGCTGCTTGAGGCCGAAGAAGGCGGGCCCCGACCAGCGCGTGCCGGTGATGGCGCGGGCCACTTCGCTGAGGCTTTTCCAGCGCTGCCCGTTCCAGTGGATCGCGCCGGCACCATCTACAGTGACAACATGCACTTTGCCCTGCCATTCGCGGACCAGCCGCAGGCCGGGCGCGAGCGGTATCGCACGCGGGCGCGCATCACCCGAATCGTCCAGTTGCAGCCGGGTAGCACGCGACAAGCCGCCCTTTGCTCTGGCCTGTATCTCGTAGCCCAGCGCGAGCCGCAGCATGGCAACGCTGAGTCGAGGCACCGGGCGACCGGTGAGCTTTGCCCATCGCTCCTGAATCTCGGCGCGGGACATGTGCGCGATTTCGTACAATGCATGATCGAGCTTGGCCACGATCATGCCTCCGTCGCGATGCGGTAGCAGGTCGTATCCCCGCGCTTGCCCTTCGCGATGCTATGGCCCTTCTTCCGGAGGCCGGTCAGCGCAGCGCGGGTGGTGTGGGGCAGCCAACCAGTGGCCGCGATCATCTCCTCGAGCGTCGCCCCCTCATCGCGCCGAAGGAATGACAGTACCGTGCCGATCTTGCTAGCGGGGCGGGATGGGGGCTTGCTCACGGGAGGAGCCTTGCCCTGGGGTTCATCGGATGCCCGATTTTCTTCTTCCTCCTCCTGACACGCACCAATTGCTGCCCGGCCTGCGGCGGTGATCCGCACGCCGATCAGCCGGTCTCGGTCTGTCGGCAGTGACCCGTTGACATCCGATGTATCGAGTTCCGCCGCCAGGTCGCGTCGGAGGAGGGATTTGATGGCCTTGTCGACCGCAGGCGTACGTTCGCCGATGCTGTCCGGTGGCGGCAGCAGGCTGCCGTCGTCGCGCTGCGCCGCAGCCGAAAGAAGGACGAGTTGCAGATCACTGAGGCGTAGGGTGGTCATGGATGGTGCTCCTGCTTCGGAGCGGCACCGCGCCGCTCCCACCACCCGAAGCCCCGCCGGTCACGCCGGTCGGGGTAACGGCCGCTGTGGCCGGCCGCGATTCAGTGACGACAGCAATGCTTCGTTCTACCGCGAAGTCGAATGGAATATGCGAATGCGCTGGAAAAGCTGGGTCTGGACTTGGTCCAACCCCCGCGGCTTGGTCGAATCATGTCTGAAGGTGCCGAAACCCGCCGCGAAACTATCCGCCGATTATTCTATCTCATCACAATCGCCGCCGAGAACGCGGCGGCATTGGCAGTCGAAGGACAATCGAGGAGGTTGTTGCCCGAAGACGCGAGGACTTCCGCAGCGAATCTCCTGGAGCTCGGCATAAGGATCGAGATTCTCTCGTCGGCGATCACGGAATTGATCGAGGGTGCCGAAAAAGATGCTGAGGCGGTCTGATCATGGCGAACATCTGCTAATGCGGACTGTCCGGAAAGGCAGGTTTTGAGGCGTGACTAACGGGTAGCGGTCGTTAGGCTCACGCTGCGCGCTCTTGACCCCCCGGATTGCTAGGGTCGGGACCCATAAACAGGATTCCCTTGGCGTCGGGAATGTGATTCATATGTGGACGCCCCCTTGGCAAGGGCA
>NZ_PHHF01000008.1 GCF_003034225.1 Edaphosphingomonas fennica
TACGATCAGACCAGACAACCGATCCTACCGGCCATCATAGTCGCCGCTCAACCGGCCATCGTAGTTGTCGCCGCGCACTCGGCATCATCGAGAAGCTGTCGCACGGCAGGCTCGATCTGGTGACGACCATCGACGGCCATAACCAGGTCGGCGGATCGCCCTTGTTCGGGGATTTCATGTCGATCCTGATGCTCGCGATCACGATCGGCTTCGCCTATCTCAGCTATCGCTGGATCGAGCATCCCGCCCAGCAATGGTCGCGGCGGAAGCTCCGGCAGAAGCCCGCCGCCGTCCCGGCCGAGCCGGTGGCGGCGGTGGCTCCCGTCCCCTGACCATCCGAGCCGGCCGGCGCCGGCCGGATATCAGGCGAGCTTGAACCCCTCCCAATTGGCGGCCGAGGTCAGCGCCTTGTTCTTCTCTTCGGAAAGGGCGGCGTGGAGCTGCGGGAAGATCGATTCCTCCTCCTCGCGGATATGCGCTTCCAGCATGTCGCGGAATTCGGCGATCTCCATCGCGAATTCGGGCGCGTCCTTCGCCATCCGATCCAGCGTGAAGAGATATTGCTTCACATAGCCGTGATCGTGGTTGAGCTTGTCCGCATCCGCCTTGTCGCCCCAGTCGCGCAGCGCCGGGTAGATCACCGTCTCCTCGGTGAAGGTATGCTTCTCCAGCGCGTGGCGAAGCTGGGCGAGCAGGATGGCGCGGCGGCGCACCTGATCGCCGTCGGTCGCCTGCAGCGCATCGAAAAGCGCAAGTGCGGCGCGATGCTCCGCCTTCAGCGCCTCGAACCAGTCGCCGGTCAGCGCGCTCGGCGCCTGCATCGCCGCCCTGCGGCCGAAATTGGCGAGAAGGCCGGTCGCCAGGCCCGCCGCCGCCACGCCGATGATCGTCGCGGTGCTGGTCCGGTGATTGCTCGATCGATCGACGGCGCCGCGCGCGCTTCGCGCGGTGAACTTGCCGGTCGATTGCGAACGGGGCTGGGATCGGGCGGCATGTGACGTGCGGCCGCGATCGCCCTGTGCCGTGGTGGCCATGTGACGCTCCTTCAATGATTTATGCTTGTTCGCGTGCATGCAGCTACGTGCTTGTTCCTCAACCGCCGGCAGGGACGCATGTTCCGCGATTGACCGCATCGCCGGCTCGGGACATGGCGGGGCCATGACCGCCACGCCCCAGCGCCTCCCCACCCTAGACGGTCTGCGCGGGCTGGCGGTGATGGGCATCCTCCTCATGAACATCGCCGCCTTCGCGATGCCCTTTGCGGCCTATTTCAACCCGCTGGCCTATGGCGCGGCCGGCCCGGCCGAGATCGCGCTGTGGATGGTGGAGTTCATCCTCGTGGACGGGAAGATGCGGGCGATCTTCTCGCTGCTGTTCGGGGCCAGCCTGCTGATCGTGCTCGATCGCGCCAGGGCGGCCGGCGCGGATGGCGAGCGCATCCATTTCCGCCGGATGGGCTGGCTGCTGGCCATCGGCCTCGCCCATTTCTACTTCATCTGGGATGGCGACATATTGTCGCTTTATGCCGTCGCCGGCTGCGCGGCATGGTTCTTCGCGGAAGCGCCGCCGCGCGATCTGGTCCGCTGGGGGATGCTGCTGCTGGTCCTGCAGGGCGCGATGTTCGCGATCCTGTTCGCCGCCGTGGCCGGCGGGGCGCCGGACGGCGCGTCCTGGATCGACCTGCAGCAGGGATATGGCATCCCCCCGGCCGATGCCATCGCCCGGGAGCTGACGCTCCATCGCGGCCCCTATCTCCCGCAGGTCGTCCATCGGCTGACGGATTCGACGATGGTGCCGCTGGTGCAGATGCTGATGTTCGGGCCGGAGACGCTCGGCCTGATGCTGCTCGGCATGGCCGGCCTGCGCAGCGGCTTCCTGACAGGCGGCTGGAGCCGCGCCGGCTACGTCCGCGCCGCCCTGATCGGCTACGGCACCGGCCTGCCGCTCTCGCTGCTGCTCGCCGCATTCTGCTGGTGGCGGGGGTTCGACGCGCTCATCATGTTCGGCGCCGCCATGCCGCTGGGGCTGCCGGGCCGGCCGTTCATGGCGCTCGGCCATATCGCGCTGGCCATGATCTGGCTGACGGGCGGACGATCGGCCTTGCGCGATCGCGTGGCCGCCGCCGGGCGGGTCGCGCTTTCCAATTATCTCGGGTCGAGCCTGCTGATGACCGGCCTCTTCTACGGCTACGGCCTGGGTCTTTACGGCCGGCTCGATCGATTCGCCCTGCTCGGCATCGTCGTCGCGACCTGGGCGATCATGCTGGTCTGGAGTCGATTCTGGCTCGATCGCTTCGTCTACGGCCCCTTCGAATGGCTGTGGCGATCGCTGGCCCGTGGAAAAATGCAGCCGATCCGCAGGCAGGATATTGCGAGGCACTCTCAGTAGCGCTATCTCTCCTTCCGAAGACGGAGAGGCATTGATGGTCGTTTGCGTTTGCAACGCGATTCGCGAGAAGGATGTGCGGGAAGCCGCGCGGGCCGGACATAGCTCCCCCTGCCAGGCCTATGCGGCGCTGGGCCGCCGCGCACGCTGCGGACAATGCGTCCCATTCGCACGGGAAATCATCGCCTCCGAACGTGCGACTGCTTAGCAGCCGCAACTAAAAATCGGCGGAAATCCGCCATTTTCCGGTGATTTTCCAAGTCATTCCGGCTATGATCTTCGGCGTATAGCCGGAGATTCATCATGAAGGGCGACCCCAAGGTCATCGATTATCTGAACGAGGTGCTCAAGAACGAGCTAACCGCGATCAACCAATATTTCCTCCATTACCGCATGCTCGAGCATTGGGGCGTCACCAAGCTCGCCAAGTTCGAATATGGCGAATCCATCGACGAGATGAAGCACGCCGACAAGCTGGCGGAACGCATCTTCTTCCTCGATGGCCTGCCCAACTTCCAGCTGCTCGGCCGGCTGAAGATCGGCGAGACGGTGGAGGAGATCCTCAAGGCCGATCTCGCGCTGGAGAACGAGGCCATCCCCCTGCTGCGCGACGCCATCGCCCATTGCGAGACGGTGCGCGATTATGTGACGCGCGATCTGCTACGCGACATCCTCGACAGCGAGGAAGACCATGTCGATGCGCTGGAAAAGCAGTTCGACCTGATCGAACGCATGGGCATCCAGAACTATGTCCAGCTCCAGTCGGAGCCCGCGCACGAAAGCTGACCGGGGTTGAAGGGCCGTGGCGGGCGGCGCGGTCTCCCCCGCCCGCCCGGCCGGTTTTCCCCTCAGTCGCCGGCGCGGCTCGCCAGCATCTTGTCGATCTTGCGGCCGTCCATGTCCACGATCTCGAAACGCCAGCCATCCTCGACGAAGCTCTCGCCCACCGTGGGCAGATGCTTGAGCACGGACAAGGCGAAGCCCGCGCAGGTCGCGTAATCGCGATCCTCGGGCAGCGGCAGGGCCAGCCGGTCGGCCATCATGTCCGCCGCCGCCGATCCCGAGATCAGCCAGCTTCCGTCCTCGCGCTCCACGAAGGGCGGATCGGTGCCTTCCTCCCGGTCGGACGCGAACACGCCGCCGATCGCCGCCAGCAGGTCGGCGGGCGTCACCACCCCTTCGAAATGGCCATATTCGTCGTGGACCAGCGCCATCGGCACCGCGGCCTCGCGCAGCGTCTCCAGCGCGTTCATCGCGTCCATCTGATCGGGCACGATCGGCGCCGGCCGGGCGAGCGCCCGCACGTCGGTCGCCTCGCCCGCCAGGAGCGCCGCGACGATGTCGCGCGCCTGCACCACCCCGAAGATCGCATCCACCGATCCTTCCGCCACCGGCATCCGGCTGTGCGGCATCGCCCGCAGCCTTTCCGCTATGGCGGCGGGATCGGCTGTGGCGTCGATCCATTCGATCTCGGTGCGCGGGGTCATCACCTCGCGGACCGGGCGATCGGCCAGCCGGACCACGCCGGAGATGATCGCCCGCTCGCTCTCCTCGATCACGCCGGCATTGGACGCCTCGGCGACGATCAGGTGCAGTTCCTCCGCCGTCACATGGGTTTCGGATTCGCGGCGGATGCGGAACAGGCGGAAGATCAGCGCGCTCGACCGGTCGAGCAGCCACACCAGCGGCGCGGTGACGCGCGACAGCCAGTGCATCGGCGGCGCCACGATCGCGGCGATCGGCTCGGGCGAACGCAGCGCGAACTGCTTGGGCACCAGCTCGCCGATGATGAGCGAGACATAGGTGGTGAGCACGATGACGAGGCCGAAGCCCGCCTCCCCCGCGATCCGCGCCGGCACGCCGAGCCGGGCCAGCCGCTCGCCCACCGGCCCGCCCAGGCTGGCGCCCGAATAGGCGCCCGCCAGGATGCCGATCAGGGTGATGCCGATCTGCACCGTCGACAGGAACTTGCCGGGATCGGCCGCCAGATCGAGCGCGCGGCGCGCGCCCCGGCGCCCGGCCCGCGCCATCGCTTCCAGCCGCGGCTTGCGCGACGAAACGATCGCCAGCTCGGACATCGCGAACACGCCATTCAGGGCGACCAGCGCGATGATGATCACGCAATCGATCCAAGGGAAGGGCTGGAGGGGAATATCCGGCGGCATGGCGCGATATCCCCATAGAACGGAATCTTGCTGGTGGACAACAATCTCGTCATCGAAGATTCAGCACGGCGGCGGAACAAGCAGCCGCGGCCAAGGGTTTTGCCGCCATCAGCGAAGGGAAAGGGACAATCCATGCGGATCAGCACCAAGTTGGCCGGAGCGAGCCTGGCGCTTGCGGCCTTGACGACCTCGGCCTGCACGACCGATCCGGTCACGGGCGAGAAGAAGATGTCGAAGGCGGGGATCGGCTCGCTCGGCGGCGCCCTGGTCGGCCTGGGCGCGGGCGCGCTGGTCGGCGGGCACCATAATCGCACCGAGATGATCGTGGGCGCGGGCATCGGCGCGATCGCCGGCGGCGCCATCGGCGCCTATATGGACCGGCAGGAGCGCGAGCTTCGCCAGAAGATGGCCGGCACCGGCGTGGAGGTGAAGCGCCAGGGCGACGAGATCCTGCTCAACATCCCGTCGGGCATCACCTTCGCCACCAACAGCTATGCGGTCGAGCCGCAGTTCCGCTCCACGCTGGATCAGGTGGCGCAGACGCTGTCGAGCTACAACCAGACCTATGTGGACGTGTACGGCCACACCGATTCGACTGGGAACGACACGATCAACATCCCGCTTTCGCAGAACCGCGCGAAATCGGTGGCGGACTATCTCGCCACCCACGGCGTCGATCGGGCGCGGATCGGCACGCAGGGCTTCGGCTCCAGCCAGCCGATCGCATCGAACGACACGGTGGACGGCCGCGCCCAGAATCGCCGGGTGGAGATCAAGATCGTGCCCGTCACCGATACCAGCAGCTGACAGGGCCGGCCCTGACGGTCGCGAAGGGAGGGCGTCCATGGGGCGCCCTTCTTTTTGTCCGGTCAGCGCCGGGCCGCGAAGAAGGCCCTGAGCATCGCCGCCGCCTCGCCCTCGCCGATCCCGGCATAGACTTCGGGCCGGTGATGGCAGGTGGGCTGCGCGAAGAATAAGGGCCCGTGCGCCACGGCCCCGCCCTTGGGATCGGGCGCGGCATAATAAAGCCGGCGGATGCGGGCGAGCGAGATCGCGCCCGCGCACATGGCGCAGGGTTCCAGCGTCACCCACAGGTCGCAATCGCCCAGCCGCTCGTTGCCGATCGCAGCGGCGGCACGGCGGATGGCCAGCATCTCGGCATGGGCGGTGGGATCATATTCGCCGCGCATCGCATTGGCAGACGTAGCGACCACCTCGCCCTCCCGCACGATCACCGCGCCCACCGGCACCTCCCCCGCCTCGGCGGCGGCGTGCGCGAGATCGAGCGCCAGGCGCATCGGTTCGGGCAAGGGAAAGCTCATCGCCCGCCTGTAGCCCGGCCGCAGCCAATGCGCGAGCGATGTCGGATCGAAAAGCTCAGTCCTTCTTATCGACGTCCACCGTCGGCACCTTCACCTCCTCCTTGCGCGTGCCGACATCGATCCGGGGCACATCCACGTCCCTCGTCGTGGTGCCGACCTTCACGTCGGCGGTCTTCACGTCGAACCGGGGCGCCTGTCCGCCCTCCACCGCGATACGGGGAAGCTGCCCCTTCTGCGTCTGGCTGATATCCACTAGCCCGGTGGCGAGAGCGCCGATCGCGGCCAGCACGACGATGATCCCGATTATGATAAGGGCCCGCATGTTTCACTTCCCTTCGATGCCGTTCCGGTGGTCAACGCAGGGGCGCGACGGGCGGTTGCATTCCATGCATTCGCACGACATGGGCATCCGCAAGGGTCATTGCGGTTGACGAATCCCTCGATCGCAGTTATCCGCGCCCACTTTCCGGGCAACCGAACACCTAGGACGAAATGACATGGCGCGCATCTGCGAGCTGACCGGCAAGGGCCGGCAGGTGGGACACAATGTTTCCCACGCGAACAACAAGACCAAGCGGACCTTTCTGCCGAACCTGCAGAATGTCACGCTGATCTCCGATGCGCTGGGCGAAGGCGTCAAGCTGCGCGTTTCGACGCACGGCCTGCGTTCGGTCGAGCATGTCGGCGGCCTGGACAACTGGCTGCTGAAGACCAGCGACGACAAGCTGTCGCTGCGCGCTCGCCGCCTCAAGCGCGAGATCGCGAAGAAGGCCGCGGCCTGATCTTCCGCGCGGGCGGCACCCCCGCCCGCGTCACCGCCCCGCTTCAGGGGCGGTCTCCTTATCGAGACGGAAGCGCAACAGCAGCGTCCGCTGGATGCTGCTGAAATTGTCGTCGGAGGCGATCCACAAGATCGCCCCGCGCGCATCCCGCGTTATCGCCAGCGCCTCCATATTGTCGACCGTCATCGGCGATGCCAGCCGGGCGATCTCCCGACCGCGCACGACGGCCCCCGGCCGGACGGCGGCAAGGTCGACGATCGAAATCACAGCCGAAACGCCGTCCATCAGCGTGAAGCGCCGGTGGAGCACGATCAGCCGCCCGTCCGGCAGCGCCTGCGCGTCCGTCACGGCATAGCCATCCGGCGGCACATAATCGAAGCGGTCCGCCCGCGCGCCCGCCACGGGATCGCCCGCGAACATCAGGGCCGCCCGGCTGCCGGCCACCCGCCCTTTCGCCTCCTCCGAAAAGACCAGGAAGCGGCCGTCCGCCAGCCGCACCAGCGCCTCCGGCCCGCCATTGCGCGGCCATTCCGCCATCGCCGCCGGCGCGACATGGCCGGTGGCGCGGCCAAGGCCCGGATCATAGCGCCAGATCGCATTCGCGCCCTCGAACCCCACCCAATAGGCGCCGCCCGGCCCACACGCGAGGGATTCGCTGTCGCGGCCGCGCCCCGCCGGCCCATCGGGCAGCATGCCGATCACCCGGCCGGCCGGCGGCAGGTTGCCGCGCGGGCTGATCCGGAAGATGCCGCCCCGGTCTCCCAGCGCGATCAGGTCCTCACCGTCGGCGGCCAGCGCGGAGATGCCGCCGAAGCGCCGGTCCGCGCTCGTCAGCACCCAGCCGCCCAGATAGGCGAGCCCGCCGATCCGGGTGTGCGCGGGATCGCGCGGGTTGAGCGGCACCGCCTTCGCCACGATCTCGGCACCGCCCTCGTTCATCGCCGGCGTCCCGACTGAACCGCCAGCCAGCAACATCGCGCACAGGATCAATATCTTCCGCATCGCCAGCCTTCCTAGGCCCGATCCCCGCCGAAAGGAATCGTCCGCGCCCCGCGCCGGGCAATCGCCATGCCGAGTGTCCCGCGCGCCAAGCTGAACGCCACCTAACCGGCCCGTTCAGCCACAACTCACGCGAATCGCGGCATAAGGGCAGCATGTCGAAGACGGCCAGCCGCGGGACGCAATCCCGCTCCAGGCGCCAGCGGCAAGGACAAGGAAAAGAGACATGTTCAAGACGATCGCTTTTTCCGCCGTCGCGGCGCTGACGGCAGCCACCATGGTCCCCGCCGCCGCCGAGGCGCGCGGCTATGATCGCGGCCATCACGGCTATGGCAACCAGGGCCACTATCGCGGCGGCGGCAACCATTATCGCGGCCGGCCGGCTTATTATCGCGGCTCTCCCCGTTATTATGGCGGCCAGCGTTATTATGGCGGCGGCCGGGGCTATTATGCCGATCGCGGCTATTATCGCGGCCGCTGCCGCGACAGCGGCACCGGCGGCACCATCATCGGCGCCATCGCCGGCGGCCTGCTGGGCAACGAGGTCGGCAAGAATACGGGCGGCTATTACGATCGCGGCAACGGCACCACCGGTGCCATCATCGGCGCTGGCGTGGGTGCGCTCGCCGGCCGCGCGATCGACCGCGATTGCTGATCGACAACCGCATCTGCGTATCCCTCGTGTAGCGTGAGAGGGGTGGGCCGGGGCTCCTGTAGAGCTCCGGCCCTTATTCTGTCCGGGTGCCCTATCGAGGCGCGGCGTCGAACAGGCTGGCGAGCTGCTCCACCATCGTGCCGCCGAGCTGCTCCGCATCCATGATCGTCACCGCGCGGGCATAATAGCGCGTCACGTCATGGCCGATGCCGATCGCGACCAGCTCCACCGGCGACCGGTTCTCGATCCAGCCGATCACCTGGCGCAGATGCTTTTCCAGATAGGCGCCGCTGTTCACCGAAAGGGTGGAATCGTCCACCGGCGCGCCGTCGGAGATGACCATCAGGATCTTGCGCTCCTCCACCCGGCTGATCAGCCGGTTGTGCGCCCAGAGCAGCGCCTCCCCGTCGATATTCTCCTTGAGCAGCCCCTCGCGCATCATCAGGCCCAGCGACTTGCGGGCATGGCGCCAGGGTTCGTCCGCGCGCTTATAGACGATGTGGCGCAGATCGTTGAGCCGCCCCGGCGCGGGCGGGCGGCCATTGGCCAGCCACTTCTCGCGCGATTGCCCGCCCTTCCAGGCGCGGGTGGTGAAGCCCAATATCTCCGTCTTCACGCCGCAGCGTTCCAGCGTGCGGGCCATGATATCGGCGGAAATCGCCGCGATCGAGATCGGCCGGCCGCGCATCGAACCTGAATTGTCGATCAGCAGCGTCACCACCGTATCGCGGAAATCGGTCTCGCGCTCGACCTTGTAGGACAGGGAATGGGCCGAATCGATGATGACGCGGGCCAGCCGCGCCGCATCCAGCAGCCCTTCCTCCTGGTCGAAATCCCAGCTCCGGTTCTGCTGCGCCATCAGCCGGCGCTGCAGCCGGTTGGCGAGCTTGGTGACGGCGCCCTGCAGGTGGACGAGCTGCTGGTCCAGATAGGCGCGCAGCCGGGTCAGCTCCTCCTCGTCGCACAGCTCGTTGGCGGCGACGACCTCGTCGAATTCCTCGGTATAGGCCTTGTAGTCGAACTGGGGACCGAGATCGGCCAACGGGCGGTTCGGCCGCACGGGCATGGTGCCCTGCTCGCCTTCGTCGCCGCTGTCGCTTTCCATCTCGGAAAGCGAATCCTCGTCCATGTCGACGCTCTCGCCGTCGTCCTCGGCATCCTCGCTCGCCTCGGCGCGGGCCTCCATCGGCGCATCGGACTGGCCGGAGCCGTCGTCCTGCTGGTCCTCGCCGTCCTCGCCCTCGTCCTGATCGTCGCCCTCGCCTTCCTCGCCGGCCTCCTGTTCGTCATCGGGCGTCATCTCGCCCTCGACCAGCTCGAGATCCTCGAGCAGGCGGGTGGCGAGCCGGGCGAAGGCAGCCTGGTCGTCCAGCGCCAGGCCGAGCGCGTCGAGATCGTGCCCGGCCTTCTCCTCGATCCAGTCCCGCACCAAAGCCAGGCCCTGCCGCGCCGATTCCGGCACGGGCTGGCCCGTCAGCCGCTCGCGCACCAGCAGGCCCAGCGCGGAGGACAGCGGCACCTCGTCCCGGCTGCGCGCGCGGACCAGCGGATCGGATTTCAGCCGCAGGTCCAGCGCATGGGCAAGGTTCGCTCGCACGCCTTCCATGGCGCGCGATCCGATCGCCTCCACCCGCGCCTGCTCCACGGCATCGAAGGCCGCGCGGGCGACCGCCTCGGCCGGCGCGTTGCGGGCGTGCAATGCGGTATTATGGTGCCGGAGGCGCAGCGCCGCCCCATCGGCGAAGCCCCGCGCCTCGGCCACCTGCTCGGCCGGCAGCGACCGGGCCGGCATCGGCACCTTGATGGCCTTGCCATAAGCCTGCGGCGCATCGGCGGCATAGCCGACCTCCGCCTCCGGCTCGTGCGAAAGCGCGCGCGCCGTGCCCCCCAGCACTTGGCGGAAGGCTTCGAGCGGGGTCTGCTGGGTCATCCGCGCCTCCACCGGCCCACGGATGGGCGGGGCGTCCTCACGCCTTGCCCACCACGCTTTCCGGCAGGTCCTTGCCGAACACGCGCTGATAATATTCCGCCACCAGCGGCCGTTCCGCCTCGTCGCACTTGTTGAGGAAGCTCAGGCGGAAGGCGAAGCCGACATCGTTGAAGATCAGCGCGTTCTGCGCCCAGCTGATCACCGTGCGTGGCGACATGACGGTGGAGATATCGCCGGCGATGAAGCCCTGGCGGGTCAGGTCCGCCACCTTCACCATGTTGTCGACCACCTTCTTGCCGTCCGGCTTGTCATATTCGCCGGACTTGGCGAGCACGATCTGCGCCTCGGTCGCCGCCGGCAGATAGTTGAGCGTGACGACGATGTTCCAGCGGTCCATCTGGCCCTGGTTGATCTGCTGGGTACCGTGATAGAGGCCGGTCGTGTCGCCCAGGCCCACCGTGTTGGCGGTGGCGAACAGGCGGAAATGCGGATTGGGGCGGATCACGCGGTTCTGATCGAGCAGGGTCAGCTTGCCCTCCGTCTCCAGCACGCGCTGGATCACGAACATCACGTCCGGGCGGCCGGCATCATATTCGTCGAACACGAGCGCGGTCGGCGTCTGCAGCGCCCAGGGCAGCAGGCCTTCACGGAATTCCGTCACCTGCTGGCCGTCGCGCAGCACGATGGCGTCGCGGCCGATCAAGTCGATGCGGCTGATATGCGCGTCGAGGTTGATGCGGATGCACGGCCAGTTGAGGCGGGCGGCCACCTGCTCGATGTGGGACGACTTGCCGGTGCCGTGATAGCCCTGCACCATCACGCGGCGGTTGAAGGCGAAGCCCGCCGCGATCGCCAGCGTGGTATCCGGATCGAAAACATAGGCCGGATCGAGATCGGGCACCCGCTCGTCCGCCTCGGAGAAGGCCGGCACTTCCATGTCGCTGTCGATGCCGAACAGGTCGCGCACCTTCACCATCTTGTCGGGGGCATCGAGCACCGTGGCGGCGCGGCTGTCGGGCTGGATGTTGGGCAGATCGGACATATCTCGCTCTCGGGCTCTACTCTCGAACTGAATCAGGCGAAGGCGGGTGCGGCCTTCAGATGCGTATAGGCGCTGATCACATCCTGCAAAGCCTTCTCGTGGCGCCTGTCGCCACCATTGCGGTCAGGATGATAGCGGCGGACCAGTTCCGTATAACGCTTGCGGATCGCCTTCAGGTCGGCATCGGCCTTCAGCCCCAGCACCTGCAGCGCGCGGCGATCGCCCTCGCCCAGCGGCCGCCCGTCCGGCCGCGCCGTCCGCGCCTCGGCATAGCGCGCGCCGATCGCATCCAGGGGATCGACGAAATCCGCCCAGCGCGGGCCGGCGCCCGCCGCCGACGTCGAAAAGGCGCGCGTCTCCCGTTCCCAGCCGGCGAAAGGGCGCTGCGCATTCTCGATCTCGTCGGCGGTCATGCCGTCGAAGAAATTATAGCCGGCGTTGAACGCGCGCACATGATCGAGGCACATCCAGCGCCATTCGCCCGGCCCGTCGAAACCGGGCCGCGTGATGCCGGGCACGCGGAACTCGCCCGGCTCCATGCAGCCGGGATGCGCGCAGGGCCTGTCGCCCGTGCCGATCCGCCCGTGGAACCGATCCTGTCTCCGCCGCTGTTCGCCGCCGTCCGCCAACTTTACGTCTCACTCCCTTGGCCTCGATCGGGCTATATAGGCCCGATGATCGATATTCCCACCGCCTCCCGCCCCGGCCCCGTCGCCGCCGAAATCGCCAGCCGCCTGACCGCCGCCCTGTCGCCCGATCATCTGGCGGTGATCGACGACAGCGAGAAGCATCGCGGCCATGCCGGGCACGATGCGCGCGGCGAATCGCACTTTACGGTGGAGATCGTTGCCGCCGCGTTCGAGGGGCAGAATCGCGTGGCCCGCCAGCGCGCGGTCAACGCCGCATTGGCCGATCTTCTGCGCGATCGCGTCCACGCGCTCGCCATCCGCGCCCGCGCGCCCTCCGAGGCGGCGTGACGGAGCTTCGCCGCCAGCGCTTCGCGCTTCCCACCGGGGTGGAGCTGGACGTCACGCTCGGCGGCGAGGGCAAAGGCGATCCGCTGGTCTTCCTCCACGGATTTCCCGAATCGGCGCGGACATGGCGCCACCAGATGGCGAACCTCGCCGCCGATCATGCCGTCGCCGCGCCCGACCAGCGCGGCTTCGCGCGATCGTCCAAGCCGGCCAACGTGGCGGACTATGCCGTCGAGCATGTCGTCGCCGATCTGCTCGCGCTGGCGGACGCGCTGGGCTTCGCCCGCTTCACCCTGATCGGCCATGACTGGGGCGGGGCCGCGGCCTGGGCGGCGGCGCTGCGCCATCCCGATCGCATCGCCCGGCTCGTCATCGCCAATGCGCCCCACCCGCTGATCTTCCAGAAAAGCCTGATCGACGATTCCGCCCAGCGCGCCGCATCCCAATATATGCTGGCCTTCCGCGATCCCGGCATGGAGGCGCGCGTCGCGGAGATGGGGATCGAGGCCTTCTTCGACAAAAGCTTCGCCGCCCATGTGCAGGCCGGCGCCATCGATGCCGGGGAACGGGCGATCTACCTCGATCAGTGGCGCCAGCCGGGCGCCCTCACCGGCATGCTCAACTGGTATCGCGCGTCGCGGATCGTGGTGCCGGCGATCGGCGAAACGGTGGAGCGGCCCGATTGGATCGACGCCCCCTTCCCGCCGCTCGCCATGCCCGCGCTGGTGATCTGGGGGATGCGGGACAAGGCGCTGCTGCCCTGCCAGATCGAAGGGCTCGGCCCGCTGGTGCCCGATCTCAGCATCGTGCCGATCGAGGATGCCGGCCATTTCGTGCCGTGGGAAAGGCCCGCCGCCGTAACCGCCGCGATCCGCGCCTTCCTTGCGGAGACGCGCCCGAGCGACTAAGCCCGCCCGCGCCATGGCCGATCCGATCATCATTGCCATTCCCAAGGGGCGCATCCTTGTGGAGACACTGCCGATGCTCGCGCGCGTCGGCATCGTGCCCGAAGCCGCCTTTTCGGACGAGGACAGCCGCGCGCTGCGCTTCGCCACCAATCAGCCCCATATCGGGCTGATCCGGGTGCGCGCCTTCGACGTCGCGACCTTCGTGGCCCATGGCGCGGCGCAGATCGGCATCGTCGGATCGGACGTGCTGGACGAGTTCGATTATTCGGAGATCTACGCCCCCGTCGATCTTGGCATCGGCCGCTGCCGGCTTTCGGTGGCGGAGCCGGTGGAGATGGCCGCCGGCGACGATCCGCGCGAATGGAGCCACGTCCGCGTCGCCACCAAATATCCCGGCCTCACCCGCCGCCACTTCGCCGCGCGCGGCGTGCAGGCCGAATGCGTGAAGCTGAACGGCGCGATGGAGATCGCCCCCGTGCTGGGCCTCGCCAGCCGCATCGTCGACCTCGTCTCCTCCGGCCGCACCCTCAAGGAAAACGGCCTGGTCGAGGTGGAGACGATTTGCGAGGTATCCGCCCGGCTGATCGTGAACCGCGCCGCCTTCAAGACCCGCGCGGAGGAGATCGCGCCGCTGGTCGAAGCGTTCCGCGCGCTGGTGGCGGAGGAAGGGCAGCAGGATGCCGCTTAGGCTCGACAGCCGCGATGCGGGCTTCGCCGCCGCCTTCGATGCGCTGGTCGATGCGCGGCGCGAGGCGGATGAGGACGTATCCCGCGCCGTCACCGCGATCCGCGCCGATGTCCGCGCGCGCGGGGATGCCGCACTGGCGGAGCTGACCCGCCGGTTCGACGGCCACGACCTCGACGTCACCGGCTGGCAGGTGCCGAAGGCGGAACGGCAGGCAGCCCTCGCCGGCCTCGCCCCCGATCTGCGCGCCGCGCTGGAGCTGGCAGCCGAGCGCATCCGCGCCTACCACGCCGCCCAGCGCCCGGCGGACAGCGAGACGGTGGACGCCGCCGGCGTCCGCATGGGCGCGCGCTGGCGCGGGGTGGATGCCGCCGGTCTCTACGTGCCCGGCGGGCGGGCCGCCTACCCTTCCTCGGTGCTGATGAACGCCATTCCCGCCAGGGTGGCCGGCGTCGGCCGGCTGGCGATGGTGACGCCGACGCCCAAGGGCGAGACCAACCCACTGGTGCTGGCCGCCGCCGAGATTGCCGGCGTGGACGAGGTGTGGCGTGTGGGCGGCGCGCAGGCGGTCGCGGCGCTGGCCTATGGCACCGATCGGATCGCGCCGGTGGACGTGGTGGTCGGCCCCGGCAACGCCTGGGTGGCGGAGGCGAAGCGCCAGCTTTACGGCGTGGTCGGCATCGACATGGTGGCCGGCCCGTCGGAAATCGTGGTGGTGGCCGATGGCGCGAACGATCCGGCCTGGATCGCCGCCGACCTGCTGAGCCAGGCGGAGCACGACCCGACCAGCCAGTCCATCCTGTTCACCGACGATGCGGCCTTCGCCGATGCGGTGGCGGCCGAGGTGGAACGGCAGCTCGGCACGCTTGCCACGGGCGCCACGGCCTCCGCAAGCTGGGCGGCCAATGGCGCGATCATCCTTGTTGGCGACCTGCTGGAAAGCGCTCCCCTGATCGATCGGCTGGCGCCCGAGCATCTGGAGCTGGCGCTGGCCGATCCCGAGCCGCTGTTCGCCGCCGTGCGCCATGCCGGTTCGGTGTTCCTCGGCCGCTACACGCCGGAGGCCGTGGGCGATTATGTGGGGGGGCCGAACCATGTGCTGCCCACCGGCCGCCGCGCGCGCTTTTCATCCGGGCTTTCCGTGCTCGACTTCATGAAGCGGACGAGCTTCCTCGCCTGCGACGCCGCCTCCATCGCCCGCATCGGCCCCGCCGCCGTGGCGCTGGCCGAAGCCGAGGGCTTGCCCGCCCACGCCCGATCTGTAGCTGTGAGATTATGACCAAGACCAACGCCAAGACCAACGAGCGTTCGCGCGCCCGCAGCGCCGCCCGGCTCTTCGCCGTGCAGGCGCTCTACCAGCATGAGATGGAGAAGACCCCCATCCCCAAGCTGCTGGACGAGTTCCACCAGCACCGGCTGGGCCGCACGATCGAGGACGTGACCTATGCGCACGCCGAGACCGATTTCTTCGACGATCTCGTGCGCGGCGTCGATGCGCGGCGGGAAGAGATCGACGCGGCGATCACCGCCAAGCTGGCCGCCGGCTGGTCGCTGGAACGGCTGGACAAGCCGATGCGCCAGATCCTGCGCGCCGGCACTTATGAGCTGATCGCCCGCATCGACGTGCCGACCGCGACCGTGATCAGCGAATATGTCGACGTGGCCGACGCCTTCTACGACAAGCGCGAAAAGGGCTTCGTGAACGGCCTGCTCGACGCGGTGGCCAAGGCGGCGCGGGGATGATCCCCGCCCTCCCGCAGCAGGGAGGGAGGCGGGGCGCATGACCCGCGAGGCCGATTTCATCGCCCGGCTGCGCGCGATCGCCACCCACCCCGCCGCGCGCGGGCTGGCGGACGACGCCGCCGTGCTGCCGCTTTCCGGCGAAATCGTGCTGACCCACGACATGCTGGTGGAAGGCGTGCACTTCCTGCCCACCGATCCGCCAGGCGACGTGGCGTGGAAGCTGGTGGCGGTGAATCTTTCGGATCTCGCCGCCAAGGGCGCAAGGCCGATCGGCGCGCTGATGGGATATGGCTTCACCGGCGATCCCGGCTGGGACGCGGCCTTTGCCGAGGGGCTGGCGCAGGCGCTGACGACCTTCGGCCTGCCGCTGCTGGGCGGGGACACCGTGGCTATGCCGGCAACCGCCCCGCGCACGCTGGGGCTGACCGCGATCGGCCAGGCCCCGGCATCGGGCGCGCCATCCCGTGCGGGGGCGCGGCCCGGCGACCGGCTGTGGGTGACGGGCAGCGTGGGCGACGCCGGCATCGGCCTTGCCATCGCCCGCGGCCGGGCGAGCGGCCCGGCGGTGCTGATCGAACGTTATCGCCGGCCCGCGCCGCGCCTCGACATCGGCGCGGCCCTCGCCCCACTGGCGCACGCCATGGCCGACATATCGGACGGGCTGCTGATCGACGCCGCCCGCATGGCCGCGGCCAGCGGCGTCGCGATCGAGATCGCGCTGGAGGCCATCCCCCTCTCCCCCGCGCTGCGCGCCACCGCCGGCGACGGCCGCGAGGCCCGCATCGCCGCCGCATCGGCCGGCGACGATTACGAACTCCTGATCGCCGCCCCTGTCGAGGCGGAGGAAGCGATCCGGGCGGCGGCCGAGCAAGCCGGCCTGCCGATCAGCCCGGTCGGCACCTTCACCGCGGGCGCAGGTATCCGCCTCAACGATCGGGGCGAACCACTGCCGCTGCCTACCCGGCTGGGTTTCGAGCATGACGGGTAGGGAAGGATAGCCGCCCCTTCTGGATGAGCCGCAATCAGTGCCCTATTGATAACATAGTTCATCCGAAGCGGTTTTCCGCCATTCATCATGGCGGCGTGTCCGCATGGACTATCACGCCTCCCAAGTCCACAATATTGTCGTCAAGGTTTAGTCCGTCGTCACGATGATCGGTACTGGTGGGACATAGGCATTGCCGAGCTCGGCATTATGGATGGCCAGTTCCTCCCTGCGCTCGAGATCGCGCTTATACTGGGGGCGCATATCCTGCGCCATCTGGCTCAGTACCCTGACGAACTCGTCGCGGGTCACCGGTCCCGGCTTCAATCGGCCGATCCCAAACGCCGTCCAGAGCAAATCATACGGCCAGGCGGCACGAGCCCGCGTTCTGCACTGCGAGTTTGGCTCGACCTTGCTCCGATCCGCCTTGGTCAGGCCCGGCTGAACCATGGCGAACAGGCATTCGTCGGTCCAGGCCGGCGACATCCCGCGTGGATAATAATAATAAGCGCGCGGCATGACATAGCCCACATCCATGCCCATCACCTCAAGTATCGAGGCCAGGACGCACCGCTCCTGCTCGGGATCACGCAATCCCCATCGACCAGTGCTACTGCCGACGAACGCATTGGCGAAACGAGGCTCGTCTTCCTTACGGGTGAACCGCATCACGATACAGGAGGAGTTGGAATATATTATCGACGCTTTCTTTCTGTCAATTCCCCGCCTTATTTCTGCAATGGCATCCTTATCCACCGCACTTATCGAGAGTCTATTCGGAATATATCCGTAGTTCTTATATATCTCTCTACCTACGGATTCATTATATTGCGATAGCTTATACTGTAATATAGCTTTGTAATTATCCGGCGATATGTAATTCGCAGGCATTCCTCCAGAACCATTTGTCTGTAAGAATGGAAAATACCCTCGAACTGGCTCGCCACTTATAATACTGGCGCGATCACCGGGCTGGCCCTCGGATATATTGGCTGTCCATATATCCAACCAGAAACTCGGCCCAGCAGTGCGCTTGTTCACCAGATCAGGCAGGATCGTCGACGTCCGCGTCCCAAAATACTGATCTGCCAGCCATTCGATCGGCGAGGACGCCTCCGGCGGTGCGGAAGCACCACATCCCGCCAATATCAGCAATATACCAGCCGATATCCGGCCCACGACATTATTCAACATTCTTGTGCTCCGCCATGCAGGCCTTAAATATCCGTCGTTCCGCAAGCGCCTGGCCGATCATGGCTCCCGTCGATGCCCCCGCCGCCTTCGCGGCGCCACCCGATTGAAAGGGCTCCGCCCGATCGGGGAATCCATAGCTCGCCCGTGCCGCCTCCCTCGAGCAGAGCTGCCGCAATGTCGGCACGGCAGCCGCCCGATCATTCTGCTCGGAGGCTGCGCAACCGCCCAGGTTGATCAGGCTGAGCATCACCATCCCTCTGATGGCTCGACCCACACCATATCCACCTGTGTCGCCTCCCCCGCATCGAAGCAGGCCCGCCGACAATATTCCACGCATCCCGGCTGCTTCCAGGCTCACCGTTCCCTCCCCGCCTCATCCAGACTCTGCGCAATCGGCGAGAGCAGATACTGGATGATCCGCCGCTCGCCCGTCCTGATCTCGGCTTGTTGATACGCAGGTCGCTGTGCCGGAAAGACGCCGATCTCACTATTCATGCTGCCCCCCGGCAGATTCAAGTCGTAGCAAGTACAAGCGGGAAATCGAGCGAATATTCAATCCTGCCACATATTATGGGAATATAGCGGCCGTGGAGATATAGTGGTGCCAAACGGGCGCGTGGCCGCCGGGGATGTGCGGAGCGGATCAGGCGGCCGGGATTTTCCAGTGCGCGCGCCGATCAGCGCGGTCCGGCAGGCGCCCGCTTCTGCCCCGCCGTCTTGGCGAACCATATCACGTGGCGCGGCCCCTTGCCGTTGCCGCGCGCGCGGACGACCACTTCGTCGACGGCGAAACCTGCCTCCCCCAGCCGGCGGGTGAAGGCCTTGTCGGGTGCGGCGGACCATATCGCCAATATGCCGCCCGGCGCGAGCGCGGCCTTCGCGGCGGCCAGCCCCGGCATCGAATAGAGCCAGTCATTGCCCACCCGGCTGAGGCCATCGGGCCCGTTATCGACATCGAGCAGGATGGCATCCCACTTGCGGGGCGGATTGCGGATCAGCGCCGCGACATCGCCCTGGAACAGGCTGACGCGCGGATCATCCAGGCAGCCGGCGGCGAGATCGGCCATCGGCCCGCGCGCCCATTCGATGATTTCCGGCACCAGCTCCGCCACAGTGACGCGCGCGTCGCGGCCCAGCACCGCCAGCGCCGCGCGCAGGGTGAAGCCCATGCCATAGCCCCCGATCAGCAGGTTGGGCGCCGGCCTTTTGCCCAGCCGATCGCACGTCATCACCGCCAGCGCATCTTCCGATCCGCTCATCCGGCTGCTCATCAGCTCGTTGCGGTCGAGCACGATCATGAAATCGCCGCCGCGCCGGAACAGCCGCAACTGTTCGCCGCCCGGCACCATCGCCGTTCCGATAAGTTCGCGCTGCTGCATGTGCCTGCCTTCCGATTCGCGCCGTGCCGGCCCCGCATGGACGAGATCGCCCCCCGGCGAAACAGCCGCCGCGCGATTTCCCTTACCCGGAAGCCACCCTTCACATTGCCCGGCCCGCCGACAGGCGATAGGCAGCGGGAATGACCGATGCCGATCCCGAACCGCCGACCGATAATGCCGGGGACCCGATAGCCGGCGTGGGCGATATCGTGGATCGCCTGCGCCACCCTATCGCCAATCCGGTCACCCGCGCGCGGCTGCGGGTGGAGCAGGAGGTGCCCGTCGCACGGCGTGGCCCCGGCTGGGACCGCCACTGGCGCGAGCTGGAAGCCTATGCGGAACCCACCGGCGAATGGCCGATGGCGAGGAAGGGCGCCGGCACCCCCGATTGAATCGGGGCGCGTTGCGCCGTCGCTTCCGACAGGCTCCGGCCCGCGATCGCCCTCGCCCCGGATTTCGCGATCGCGGTCGGTTTCCCCGTTCGGCGAAGGGCGTGGACGGTGTATGAAACTCGCCGCGAGGGTGACGATCCCGGCGCCCCGCTAGCGAGGAGAATCCATCGTGGGCACGATCACTACCAGCGACGGCACCGAGATTTTCTACAAGGATTGGGGTTCGAAGGACGCGCAGCCGATCGTCTTCCATCACGGCTGGCCGCTGAGCGCCGACGACTGGGACAACCAGATGCTGTTCTTCCTCGGCCATGGCTATCGCGTGATCGCCCACGATCGGCGCGGCCATGGTCGGTCGACCCAGACCGATACCGGCAACGAGATGGATACCTATGCCGCCGACGTGATCGCGCTGGCCAAGGCGCTGGACCTGAAGAATGCCATCCATATCGGCCATTCCACCGGCGGGGGCGAGGTGGCGCGCTATGTCGCCCGCGCGGAACCGGGCCGCGTCGCCAAGGCGGTGCTGGTGGGCGCGGTGCCGCCGATCATGGTGAAGACCGATGCCAATCCCGGCGGCCTGCCCATCGAGGTCTTCGACGGCTTCCGCAAGGCGCTGGTCGATAATCGCGCGCAATTCTATGTCGATGTGCCGTCGGGCCCCTTCTACGGCTTCAACCGCCCCAGCGCGAAGGTGGATCAGGGCGTCATCTGGAACTGGTGGCGACAGGGCATGGCAGGCGGCGCCAAGGCCCATTATGATTGCATCAAGGCCTTTTCCGAGACCGACTTCACCGAGGACCTGAAGCAGATCGACGTGCCCGTGCTGGTGATGCACGGCACCGACGACCAGATCGTCCCTTATGCGGATGCCGGCCCGCTTTCGGCCAAGCTGCTGAAGAACGGCACGCTCAAATCCTATGAGGGCTTGCCCCACGGCATGTGCACCACCCATGCCGACATCATCAACGCGGACCTGCTGGCCTTCGTCCGAAGCTGACCGGAAAGAGGCGTGGGTGTGGGGCGGGGGCGCCACCGCCCCGCCCCACAGCTTGCTCATCTGACATCGAGCCCCAGCTCGCCCAGAAGCTGCCCGGCCTGATCGCGCGAGATGGTGGCGCCCCGGAACAGGGCGGCATCGCCCAGCCGCAGTCCGCTTATATCCGCCGCCCGCAGGTCCGCGCCGGCGAAGCGCGATCCGGCCATGTTCGCCTCCCGCAGGCTGCAATCCTCGAACAGCGCATCGCGGAAATCGCAGTTGCGCAGATCGGCCTGGGCGAGGTCCAGCTTGCGCAGCACCTGCCCGCGAAAGGAATGTCCCGCCAGCTTGGCGCCGATCAGCAGCGTTTCCTCGAAAGAAGCATCCACGCCCCGGATGTCGGACAGGTCGCCCCCCGTGAGCTTGCAGCCCCGGAAGGAAGCCGACGTCAGGTTCGACCGGCGGAACACGGCATTGTTGAAATCGCAGGATGCGAAGGCCGCCTCCGTCAGATCGGCGCCGGCGAACGTGGCGAAAGCGCCCCGGCAGGATTGCCAGCGCGTTCCTTCCAGAATCGCCCCGGCCAGATCGGCGCGGCGCAGGCTGCACCGTTCGAACACCCAGCCGGTGAGGTCGAGCTTGCCGAGCTCCGCCTCGTCCAGCACGCAATCGATAAGGTGGACAGGCGAGGAGCCGGCCGCCAGCTTCCCGATATCTGCACCGGCGAGTTCGAGGCCGCTCAGCGTGCGTCGGGAGAAAAGGTCATCGGCCATCCCTACCCCATTCCCCGCGCGGCGCCCGGCGTCAACGAATGCGCAGCATGATTTCGGACTGGCAGAAGAAGGCGACGCAGCCCTTCACTTCCAACGTATTGGGGTCCTTGAGCGTCAGATAGCCGGTCTTGGTGCCCCAGCCGCTTTCGGGATCATAGAGCGACCCGCCCTTATATTGGGTGGGGCCGCCGGTGAAGCCGTCGAACACGCGCAGGCCCTTCACCGGGCGGGTGCGCAGCGCCTTGTCGCCATTCTTGACGTCCCGCAGGTCGGGATTGGCGCGGAGCGTCGGACCGTCGAGGATGCGGCCGCAGACCGCCGGGCCGCAATTGTAAAGCTCGATGGTGCCGCCGCGATCCTGCGAGCGCCAGAGGCCCAGCACCGAGGCTGGCGCGGTTGCCTCGGCAGCATGGACGCCCACTGGCGGCAGAATCGCCAGCAGCGCCGCCGCCGACAGGCGCCCGCCTGCCCCGCACCCGACCCGCCGGAAGCCGAAAAGCAATGGGTTGACCTCAGCGATCCTCATCAAGACTCTCCTTGTTTTTCATATGTTTGATTGCAAAAGCGCCGAACGGCGCGCGCCATCGGCCCGCGCGTCTCGACAAGCCCGGCAGGCCATTCTAATATCTTTTTCGAAATGCTTTCGTAAATAGGATTTTATGGCCAACAGAGGCTGGAATGCGAAGTGGCTCAACAAATCGTCCGGCAGCGTTGGGCGTCCGCGGAGCGTATCGCGCGAACAGGTGATCGCCGCGGCGGTCGAGATCGGTCTCCACCATTTCAGCATGGCGCGGGTGGCCGAGCATCTCGGCGTCAGCATATCGACGCTCTATCAATATGTTGACAATCGGGACGAGCTGCTGAGGCTGGCGATCGACCATCAGCTCTCGGTGGTCGACCTGCCCGGCGACCGGGAGCAGCACTGGGCCGACTATCTCATCGAATACGCCACCAGCCTGCGCGACGTGCTGGCCAGCGAGCCGCACCTCATCCTGCAGGTGATGGACGGCGGCGGCGGCATCGAGCGCGAGCTGGCGCTGACCGAACGTTTCGTCGCGGTGCTGGTCGCGCGCGGATTCACCGTCGCGGAGGCGGTGGCGACCTGGCGCAGCGTCGGCGCGGTCACCCTGGGCGGCGCGATCACCCTCTGCCGCGATCGCGCAGCGGCCGCGCGCGACGGATCGAGCAGCCGGATGCTGCAGCAGGCCTTCACCCATTTCGACGACGACGCCCTGCCGCTGATGCGCGAGGGGGTGGAAGCCTATGCCACCCCGATGGACATGGTGGAAGAACTGCTGCGCCCGGTGATCGAGGATATCGCCCGCAAGCGCGGCGAGACGCTGGTCTGGGCGGAGCGGAAGATCCCCGCCCCGACGGCCGCGACGGACGAGGACCAGCCGGCGCGGAACGCCGCGCGGCGGCGGGCACCGGCGAAGGGACGGCCGAAATCGGCCAAGGCGAAAGCCTGAATCATCAATTTCCGAAATGATATCGGAAACCCTCTTGCCAAAGGCGCAGGCATCGGGAAGGATCGCGGCGGGGGCGGGCCGGATTGTCCCTGGGGGAAGAGGCGATCCGGCCATGATCCAGCGTGCGCGTAAACTTGCATCACCAGAAAACCCCCGGCGATCAGGGGGTTCGGCGTAACGGGTTCATGCGGAAGCGCTGCCTTTCCGCACAGGAAAAACAAAATGGGCAGCGGCACCTCCGGCCTCCATGCGGGGCCGGGAAGCGCCGGAGGAGAGGCGGCCATGGCAGCGCGCGGCGAAAGCCGGGAGGAGGAGTCCGTCGTCCATGAGGCCCTGGCGGCGCGCTATCGCCGGCCGCTGGTGCAATGGTTCCGCAAGCGCGGGCTGGATCACGAAGCCGCCGAGGATTGCGCGCAGGAAAGCTTCGCCCGCCTTTACGGCAGCAGCACCGCCAACGTGCAGAATCCCGACGCCTATCTCTTCCGGGTGGCAAGCTCGGTCCTCGCCGATCGGCGGCGGCGCGCACGCGTCCGCCAGGAGGACCGGCACCTGCCGATCGACGATTTCGACGCGCCGAGTGAGGAGCCCACGCCCGCGCGCGTCTTTGAAGACAGGGAGGCGCTCGCCCGGCTGTCGGCGGCGCTTGCCGAACTGCCGGCGCGGACGCGGGAGATGTTTTTGCTGAACCGGCTCGATCGGGCGAGCTATAGCGAGATCGCGGCCCGGTTCGGCATATCGGTGAGCGCGGTCGAAAAGCATATGATGAAGGTCATCGCCCATTTGCATGCGAGATTCGGGCAAAATGGCTGAATCGGGGAACAGGAACGGGCAATCGCTGACCGCCGCGCGCGCCGCGCGGTGGGTTGCGCGCATGGGTTCCGATCAGCGCACGCCGGGCGATCAGGCCGCGCTGGACGCATGGCTGGCCCAGGACGAGACCCATCGCCGGGCCTATGCCGAACAGCAGCAGCTGTGGGATGCGGTGGGCACGCTGGCCGGCGATCCGGCGGCGCGGGCAGCCCTGCAGGAGGGCGCCCTGCCCGAAGGTTCGCACGAAGACGAGGCTCGCCTCCCGCAGCGGCGGCGCTTCATCGGCTATGGGCTGGCGGCGGCAGCGGCGGCCTGCCTGGCCGTGGTGATCGGCGCGCCGATGCTGGGCGAGCGGACGGAAAGCTATGCCACCGCCCCCGGCGAGCAGCGCAGCGTCACGCTGGCAGACGGATCGGTGGTGACCCTGGATACAGACAGCGCGATCGAAGCCCGGCTGACCGACGGGGAACGGCGGCTGACCTTGATATCCGGCCAGGCGTTCTTCGAGGTCGCCAAGGATGCCGCCCGCCCCTTCCGCGTCTTTGCCGGCCCGAACGAGGTTCGCGCGCTGGGCACCGCCTTCAGCGTGCGGCAGGAGGGGACGGAAACCCGCATCTTCCTGGCGCAGGGAAAAGTGACCGTCCGCAAGCCAGGCCTGCCCGTCGTCCAGATGGAACCGGGCGAGCAGGCCCGATTGACGCCGGCCGCCGCCGCCGTCGCGGTCGGCAAGGTCGATCCCGAGCGCGCGCAGGCCTGGCGGTTCGGGCGGCTGATGTTCGACGCCACCCCGCTGGCGACGGCCGTTGCCGAGATCAACCGTTACGGCGCCCGCAAGGTCGTGCTGGCCGATCCCGCGCTGGGCCGGATGAAGATTTCCGGCGTTTTCCACACCCGCCAGCCGGAGGCGTTCGCCGAGACCGTGGCCGCCATCTTCCCGGTCAGGCTTTCCCATTCGGGCGCGGACACCATCATCCTTTCGCCGGCCAGCTGAACCCCGCCCGTCCCCCCTCCCCCCGCGTCGGCGCGACCGGCCTGCTCCGCAGCGAAAATCCGGCCTTCTTTCGCGCAAAGCATGTTCCGGCCTGAGGTATTCGCTCGCGGCTGCGTCCCCGCAATGGTGCGAGGGCCGCTTCGCTCTCGCCTCCTCTCCATACTGCCCGGGCCTCCCCCACGGAGGCCCGGGGCCTTCCGGCCGTGGGATATTCGACTAGCCCTAAAAATATTTTCCAAGACGATTGAGGTATCCGCCCGGCGTTGCGTCCCTGAGACTACGAACGATCGAAACCGGCGGAAGCAATGCCGGAATAAAATGAGGGGGATGTCAATGTTCCGAAATCGAGGCGCCTCGTTCCGATTGGCGTTGATGGCGGGTGCCACCCTGTGCGCATCGGTTCCATTGCAATATGCTTCGGCCGCCGACCTGCGCGATTATGCGATCGCCGCCCAGGACCTCGGCGGCGCGATCCGCAAGTTCGCGCTGGAAACCGGACGCGACATTGCCTTCGATCCGGCGATCGTGGCCGGCAAGAAGAGCCGCGGGCTATCGGGCAAGCGATCGGAAGAAGATGCGCTGCGCGCGCTGCTGGAAGGGACCGGCCTGCGCTATATCCGCACCGCGACCGGCTATGCCATCGTCGCCAGCCCGGAAGGCGCGACGGGCGCCGTCACCCCCGCGGAGACGCTCGACATCGTGGTGACGGCGCAGAAGCGTGAGGAGAAGATCCTGGACGTGCCGATCGCGGTATCGGCTTTTTCGGGGACCCAGCTCGATCGCCAGAAGATCGAAAGCGGTGCCGATCTGGTGCGCGGGGTGCCGAACCTGAACTTCTCGAAAAGCTTTTCGAGCATGTACAATATCGGCATCCGCGGGATCGGCACCAAGGCGCTGAACTCGTCGAGCGATCCGGGCGTGGCGGTGAGCTACAACAATATGCCGCTGATCCGCAACCGCCTGTTCGAGCAGGAATTCTTCGACACCTCCCGGCTGGAAGTTCTGCGTGGCCCGCAGGGCACGCTCTACGGCCGCAACGCCACCGGCGGTGTCGTCAACATCTTCCCCGCGCTGCCCACCAGCGAGTTCGAGGGCGAGCTGAAAGGCGAGGTGGGAAACTATGAGACCCGCCGGGTGAGCGGGATGCTCAATATCCCGCTGACCGATACGTTCTCGATCCGCGGCGCGGGCGCCTACACCAAGCGCGAGGGTTTCGATTATAACGAGTTCACCCGCAACCGGGTGAACGGGCGCGATCTCTGGTCGACCCGGCTGTCCGCCCAGTGGGAACCCGATGACAATTTCAAAGCAAACGTCATCTGGGAACATTTCAACGAGGATGACGATCGCTCCCGCACCGGCAAGGCACTGTGCACCACCGACCCAGGCCCGGAAATGGTGGGCAGCACTATTGTTCCCGATCGGTTGCGCAGCCGCCTAAGTCAGGGTTGCTTGCCTGGATCGCTTTACGACGATGCCGCCTTCGGCGTGCCCAATGCCGCAAGCCAGACCGCGCTCTATTATGCCCAAAGCGTCGGCATCGGATTTACGCCGGGGCCAGCCGGAACGATGATTCCCGGTGATATCATCTATCTCGTAAAACCGGGAGACCCCTATGCGGGGATCGTTCAATCGCGCGACCCGCGTAAAATTTCTACCGCTGTCGACCCCACCTTCCGGGCCAAAAACGATATCGTTCAATTGAATCTGGAATGGAAAGCGGCAGAAAATCTCACTTTAATATCCCAAACTGCATACAGCCGCGATCGCTGGTATTCATCGCAGGATTACAACAGATTTGTTTCAAATCCTCTATTCGGTGACAGCATAGGTACCGTTAATGTTCTGAACTCCCCCTTTGCGGATGATGGCCCCGTTCCAGGTGGCGTCTATACCGATCCTCAGCTTGGGCCATCGGACAGGCTTTTAACTGTGGACTTGAATCGAACACGCACTCGCCAATGGACACAAGAAATTCGCCTTCAATCTGATTTTTCCGGCAAAATCAATTTCAACATAGGTGTGAATTATCTCAATTTTAAAACAAAAGACGATTATTACGCCTTCAGCAATCTGTTCAATCTTACTGCCACATTTGCATATTTGCGCGATTCCGATAAGGAATATGGCAATCCACCAATTTTAACATCATTATATTGCCCGCCCGGAACTACGGATCCAGCTTGCATATACGGCCTATATCAAGATAGAAACCCCCTAGATCAAGTCGATGATCAGGGCCACAATTACTTTCTTAGTCGCAATAACGTTAAAACAAAGTCATGGGCCATATTTGGAGAAACTTATCTGCAATTTAACGACGAACTTAAGTTAACTCTTGGCGCTCGATATACCGACGACAAGAAATATCAAACGCAAATCCCTAGCCAGCTACTTCTAACCAGCGCTATCGTAACAGGCGGAACCGTTAACTATGGATATCCGTCTTTGCCGGATATCAATCAAAGCTGGGGTCGATTCACAGGTCGCGTTGTAGTTGATTGGAAGCCGAGCCTATCATTCACTAATGATACTCTGGTCTACGGATCCATCTCCCGTGGATATAAAGGCGGCGGCGCCAATCCTCCGCGCGTTGATTTCGATCCCCGTATTGTTCAATACGTTCCGCTGCCCGACAGGTACAAGCCAGAATATCTGACCTCCTTTGAGGTTGGCACGAAAAATCTTCTGGCAAATAACAAAATAAGCCTGAACGCAACGGCATTTTTCTACGATTATGATGATTACCAGATATCCCAAGTAACAGATCGGATCACATACACGGAAAATTTCGATGCACAGACTTGGGGCCTTGAATTAGAGGCAACCTGGCAACCTAATCGGAATTTTCGTTTCAACAGCAGCCTTGGGTATCTCAACACAAAATTGAAGAAGAACGCGAAATCGATTGATGTGATGGATCGCACCCAGGGAAATCCAGATTGGACGGTTGTTCGCCCCTGGCTACAAGTTCCAACGAACTGCATTGCACCGACAAAATATGTCGAGAAAGTGATCAGCACCTTTCCGAGCGAGCTGGCTCTCGCCGCACTGTGCCCAGGATCGACAGGTATTGGTTCATATAACCCCAACATACCGCCAGAAACCACCGTTCCATATTGGCAATATCTTGGATTTACCTACGACCCTCTGACGGAGGCCCCTAATGCTGGCCGAGGCTTTGACGCCGATCTTTCAGGGAACGATCTACCGAATTCGCCCCATATTACTTTCAATGTCGGCGCGCAATATACGGTTTTCGTAGACAATGATGACTGGGAATTAACCCTTAGAGGTGACTATTATCGGCAGTCCAAAAGTTACGCACGGGTATATAATACGGAATTCGATAGATTGAAGGGTTGGGGAAATCTGAATCTATCCCTTACATTTTCTCGACCAGCAGATGAGTTGTCATTCCAGTTATATGTCAAAAATGCGCTCAATGATCAGCCCATCACAGACGTTTTCTTGAGCGCCGACGACATTGGCATGCCGGCAAATACATTTTATCTGGACCCAAGAATCATTGGATTCAACGTAACCAAGAAGTTCTAAAAGTTCTAATATGAGAGAGGGCGGCCGCCGTCGATGGCAGGACGGAGGCCCCCTTCCCGGAGCAGCGAGCATCGGCCGCCCACTTTTTCCGCGCTCTGCCGTCAGCCCATCGTGACCCGGATCACAGCGTGCCGCCGGCCGCCATTTACCATGATCCGCGTCCCTCGCACGCGGCGAAGGATCGGGGCGACGGCCACCCACGTCGCCCCGCCCGCCCCTTGCTCCCGGCACGAGAAGCGCCTTTCCCAAACCCTGCATCCGTCAGCGTCCGCCATTGGCCGGACCGGATTTTCGCGCTAGCGATGGGCGCATGGGGGGTATCGACATCGCCGTGGCCGGCTGTGGACCGGCGGGGCTGGCCGCGGCGCTGCTGCTGCGGCGCGACGGCCATCGGGTGACGCTGTTCGACCGGTTCGAGGCTCCCCGCCCGATCGGATCGGGCCTGATGATCCAGCCGACCGGCCTTGCCGTGCTGGAACGGATGGGCCTCGCCGATGCAGTCATCCAAAACGGCGCGCGGATCGACAGGCTGACGGGACAGGCGGCCCCCAGGGGCTCGATCGTGCTCGACGTCCATTATGCCGCGCTCGGGCGGAAAACTGCTTTCGGGATCGGCATCCACCGCGCGCGCCTGTTCGCGCTGCTCCACGATGCGGTGACGGCGGCCGGCATACCGATCGCGACCGGACGGACCATAGCCGGAAGCGATCTGGACACGGCCGGGCGCCGCCGTCTCCGCTTCTCCGGGGGTGATGCAGCCGGCCCCTTCGATCTGGTTGTCGATGCGCTGGGAACGCGGACCCCGCTCGCCCCGCCGACCGGGCGGGCGCTGGCTTATGGCGCCTTGTGGGCCAGCCTCGATTGGCCGGACGCGCCGGATTTCGACGAGACGGCGCTCGAACAACGCTATCGCCGGGCGAGCATGATGGTCGGCGTGCTCCCGATCGGCACGCCGCCCGATGCCCGACGCGCGCAGGCCGCCTTCTTCTGGTCGCTGCGCGCCGATCGGCTGGAGGCATGGCGCGACGCCGGGCTGGATGCCTGGAAGGCCGAGGTTCTGGCGCTCTGGCCGGCCTGCGCGCGCCTGCTCGATCAGATCGTCGATCCCGACCAGCTTACCTTCGCGCATTATGCCCATCGGACGCTGCGACACCCGGCCGAACCCGCGCTGATCCATATCGGCGACGCCTGGCATTCGGCGAGCCCGCAACTGGGCCAGGGCGCCAACATGGCGCTGCTCGATGCCTGGGCGCTCGCGAAGGGGCTCCGCGAAACCGCGGACGTTGCGGAAGGCATTGCCCGCGCGGTCGAGCGGCGGCGGCGGCACGTGCATCTCTACCAACGGCTCACCGCGCTGTTCACGCCGGTCTACCAATCCGACAGCCATATGCTGCCTTTCATCCGCGACCGGCTCGTCGGGCCGCTGTCCAGGCTATGGCCCGCAACCTGGATACAGGCCGCGATGGTCAGCGGCTTGATCGGCGATCCGCTGCGGCCGCTTGGCCTCGACGGGCCGGCCGCCCCGTCGCATCGCACGCCGCTCCGCGAAGCCGCCTGAGCGGGACACCCCCGGACGCGCGGCTCCTCGCCGTTCATCTCCCCATTGCGTTCAGCCGAGTTCCTGGGCGAGTCCGACGAGAAGCTCCTCCGGCCCGCGAATGTAGCAGAGGCGATAGGCGTCTTCATACCGGACGACTTCGCCCACGAGTTGCGCGCCGCGCGTGCGGAGCCTTTCGAGCGTCTCGTCAATGTCGTCCACGGCGGACATGACGCGGAGATAGCCCAGGGCGTTGACCGGCGCGCTCCGGTGATCCGCGACGACAGGCGGCGCGAGAAACGTGCGTTCCTGTCCACAATTCTGCGAGGTCCGCGCCGTAGGGGTGGAAGCCAATGCGCTGCGCTATTGCGATCCCGGCGCGATAGCAGCATCGTTGATCCGGCCAACAGCCGCGGCAAGCGATCTGCCGCTAACGCCGGATAATCAAAGGCTTGAAGGTGGTGCCGCTTACAGGACTCGAACCTGTGACCCTCGCATTACGAATGCGATGCTCTACCAGCTGAGCTAAAGCGGCGCAGCAGGTGGGCGGCCCTCTACCAGCGCCTATCGGGCCTGACAAGCGCGTTCCTTCGCTTTGTCGGCGGCGGCAATGATTTACCGAAATTAAACCACAACCGCGCCATGTGCCGGGTTCAGGCATTCCCGGTTGGGGCGACGAATCATGGAAAGCATGCGGCCGATCGAGGGGGAGGCGGCGATGGAGGCGGCCGAGGCCGATGCCGGCATGGATGCCCCGCCCGCGATCGGCGCGGACGAGCGGCGCATGCATGTGCGCGCCTATAATTACTGGGTATCGCTGCTGGCCGGCCGGCCCTTCCCCGCCATCCAGGATCTGACGCCCTCGGAAATCGCCGATTTCGGCCCGCACAGCGTGCTGCTCGATTTCAGCGGCGATCCCGAAAATCCGGCGATCGTTTTCCTCGGCCATGCGCTGCGGGCGGAAAGCGGCCACGACGCCGATCTCGCGACCATCGCGGAGGTGCCGGGCGGAACGCTGCTGTCGCGGCTGACCGATCATTATCTGGAGATCATCGCCAACCGCGCGCCGATCGGCTTCGAGGCGGAATTCACCAGCCGGGGCGGCACGAACACGCTCTATCGCGGCATATTGATGCCTTTCTCCTCCGGCGGCGACAGCATCGATTTCGTCTATGGCGTGATCAACTGGAAGGAAGTGGCGAGCGTGGAGCAATCCGCCCTGCTGGCCGAGGAGATGGCGCGCGCGATGTTCGCGGCGCCGGGCGCCGCCGCGGCCTGGGCCGATGGCCCCAACGCCGCATCCCCCTTCCCCATCGCCGACGACGATGCCGATGGCGACTGGTTCGATGCCGCGCCGGGACGGGACGGCTATGATCCCGCCGCCGATATCGGCCTGGCCGACCGGCTGGCGCTGGCGCGGGAGACGGCGGACGCGGTGCGATCCGCCCGCGCCCGCACGCGCGCGGCACTCTATCGCGCGCTGGGCCTCGCCTACGACTTCGCATTGGTCGCCGAGGCGCGGCCGGACGAATATGCCGAGCTGCTCGCCGATTGCGGGATGAAGGCGCAGGCCCGCGCGCCGATGACCCCGGTGGTGAAGCTCGTCTTCGGCGTCGATTACGACAAGACCCGCCTTACCGAATTCGCGGCCGCCCTTTCCCATGCGCGGCGCACCGGCATCGCACTCGGCGGGCTGCGCGCGGCGCTGGAGGCGCATGAGGGCGGGCTGAAGGGCATGGTCGCGGCCGAACGCGCCGCCCGCCGGCCGGCCGCGCTGCCCCCCAGGGCCGATCCGCGCGCCGCCCTGCGCGCCGTTGCCGCCGCCGCGCGCGTGCGGCTGGAAGGCGATGCGTCCGCCACGGCAGGCGAGGAATATCTGCTGCTGGTCGGCCGGCGCGAGGCGGACGGATCGGTGGCGATCCTCCAGCCCGCCGCCCAGGACGGCAAGCTGCTGGAACGGGTGCTGCGCCACGCCGCGCGCTGATCGCCGATTCGTTTTTCCATCTGCGTAATAATATTACCGGAAAGGCGGGAAGGCCGACGCCCCCGGCTCGCTTCATTGCCGCTTCCCGCCCGCGAATTGCGCGGATTCCTCGCGCCTTGCCCCGGCCGGCGGGGGGGAGCATATGACCCTTTGGAATAGCCAGAAGCGGCGATCCCCAGCCGCTGCCGAGGAGCGGAATATGCCGGCCACGAGCCAAGCGCCTGCCGATAACGTCAATGATTCCATTGCCATCGCCCTGTCCCAGGCGCTGATGCGCGGCGCCCTGCCGGGCGAGACCAACGATCTTGGCGAGGAGGCGCTGGCGGCCGCCGGCACCTTCGTGGCGCAGGCCGCGGCCGAACGCGCGCACGGCCACCCCGCCATCCGCCTGGAATCGGCGGGCGGCGAGGAAGGCCGGCGGCGGATGCGGCTGGCGGTGATCAACGACGACATGCCCTTCCTGGTGGATTCGGTGGCCGGCGCGGTCGGCGCGCACGGGCTCGCCATCCACCGCCTGCTCCACCCGATCCTTTCGGTGCGCCGCGACGGCGAGGGCAAGCTGACCGCCATCCTGCCGGACGACGCCAGCGGCGAACGCCGCGAATCGATGATCTATATGGAGATCGAGCGCGCCGACGCCCGCACCCGCCGGGCGCTGGCGGAGGAGATCGAGGCGGTGCTGGCCGACGTGCGCGCCGCCGTGGGCGATTGGCCACGCCTGCAGATCGCGCTGCGCGAGGATGCCGAACGCCTGCCCGACGGCGAGGGCGCGGCGCTGATGCGCTGGTTCGGCGATCGCCATTTCACCCTGCTGGGCCACCGCATCGAATTGCCGGACGGCACCCATCGCGACGGCCTGGGCATCCTCGCCAACCCGGCGCATGAGGTGTGGAGCGCCGAGGCGCTGCAATCCGCGCTCGGCCATTTCCGCAAGGGCGGCGATGCCCCGCTGATCCTGAAGGCCGATCGCATCGCCACCGTCCACCGCCGCGTGCCGATGGACCTGCTGGCCCTGCCCCGCCGGGTGGACGGCACGATCGAGGGCGTCTCGCTCCACGCCGGCCTCTGGACCAGCGCGGCGCTGCGCGCGCCTTCGGACAAGGTGCCGATCCTGCGCGCCCGGCTGAACGCGCTGGACGAGAAATATGCCTTCGATCCGCTCAGCCATGCCGGCAAGGCGCTGCGCCACGCCCTTTCCTCGCTGCCGCACGACATATTGGTGGCGGTGAGCGCGGCGGGGCTGGAGGAGCTGGCGCTGACCGCCATGTCGCTGGCCGATCGCCCGCGCCCGAAGCTGGTGCTCGCCCCCTCGGCGCTGGAACGCCACCTTTTCGCCTTCGTCTGGCTGCCGCGCGACGAGCTTTCCACCGGGCGGCGCACCGCCATCGGCCGGATGATCGAGGAACAGGCCGGCGCCACCATATCGAGCTGGGCGATCGAGCTGGGCGACGGCGAGCTCGCCTTCATCCGCTACACGCTGGATCTGAAGCCGGGCGCACCGCTGCCCGATGCCCGCGCGCTCGACGCGCGGCTGGAAAATATGGTGCGCGGCTGGGACCCGGCGGTGGAAGCCGCGCTAGCCGAGCAGGTCGGCGCCTCCCAGGCCACCCGCCTGGTCCTCTCCTTCGGCGCCGCCTTCCCGCAATCCTATCGCAGCCGCTATCCGGCGGAGGAAGCCGGACGCGACATGCTGCGCCTGCGCGCGCTGGACACGCCGGAGCAGCGCGGCGCCCGGCTCTACCGCCTGCCGACCGACGGCGCGCGCCAGCTCCGCCTCAAGACCTACCGGCTCGGCGGCCTGATCCCGCTTTCGGATGCGGTGCCGGTGCTGGAGGCGTTCGGCTTCCGCGTGCTGGAGGAAAATCCCACCCCGCTCGACGGCGGCAAGCTCGGCTATATCCACGAATATCTGCTCGAGCTGGACGAGGCGATCGACGCGGATGCGGTGATGATCCGCGCCGAGGTGGCCGAGCAGGCGATCGCCGCCGTGCTGGAAGGCCATGCGGAAAATGACAGCTTCAACCAGCTCATCATCGCCGTCGGCCTCGATCCGCAGGCGGTGGTGCTGTTCCGCGCCTGGTTCCGCTACCTGCGCCAGACGGGCCTGTCCTACGGGCTGGACACGGTGGCGCTGGCGCTGCGCAAGGCGCCGGTGGCGGCACGGCGGATCATCGACCTGTTCTGCGCGCTCCACGATCCGAAGCATGCCGGCGCCAAGGAGGCCCAGGCCGCCGAGGAGGCGATCGACGCGGCCCTCGCCAATGTCGCCGCGATCGACGACGATCGCATCCTGCGCCGCATCCGCGCGCTGGTGCAGGCGACGCTGCGCACCAACGCCTTCGCCCCCGGCGGGCGCGAGGCGCTGGCCTTCAAGCTGGACAGCGCCGCCATTCCCGGCTTGCCGGCGCCGCGCCCCTGGCGCGAGATCTGGGTCTACAGCCCCCGCGTGGAGGGCATCCACCTGCGCGGCGGCCCGATCGCGCGCGGCGGGCTGCGCTGGTCCGACCGGCGCGACGATTTCCGCACCGAAATCCTGGGCCTGATGAAGGCGCAGCTCGTGAAGAACGCGGTGATCGTGCCGACGGGCGCCAAGGGCGGCTTCTATCCGAAGCAGCTCCCCTCGCCCGCGCTCAACCGCGATGCGTGGCTGGCGGAAGGCACCGAAAGCTACCGCATCTTCATCCGCGCGCTGCTTTCCGTCACCGACAATATCGTCGAGGACAAGGTGGTCCATCCCGAAAAGGTGGTCGTCCGCGACGGGGACGATCCCTATTTCGTGGTTGCGGCGGACAAGGGCACGGCCAGCTTCTCCGACGTCGCCAACGCCATCGCGCTGGAACATAAATTCTGGCTGGGCGATGCCTTCGCCTCGGGCGGCAGCCAGGGCTACGACCATAAGGGCATGGGCATCACCGCGCGCGGCGCCTGGGTTTCGGTGCAGCGCCATTTCCTGGAAATGGGCGTGGACGTGCAGACCCAGCCGGTCACGGTGGCGGGTTGCGGCGACATGTCGGGCGACGTGTTCGGCAACGGCATGCTGCTGTCGAAGGCGCTGAAGCTGGTCGCCGCCTTCGATCATCGCCACATCTTCCTCGATCCCGATCCCGATCCGGCGGCAAGCTGGGAGGAACGCGCGCGCATGTTCGCGCTGCCGCGCTCGTCCTGGGCGGATTATGATGCCAAGCTGATCTCCAAGGGGGGCGGCATCTTCCCGCGCACGCAGAAGGAGATTCCGGTTTCGCAGGAGGCGGCCGTCGTGCTCGGCATCGCGGCCGGCACCTACGATCCCTCCACGCTGATCGCGGCGATCCTGAAGAGCCCGGTCGACCTTCTGTGGTTCGGCGGCATCGGCACCTACATCAAGGCCCGCGACGAGAATAACGCCGAGGTGGGCGATCCCGCCAACGACGCACACCGCGTGAACGGCGAGGACCTGCGCTGCAAGGCGGTGGGCGAGGGTGCCAATCTGGGCGTCACCCAGGCGGGCCGCATCGCCTTCTCGCTGAAGGGCGGGCGGATCAACACCGACTTCATCGACAATTCGGCCGGCGTCGATTGTTCGGACAATGAGGTCAACATCAAGATCCCGCTCAACCGCGAGATGATGGAAGGCCGGCTGGGATTCGAGGATCGCAACGCCTTCCTCGCCAGCATGACCGACGATGTCGCGGCACTGGTGCTGGAGGACAACCGGCTGCAGACGCTGGGCCTCTCGCTCGCCGAACGCGGCGGCGCGGGCGCGCTGCCGGCGCAGGTCCGCGTGATCGAGATCATGGAGGCGGCCGGCCGCATCGACCGCGCGGTCGAGGGGCTGGAAAGCTCGGACGAGCTGCTCCGCCGCGCCCAGGACCAGCGCGGCCTCACCCGGCCGGAGCTGGCGATCCTGCTGAGCCACGGCAAGCTGGCGCTGCAGGCCGCGATCGAACAGACCGACCTTGCCGACGATCGCATGCTCGATCCCCTGCTGCACGCCGCCTTCCCGCAGGCGATGCAGGATCGCTTCGGCGAGGCGATCGACCGGCACCGGCTGCGCGGCGCGATCATCGCCACCAAGATGGCGAACCGTGTCGTCAACCGACTGGGCCTGGTCGCCCCGTTCGAGCTGGCGGAGGAGGAGGGGATCAGCCTGGCGCATGTCGCCTCGGCCTATTTCGCCGCCGACGCCATGTTCGGGCTGGAGGCGATCTACGAGGCGATCGAGCAGGCGGCGATTTCCGAGGACGCCCGTTTCCAGCTGCTGGAGGCGACATCCGCCGCCGCCCGCCTGCATATCGCCGATCTGATCCGGGCCGGCGGCACGCAGATGAAGGCCAGCGAGATCGCGGAGAAGTTCGGCGACGGCGTGCGCCGGCTCGATGCCGCGGCCGAGATGCTGCTGCGCCAGGAAGCCCGCGTGCAGGCCGATGCGCTGCGCGATCGCCTGCTCGCCACCGGCGCCGACGAGGCGCTGGTGAAGCGGATCGTGCGGCTGGACGAGCTGGACGGTGCCGTCGGCACCGCCGGCCTCGCCCAGGCGCTCGGCGTGGACGAGGTGGCCGCCACCACCGCTTATGTGCGGCTGGGCGAGGTGCTGGGGCTCGACTGGGCGAAGGCGGCGGCGATCCGCTTCGTCTCGTCCGATCCGTGGGAACGCCTGCTCGTCGCCGGCCTCGCCCGCGATTTCGAGCAGCTTCGCCTCGATTTCCTCAACCGTGCGGGCGGCAAGGAGCCGGCGGCGGCGGTCGAGACGTGGCTCAAGACGCATGAGCCGCGCGTCGCCCAGTTCCGCTCGCTGGTCGATCGCGCGCGCACCGCGCCGGCGCCCACCGCCGCGATGCTGGCCCAGATCGCCAGCCAGGCGCGCGGCCTGCTGGGCCGCTGATCGCGACATATCTTCCCCCTCCCCCGCCGGGAGGGGGAAGAACATGCGATCCATTCGCAAAATCTCGTTGTTAACGCGAATCGTTCGCGTTATGCGGGCCGGGCATGCAGGAATATCCACCCGCCGCCCGAACGCCCTTGAAGGGGGAAAAGCCCGTGGCCAAGCCACGTCGCGGCCGCAGCGCGCGCACCTTCTGGCTGAAGCAGCTCCATACCTGGCACTGGGTCAGCTCCGCGCTCTGCCTGATCGGGCTGCTGCTGTTCACGATCACCGGCATCACGCTGAACCACGCGGCCGAGATCGAGGCCCAGCCCGTCACCGCCGAACGATCCGCCCAACTGCCGGCAAACCTGCTTTCCGCCGTCGCGCCCGATGACGCCGCCGACGCGAAGAAGCCCCTGCCCGCCCCCATCGCCCAATGGCTGGGCGCGGAGCTGAAGGTCCCGGCGGGCGGCATCGCCGAATGGTCGGCGGACGAAATCTACCTCGCTTTGCCGCGTCCCGGCGGCGATGGCTGGGTATCGATCGACCGCGCGACCGGCGCCGTCACCGCCGAGGAAACGAGCCGCGGCTGGATCGCCTGGCTCAACGATCTCCACAAGGGCCGCAATGCCGGCGGCACGTGGAAATGGTTCATCGACATCTTCGCCGGGGCCTGCCTGGTCTTCTCCATCACCGGGCTGTTCCTCCTCCAGCTCCATGCGTCCAAGCGGCCGAGCACCTGGCCGATCGTCGGCGCGGGTCTGGTCATCCCGGCGATCCTCGCCCTCTATTTCATCCACTGAGGTCCATGATGCGCACCACCACCCTCAGCCTCGCGGCCACTGCCACCCTCGCCACCCCGGCCGCCGCCGCCGGGATCGACGTGACCGTCGACATCCCCCAGCTCAAGGTCGCCGAATATCACCGGCCCTATGTGGCGATGTGGATCGAGCCGGTGGGCCAGCCCGCCGCCCACACCATCGCCGTCTGGTATGATGACGACATGAAGGCCAACGAAGGCACCAAATGGCTGCGCGACATGCGCACCTGGTGGCGCAAGTCCGGCCGGACGATGACCTTCCCGGCCGCCGGCATCAGCGGCGCCACCCGCGCGCCCGGCCCGCAGAAGATCAGCTTCACCGCCGGCAAGGGCGGCCTGCCCAACCTCGCCCCCGGCCAATATGTGCTGTTCGTCGAGGCCGCCCGCGAGGTTGGCGGGCGCGAGGTCGTGCAGCTTCCCTTCTCCTGGCCCGCCAAGCCCGGCCAGAGCGTCCGCGCCGCCGGCTCGACCGAGCTTGGCCAGGTCGTCGCCACCTTCAAGCCCTGATCCGCGAAACGAGAGGACCCGCCCGATGCGCCTTCGCCTGCCCCGCCTGCTGATCGCCACTGCCGCCCTCGGCCTGGCCGCCACCGCCGCCACCGCGCACCGCCAGTGGATGATGCCTTCCGCCACCGTGCTTTCGGGCGACGACGTGTGGGTGACGGTGGATGCCGCCGTCTCCAACGACCTCTTTTATTTCGAGCATCAGCCGCTGCGGCTCGACAATATCAAGGCCTGGGCGCCGGACGGCAGCGAGGTGAAGATCGAGAATGGCTCCACCGGCCGCTATCGCAGCACCTTTGACGTGCACCTGACGCAGAAGGGCACCTACAAGATCGCCAATTCCGGCGGCGGCATCATGGGCAGCTACAAGCTGAACGGCGAGGAGAAGCGCCTGCCGCGCGGCGCCACGGCCGATCAGGTCGCCAGCCTGATCCCCGCCGGCGCCACCGACGTGAAGCTGAGCGAGGGCTGGAACCGCAACGAGATCTTCGTCACGTCGGGCGAGCCCACCGATACCGTGCTCAAGCCCACCGGCAAGGGGCTGGAACTGGTGCCCGTCACCCACCCCAATGATCTGGTGGTGGGCGAACAGGCCACCTTCCGCTTCGTGATCGACGGCAAGCCCGCCGCAAACCTCAAGGTGGCGGTGATCCCCGGCGGCATCCGCTATCGCAACAGCCTGAACGAGGTGGAATATACCACCGACGCCAAGGGCGAGGTGAAGATCGACTGGAAGGAGCCGGGCATGTACTGGCTCAACGCCACCGCCACCGACGACAAGGCCAGCGTGCCGGGCGCGGCCCAGCGCCGGCTGGGCTACATCACCACCCTGGAAGTGCTGGCGCCGTAAGGACGGCGCTTCCGCTTTCCCCGGCGCCCGCCAGCCATACCCGCATCGTCGTTCCCGCGCCGGCGGGAGCAAGCGGCGCGATGAAGCCGCCAGCTCCCGACACAATGGATCCCCGCCTGCGCGGGGATGACGATAGGTGCGGAGTGACGGGGCGCGGGTTTCCCGCACGGGGCGTCGGCCGGTGGCACGCGCCCGTCGGGCCGCACACTCCTCAGTCCGTCGCGCGGCCCTCGCTGTCGAAGCGGGCGCCGGCCGGCACCTCCACCACGGGCGGGGCGATGCCTTCGACCATGGCGCGATCGATGTTGAAGACGAAGGCGATGATCGTCGCGACCGCGAGATAGAGATCGTCGCGGATCTGTTGGTTGGCGCGCGACGTGTAATAGATGGCGCGGGCGAGCAGCGGATAGCTCAGCATCGGCACCGCATTTTCGCGGGCCAGATCGCGGATCGCGTCCGCCGTGGCGCCGCGGCCCTTGGCCACCACCACCGGCGCGGCATCGAAGCCGGGGCGATAGCGCAGCGCCACCGCGAAATGGGTCGGGTTGGTCAGCACCACCGTCGCCTCGGCCACCGCCTTGCGGCCCGATGCGCTCATCTGGTGCTGCTTGCGGCGGATGGTGGCCTTCAGCTCGGGCGAACCCTCGCTCTCGCGATGCTCGCGCTTCACTTCGTCCTTGGTCATGCGCAGGCGCTGGCCGCGCTGGATGATCTGGGCGGGGATATCGATGCCGGCGATCGCCACCAGCGCCAGCGCCATCACCAGCACCGCCATCACGAAGCTGCCGCCCACCTCGCCGATCGCATGGCGGATATCCTGCCCGCCCAGCCCCGCTATGCCCCGCGCCTGATGCGAGAGCAGCCACCAGCCGACGCCGCCCAGCAGCGCCACCTTGGCGAGCGACTTGCCCAGCTCCACCAGCCCCTGCAGGCCGAAGATGCGCTTCACGCCGTTGAGCGGGTTGAGCTTGTCGCCCTTGAAGGCCACCGCCCCCCAACGGAAACCCAGCGAGCCGAGCGCGGCCGGCGTGCCGATCGCCGCCAGCAGGGTGAGGCCGAACAAAGCGGCCAGCGGCAAGGCCACCATGACGAGCAGGGTCAGGATTGCGCGGCCCGGATCGAAATCGGCGACCGCGCCGTGATCGAAGCTGAGCGCCGCGCGCAGCATATCCTCCAGCGCGCCGACCGCCCACGGCCCCGCCAGCGCCAGCCAGCCGGCCCCGGCCAGCACCACCAGCGCGGTGCCCAGCTCGCGGGACTGGAGGACATCGCCTTTCTCGACCGCCTCGCGCTTGCGCTTCTCGGTCGGGGCCTCCGTCTTCTGGTCCTTGTCCGCGCCTTCCGCCAAGCCGTCCGCTCCCCCCACGATCGTGATGGAAAGCAGTGCGCCAACAAGGTTAACAGTCCGTTAGGCCGCATCGGGAACCGATATGCGACGGCCCTGTTCTACCCGCCCCGCGCCAGTTGCCCGGCCATTTCCAGCCCGCGCTGGATCGCGCCCAGCACCGCATCCGCCATCACGGGCGCGGCGATGGCCAGCAGGATCAGGCCGGCGAGAAGGGCGGCGGGCAGGCCGACCGCGAACAGGTTCATCGCCGGGGCCGAGCGGGAGAGCATGCCCATCACGATCTGGACGAGGATGATGGCGAAGGCGACGGGCAGCGCGATCGCCACGCCGGCGGCGAAGACGATGCCGCCGAAATCCACCAGGCCCTTGATGCTTTCCGCCCCCAGCCACGCCTGCCCCGGCGGCAGCGCGACATAGCTTTCGAACACCAGCCCCGCGAGCGCGAGGTGGCCGCCGATCGACAGGAATAGGAAGGTGCCGAGGATCGACAGGAACTGGCCGATCGCCGGGCTCGACTGGCCGGATTGCGGATCGACCATGCCGGCGAAGCCCAGCCCCATCGCATTGCCGATCACCTCGCCCGCCAGCAGCGCGGCCGAAAAGCCGATCTGCACGGCGAAGCCCAAAGCAAGGCCCGCCAGCACCTCGCCCGCAATCAGGGCGAAGCCTTCCAGCGAGACGATGCCGCCATCGGGCAACGCGAAGGGCACGGCGGCCGTGGCCGGAATGCCGACGGCCAGCGCGATGATCAGCCGGAGCTGCACCGGCACCTGCGGGCTGCCGAACACCGGCGCCGCCACGAAGGCCGCGCCCGGCCGGATCATCGCCAGCATCCACAGCCAGAGCTGCGCCTCCACCCCGGCAAAGCCGGCGGGGATCATCGCATCAGATCCGGGATGCGGGCAAAGATGTCGCGGGTGAAATCGGCGACCAGCAGCATGATCGCCCCGCCGAAGATGGCGAGCGCCAGGCCGACGATGATGAGCTTGGGCACGAAGCTCAGCGTCTGTTCGTTGATCGAGGTCGCCGCCTGCACCATGCCCAGGATCAGGCCGGCCGCCAGCGCCGGGATCAGGATCGGCGCGGCCGCCAGCGCCAGCACCCACAGCGCCTGCTGGGCGACGCCGATGAAATAATCGGCATCGGCGATCATGTCGCGAACGATCCCGCCAGCGATCCCATGGTCAGCGCCCAGCCATCGACCATCACGAACAGCAGGAGCTTAAACGGCATCGAGACGATCGACGGCGACAGCATCATCATGCCCAGCGCCATCAGGGTGGAGGCCACCACCAGATCGATGATGAGGAAGGGCAGGAAGATCAGGAAGCCGATCTGGAAGGCCGTCTTCAGCTCGCTGGTGACGAAGGAGGGCAGCAGGATCGAGAAGGGGATTTCCGCCGTGCTGGCGAAGGGCGGCACCTTGGCGAGATCGGCGAACAGCTTGAGGTCGGTCTCCCGCGTCTGCTTCACCATGAAACCGTGGAGCGCCGTGCCCGATCGCTTGATCGCATCCTCGATGCCGATCTGGCCCGCGCCGTAGGGCGTGTAGGCGCTGGTGTTGATCTCCGCGATCACGGGCCGCATCACGAACAGCGACAGGAAGAGCGCGAGGCCCACCAGCACCTGGTTGGGCGGCGTCTGCTGCAGGCCCAGCGCCTGGCGCAGGATCGACAGCACGATGATGATGCGGGTGAAGCTCGTCATCATCAGCACCAGCGACGGCAGCACCGTCAGCAGGCTCATCAGGACGAGGATCTGGAGCGACAGCGAAAGCGGGCGCCCGTCGCCGGAGATGGTGGTGAGCGCGCGATCGAGCGCGCCGGGGCCGGCCGGCGGCGGCACGGGCGCCGCCTGCGCGAAGGCCGGATGCGTCCATAGCAGCATCGCCAGCAAGGCTATCACTGCGAGGACGAGCCAGCGCCTTATGCTCCCGCCGTCATGCAGAACCCGTTTCAGCATCCACCCCTCCACGAGAGCGACAGCGCCTGCGGCACGGTGGACCCTGAAACAAGTTCAGGGTGACGAAGGGAATGATGCCCGACCTTCCCCACGGCTTTCCCCCGCCGAGATGCAGGGACGAGCCAGCACCCCATATTCCCGCGGTCATGCTGAACTTGTTTCAGCATCCACTCCTCCACGAGAGCGACGGCGCCTGTGGCACGATGGACCCTGAAACAGGTTCAGGGTGACGAAGGGAATGATGCCCGACCTTCCCCACGGCTTTCCCCCGCTGAGATGCAGGGGCCAGCCAGCACCCCATATTCCCGCCGTCATGCTGAACTTGTTTCAGCATCCACCCCTCCACGAGAGCGACGGCGCCTGTGGCACGGTGGACCCTGAAACAGGTTCAGGGTGACAAGGGAGGGAGGAACGCCCCGCCTCAGCCCTCACGGCCCGACCCCGCCGGCTGGTCGCTTTCGGCGAGCAGGTCCATGCGGCCGCGCGACACGCCGACCAGATAGCGCTTGCCATCGAATTCGACGACCGCGAGGCGGCCCATCGTGCCCATCGGCACGGCATCCACCACCTTCACGGCGCGGTCGCGCGGGCCGATCGTCATGCCGGGCTGGAAGCGGCGCCACAGCCAGAGGGTGGCGAAGGCCATGCCCGCCACCAGCGGCAGCAGCACCAGCAGGCGCAGGATATAGGCGGTCATCATGCCCGGCGTTCGATCCCCGCCAGCCGCGCGTCGGCGGCGACGACATCGACGATGCGGATGCCGAAGCGGCCGTTCACCGTCACCACCTCGCCCTTGGCCACCAGCGTGCCGTTGACGAGGATGTCGAGCAGTTCGTTGGCCTGCCGGTCCAGCTCCACCACGCTGCCCTCGGCAATGTCGAGAAGCTCGCTCAGCTTCAGCGACGTCGATCCCACCTCCACCGAAAGCCTGAGCGGGATATCCGCCAGCAGCCGGAGGTTGCGGCCGGCAAGCGGATCGGCCGCGGCGGGCACGGTCTCGCTGGTCTCGCTCATTTCATAGTCCCCTGTTCGACATGCTCGACCATCAAGGCCGCCCTGCCTTCCTGTTCCCCGATCGTCCCATAAGCGAGCCTGCGGTTCGCCACAATCAGCGGCACCTTGGGCGCCAGCGTGATCGGGATCACGTCACCCGGCTTCAGCGCCATCAGTTCCGCCACGGTCAGTTCCGGCTGGGCGAGCACGCTGCGCACCGGCAGGCGCACATGGGTGAGCGCGCGGGCCAGGCGGCCGCGCCATTCGCCGTCCACCGGGCCGGGATCGGCATGCACCTTGGCGGCGAGCTGGCTTTCATAGGGGCGGAGCGACCCCAGCGGATAGACGATCGCCACCACGGAGGAGCGGCCGGTGCCGGGCGTCACGATGAAGCGCTGCACCACCACCGGCTCGTCCGCGCGCACCAGGCTGGCATAAGCGGCGTTGGTTTCGCGCGAGACGAAGGACGGCAGGAAGGAGCCGACATCGGACCAGACGCTGGCCACGCCTTCCATGATCCCGTCGGTCAGCCGGCCGAGCAGCCGTTCCTCGGTGGGCGTGAATTCGCGCGCGCGGTGCTTCACCGCCACGCCGCTGCCGCCGTAGAAGGCATCGACCATCGCGGTCACGAATTCCGGCTCGATCACCGCCAGCACGCCGCCCTTCAGCGGGCGAAGGCGATAGAGGCTGATGCTGCTGAAGCTCGGCAGCTCGGCCCGCCAGCGATCGAACAGCATGGTCTGGTGATGCTCGGCCGCCACCTGCACCTTGGTGCCGGCGAAAGGCTCGATCACCGAGCGCAGGTGCCGCGCCAGCCGCTCGGCCATGCGGGCCAGGCCCGAAAGCCTGTCGGCGGAGGCATAGCCGTCCTGCCCGAACGTATAGGGGCGGACGACCGAATCCCGCACGGCGCCGTTGCCGCCGCCGGCATCGTCGACCTCCGTCAGCTCCGCCATCAACGCGCCCAGCGCGTCGTCGCCCAGCAGGGATTTGCCGTCATCCGTCATGACGTCACTGGATGATGAAATTGGTGAAATACACGTCGTCCACGCCCCCGAAGCCCTCTTTCTGGACAAGCACTTCGTTTATGGCGTTCTTCAGGGATTTTTGAAGCTGCTTCTTTCCGGCCGGCGTCGAAATCACGAAGCTGTCCTGATCGGCCAGCGTCATCAGCACGGCGGACCGGATCGCCATCTCATGCGCCTTCACCCGATCGATCACGCGCTGGTCGTAATAAGTGGAGATGCCCAGCGACACCTGCATGAAGCCATCGGAATCGCGCAGGTTGGACGTGAAATTCTGAGCGAGATCATAATAGCTCGCCTTGTAGCGGCCGGGATCGAGCGCTTCCTCGATCGCGCGCGGCTTCTTGCCGCCGGCATGCGCGGTCTGGTCCGCGCCCTCGCGGGGGACGAGCCTGGGCTGGTTGGGGTCCTCCGGCTCCGCCTTGTGGCCGCCGGCCAGCCCCGCGCCCGCCGCATAGAGGCCGGCGCCGACGCCGCCGCCCACCAGCAGCAATGCGCCCAGCCCGCCCATCAGGATGATCTTCAGCTTGCCCTTCCGGGGCGCCGGCGCCGGCTTCTTTTCCTCGCTCACTGTTCCAATTCCCGTCATGCGTAGCGTTCATGGGCGGCATCCCGCCCTTCGGTTCGATCCCATGGCAGGCCGCGCGCCGTGGAGGGCGCGGCTTCGGCCTGCTGGGCCTGCCTCTGCTGCCAGGCCGGCTGCTGCTGGGGCTGGCCGTCGCCGGCCTGCCGCTGGCCGCTGCCCTGCTGGCCCAGGTCGACATGGGTTTCGGCGATCTTCATGCCGTGGCTGCGGGCCTCGGCGACCAGCCGCCCCTGCGCATCGGCCAGCGCGGTGCGCGCCGCCTCGGTCTCCGCCGTCAACCGCACCGAAGCGCCGTCGTCCCCGCGCGTCAGCTCGACATGCAGCGAGCCCAGATGCTCGGGATTCAACCGGAATTGCAGCCGGGTGCCGCCGTCGCCCGCCGCGACGATATCGCGGGCAAGCTGATCGAGCCAGGCGCTGTCCCGCGCGAGATCGAGATGCCGGGCGACCACCACCGCGCCGCCATCCACCAGCCCGAAAGCGGCCGGGGCGGCCGTTGCGGGAGCCGGGGAAACGGCGGGTGCGATCCGGGGGTCCGCCGGCGGCAAGGGGGTGACGCTATCGACCGGCGAGGTTGCGGATGGAGCCACGGCGTCGCGCTTCTCCGCCGCGGGTGCGGCGATGGGCGGCTCGGCCGGAACATCGGTTGCCGTTTCGGGCCGTGACGATGGGACAAGCGTCGGCGGCGGCATCCGCGCCACTGAAGCCATGGCGTCACGCGGCAGCGCCGGTGCCGGCGTTTCCGCCACATCGCCAGCGGGCGAGGCGGCGGCCGTCGCTTCGGGCGCATCGTCCGGCACCGGCAGATCGGCGAAGGCCGTTGCTGGCACCGCGACCTTCTCCTGCACGACCGGCCCGGCCTCCGGCGCATCGGGGCCGGCGACCGGGGGCTGCACTCGCGGCGTCGCCGCGCGCGCGACCGTTTCCATCGGAGGCGCAGCGGGCGACGATGCGGCCGGCGCCGGTGGCGCGAGCGCCGCGATCGGCAGCGCCGCCGGCTGGGCCACCTGCTCCGCTTTTGTGGCCGGGACGGGAGCGGCATCGGCCCCGTCATCGTCCCCCTCGGCGTCCGGCTCGCTTTCGGGCCCGGCCTCCGTGTCCTTGGCCACGCGCAGGACCGGCATCGCCGTGGCCGGCCGGCCGGCCGCGAGGCGGACGGCCAGGGGCGGCGGTGCGTCCATCGCGCTTTGCGGCTGATCGATGCCGACGGGGGCCGGAACGGCGGCCTGCGTCATGCCGTCGCCATCGACCGATACGCCCTCCCCCACGGGGAGCATCGTCGGCGGGAAAACCGGCTTGCCGCCGATGACGGCCCCCGCAGGACCGCCACGGCCCGGCGCCAGCATCGGCAACGCCTCCAGCAGGGCGGCGTCCGCATCCTCGCCCGGCGGGGCCATATCACCCCCGGCAGGCGCCACCGGCATCGCGCCCCCTACGGGCACGGCGGTGACGGCGCCGGGGGTGATCGCCCACACGCTCGCGATCAGCGCGTCGAACATGTCGGAAGGCGCGGTCCCCCCGGGCCGCCCCCCTGCAATCGCGGCCGGCTGCGCCACAGCCGGCATCGCCGCGCCGATCATGCGACGCCTCCTTCACCCAGGCGCGACCGGGGCCGGGAGGCGACCGCCTGCCGCTTTTCCCGCCAGGCTTCCAGCGCCACCGCCGCCTTATCCGCCAGCCGCTGCGCGCTTTCGCTGCGGATGCGCGCCTCGAGCCGCTGGGCGGTGCACGTCTCCACGGTGGCGCGGGCGCCGACGATCGCGTCGGCCAGCCCCGCGCGGGCATTGTCCAGCCGCATCGCCATCTCGCCCGCATTGGCGAGCACCGCCGCGCTGAACCCGCCCGGCCCGAGGCCCAGGCTGTCGCGCAACTGGCCGAGCCGGTCCGCGCTGTCGGTAAGCGAGGCGAGCCGCCCCTCGGCCTGCGCCAGCCTAGCTTCGGCCGCAAGCTGCTGGATGGTCCGCGCGCGGACGATCCGCTCGCGCCGCCGCACCGCCGCCTTCATGCCCCGAACTCCGCGATCAGCCGGGCGACGGATTCGCCGCCGTCCACCCGTTCCTTCTGGCCTTGGGAGATGAAGGCGCGGATATCCGCCTGCCGCATCACCGCCTCGTCGATGCGCGGATCGCTGCCCTCGCGATAGGCGCCCATCAGGATCAGGTCGCGATTCTCCTCATAGGCCGCCCACAGCCGGCGGAGATTGGCGGCGGCGCGGAGATGATCCGGCTCGACCACGTCGGGCATCACCCGGCTCAGCGATTTGCCCACGTCGATGGCGGGGAACACGCCCTGCTCGGCCAGGCTGCGGGAAAGGATGATATGCCCGTCGACGATGGCGCGCGCGGTATCGACGACCGGATCGTCGGTATCGTCGCCATCGGCCAGCACGGTATAGATGGCCGTGATCGATCCGCCGGTGCGGGCGTCGGCGCCGGCACGTTCGATGAGGCGGGGGATGAGGCCAAGCGCGGAGGGCGGATAACCCTTCATCGTCGGCGGCTCGCCCAGTGAAAGGCCGATCTCGCGCTGGGCATGGGCCACGCGCGTCAGGCTGTCGATCAGCAGCAGCACGCGCAGGCCCGCCTCGCGGAAGAATTCCGCGATCGCGGTCGCCCGCATCGCCGCGCGCAGGCGCAGGAGCGGCGGATGATCCGCCGGCACCGCCACCACCACGCTCTTCTGCCGCACGGCGCCGGATAGCTTGGTGGCGAGGAAATCGGAAACTTCGCGGCTGCGCTCGCCCACCAGCCCCACCACGATCACGTCGCATTCGGCGCCGGCGATCATCTGGCCCATCAGCACCGATTTGCCGACGCCCGATCCGGCGGCGATGGCGATGCGCTGGCCGACGCCGGCGGTAAGCAGCGCGTTGATCGCGCGCACGCCCATGTCGAACGGCTCGGTCACGCGCGCGCGGTTGAGCGGATTGCCCGGACGCCCGGCCAGCGGCCAGCGATGGGCGGCTGCGATCGGCCCCAGCCCGTCCAGCGGCTCGCCCAGCGCATCGACCACGCGGCCCAGCAGCTCCGCGCCCACCGCCACCGATCCGCCCCGACTGTCCGGCTCCACGCGCGCGCCGGTGATGTGCGGGGCATCGCTGTCCAATGCCATCATCAGCGTGCGGTTGCCGCGAAAGCCCACCACCTCGGCCCGGCAGGCATTGCCTTCCGCATCGATCACGCGCGCGCCCGATCCGATCGGCTGGTGGAATCCGGTCGCCTCCAGCATCAGTCCGTCATAGGCGGCCAGCCGGCCGATCCGGCGCGGCCCGCCTTGCGCGATATCGATGGTATCGAGCAGCGCCGCCGCGCGGCCCGCGAGCATCCCCGTCATCGCGGCACGCCCATCTTGTCGAGCGCGGCGCTGAGCTTTTCCAGCCCCGCCTCGGGCCCGTCCTCGATCCAGCCCTCGCCGGTTTCCACCAGCACCGTGCCCGGCGCCAGCGTGGCATCGGCGATCAGCTCCACCGGCAGATCGGCATCGGCCAGGCGGGCATGGTCCTCGGGACAGAGCCGCATCCGCGCGGGGCGCGATTCCTCGGCGATCAGCGCGGCGGCGGCATTGGCGCGCGCCAGCACGGCGGCGCTGTCGATCGCCACCTCGCCCACGATCTGCCGCACCAGCCGTTCCACCGTCTCGGCCAGCAGCAGGCCCAGCTCGTGATGCGGCTCGGGCCGCAGCGCCTGCAGGCTTTCGGCCAGCCGGATCAGCGCGGCGCGATCCTCGGCAATCTCGATCTCCGCCGTCCGCCGCCCCTCGGCAAAGCCCTGGGCGAAGGCATCCGCCTCCAGCGCGGCCGTATCGATCGCGGGTTCCGGCTCCGCGTCGTTGGAGGGGCAGACCATCCGGTCCGCCACGAAGGGCGTGGGCGTGGCGACCGCCGCCCACGGCGTGAACACGGCCAGCGCGGGATCGCGGGTGACGGTGCCCAGCCGGGCGGCGGCGATGCCGGTGGCGGCGCTCCACATGTCAGACATAGTCGCCGTCCTTGCCGCCGAGGTTGATGGTGCCGGCGTCGGCAAGCTGGCGGGCGATGGCCAGCATCTCCTTCTGCGCGTCCTGCACCTCCGTCAGCCGCATCGGGCCGCGCTCGATCATCTCGTCCATGATCGACTGGGCGGCGCGGCTGGACATACAGCCCAGCATCTTGCCGCGCAGCTTCTCCTCCGCGCCCTTCAGCGCCACGACCAGGATGGAATTGTCCACCGCGCGCAGCAGCGTGCCCATATTCTTCTCATCGAGCGCGCCGAGATTGTCGAACACGAACATCTCGTCCTCGATCGTGCGGGCCAGCGTGCGATCCAGCTTGTTGAGCGAGCGGATGATGCGCTGCTCGGCGGTGGTGCGGGTATTGTTGACGATCTTCGCCGCCTCGCTCGTCCCGCCGCGCCGCGACGTGGCGCCGCCGCGCATGGTATGGCCGAGCTGGCGGAGCAGCACGCGCTCCAGATCCTCCAGCGCCTCCGACGTCACCGGCCCCAGCTTGGCGATGCGGTAGATGAGGTCGGTCTGCGCCTCCTCGTCCACCAGCTGCAGCACGTCGGCGGCGATCGGCGGGTCGAGATGCGCCAGCACCAGCGCCGCGATCTGCGGATGCTCGTTCTCGATCAGCGCGGCGATGGTGCGCGGGTCCATCCACTTCAGCGCGTCCAGCGTATTGGTGCGGGTCGGCGGGGTGATCCGGGCCATGATGTTGTCGGCGCGGTCGCTGCCCAGCGCGCGCTCCATCATCCCCCGGATATGCCGGTCCGCGCCGAAGCCGATGGTGGTGCGGGCGCGGGCGCGGCGGACGAACAGGTCGAGCACGCCGTTCACCTGCCCCTCGCTGACATCGGCCACGCCGAACATCGCACCGCCCAGCATCTGCACCTCGTCCGGCTCCAGCCGGGCCAGCACGTCGGCGGCCTCCTCCTCGGAAAGCAGCATCAGCAGGATGGCGGCGGCCTCGCAGCCGGCGGGCATGCGCTCGCCCGCCTCGCGGGTCAGCGTTTCGACTTCAGCCATTGCGGGCATCTCCCGAAGGGTTGTCGGCACGGATCAGGTCGCGCACCACCAGCGCGGCGCGGGCGGGGTCCTGCCGCACGAAGCCGCGGATCAGCTCGGCGCGCTCGGCATAGCCCGGCGTCGCCTCGATCATGTCCAGCGTCACGGTGCGATTGGGATCGATGCGGCTTTCATCGGCGATGGTGGCGGCGATCTCGCGCCCCACCAGCGCGCGCTGCGCCTCGCGGGCGGCCGCTTCCTCCTTGGCGCGCTGCGCGGCGGCGGCGATGCGGCGCTTCAGCAGCGGGCGGGCGATGCCGAACACCAGCAGGGCGGCGATCATCAGCGCGGAAAGGTTGCGCGCGGCCAGCCCCACCCAGGGCGCATCCCACCATTTGGCGCCCACCGCCTCCACATCGGTATCGGCGAACTTGCGGCTGTTGACGGCGATAGTGTCGCCGCGCTGCTGATCAAAGCCGACGGCGCCCTTCACCAGATCCTCGATCTGCACCAGCTCGGCACGGGGCCGGGCCTTGCCGTTCACGTCGCGCAGCGCGACCGCCACGGAAAGCCGGCGCACCGTGCCCACCGGATTGCGCGTCACCGAAACCTCGCGGCCGAGCTCGAAGGTGCGGTTGTAATTCTCGGTCGTGCGGCTCTGGGCAGCCGTGGCGCCAGTGTTGGGCGCGCCGGGCACCGGCGGCGTCATGGCGCCGTTCGGCTGGGCGGCCACCTGGCTCGCCGGTGGGGGCGTGTTGGCGATGGCGCCGGGAACGCCGCCCACCGCGTCGGGGCCGTCCGGCCCGCCTTCCTTGGTCCATCCGCCCTGTTCGGCGCGGACGGTGGCGAGATCCTTGGGATAGCTTTCGCGCGTGGCCTGCACCTCGGCGAAATCCAGGTCGGCATGCACCTCGGCGGTATAGTTGCCGGGGCCGACGATCGGGATCAGCAGCTTGTCCAGCGCCTCGCGATAGCGGCTTTCCATCTTCGCCTGGATGTCGATCTGGCGCTCGCTCGCGTCGGTCGCGGCGTCGCCGCCCCCGCCGGACAGCAGCTTGCCGGACTGGTCGACGATCGACACGCCCTCCGCGCTCAGCCCCGGCACCGAGGAAGCGACGAGATGGGCGATCGCCTTCACCTGCGCATCGCCCAGCGACCGGCCGGGCTGGAGCTGGAGCATCACCGACGCCGCCGTCTGCCGGCTCTCACGCAGGAACACGCTGGGCTGCTCGACGGCCAGGTGCACGCGGGCGGCGGCCACGGCGTCGATCTGCTCGATGGTGCGGGCCAGATCCAGCTCGCGCGCACCGCGCAGCCGCTCCCCCTCCACCGCCCGGCTGGCGCCCATCGGCAGCGCGCTGATCATCGCATCGCCGTCCGGCGCGCTCTTGGGCAGGCCGGCCTGCGCCAGCAGCATCCGGGCGCGGTAGAAATCCCCGTCCGAAACGGTGAGCGTGCCGGTATCGCGATCGATATGATAATCCACGCCCGCCGATTTCAGCGCATCGGCCACCGCCGCCTTGTCGCCATCGGCGAGGCCGCGGAACAGATCGCGCTGCGGCGCCTGCGAAAAGGCCATCCAGGCAAGCGCGGCGAGGCCCAGCATCGCGACCAGGCCGATCATCGGCAGGCTGCGCTGCACGGCCGGCTGCTCCATCATGCCCTTCAGCCGATCGAGCATGGGCCCCATGGGCGGGCGCCCGGCGGCGGGGATGGCGAGCGCGCGTCCCGGCGCGGCATCGTTGGAAACTGCTATGTCTGCCATGGCTTATACCGGCATGCTCATAATGTCCTTGTATGCGGCAAGGAGCTTGTTGCGGACCTGAAGGGTGGCCTGGAAACCAAGGTTGGCCTGTTCACGCTGAAGCATCACCGCGGCGATATCGGTCGTCTCGCCGCGTTCGTAGGATTCGGAGGCGGCGCCCGCTTTCGCCTGCAGCTCGTTGACGGCGGAAAGCGCGTCGCCGAACGCCTTGGTGAAGTTGGCCGGCGCCTGCGGCCCGGCAGCCCCGGGCCCCGCGATCGGGGCCTGTTCGGCCGGCTTCTGCGCCGCCTTCTGGAGCGCGGCATTCTGCTGGAGGATGGCGCTCCGCATCTGGAGCAGGCTGGAGCTGTCTATCCTGGTCATCGCCTAGCCCCTCAGGCCGCCGCACGCATGTCGGCGAGGCGGTAGCGCAGCGTGCGCTCGCTGATCCCCAGCCGTTCGGCCGCGCGCAGGCGGTGGCCGCCGGTCGCCGCCAGCGCCTCCTCGATCGCGCGGGCCTGGAGCGCGCGGGCGATATCGGCGAACCTGCGCTGCGGCCGGACTTCCGGCGCCTCGGGCATCGCGGCGGGCGCCATCACCGGGGCCATCGCCTCGATGCTCAGGTCTCCGGCATCGATCCGATCGCCGTCCCGCAGCAGCAGCGCGCGCTGGAGGACATTCTCCAGCTCCCGCACATTGCCGGGCCAGCCATGCGCCATCAGCCGGTCGAGCGCGGCGGCCGTGGGCCAGGCGAAGGCCTCGCCCGCCGGCATGTGCCGCACCAGCAGCGCCGCCGCGATCGCGCGGATATCCTGCCGGCGTTCGCCCAGCGGCTTCAGGTTGAGCGGCATCACGTTGAGCCGCCAGTAAAGATCGGCGCGGAACCGGCCCGCCGCCACCTCGGCGGCCAGATCGCGGTTGGCGGCGGCAACGATTCGCACATCCACCGTCACGCTGCGGGTCGCGCCCACCGGCAGCACCTCGCGCTCCTGCAGCGCGCGCAGCAGCTTGGCCTGGAGGGCGAGCGGCAGTTCCGCCACCTCGTCCAGCATCAGCGTGCCGCCCTCCGCCGCGCGGAACAGGCCCTCGCTCGCCGCGCCGGCGCCGGTGAAGCTGCCCTTCTGGTGGCCGAACAGCATGGCTTCCAGCATGGTTTCGGGCAACGCCGCGCAATTGACCGCGACGAACGGCTTGTCCGCGCGTGGGCTGATCGCATGGATATAACGGGCGACGCCTTCCTTGCCGGTGCCGGTCTCGCCCAGCACCAGCACCGTCGCATCCGATCGCGCGACCTTGGTGGCGAGCGCCAGGAACTTCGCGCTTTCCGGCTCGCCGCAGGCGGGCCGGGCGGCGGGACGGACCAGCTCGGCGATCAGCGCGTTGCCGAACGCCATGTCGGCGAAGCCGAAGCGCAGCCGCGCCGGCAGGCCGTCCGCCGCCGGGTGATAGAAAGGCGCGCCGTCCGCGAATTCCACGATCAGGTCGCGATGGGTGGCGGCGGCGGTTTCGGAAATGTCGAGGATGCGGATCTCGCCGCGTTCGCGCGGATCGGTGGCGGGGACGATCGCGGCGTCGAAGCCGATCCCCCTCAACCACCCCGCGAGCGTGGGGTTGGCGTCCGCCGCCCCTTCGCTCAATCCGATCATCCGCATCACAGCCCCCACCGTGCCGGCCACCGATCCGGTGGCGCCTCGAGGTAGGAAAATATTGCCGGGTTGGTTACGATCGTCTTAATTTTATTAAATGGCTTTGTCGGCCCGTCCGCGCCTCTACGCAGGCCCGCGCACGCGCGTAGGACGTTTCCTTGGAAAACGGGCCGAGCCTCCGAAAAAAATTTGCGGGCGCCGCCCCTAAAGCTCCCCGAAACCCCACCGTTACCCCGATCGTGGCTGGCACGGACGAGACCGGACAGCCTGACTTATCGAGCGGGAAAGGAACGACCGTGACCGTCATCAACACCAATATCAGCGCTCTCCGGGCTCAGAACGGATCGCGCGTCGCCAACAGCTCCCTGCAGACGGCGATGGAGCGCCTGTCGACCGGCAAGCGCATCAACAGCGCCAAGGACGACGCCGCCGGCCTCGCCATCGCTTCGACCATGACCTCGCAGATTCGCGGCATGACCCAGGCGGTCCGCAACGCGAACGACGGCATCTCCATGGCGCAGACCGCCGAAGGCGCTCTGGACGAAGTGAGCAACATGCTGCAGCGCATCCGCGAGCTGGCAGTGCAGGCGTCGAGCGGCACCTATTCGGACAGCGACAAGGGCAACCTGCAGGCCGAAGTGAAGGAACTGCAGAGCCAGATCAGCGACATCCTCACCAAGACCGACTTCAACGGCGTCAAGCTGTTCGACGGTTCGGCCGGCGCGGATGCGGACGGCAAGGTCGACATCCAGGTCGGCGCCAATGCCGGCGACACGGTGACGCTCGACTTCGCCGAACTCGACCTGAGCGACGCCACCAGCATCGACGTCAGCGATCTTCAGGATACCGATCTGGCGACGCTCACCTCCGCCATCTCGACGGTGGCGACCACGCGCGCCACGCTCGGCGCCTCGCAGAGCCGCCTGCAATCGACCGTCAACAACCTGACCGCGAACCTCACCAACCTTTCCGATGCGCGCTCGCGGATCGAGGATGCGGATTTCTCGGCGGAAACGACCAACCTCGCCAAGGCGCAGGTGCTGGCCCAGGCTTCCACCGCGATGCTCGCCCAGGCCAACCAGAGCAGCCAGAACGTGCTGACCCTGCTGCGCTAAGCGAAAGGGACTTCCGGGAGGAGGAAACGGGGCTCCGGCGCACACCCCACGCGCCGGGGCCCTTCCCTATTTTCAGCCACCCATGGTCGGGACGGAAACGGGCATGAACAAGCGGACCGATGGCAAGGCGTTCGATCCGGCGACGGCGGTGGAATTCACCGCCCCGATCAATGCCGATGCCGCCGATGCAGATATCGTCGCCAATGCGCCGGCGACCGGGCCGGAACCCGCAACCCCGGAAGCCGCCGGCCCGGCGACGGCCGGCCGTCGCCGGCTTTCCGGGCTGAAGGCCGCCCTGCCCTACGGCATCGCGGCGCTCGCCACCTTCGCCAGCCTCGTCGCCACGATCGGCCTCGTCATCGCCAGCCGCAATGCCGCCGAAGCGGGGCAGCGCATCGCAGCGCTGGAACGCGCGGTGGACGGGCTTTCCACCACCCCTCTCCCCATTGCCGAACGGGCGGCGCCGCTTCATCCGGCATTGCCGCCCACCGCCGCAGACATGCCGGCCGACGAAGCCGGCGCCCCCGCCACGGCGGCGCAAATGCGCGCCGCGCTGGACGATTTCCGCCGCGATCTGGTGCGTTATCAGGCGCTGGGCAGCAATGCCGCATGGGTGGATGCGATCCGCGATGCCCAGGCGGAGCTGGCCAACCGGATCAACAGCATCGCCGAGAAGGTCGACCGGATCGACCGGCGGATCAACGGTGGTCGGCCAGCCTTGCCCGCAGCCGATCGAGCGCGGCCTTCTTGATCTGGCAGACGCGCGCGGCGCCCACGCCCAGCGTCAGCCCGATCTCGTCCAGGTTCATCTCCTCGACAAAATAAAGCTGCAGCACCAGCGCCTCACGCTCGGGCAGCTCGGCGATATGGCCGGCCAGCAGGTCGCGCAGCTCATCCCGCTCCAGCGTCTGGTCCACGCGCTCCTCGATGTCGGCGAACCACATCGACTGGTCGGAATAGACCTCATCCAGCGATTCCTGCCGCACCGCCGCCGTGCTGTCCGCCGCCTCGCGATAGTCGGCGGCGCTCAGCCCCATGGCATCGGCCATCTCGGCATCGGTCGCGGGCCGGCCCAGCGCCTGCTCCAGCCGGGCGCGCACGCGGGCGATCTCCCGCCTGCGGCTCATCGCCGAACGGCAGATATTGGCGTGGCGGCGCAGATGATCGATCATCGCCCCGCGGATGCGCGTCGTGGCATAAGTGGAAAAAGCGAAACCGCGATCCTCGAAATTGTTGGCCGCCTCGACCAGCGCGACCATGCCGATCTGCACCAGATCCTCGATGTCGATGGCGTTCGACACCCGGCCATGAACGTGCCAGGCGATGCGGCGCACCAGCGGCATATGTTCCCGCGCCAGATCGCCGGGGCGCGCCCGCGCGGGGCGGCGCTGGTAGGTCTGGCTGATGGCGGCGTTGGCGAAGGCCATGGTTTCAACCCTTCAGGTGATTTCGCGGGGACGAGCCGGCGCGCATCAGCGCACGAGCTCGCGCTCGGCCGGAACGGCGGGATTGCCGCCGCCGACCACGGCAACGACCTCCACGGCCTTGCCGTCGGGAATTTCGAGGAAGGACAGCACCGGCACCTCGGCCAGATGCGGTTTCAGAAGGCGCGCCAGCGGCCGGCGCGCCAGCGGCGAGGTGACGATGGCGAACTGGCGGGCCTCCGCCATCAGCGGCTGGGCCGCCTCGCCCACCGCCGTCACCACCCGGTTGGCAAGGCCGGGCTCGAAGGGATGGGTGGCGTTGGGCCCGGCGCGCACCGCCTGGGCGAGCAGCGCCTCCAGCCCGCCGTCCAGCGTCACCACCGGCAGCGGCATGCGCATCGGCACCAGCGTCTGCACGATGATCGGCCCGATGCGACGGCGCACCGCCTCCAGCATCTGCGCCGGGTCCGCCTCCTCGCGCGCGGCCTCCACCATCGCCTCGGCGATGCGGCGGAAATCCTTGAGCGGCACGCCCTCGGCCAGCAGGCCCCGGCAGAGGCCGGCCACCTGCGCCAGCGTCAGCGGCTGGGGCGTCAGGCCCTGGGCGAGCTGCGGCGCCACCTCCTTCAGCGCGTCGAGCAGCTTCTGCGCCTCGTCCATGCCGAACAGGTCGGCGGCGGCATTGGCGATGATCTGGTTGAGGTGGGTCGCGATCACGGTGGCCGGATCGACCACGGTATAGCCGGCGACCACGGCCTCGGTGCGCTTGGCCGGCGGAATCCACACCGCCTCCAGCCCGAAGCTCGGATCGCGGACCTCGCGGCCCTCCACCCGGCTTTCCAGCGCGCCGCTGTCCAGCGCCAGCAGGTCCTCGGGCCAGCACTGGTCCTCGCCCATGATGACGCCGGCCACGGTGATGCGGTAGGCGTTGGGCTCCAGCGAAAGATTGTCGCGCACCCGCACCATCGGCACCACGAAGCCCAGCTCGCGGCTGAGCTGGCGGCGGATGCCGGTGATCCGCGCCATCAGCGGCGCGCCCTTGCGCTCGTCCACCATCGCGATCAGGCCGTAGCCGATCTCCAGCCCCAGGGCGGCACCGTCCGAAACCTCGTCCCAGCCGATCGTGGACGGCAGCGGCTCGGCAGCGGCGGCGGCCACCGCTTCCTCCTCGGCACGGCGCGCGGCTTCCCGCGCCGGGGCCTTGCGGAGCTGCCACGCCACCGCGCCCGCCACGGCGGCGGCGGAAAGAATCACGACATGCGGCATGCCCGGCATCACGCCCAGCAGGAACAGAATGGCCGCGACCGGCGTCCAGGCGCGGGCCGATCCGAACTGGCTGGTGATCTGGCCGGAAAGATCGAAGGGCGACGACACCCGCGTGACGATGGCCGCCGCCGCGATCGACAGCAGCAGCGCGGGGATCTGCGCCACCAGCGCATCGCCGATCGCCAGCATCACATAGGTCTGCGCCGCCTCCGCCATCGACAGGCCGTGGCTCATCACGCCCAGGATCAGGCCGCCCAATATGTTGATGACGAGGATCAGCACGCCGGCGACGGCATCGCCCTTCACGAACTTGGAGGCGCCGTCCATCGATCCGTAGAAATCGGCCTCGGTCGCCACCTCGACGCGGCGGGCCTTGGCCTCGTCCGGCGTCAGCAGCCCGGCGTTCAGATCGGCGTCGATCGCCATCTGCTTGCCGGGCAGCGCATCCAGGGTGAAGCGGGCGGAGACTTCGGACACGCGGCCCGCGCCCTTGGTGATCACCACCAGGTTGATGATCATCAGGATCGCGAACACGAAGATGCCGACGGCCCAGTCGCCGCCGATCAGGAAATGGCCGAACGCCTCGATCACATGGCCGGCGGCGTCGGGGCCTTCATGCCCGTCCACCAACACCACGCGGGTGGAGGCGACGTTCAGCGACAGGCGCAGCAGCGTGGCGAAGAGCAGCACGGTGGGGAAGGAGGAGAAATCGAGCGGCTTGGCCGCGTTCAGCGCCACCATCAGCACGGCCAGGCTGATCATGATGTTGGTGATGAAGCCCACGTCCAGCACCAGCGACGGCACCGGCACGATCATCAGCCCCACCAGCATCAGCGTGGCAAAGGGCAGGATCGCGCCCTTGCCCGCATTCGCCCAGATCGTCTTGTTCAAAGCGTTGGTGGCCATGCTTCTTCCCGCTTATGTGCGGGTGAATTTAAGCAAAAGCCGTGCCAATTTGGGGCGATGACTTCCACTGAAGAAAGCGGCTGGGGGCGGGCTCCGCCGAGGCACCCGACGGTTCTTGCAAGGATCAGCTCGGCCACGCCCGAGGTCGATATCATGTGAACCGCCGCATGAGGCGGGGTTAGCTGGGCACGCTCCTCGCCTACCCACCCCCAAGAGGAGGACTATCGGCAGTCGGCCTCTTGCCGCTCAGATCCGGCCCTGCCGGCCGTAGGCGATGGGCGCGGCGACATTGGCGCCGATGGTGGCCAGCTTTTCCAGCCGGCGGCGGGCGGCGTCGCCATAATAAGCGCAGCGCAGGCGCGCGGCCTCGACGTCCGCCAGCGCATCCCGGATGCGGGCCTTGAGCTCGGGCGTGTCGCGCCAGCCGCCCGCCCCGCCGACGGCGGCGGTGGCCGCCTGGAAACCGGCGGCGGCCGACTCGATCGCGGCGATGTCGTTGCGGTCAAGCGCCACCGCCAGCGCGCGGCCGGCTTCGGCAAGGCGATCGACCAGGGCGATGCTCATCCGGGTCAGCCGCGCGGGGGCAGATCGAGCGCGATCATCCGGGCGGCGATCGCCTTCACCTCCAGCGCATAGGCGCCGTTGGCGATGGCCGCGCGGATTTCCTGCACGCGGGCATGATCGATGGGGGCGCCGGCGGCCGCCAGCGCGCTTGCCGGGTTGGTCGCGGCAGCGGCGGCTTCCTCGGTGGGAGCCGTTGCCGGAACGGCGGCCACCTTATCGCTCTTCGCGCCGGAAACCCGGCCGGTTTCGATCCTTCCCGTCGCTTTTGGTCCGATGCCGTCGATCATCTTTCCATCCCTCGGGTGCACATTCTACGGTCCAATATCCGCTTTTAACGGCACGCCGGAAAATTCTTTAAATGCCCGGCACGCGCACGAGGCCGATATCGACGACCTCGACGATGATCGGCCGGGATTTCGCGCCCGCGCGCACGCGGATCCGTTCCCCCGGCGCGCCATCCTGATCGGCGATCATCTGGCTGGAAACGCTGAAGCCGGGCTGGCCGGCGCGTATCTCCACGGGGTCGCCGCGCCGGATCACCGGATCGGCCCTGGCTGGTCGCGGGGCGGATGCCATCGCGGCCTGCTGCATCTGCGCGCCGCCCGCCAGCAACGGCACCCGCACCCGCCAGCCGATCTCCGCGCAGCGCAGCACCACCGCGCCCGCGAAGGGAGGCTCGATCGCCACCGGCGCCGGACAGGCAGCCAGCTTCATCCGCCGGTCGATGGGGGCCGCCGGGCCGCCCGGCTGGCCGATATCGGCGCCCAGCGCGATCGCCAGCCGCCGTTCCAGCGCGGCGAGATCCTGGAACGGCCCGGCCTGCGCCGTCGCCACGGCCGGAAGAGCCGCGATCAGGATGGCGGGGATGGGGAACATGCGTCGCATCGGCTGAAATCCTTTCATTCCGCCGATAAACAGCAAGAAACGCGCCAATCACCGCGCGCCATCGATCCGCACCGTGATGGCCTGCCCCGCCGCGGCCGTGCCGGACGTGGCCGGAATGGCGATCGCGATCGCCTGCTCGTCCAGCCCGCCGGCCCGGATTCCGCGCGCGATCGCCGCCGTCCGCGCCGCCGCCAGCTCCCACCGGTCGAGCCGGGCATTGCCCCCGCCCTGCCCCTCGCTCACGATCCGCACCCGGCGGCCTTTCGCCCGCGCCTCGGCGCCGATCGCGCGCAGCCGCTCGGCCGCCGCCGCCGTCAGCACCGCCTCGTCGCGCTCGAACAGGCCGGCGGCCGCGAAGCGCAGGTCGCGCGCCGCCTCCCCCGCCGCGGCGGCCGTGCCGAAGGCCGATCGCAGCCCGGCCGCCAGCCCGTCCGTCCGGCCGTTCTGGGCCTGGAGGAGGATGAAGAAGCCAAGCAACAACAGGCACAGATCGGCGAAGCTCACCGCCCAGCGCGGTGCGCGCGCGGCCTTCATGAAACCGCCCTCAGCACCGGCCGCACCGGCACCAGCTCCGCCCGCGCCAGCATGGCGAAGCGATCGAGCACGCGCGCCTGCCAGGCGATCTCGCCGTCCGAAAGCCGCTCCAGCCGCGCGGCGATCGGCCCGGCGATCACATTGGCCAGGATGATGCCGTAAAGCGTGGTCAGCAGCGCCAGCGCCATCGGCGGGCCGATCTTCGCCGCGTCGTCCATCTGCGCGAACATGCCGATCAGCCCGGCGATGGTGCCGATCATCCCCATGGCGGGCGCGGCATCGGCCAGCGCGTTCCAGAAGGCGGCGGCGGCGGCATGGCGGCGGCGGCGGCCGGCAATCTCGGCCTCCGCCCACAGGGCGAACTCCTCGGCCGTGGCGGCATTGGCGAGATGGAGCACCGCGCGCCGCAGGAAAGGTCCGGCCGTCTCCACCCGATCGGCGCAGGCGATGCCGCGCGCATCCGCCACCGCCGCCACCTGGTTCGCCGCCCGCATCGCGGCCGTGGCATCCTTCTCCAGATCGCCGCGCAGCAGCGGGCGCAGCGCGGCGAAGGCGCGCCCGCCATCGGCCAGCCCCGATCGCGCGAACGCGATCGCCAGCGCGCCGCCCAGCACGATCAGCAGGGAAAGCGGGTCGAGGAAGCGGCCGATCTGTTCGAGCATTGCCATGGGCCACCGGTTCCATCCGCCCGGCCGCGCCTGGGATTCCCGCAGGCTTGCCGGCCGACCGGCAAAAAATTGCCGCCCCCGGCAAAAAATTGCCGGTCGCGTGCCGCCTTGTCGCATGGAACCGCGGAAACAGGGGCTTTCCCCCGTCTGGCACGGCCCTTGCTGCTTGTCGGCCCGCCAGGAAGGCATCGTGCCGACATGCTCGGTAACGGCCGCCCTCCGGTTCATTTTAGAGGAAAAATTTCGTGATGGTCGGCTCAGGCGGAAAATCCGGCGAAAGCCTGTTCGGGGTCCACGGCGACGCGCTGGCGCTCAGAAGCCAGCGGCTGGCGCTGCTCGCGTCCAACATCGCGAACGCATCGACCCCCGGATACAAGGCCCGCGACCTCGATTTCACCAAGGCGCTGGACATGGCGCAGGCCGGCACGCGCGCCGATGCCGCGGCCGCCGGCGCCATGGGCTATCGCGTGCCGCTCCAGCCCTCGCAGGACGGCAACACGGTGGAGCTTTCCACCGAGCAAACGATCTTCGCGGAGAATGCGGTCCAGTATCGCACCACCCTCTCCTTCCTCAACGGCCGCATCAACACGCTGATGACGGCGATCAAGGGCGAATGACGATGGCGGACCCGCTCTCGGTATTCGACATCGCCGGCCGGGCGATGTCCGCGCAGATGATGCGCCTCAACACCACGGCCTCCAACCTCGCCAATGCGGGTTCGGTCTCGGGCAGCAAGGAAGGTGCCTTCAAGGCGCTCCGGCCCGTGTTCATGCCCGTCACCGACCGGCCCGGCGTCGCGACCGTCAAGGTAGGCTCCATCCTCACCTCCACCAGCGAGGCGGTGAAGAAGCATTCGCCCGATCATCCGCTGGCGGATGCGAACGGCGACGTATGGGAAGCCAATGTCGATAGCGCGGCCGAGATGGTCGACATGCTGGAAACCGCCCGCGCCTACCAGAACAACGTCCAGGTCTTGCAGACGGCAAAGACCCTCACCCTCGATACGCTGAGGCTCGGCAAATGACCTCGATCACCGGACAATCCTATCTCGACTCGCTGGGCAGCAAGTCGAACCCCAACGGCTCGGCGCCGAACGGCACGCTCGACCAGTCGAGCTTCCTCACGCTGATGACGGCGCAGCTGAAGGCGCAGGATCCGTTCAACCCGATGGACAACACCCAGATGGTCGCCCAGATGGCGCAATTCTCGCAGGTGTCCGGCATCGCGGAGATGAACCAGAGCCTGAAGGCGATGGCGTCCGACCTCGCCACCGCGCGGGTCGGCAACGTCGCCGGCTGGATCGGGCGGGCAGCGCTCGTCTCCTCGGCCACCGCCACCCCGCTCGCCGACGGCAGCTATGCGTTCGAGGCGGAACTGCCGGAGGATGCCACCAACGTGCAGATCGACCTAGTCGATCCGACCGGCGCCGTCGTCCATTCCCAAAATCTCGGCGCGGAGAAGGCCGGATCGGTCGGCTATAGCTGGGACGGCAAGGATGCGGAGGGCAATGCCGTCAGCACCGGCCCGCTCAAGGTGATGGTGACGGCCTACGGCGCCAGCGGCCCGATGAAGCCCGTCATTTCAAGCTGGACGATGATCAACGGCGTCCAGTCGCCCGCCGCCGGCGGGGCAGCGCAGCTCATCACCTCGCTCGGCATCGTCAAGCCCGAAGAGGCGCTGCGCATCGCCTGATCCCGTCTTCCAGATTCCAGAACGGAGATAGCTCCCATGTCCTTCTATACCTCGCTTTCCGGCCTCAAGGCGGCGCAGACCGATCTTTCGGTCGTTTCGAACAACGTCGCCAATGTCGGCTCCACCGGCTTCAAGAAGAGCAAGGCCGAATTCGGCGACATCATCTCGGCCGCCCCGCTCCAGTCCTCCGCCATGGCGGGCCAGGGCACGCGGCTGCGCGCCATCACCCAGCAGTTCACCCAGGGCGGCTTCGAAACCTCGGATCGCGAGCTGGACCTCGCCATTTCCGGCCAGGGCTTCTTCGTCACCCGATCGGGCATCACCGGCGGGCAGGTCGCCTTCACCCGCAACGGCACCTTCTCGGTGGATAGCGACCGGTTCGTGACGGACAGCTCGGGCGCCTATCTGCAGGTGCTGCCGGTGGACAGCCGGGGATCGGTGACAGCCACCAGCCTGGATGCGACGCGCAACCTCCAGCTTCCGCTCACCTCCGGCCAGCCCAAGGCCACCAGCCTGCTCAAGATGGCCGTCACGCTGCCGGTCAGCGCCGATCTGCCGGCCAACCGCGTCTCCTACAGCGCGGATACGCCCTATGAGTTCAGCCGCTTCGATCCGAACAGCTACAATCAGAGCACGGCGACCACGGTTTACGACGCGGTCGGCAACGCCCTGCCCGCGACGCTCTATTTCGTCCGCAAGACGCTGCCGACCTCGGCCGATCCCAACAGCCAGTGGGAAGCGCGGCTGTTCGTCGGCGATCAGGAGATCAGCTCCGATCCCAACAACCCGACGCCGCCCGTGCCGCTCACCCTCACCTTCAACGATGCCGGGCAGATCCAGACGCCGCTCAACCAGGTGCAATATGCCGATGCCCAGCCGGTGGGCGCCATCGCGCCGCTTTCGATGAGCATCGATTTCGGCCTCACCACCAAGCAGGCGCAGGCGCCCTTCACCATCTCCTCGGTCAGCCAGGACGGCTTCGCCGCCGGCCAGCTCGATGGCGTCACGGTCGGGCCGGACGGGCTCGTCACCGCCAGCTTCTCGAACGGCGAAACCCAGCCGCTCGGCAAGCTGATCCTCGCCACCTTCGCCAACCCGGCGGGCCTGCGCCAGATCGGCGACGCGAAATGGACGGTCTCGGGCGAATCCGGCGATCCGATCGTCGGCACCGCATCGGCGGACAGCTTCGGCACGATCCAGTCGGGCGCGCTCGAACGCTCCAACGTCGACATCACCGAGGAACTGGTCGCGCTCATCTCCGCGCAGCGCAATTTCCAGGCGAACGCCAAGGCCATCGAAACCGCGAACACGATGACCCAGGCGATCATCAACATGCGCAACTGATAACCGGCTGAAAGGGAAAGAGGCGCGCCGCCATGGACCGTCTGATCTACAGCTCGCTCTCGGCGATGCGTGGCGCGATGGCGCGCCAGGCGACGACCGCGAACAACCTGGCCAATGCCAACACCACCGGCTTCCGCGCCGAGATGGCATCGGTCCGGCCGCTGTGGATCCAGGCGGCCGGCGGTCGCAACGGCGGCCTCGAAACCCGCGCGGCCGCGTCGGAGGAGGTCGTCTCCGCCGATATGCGCGGCGGCGCCGTCACCGAAACGGGGCGCAACCTCGATATCGCGCTGGACGGCGATGCGCTGCTCGCCGTCCAGGCGCAGGATGGCGAGGAATCCTATACCCGCCGGGGCGATCTCGCGATCTCGCCGGGCGGGCTGCTCGTCACCGGCGATGGCGCGCCCGTGCTCGGGGAGACCGGGCCGATCACCATGCCGCCGGCCGACGACATCAGGATCGATGCGCAGGGCGTGATCTGGTATCGCGCGCAGGGCGCCGATCCGATCCAGCCGATGCAGCAGCTCGACCGGCTGAAGCTGGTGAGCCCCACGGGATCGCGCATCGCCAAGGGGCTGGACGGCCTGTTCCGGGTGGAAGGCGGCGGCGCGCTGCCATCCGATCCCGAAGCGCGCGTCACCGCCGGCAGCCTCGAAGGCTCCAACGTCAACGCCACCCAGGCGCTGGTCGACATGATCGACGCCAGCCGCGCCTGGGAAATGCAGATCAAGCTCGTCACCACCGCCAAGGAACTCGACAATTCCGGGGCGGATCTCATGCGCCTGCCCGATTGAGGCGAGGGGCCGAAAGGATAGCCGCTCATGACCAACGCCGCCCTCCATGTCGCCCGCACCGGGCTGGACGCGCAGAACCTCAGGATGCGCGTGATCGCGAACAACCTCGCGAACGTGAACACCACCGGCTTCAAGCGCGATCGCGCCAGCTTCGAAACGCTAGCCTATCAGGCGATCACCGCGCCGGGCGCGCCGTCCTCGCAGGACATGTGTGGACACCCCTTCGGTCAAGGCCTGATTTGATTCTGATGAACTCCGGCAGAGTGCTCACATGTGTCCGGCCTTGATTTCGCAGTTTGAACACTGCGAGGNTAAATATGCCACCGGCCTGTCGCTGGGATCGGGCGTGCAGGTGAAGGGCACCGCCAAGATCGACACGCAGGGCACGCTGCAGACGACGGGCGACGCGCTGGACATGGCGATCGAGGGCGCGGGTTTCTTCCAGGTGGAGATGCCGGACGGCCGCACCGCCTATACCCGCGCGGGCGACTTCAAGCTTTCCGGCGAAGGCACGATCGTCACCGACGATGGCATGCCGCTGATCCCGCAGGTGCAGGTGCCCGAAGGCACCCAGTCGATCACCATCGGCGCCGACGGCACCATATCGGCGCAGCTGCCCGGCCAATCGGATCTTCAGGAGCTGGGCCGGATCGAGCTCGCCCGCTTCACCAATCCGGCGGGGCTGGAATCGCTCGGCAACAATCTGATGGCCGAAACCCCCGCATCGGGTGCGCCGCAGGTCGGCACCGCCGGCCTCGATGGGCGCGGCTCGATCCGCCAGGGGTCGCTCGAAGCCTCCAACGTCAACGTCGTCGAGGAACTCGTCGACATGATCGAGACCCAGCGCGCCTACGAGGTCAATTCCAAGATGATCAAGGCGACGGACGAGATGCTGCAATATGTCAACCAGCAGTTCTGATCCGATGGCCCGGCGCATCCTCCTCGGCCTCGTCGCCGCCGCGCTCGTCGCCCAGCCGGCATCGGCCGGGCTGTTCGGCCGCAAGCAGCCCAAGGCGGATTACGCGCCGGTCTATGCCCCGCCCCCGCCGCCGCCGCCCGCCAACGGCGCGATCTTCCAGGCGGCGAACGGCTATGCCCCCCTCACCAGCGGCCAGCGCGCCGCGATGGTGGGCGACGTGCTGACGATCGTTCTGGTCGAACGCACCCAGGCGAGCAAGAGCGCCGCGTCCAGCACCGATCGCTCGGGCGATATCGGCCTCACGCCGCCGTCCACCGGCCCGCTCTCCTTCTTCAAGCCGTCGGACGTGGCGGCAAGCGGCGGCGCCAGCTTCGACGGCAAGGGCGCCGCCACCCAGTCCAACGCGCTTTCGGGCGAGATCAGTGTGACGATCGCGGCGGTCTATCCCAACGGCACTTATCTGGTGCGCGGGGAAAAGCTGCTGACGCTCAATCGCGGGGACGAGACGATCCGCATCTCCGGCCTCGTCCGCGCCGCGGACATCAGCGTGGACAATCGCGTGCTTTCCACCCGCGTCGCCGATGCCCGCATCGCCTATGCCGGCAAGGGCGATGTCGCGCGTGCCAGCAAGCCGGGCTGGCTCAGCCACTTCTTCTCCATCGTCAGCCCTTTCTGAGGATCACCGGATGCTCCGCCTCGTCCTCGCAGCCTTTACGGCCTTGATCCTCGCCGCCGCGCCCGCGCAAGCGGAGCGGATCAAGGATCTCGGCACCTTCCAGGGCGTCCGCCCCAACCAGCTCACCGGCTACGGAATCGTCGTCGGCCTCGCCGGCACGGGCGACGACAGCCTGGAATATGCGACGCAGGCGATGAAGGGCGTGGCCTCCCGCTTCGGCCTGAACCTGCCGGCCGGCATCAACCCGCAGCTCAAGAACGCCGCCGCCGTCATGATCACGGCGGAGCTGCCCGCCTTCGCCAAGCCCGGCCAGCGGCTGGACATCACCGTGTCCGCGCTGGGCAAGGCCAAGTCGCTGCGCGGCGGCACGCTGCTGATGGCCCCGCTCGCGGGCGCGGACGGGCAGGTCTATGCGATGGCGCAGGGCAATCTCGCCGTCGGCGGCCTCGGCATCGATGCGGCGGACGGATCGAAGCTCACCGTCAACATCCCGACTTCGGGCCGCATTCCGGGCGGTGCCACGGTGGAGCGCGCGGTCGATGCGGGCTTTGCCAACGCCCCCTACCTCACCTTCAACCTCGCCGAGGCCGATCTCACCACCGCCGGCCGGGTCGCCAACGCGGTGAACGGCGCGCTCGGCCCCGGCCGCGCCCGCGCGGTCGATGCCGTCACGATCGAGATCAGCGCCGCCGCCGGGGCCGAGGCGCGCACCGCCCTGATGGGCCAGATCGAAAACCTGCCCGTCGATCCGGCGGATGCGCCCGCCCGCGTCATCGTCAACGCCCGCACCGGCACCGTCGTCATCAACGGCGCGGTCCGCATCGCGCCGGCCGCCGTCAGCCATGGCAAGCTCACCGTGCGGGTGGACGAGGACCCGCGCGTCATCCAGCCGGCCCCCTTCTCGCGCGGGAGGACCGAAATCGAACCCTCCAGCACCATCGCCGTGGAGGAAGAACGCCGGCCGATGTTCGATTTCCGCCCCGGCGCCAGCCTGGCCGATATCGTGAAGTCGGTGAACGCCATCGGCGCCTCGCCCGCCGATCTCGTCGCCATCCTCGAAGCGCTGAAGCAGGCCGGCGCGATGAAGGCGGAGCTGATCGTGCTATGACGACGCCCCTCTCCTCCGGCCTGCCGCTCAGCCCCGCCATCGGCCTTGGCGGCAAGCAGGCCGATCAGGCCGCGCTCAAGGCCGCCGCCCGCCAGTTCGAGGCCGTGTTCCTCCGCCAGATGATCGGCGCAATGCGGCAGGCGAGCCTGGGCGACGACATATTGGGCTCCTCCGCCGGCGATCAGTTCCGCGACATGGCCGACGCGCGCACCGCCGATGCGATGGCGGAAAAGGGCGCGATCGGCATCGCCGACATGCTGATCGCCCAGTTCCAGCCCAAGGCCCCGGCATCAACGCTTCCTAAAGATTCGCCCGGCCCCGCCGTAGAGACTGGCAAATGAGCGATCTTCTCAGCATCGGCGCCTCGGGCATATCGGCCTACAAGACGGCCCTTTCCGCGATCAGCGACAATGTCGCCAATGCGGAGACGCCCGGCTTCACCCGGCGTTCGACCGCCCAGCGCGAACAGCTCACCGCCCTGCCGATGACGCCGGTCTATCGCGGCAACATGGTCTTTTCCGGCACGCAGATCACCGCGATCACCCGGGCCTATGACCAGTTCCGCGATCAGGAGGCCCGCGCCGCCAGCGCCGAGGCCGGCAGCGCGGAGGCCCGCGCCCGCTGGCTGCAGACGGCGGAAAACGCGCTGGATGATGGCGATGCCGGCATCGGCGCGCGGCTAACCGCCTTCTTCAACGCCGCCGATGCGCTCGCTTCCGATCCCGCCAACCCCATGCCCCGCCAGGCGCTACTGTCGGCGCTCGACGCCGCCGCCGGCGCCTTCCGCACCGCCGCCGGCGGGCTGGCCACCACCGCCACCGGCATCGCCAAGGAAGCGCAGGCCCATGTCGACGCGGTGAACGGCAGCCTCGCGGCGCTGGCCAAGGTCAACCTCGCGCTCATGCGTTCCGAACCCGGCACCGCCGCGCAGACGAGCCTGCTCGACGAACGCGACCGGCTGGTGGACGACATCTCCGGCCGGCTGGATATCGATGCCAGCTATGGGGCGGACGGCACCGCCACCCTCACGCTCGCCGGCAACAAAGCGGCCAAGCTGCTTTCCGGCGTCATGGCCAATCCCATCGCGGTGGCCCAGGCGGCCAACGGCACGCTCACCCTCTTCGCCTCGGTGGGGGACGGCACCCAGTCCGTCCCGCTGGCCGGCGGCGCGATCGGCGGGCTGATCGACGTCGCCGCCACCGTCGCCGATCGCCGCGCCAGCCTGGATGCGATCGCCACGGATTTCGCCGCCACGGTCAATGGCTGGTCGGCCGCCGGCCGCGATGCCGCCGGCAATCCCGGCCAGCCGCTGCTCGCCATCGGCGCCACCGGCGCGGCCTCGCTCGCCATCGCCACCACCGATCCCGCGGCCGTCGCCGCCGCATCGGCCGATGGCACGCCCAACGGCAACCTCATCGCCCTCCAGTCGCTGCGGAGCGGCGGGGCGGAGGATCGCATGGCGGCCCTCGTCGCCGGCCATGCCCAGGCCACCGCACAGGCGCTCACCCAGGCCGATGTCACTGCTACACGCAGGGATGCGGCGCTGATCGCACGGGCGGAGGTGACGGGAATCGATCTCGATCGCGAAGCAGCGGAGTTGATCCGCTTCCAGCAAGCCTATAATGGTTCCGCGCGGATAATTCAGGTCGCCCGCGAAACGCTACAAGCCATTCTGGATTTGTTCTGAGGCGACCCGCACGATGATCAACAACACCCGCTATCACCTTTCGGCAGAAATCTCGCGCCAGCAGAAGCTTGCCGCCCAGATCGCGCGCGCGCAGGCCGATCTGTCGAACGAGACCCGGCTGCAGCGCGCGTCGGACGATCCCGCCGCTTCCGCCCGAGTCGCCGACATCCGCCGCGCCCAGGCGAACGAGGGGGTGTGGGCGAAGAATGTCGATGCCGCCTCCGCGCTCGCCACCCGCGCCGATACCACGCTGGGCAGCGTCGCCAACGCGCTCGATCGCGCGCGGGAGCTGATGACCGCCGCCAACAGCGGCACCTATAGCGACGAAGACAGGAAGGCGATGGCGATCGAGCTGCGCTCCATCGCCGCCGAGATCGCCGAGCTTTCGCAAACCAAGGATTCGCGCGGCCAGCCGCTCTTCCCCGCCGGCGATTCGCTCGCCGTGCCGATCGGCCCCGGTCTGTTCATCGCGCCCTCCGTCTCGCAGGACGGGCTGTTCACCAACGTCGCCACCGCCAGCGGCGGCACCAAGGATCTGGCCGCCATCGTCAGCGATGCGGCGAACGCGATCGAGGAGCCGGACGCCGCGTTGCGCAACGCGGCGATGGCCGATGTGATCGGCGCCACCGAAACCGTCACCGCCGCCCGCGCCGATCAGGGCGTCCGCGCCGCCCGCCTCGATACCGCGCGCGAACGCTTCGCCAATTCGGGCCTCGTGCTGGCGGAGGAGCGCAGCAAGCTGGAGGATACCGACGTCACCGAAACGGTGGCGAAGCTCCAGGCCAAGCAATTGTCGCTGGAGGCCGCCCAGGCCGCCTTCGCCCGCATCAACCGGCAGACCCTGTTCGACCTGCTGGGCTGATCGAGGTCCGATCGGCGCGGGCGAGCCATCGGCAGCGCCCGTGCGCCTCGATCAATCGCGCGCCATCGCCGCGGCGAGCGCCTGCTCGACATCCAGATAATGGTCGTCGGCGACATCGAACACGACCTTTTCGATCCTGCCGCCGGAAAAGGCGAAGCCGGAGCCATATTCGCTGCTGACCGCATCGCCGGCATCGCGGCCGATCGCCAGGCCCTCCCCGCACAGCGCATAACGGCCGGACTGGGTGCGGAAATCGCCCGCCGCGGCGGCATTGTCGTCGACATATAGCGTCATCTTGCCCAGCGCCTCGGCATAGTCGCCATGGCCCGTCTTCTCGAACTCGACACCAACGATGTGCTTGCCAAGCGCGGGCGCGTCACAGCTCAGCCGCTGCTCCGGCGGGATGCCCAGGAAATTATAGGCGAAGATGAGCTTGCCGCCCTTCACGAACAGCGAATAGCCGCCAAAGCGCGAACCCTGCGCAAAGATTATGCCCTCCGTCTCGCCGGTAAATTCCACTTCGGCCAGCGCCTTGAACGAGGCCCCCAGCGTGCGGGCCGCCGATGCCTCGGGCACCTCGGTCGTGTTCGGATAATAGACGTAGCGCCCGCTCTTGAGCGGGGCGGCATGGAACTCCGCCGCATGCATCCCTACCACGCCGAGGTCGATCAGTGGCAGGACGTTGTTTTTCCTCGCCTCCTCCAACCAGAGATCCTGCAGTTCCTTGAGCTTCCCCGGATTCCCGGCGGCAAGATCATGCGCCTCCGCGCGATCCTCCTCCGTGTGGAAAAGCTGCCAGACATCCTTGTCGAAATTGCCCTGGTCGGATGGCAGCGGGCCATGCTGGGCCGCGGCTTTCCAGCCCTTGTGCCAGATGCCGCGTGTGCCGCACATCTCGTAATATTGGGTTTCCTTGGTGGTCGGCGCCCCGGCATCGTCGAAGCTGTATTTCATCGATACGCCCGCCAGCGGCGCCTGCTTCACCCCGTCGATCTCATCGGGCATCGGCACGCCGCAGCATTCGAGGATGGTGGGCACGATATCCGTGCAGTGATGATATTGGTGGCGCACCTCGCCCCTGGCCCCGATCCCCTTGGGCCAGTGGATCACCAGCGGATCGCAGGTGCCGCCGCTGTATGAGGCGTAACGCTTGAACATCCGGTAGGGCGTCGAGAAGGCCACCGCCCAGCCCGTCGGATAATGATTATAGGTGTCCGGCGATCCGAGCTTGTCGATCATCGCCATGTTGCTTTCCAGATCGTCCGGATAGCCGTTGAAGAAGCGGTTTTCGTTGACCGATCCGTTGGGCGATCCCTCGCCCGAGGCACCGTTGTCCGCGCAGTAGAAGATCAGCGTGTTGTCGAGCTGGCCCGATTCCTCGAGATAGTCGATCAGCCGGCCGATCTGGACGTCGGTATATTCGGACAAGGCGGCATAGACCTCCGCCATGCGGCTGAAGAGCCTCTTTTCGTCGGCGGTCAGCGTGTCCCAGGGGCGCACGCTGTCGGCTTCGGGAAGCACGCCTTCGGGCAGCGGATTGATCGGCGTCAGCTCCGTGCCTTCGGGCAGGATGCCGCGTTCGATCATCCGGGCCAGCACCCATTCGCGATAGGCCTCGTATCCGTCGTCGAACCTGCCCTTATATTTGTCGATATATTCCTGCGGCGCATGATGCGGGGCGTGGTTCGCGCCGGGGCAATACCACATGTACCAGGGCTTTTCGGGATCGGATTGCCGGGTGTCGCGGATGAAGGTGATGGCCTTGTCGGCAATGTCCTTCGAGAAGTGATAGCCCTCTTCGGGCTGGTAGGGCTGGTCGACGAAATGATTGTCCTCGATCAGTTCGGGATACCATTGGTTGGTCTCGCCGCCGATGAAGCCGTAGAAGCGATCATAACCAAGGCCCAGCGGCCATGCCTTCTTGCTGGCGCCGATGCTGAAGGCATCGACCGGCACATTGTGGTTCTTACCGATCCAGAAGGTGCTGTAGCCGGCGTTGCGCAGGATATGCGCGATGGTGCCGTTCTCCAGCGGGATATGGCCGTTATAGCCGGGAAAGCCGGTCGCCGCCTCGGAAATGGTGCCGAAGCCGTTGGCGTGGTGGTTGCGCCCGGTGAGGAAGCAGGACCGCGTCGGCGAGCACACCGCCGTCGTGTGCCATTGCGTATAGGTCAGCCCGTTCTTCGCCAGCCTGTCCATCGTCGGCATGCTGATCCCGCCGCCATAAGGCGACCATGCGGCCTGGCCGGTATCGTCATAGAGGATGACCAGCACGTTGGGCGCGCCCTCGGGTGCCTTCTGCGCCAGAAAGGCATCCCAATCGGCCGTGGAATTGCGGACGTCTAGCTCGATCTTTCCCTGGAACGGACGCGGCATGGCACACCTCCTCGATTCCGGATCGAGGCTAAGCCTTCCCAAACCGTCCAGCCATCGGTGCAAACCCGGATAGAGCGACCGGATATCCAAGGAGCGTGCGGCGGCTATTCATGGCCCAGGTCGCCATGGGCATGCGGCTTGGCGTGGCCCCCGGTCCGCAGATAGCGCCGGTCGATCTCCTCGATCAGCCCGTCCGCGTCCCGCCCGCCGGCATATCGCAGCAGTTCGTCGACCTTGGCCTCCAGCCGGTCGTCATTCTCCTTGGATGCGGGCGATCCGATGTAGAGGAAATAAGCGAGGCCCACGACCTGCCAGATCAGCTGGAGGAATTCGGACTGCCAGTTTTCGAACGTGTCCCGCGCCATTTCGAAAAGATAGGACGACATCTCGGGGGACTGATGATGCGCCCTCGCCTCGTCGACAAAGGCAAACCAGCCGAAAATCCAATGGCCTGCGATCGAAATCAGGAAAAACGCGGCCGTGATCCAGCCATAGGCATAACGTTTCATATCCTCTCTCCCGGCTTGCCGTGAGGCTGTTCAACGCCGGCCGGTTGAGGGCGGGTTCATCATCTGCGCCAACAGGCGCATATCCGGGCTGGGATGATTGGGACGAACGTGACTGGAGGCCGCTCTACGATCCCTATCGCGGTGGCGGGCAGCCGGTCAGGGTGACCGGAAAGGACCGAGGCGGCGGCCGTATCGACGCCCGGCGATGCGAGGTCCGGCCCGCCCGCATCTTTCCGCCGCCGCCCGCAATAATTTTCCACCTAACGCCCCTTTAAGCATAAAGACCGCCAAAGCCGGCCGTTAACCCTCATCGAAGGCCGGTGATTTCGTTGGAATCCCGCCTGCCAGCTCGGGCTTCGAAGGGGGATTCATGTTCGCGGCGATCGGTCTCGTGGTTCTGCTGGCGATGGTTTTCGGGGGTTTCGCCTTCACCGGCGGCGATCTGGCCCCCGTGCTGCATGCGATCCCGCACGAAATGCTCATCATCGGCGGCGCCGCGATCGGCGCCGTCATCGCCGGCAATTCGATGAAGGAGCTGAAGCAACTCGGCGGCGGGCTTGCCAAGGTGTTCAAGGGCGCGCGCTACAGCCGGCAGGATTATCTCGACACGATCTTCCTCGTCTCGCGGCTGATGAAGATGCTGCGCACCGACGGCCCCGTCGCGCTGGAGCCGCATATCGAGGATCCAAAATCCTCCGCCCTGTTCCAGGAATATCCCAAGCTGATGAAGGACGACACGCTCGTCCACCTCATCACCGATACGCTGCGCCTCGTCGTCGTCTCCTCCGGCACGCTCGATCCGCACGCCGTGGAGGAGGTGATGGATAATGCGCTGAAGACGCACCATCATGACGATATCCGCCCGGCGGACATGCTCCAGAACCTCGCCGATGCGCTGCCCGCCCTCGGCATCGTCGCCGCCGTGCTGGGCGTGGTGAAGACGATGGGATCGATCGACAAGCCGCCGGCGATCCTGGGCGGCATGATCGGATCGGCGCTGGTCGGCACCTTTCTGGGCGTGCTGCTGGCCTATGGCATCGTCGGCCCCTTCGCCAGCCGCTGCCGGCAGGTGATCGAAAGCGATGCCGCCATCTATCATGTGGTGAAGCAGATCATCATCGCCTCGCTGCACGGCCACCCGCTGCCGCTGGTGATCGAGGCCGCCCGTTCCAGCATCAGCCATTCGAACCAGCCGGCCTTCGCCGACGTGTTCGACGGCATGCGCGGGCGCTGATCCATGGCGAGCGCAGCCCCCAAGCGCGGCCGGAACGAGCCCGAGCCCCGCCCCGTCATCATCGTCAAGAAGATCGTCGAGGGCGGCCATGGCGGCCATCATGGCGGCGCCTGGAAGGTGGCCTATGCCGATTTCGTGACGGCGATGATGGCCTTCTTCCTCCTCCTCTGGATTCTGGGTGCGACCACGGAGAAGCAGCGCAAGGGCATCGCCGACTATTTCTCGCCCACGCTGGTCGAGATGCGGCAGAAGAGCGCCGGCTCCAACGGCCCCTTCGGCGGCGATTCGATCGTCGCGAAGGACAATTACCCCCATGCCGCGACGCAGACGGGCAGTCGGGGCCTCACCATCCCCAAGGACATGACCGGCGGCGCCAAGGAAGGCGCGGCCGCCGTCCGCTCGCGCGATCGCGCCCGTTTCGCGGCGCTGGCCAAGCAGCTCGAGGCGCGGATGAAGGCCGATCCCCGGCTGGCGCGGCTGCGCAAGAACATCCGCATGGTCGAAACGCGCGAAGGCCTGCGCATCGATCTGGTGGACGAGGCCGATTTCGCGATGTTCGCGCTGGGCACGGACAAATTGCTCCCCGATGCGCGGGAGCTGGTGGGCGAGGTCGCCCACGCCATCCAGGGCGTGCCCAACGACGTCATCGTGCGGGGCCACACCGATGCCCTGCCCTACGCCGCCGGCCGCAGCGTCAACAACTGGACGCTCTCCACCGCGCGGGCCGAGGCGACCCGGCAGGCGCTGGGGCTGTCGGGTCTGCCCGGCGATCGCTTCGCCCGGATCGAGGGCGTCGCCTCGCGCGAGCCCTATGTGCCTTCCAACCTCTATGATCCGCGCAACCGCCGCATGTCGATCACGCTGGCATGGAGCGCGGGCGGCGTGGAGCAGCCCCCGCTCGACGACGCGCAGCCCATCGATGCCGGCCGCTCGGTGGAGCTGGCCCAGGCCGAAGAAACCCCGCTCCGCCGCAGCACGCCCTGATCGGGCGGCGGACCATCCCGCAGATGCCGCCGCAAACCGGCCTCTCAGCCGCGCGGGTGATAGAAGTCGTAGATCGCCCGCGCCATCGCCTTCGACACCCCAGGCGCCCGTTCCAGATCCTCCAGCGCCGCGCCGCGCACCGCCTTGGCGGTGCCGAAATGCATCAGCAGCGCCTTCTTCCGCGCCGGGCCGATGCCGGGCACCTCGTCCAGCGGGCTGGCGGTGAACGCCTTGGCCCGCTTCGCCCGGTGCGCCCCGATCGCGAAGCGATGCGCCTCGTCGCGGATGCGCTGGAGGTAGAATAATGTCGGCGAATTGAGCGGCAGCATCGATTCCCGCCCGTCCGGCAGATGGAAATGCTCCCGCCCGGCGTTGCGGTCCGGCCCCTTCGATATGCCGACCACCGGCACATCCTCCACACCCGCTTCCTGCAGCACCCGGCACACGGCGGAAACCTGACCCTTGCCGCCGTCGATCAGCAGCAGATCGGGCCATTCGCCGGAGGTGCGGTCCGGGTCCTCCTTCTCCAGCCGGGCGAAGCGGCGTTCCAGCACCTCGCGCATCATCGCGAAGTCGTCGCCGGCCGTGGTCTCCGCGCGCTTGATGTTGAACTTGCGATACTGGTTCTTGCGGAAACCCTCCGGCCCCGCGACGATCATCGCGCCCACCATGTTGGTGCCCATGATGTGGCTGTTGTCATACACTTCGATGCGGCTCGGCGGGCCATCCAGCTCGAACAGGTCGGCGATCTCCTGGAAAATGCGGCCCTGGGTGGTGGATTCGGCCAGTCGGCGGTCGATCGCCTCCTCGGCATTGCGGCGGGCCTGCTCCATCAGCTTGCGCTGCTCGCCCCGCTGCGGAACCTTCAGCACCACCTTGCGGCCGGCGCGTTCGGACAGCGCCTCCTCGACCAGCCCGGCCTCGTCCGCCAGCGGGCGATCGATCAGCACGAGGCGGGCGGGCGGCACCTCCTCGTAAAATTGCATCAGGAAGCTTTCGAGCACCTCCTCCTCGGGCACCTCGGCCGTGTGGGCGGGGAAGAAGCTGCGATGGCCCCAATTCTGCCCGCCGCGGATAAAGAAGGCCTGGATGCCGATCAGCCCCTGCTTGGCGCAGAGCGCGAAGACATCGGCGTCGCCCACGCCCTCCGCATTGATCGCCTGGGCGGACTGGATGAAAGTGAGCGCGCGCAGCCGATCGCGGAACACGGCCGCCAGCTCGAAATCCATGGCCTCGGCCGCCGCCGTCATCGCCGCGCCGAGCTTCTTCTGCACCTCCGTCGACTTGCCGGCCAGGAACGCCTTGGCATCCTCGACCAGCTCGCCATAGGCATCGGCCGAGATGCGGTCGACGCAGGGCGCCGAGCAGCGCTTGATCTGGTAGAGCAGGCACGGCCGATCGCGATTGGCGAAGAAGCTGTCGGTGCAGCTCCTGAGCAGGAACAGCTTCTGCAGCGCGTTCAGCGTCCGCGTCACCGAACCGGCGCTGGCGAAGGGCCCGTAATATTGCCCCTTGGCCCGGCGCGCGCCGCGATGCTTCTGGATGCGCGGAAAGGCGTGGTCCTCGCGCAGCAGGATGAAGGGGAAGCTTTTGTCGTCGCGCAGCAGGACGTTGTAGGGCGGGCGGTAGCGCTTGATGAGCTGCGCCTCGAGCAGCAGCGCCTCCGCCTCGGTATTGGTGGTGACGATGGTCATCGACCGGGTCTGCGCCACCATCCGCTGCAGCCGCTTCGGCAGGCGCGCGACCTGGGTGTAGTTGGCGACGCGATTCTTCAGCGCCCGCGCCTTGCCGACATAGAGCACGTCGCCGCGCGCATCCTGCATGCGATAGACGCCGGGCCGCACCGGCAGCGTCTTCAGCACATTGCGGATCGCGGCGACACCGGCTTCCAGATCGGGCTTGTCCGATCCGCGCACGGTGTAGACGGATTTCTCTTCGTTGAATCTATCGGGGGTCGGCGTATCGTTCACGCTGCCGATTTAGGCCGGCCCCGCCCGCTATGCCAGCCCGGCCGATGCCGATCCGGTTCCCGGACCCAAAAAGCGAAACGCCACCCCGGCCGGGCCGGGATGGCGTTCATCGCAATGGCGATCGTGCGGCGGGGCCGCTCGCGCCGTCAGTTCAGCCGGGCCGATCCCAGGCCGGAGATGGTCTTGTCTACCAGCGCCCTGTCGGCCGTGGCATCATGGCCCTTGGCGATCAGGCTGGCGGCCGCAGCGGTCGCGGCGGCGGCGGCCTTGGTGCGGACCTCGGCGATCGCGGTGCGCTCGGCGGCGGCGATCTTGTCCTCCGCCATCTTGCCGCGCCGCTCGATCAGCGCAGAGGCATCGTCCTTCGCCTTGGCGACGATACCTTCGGCTTCCTCGCGCGCATGGGCGATCATCGCTTCCGCCTCGGTCGCGGCTTCGGCAGCCTTGCGCTGATATTCGGCCTTCAGCGCTTCCGCCTCGGCGCGAAGCCTGGATGCCTCGTCCAGCTGGATGCGGATCGACGCGATCTTCTTGTCGAGCGCGTTGCCGATCAGCGCCGGCACCTTCTTCGCGATCATCAGCACGATCACGGCGATCATCGCGAGGGCGACCCACGCGGTGGCGTTCATGCCCAGCGCGGTCGGCTCGACATGCTCGGCCACGCCGCCATGGGCTTCCGTGGCGGCCACATAGTCATTGCCCTCGATATGGTGGGCGATGTCCTCGGCGGCGATCGCGGTATTGGCGTCAAGCGCCATGGTCTGGGCCTCCTCAGCCATTGGCCAGAGCGGCTGCCACCGCGCCGGCGGCTTCGTCGCGGCTTACCGTCGCGCCCGAAACCTTGGAGACGATATCCTGCGCGGCCTCGGCCGCGACCTCGGCGATCCCGGCCAGCGCCTCCGCCTGGGCGGCGGCGATGCGGGTGTCCGCCTCGGCGATCTTCGCTGCCAGCTCGGCATCGGCCGCCTTGACGCGGACCTCCGCGTCGCGGGCGGCCTCGGCCTTGGCTTCCTGCGTCGCCTTCTGCGCTGCGGCGCGGGCCGCATCGATGCGGGCGCGATAGGCGGCCTCGGTCTCGTCCGCCTCGGCATGCGCCTTGTGGGCGGCGGCGATATCGTCGGCGATCTTGCCGTCACGGGATTCCACCGTCGCCTGGATCCGGGGCAGCATGGCCCTGCCGATCACGAAATAGATCAGGCCGAACGTGACGAGCAGCCAGAAGATCTGGGACGCGTAGGTCTCAACGATCTGGGCGATCTGGGGCATGGAAAATCCCGCTCGAAAATAGGACGGAGCCGGCCGGGGCCGGCCCCGAGATCAGTTCTGTTACGCGACGAAAACCAGGATCACCGCGACGACGAACGCGAGCAGGCCCAGAAGTTCGGCGGCGGCGAAGCCGATGAACAGGCGGCCCTGCTGGCTGTCGGCCGCGGCCGGGTTGCGCAGCGCGCTTTCGAGGAACGAAGCGAAGACGTTGCCCACGCCGAGCGCGGCCATGCCAACGCCAATGGCGGCCAGACCGGCACCGAGCAGCTTCGCGGCTTCTGCGTCCATGATAAACTCCCTTGTCGAAATCGTTGATAGGTTACGTGAAAACTCAGTGCAGGTTGATCGCGTCGTTCAGGTAGAGCGAGGCGAGCAGTGCAAAGACATAAGCCTGGATGGCGCACACCAGCAGTTCGAGCAGGGTGATGCCGATCATCAGGACGAAGCTGGGGATCGAGACGATCAGCGCGGTGCCGATGCCGGCATTGGCGCCGCTGATGACGAAGCCCGCCAGCACCTTGAGCAGGATGTGGCCCGCCGTCATCGCGACGAACAGTCGCAGGCCGAGCGAGAAGGGGCGCACCAGGAAGGAGAAAAGCTCGATCACGAACAGCAGCGGCACCATCAGCATCGGCGTGCCCTGCGGCACGAACAGCGAGAAGAAGTGCAGCCCGTGCTTGCCGAAGCCGACGATCAGCACGATCGCGAAGGTGATGATCGCCAGCACGCCCGTGACGGTGAGGTGGCTGGTGACGGTGAAGGCGTGGAGGCCGGGCACGATGCCCAGCGGCAGCATGCCGACGAGGTTCGCGACCAGGATGAACATGAAGAGCGAGAAGACATAGGGCGTGAAGGCCTTGCCCTTCGGCCCGATATTCGCGTGCATCATGTTGGCGATGAAGCCGGTGCAGCCTTCCACCGCCGCCTGCCAGCGGCCGGGCACCAGCTCGCGCTTCATGCCGCCCAGCATGAACAGCCAGATGCAGGCCAGCGTGACCACCATGAACAGCGCCGAATTGGTGAAGGCGATGTTGTAGCCCGCAATCTCCCAGGTCCGACCGAACAGAGGTTCGATCAGGAACTGGTGCATCGGATCGATCTTGCCGCCTTCTGCCGCCACCTTGGCCCCCGCTTATGCGCCGAGCGCCCGAATCACTCCGGGCGCTCGTTGGAGATTCGAAAGATATTCCTGAAGGCGACCGCTATTCCAAGGAACAGCATCACCAGCAGGAGCCAGGGCGCCGTGCCCAGCCAGCGGTCCAATACCCAACCGACCAGAGCACCCACGGCAGGACCAGCGATCAGCTCCGCCAGCACGCGATTTCCCTGGGAATATCCCCGTCCGGGCTTCGCCTGCTTGGTTCCGGTTCTGACCCTTTCCGCATCCGCCGCGACCTTCAACCGCTCATGGAGCGATGTCAGCCGGGCATCTTCGGTGCTGGGCGTTTCCTGCCCGGGTTCGTCCTTCGCCATGCCATCCCTCTCCTTATCGGAGCGCGCGACAGCCATGCCGACGAGCGATCCCGCCAAGGCGAGGCCCCTTTAGGTAGGGGGGGCACTCAAGTCAACCGCAGGGGTGGCCCGCCCTCCTTCTCCGTCCCTTCAGCCGCAATTGGCCGGCAGCGCGATCGGGCTCGAATCCTTCACCCGCCACACGCCGTCCGGCAGCAGATAGGCCTGCCCCGGCTTCACCCGGCCACGCAGCGTCTGGCAGCCCACGGTCGCCGCCCATTCGCGCAGCGCCACGCCATGCTTGGCCGCCTGATCGGTATAGGCCGCACGCCGCTTGATATTGAGCGATTCGACGGCCGCGCGGACATCCGCGCCCACCGGCTTGGCGACGCCCAGATAGCCGTCGGACTGCTCGCCCACCTGGCCGGCGGCGATCGCGGCGGTCAGCGCGGCGTCGCCCGCCTGCGCCCAGGCATATCCGGCCATGCCCAGCGCCGCGGCGGCGGCCATGGCGATGAACGAAAGCTTGGTCTTGCGTGTCATTGCGGGAACAACTCCGGATTTTCGGTGATGAATTCCTGCGCATCCTTCTGGAGACGCACCACCACCTCCTGCTTCACGTTCACGTTGAGATTGATCTCAATCGGCTTTTCGGGCGCCTTCACCTGGATGCACCCACCGGCGAGCAGAACCGCCCCGCCGCAGAAAATCAAGCGCATCCCCCTCATCGGCAATCCCGTTTTCCGTTCGCAATCATCGGCCTCTATCACGAAGCTCATCGCTTATCCTCGCTTTCCTGCGCCTGAACGGGCGGATTCGAATCGCCTTTCCCCTGGTTGCGAATCAGCCCCGTGGGATCGACGAAATTGCTGGCGGTGCTGACGAGACCGCGAAACGGCGCCCGCACCGTGATGTTGAATTTGAAGGGCAGCCCGGTCAGCTCCTTGGCCATCCCCTCCAGCCGCTCGCCCCCCAGCGGCTGCTCGTTGATGCCGGTGAACAGGATCTCGCTGACGATCTCGCCGTCCAGATTGCCGTTGAGCGCGATCGCCAGATTATCGTAGCGAATCGATTTCAGCGCATCGAAGGCCATCTTCCCGTAGGTGCCGAGATCCTCGTTGCTGAGCTCGCCCACATAAGCGAGCGTGCCGCCGCCACGGCGCACCAGCAGCCTGCCATTCTCGATGCGCCCGCCGGCATCGTCGAACACCATCGGCAGGGTGCCGTCGAAAATCCCCGTGCCGGCGATATTGTCGAAATCGAAGCGCTGGATGAACTGGGCGGCATCGAGCCCCTCGACCCGGAAGGTCATGCGCCGTTCCACCGGCCGGGCGAAATCCAGCGTCGTGGGCTCCAGGAACAGCTCGCCCCCGGAAAAGGGCCAGCGTCCGCCTTCGATCTGCACCTGCTGCCCGGCGAGAAGACGATAGCGGACGACGCCCGCCTCGACCGCGACCCCCGGATTCACCTCCGCCAGCCGCACTTCCTGCCCCGGCGGCGTTTCCAGGCCGAGCAGGTCGGAGAAATGGATTTCACCGCTCAATCCCTTCACCGGGCCGAAGGCGGCGGCGAGATCGAGCGAATCCGTGCGGAAGGTGCCGGTGCTGGCGACGCCGGCCTCCGTCCAGCCGATATGCCCCCGGCCGCTGACGCTGCCCGCGACATTGGCGACGACGCCGAGGGTGAGCCGCGTCAATTGTTCGGGTTGCAGCGCCGGGCCGAAGGTGATGCCGGCGACGTCGAGCTCAGCCTCGCCGCTGGAGCGGCCGAGATCGTGATCGATCGCCACCGATGCGACCGCCACATTGGTCGCCGGTTCGCGAAGCTGGCCGGTGGCGCGGACCGTGCCGTCGATCAGCGTCAGCCGCACGTCATCCGATCGCAGCGGATTGAAGCGGGGTTCCGCCGCTTCATCGGCCACCGCGATTGATCCGTCGATCGCCAGATCGGCATTGGCTAGGCGCCAGCGGCCCGCCCCTTCGGACAGCAGCAGCGGCACCGCCGCGATCTTGCCGGCGGCCCCTGTGAAGGTGCCGCCGAGACCGCCGGGATCGGTCCGGCCGGCAAGACGCGCTATGTCCAACCGGCTTACGGCATCGCCCTGCCCGAGGCGGACGGCGACGGCATCGGCGGTGAAGCCCGGCGTGCCGATATCGAAGCCGAAGGACCGGCTGGCCATCGTCAGCGGCGATCCGCTCATTCGCCCGGAGAGGCGGAGGCCGCGTATCGCGCCGCCGCCCGCCACGCCGTTGCGCCTGCTCGCGACCAGGGCGTCGCCCTTGGGGCAGAGCGGCAGGCTGGCCGGCGCAAGCGCGAGTCCGGCGACGGCCAGCGATTCGAAGGCCAGCGGGGCGCAGGCCGGGTTGACCGACCAGGCGCCGTTTATCGCCAGCCGGATATCAAGCGGCAGGGAAAGCCCCCGAACACGCCCGTCGCCGAGTGGCCCGTCGAGCGTGGCGGCCGTGCGCAGGCGATAACCGTTCGGCCCGGCCGCGATCAGGACGGGCGCCAGCGCCAGCCGGGCGTCACGGGCCGCATAGGGAGCGACGGTGAAACGCCCCTGCCCCACATCGCCGGCCAGCGTCATCCGGCCCGCCACCGCGGGCAGGCCGCCGCCGGCTAGCTGCAATGCGCCGTCGAGGAAAACGCCCTTGTCGGACGACCAGCCAAACCCCTTGCCATCGGCCAGCGCGAGCCTTGCGCCGGAGGCGCTTGCGACGGCGATGTCGGCGATGTTCAGGTCGATGGCCTTGCCGTAACGCACCGCCACCCGGCCCTTGCCCCCGAAATTGCCCGCGGCGCGCGCCAGCGCCTCCGCGAGCGGCGGGGCCAACGGCCCGGCGGGGCTGCCGTCGAGGCCGGTGGGCGCTGTCGCAAGGGCGTCGCGCCATCCGGCCGGCGCCGCTGCCTCCACGAAACCGATATCGCCGCTGATCCGGCCGCTGGCCGCACCGATATCGGCCTCCATCCGGCCGGCGAAGCGCCACTGCTTGGCCGCCACCCCCGCAAGCTCACCCTTTTCCGCCAGCAGCGACACCGGGCCACGCAGGCTATCCAGGGCGGTGCCGAGCACCAGGTCCGCACGGCCGGAAAGCTGGTCCAGCCGCACCGCCTCGCCGCAGCGCAGGCCACCGAGATCGACCGGCCCCCGCAAGCGGATATCCGCCTCGCCCGTCACGATATCGACTGGCGCCAGCAGCCCCGCCCCCTGGCATCCGCCCGCCGCGAATCGTGGCACATGCACCATAAGGCGGCCGCGAAAATCGCGGTTCAGCCGCCCCTTGCCATCGAGGACGAGGCCGACGCGACCGGCAGGCGTTTCGAGCGCCATGCGCGCGTCGCGCAGGTCCGCATCCATGTCCGGCAGCGCGAAGGGCTTGCCCGACGGCGGCGGCAACAGCTCGTCCACCGCGCCGAGGCGCAGCGCCCCGTCGACGATGCGGCCGCGCAGCCGCGCGCCGCTTGCGGTGACGCCGGCCAGATAGGGGCCGTCCACCCCCCAGCCGATCCGTATCTCCGCCCAGTCCGCGACGAGATCGGGCGCGGCGGCATCGCCCAGCGACAGATTTTCGATCCGCTGGACGAATGGCCCCACCCCGGTGATGCGGTAGCGCGCGGCCACGCCGCGATCGGCGAGGGCGCGATCCACGAAATGGGCGACGATCGGCTTGCGCGCGAGCCATAGCGCCAGCAGGAGAAGGAGCAGCAGGCCCGGCAAAAGCGCCAGCCACGCCAACCGCTTCCGCATCGAGGGGGTTTCGCCTGCCATTCCACCTCGTCTAGCGCGTGATCGCCCCGGCGCGCGAGATGATTTCGCGGCTCCGACGCGATCAGCCGATGGATCGACCCGCCGGGATTGTTGCGCAACCGGGACAACCCATGCACAAACCCGCCATGAGCGATGCCGATCCCGCCACCGACGCCAGCGGCCACCGCAGCCGGCTGCGCGCACGGCTGGCCGAGCAGGGGCCGGAAGCGCTGCAGGATCATGAGCTTGTCGAATATCTGCTGGCGCTCGCCATTCCCCGCCGGGACACGAAGCCGATGGCCCGCCGGCTGCTGGCGGAATTCGGCGGCATCGGCGGCCTGCTGGGCGCCGATCCGCAGGCGCTGGCCCGGCAGGGCGGCCTGAGCGAGGGATCGATTGCCGCGATCAAGATCGCGGAGGCGGCCGCCCTGAGGCTGCTACGATCGCGGGTGATGGGCCAGCCCGTGCTGGCGAGCTGGCAGGCGCTGCTCGATTATCTGCGCGCCGACATGGCCCACCGCACGATCGAGCGGGTCCGCGTGCTGCACCTCAACAGCAAGAACATGCTGATCCGCGACGAGCTGACGTCGGAAGGATCGGTGGACCAGGCGGCCGTCTATGTTCGCGAGATCATCCGCCGGGCGATCGACCTCGGATCGGCGGCGCTGATCCTCGTGCACAACCACCCCACTACCCCCCTTTCGATCACGCTGGATCACGCTCAAGCACATTGAATCACAAGTATTTTCTGGCTTGCGTACAGGGGGCGGCTTTGGCAAACTGGGGGCTGTTGAAGGGGTAGCAAACGGCTTCCAGCTCCCGAGCACCGATCCCAGTTTCTCCTCTTCCGATCCCAGTTGCGGAGCAGGAGAAGCGCTATGCCGAGCCTTACCGACACTGCCATCCGGCAAGCGATGAAGCGGGTGGAGCTCACAGGAAAACAAGAGAACCTGGCCGACGGCGAAGGGCGCGGCACTGGCCGACTTGTTCTCGTTCTCAAGCCCATGCCGAAACGCGTCACGGCCGATTGGATGGCGCAGCAATGGCGCGACGGGAAGCGCGCCAAGAAGAAGCTCGGCTCGTATCCCTCGATGTCACTCGCGCAAGCACGCGAGATTTTCAAACGCGACTTCGCCGACGTGATCCAGAAGGGTCGCAGCATCAAGATCGCGACTGACACCCGACCTGGGACCGTCGCCGATCTATTCGAAGGCTATGTCGCCGCGCTGAAGGCTGCCGGCAAGCCTTCCTGGAAGGAGACGGAGAAAGGCCTCAACAAAATTGCCGACACGCTCGGACGCAATCGCCTCGCCCGCGAGATCGAGGCCGAAGAGATCGTGGAGCTGATCCGACCGATCTATGAGCGCGGTGCCCGATCGATGGCTGATCACGTGCGGTCCTATATCCATGCTGCCTTTAGCTGGGGGATGAAGTCGGACAACGATTATCGGAACACATCTCCTCGGCGCTTCCGAATTCCCTTCAACCCAGCCTCAGACATCCCGACCGAACCGAAGGTCCAGGGCACACGCTGGCTCAGCGAGGATGAGTTCGTCCAGCTCTACCGCTGGCTCGAATGCCCCGACACTCCTGTCCACCCTTCATATCCGCGCGCCGTGCAGCTCATCATGCTGACCGGCCAACGCGTCGAGGAGATCGCGCGGCTGCATGTCGATCAGTGGGACGCGGCGGAGCGGATCATCGACTGGTCAAAGACGAAAAACCTTCGACCGCACGCCGTCCCCGTCCCATCGCTTGCAGCCGAGCTCATCGAGTCGATCAAGCCGAACGACTTCGGCTGGTACTTTCCATCAGCGAAGGACCCGTCGAAGCCCGTCAGCCACGGCACGCTCTACAGTTTCGTCTGGCGGCAGCGCGACCGCGGCATCATTCCCTACGCGACCAACCGCGACCTGCGGCGGACGTTCAAGACGCTCGCCGGCAAAGCAGGCGTCCCGAAAGAGATTCGCGACCGCTTGCAGAATCACGCGTTGCAGGACGTCAGCTCCAAGAACTATGACCGCTGGAACTACATGCCCGAGAAGCGCGCCGGCATGGCGCGCTGGGACAAATTCGTCCGTGCGCTCCTGAAAAAGAAGAAGGGCAACAGCACGTTGAAGGCTGCCGCGTGAGCCGCCGGTCTCTCCTTCTCGCCGGCATGCTTATCTTCTTCCGCTCAGTCGCACCCGCCTATGCAGATCCGTGCAAAGCGCCTCTGCCAGCCCAACCCGGTGTGCGGTTCTCCGGCAAGGTCCAATACGTTGGCGACGGAGACGGCCTTTGCGTCGGCAAGACGGCCGATCCCAGCGAATGGGTCGAGGTTCGCCTCGCCGATTTCGATGCATCCGAGCTTCATCAAGCCGCCGGCGCGGCGGCCAAGGCGGCACTTGAACGCATAGCCCTGCATCGTCAGGTCACCTGCACCACCGAGCGCGGCCGCAGCGGCCGCGTTGTCTCATTCGACCGTGTGATCGCGCGCTGCCGCATCGGTTCCACCAGCATCGGAGACCTGTTGCGGCAGGAAGGTCTCGCGGAGGGGGGCATCTGACGCAGTCGCCTCACGCGGTCGTTGCGCGCGCTTCAGGGCGCATATGCTTCGAGGACCGGGACGGACGGCGTGACCGCTTCGGCCCGACGCTTGGCAACGCGCTTCGCCGCATCGCGGACAAGCGCAAGCTTGCGCCGGTCCTTGTCCACGCATGCCAGAATTTGGTCGTCGGCTGCGGCGTCGATCTGTTCGGGCTCACAGAGCTGCGCGGCGGCCAATCGACAATAGTCGCCCCGCAGCAAATCGGCTCCAGCGAACTGGGCGAGGTCGACGGCGGGGCTGGGCACGCCATACGTCAACCGGATCGCCAGACGTCTCACACGATCACCGAGATCGAGCGTCGGGTGCAGGATTTCGGCGACGCGAGCCGCGACGGGCATCAGATCGCAAGTCCGCGCTGCGACCGCGCGTATCGGGCCGGCGGCGCCGCCAATCGCCCCGCCGAACTGCGTCAGTACGCGCTCGATCTCGCTCATGGCACGACCGGACACGAACAAGAGACAAGCGACCGCCTTCTTCGCACGCAGCGTGGCCTGATGATCGTCTGTGGTCCCCCGATGAAGCGCGTTCAGGACGTGCCACGGCACATTTTGCCTCCGCAGCTCGTTGGGCCATAGCTGGGGTTCTTTCTGCGTGCTTTTCCGGTTGATCGGAAAGAGGAGTTGATCGACCTCAACCGTCGTTTGGGCGGCGGCAATCAGGACGGGATCACTGATGTCTTGAGGCTGGAGCGCGCCGAGGCAATCTACGAGCGCGACGATGGACCCGACCTCGGCTGCGCTCTCGCCAGCGAGACGGCCCAGCTTGGTTAGCTCATACGCGCCTGTGGTGTTCTTCTGCACCAGGCCGTGCCGTTCCAAATCCGCCAGCGCCGAAAGCAGGTCCGGCCGGCTCCACTGCCACGCGCTGTGGGCGCGCCGGGCCTGGAACGCGCCGAAGCTCGATTCCAGAAACTCGACAATCTCCTCGCTCGGCACGCCATCGCCGGCCGCTCGTCGTGCCGCGACCAGGACACGGATAATCAGGGAGCGCGGGTCGGTCGTACCGTCGAGGAAGCGGGACACCAAGTCTTCCGGCTCCGCGGTCACGTAGCGCGACCACAGATCATGCTCGGCGCGCGGATCGAGCGCCAGCAGATACGAAGCCCCCCTCTCGGCGAAGCCGAGCCTTCCTGCGCGGCCGACGAGGTTCTTGTATTCGGCCACCGAATAGGGCTCCTCGCCTGGATGATTCAAGCCGGCGATGATGACCGATGACGCGGGCGTGTTCACGCCCATAGCCAGTGTCGTCGTGGCTGCGATGACGCGCAGGCCCGAGCCGCTACGGCGAAATTCTTCCTCAATGACGCGTCGCTCTTCGCGGTCGAGATCCGAGTTGTGGAAAGCGACGCCGCGCGCGAGCGCGCTCCGCAAGTCGGCGCTGGCCTGCGAGGGGTCGCCGCCGGGCATCTGCGTCAGCGCCTCGGCAGCCGGAGGCAATCCGAGCGACTCCGCGAGATAGTTGGCGCAGCCGCGGGCTTCGCCCTTGGTTTCACGAAACACGATCACCTGCTGGCCTTCGGCGACAAGCGTGCGCACCAGCGGGATGATCCAATCCTGGCTGGATCCCTTGCCGCCGACAAGACGCCGAGCGAGCGGCCCCTCCACCCGCTCATTGCCATTCTCCGGATCAAGGAAGCGGAAATGCCCGGTACCGAGCAGCAAGCCCTCCTCAAGCGGAACGGGCCGTTCCGTGCGCCGCAAGAGCCGCGCGCCGAGCCATTGCTCGAGCCCGTTCGTGTCCCCGATCACCGCCGAAAGCGCGATCAGTTGGGGCTCGATCCCCTCACGCCGGCGCATCCGGATGAGCGTCAGAATGAACTCCAGATTCGCGCCGCGGCCACGGTCGGCGATCATCTGCGCTTCATCGATCACGATCACGCCGACCTGCGCCAACACATGAGGGAATGTCAGCGCGATCGCAGCGAACTTCTCATAGGTCAGGAGGCCGACATCGTATTGGCCTCGCAGCAGAGGCGTGATGTCGTCCGTCTCGCCCGTCGCTTCCACCGTGCGGACCCCGAAACCGCCATAGACGCTCTCGAAGTGCCGCCGCTTGTCCGCCACCAGGGCCTTCAGCGGCAACAGAAACAAAGCCCGTTTGCGATCCAGCACGTTCCGGAGTGCCGCGAGCTCGCCCACCATCGTCTTGCCCGAGGATGTCGGGGCCGACACCACCAGGTTCTCGCCGTCCAGCACGCCGAAGTCTGTGATGGCGGCGATCTGAAGCGCATTCAAGGACGGGATCGCTCCAGCCCAGGCGGTGACATGCGTCTCCGACCCATGGCCGGAGAATGCGATCACCACCGTATCCTCGGGGCCGCAGCCGGCCAGCTCGGCAAATGCGTCCTCAATCCGCTGCCGCGTGGCCTCTGCATCTGCCAGCAAGACGGTGTTGCCGCCCAGCGTGTCGAAGAACAGCGCCTCCAGCGCCGTCGCGTCGCGGCGCGCGCAGGCCAGCTCATCAATGCCGGTCGAGCTATAACGGTCGATGCCGATGAACAGGCCGCGAAACGGCATGAGGCACCACGCTACGCCCGAACGACGCCGACGGAGAACGCGGCTCGTGGCTTCTCAGCCTTCTCCAACACGACCGGCGCGAACGTGTCTTTCCGCGCGACCTGCTTGTTGCCCACCTTCTCGAACCAGACACACCAGACGGCATCCTCCTCCAGCATGGCCGTCTTCCCGACCTGCTCGACCGTCATGATCGGCCCGCCTGACTTCACCCGCACAAGATCGCCGGGCTTGAATTCGGTAGCATCCATTCTCCACGCTCCTTCTCGATGCCTATCTGTCCTCGCCAGGCACCGGAGGAGGTCGCAAAAAGCCCGCCAACGTCTCCACCACTGCGGGCGGACGCACGCACGTGCTAGGAGATCACCCCATGCCTAACATCAATATATGGTGTGTTGGTTATTCCTTGCACAAGGATTTCGCCGAAAACCCTGTAAGCCCCCAAATAAGTGTTCTCAACTTGTTCCTTAGGCCTGCACTGCGTTCCGAAGCGGGACAGCCCGACGGCAACCCGCCGTCGGGCCTATCGTCACGATCTACCAGATAGCCAACGCCAGGCGCGGCTCCAGAAGCCGGGAGCCGCCTTGACGGGAGCGGGCTGAACGGCAGGTTCGAACGCTGGCGTCTGCCCGTAGAAGCGCGCTTTGGCGGCGCGATCACGACGACGCTCGGCTTCAACCTGCTCGTCACTCCAGGGGCCGGCCTCGATCACCTTGCCGCGGTCGATCACATAGTGTGACCGGCATTTCAGCGTCCAATTGCCGATCGACGGTCGAAGCGAGACGGTCTCGCCATCGAACGTCATCTTCCAGTCCGTCGGCGTGAAGGGCGCAACGACCTCCTCTCCGCAACCACAGCAGCAGCTATGGGCCGATGTCGCATAGTCCATCGACACATAGAGGACGCCCGGCTCCAGGCGCTCGGGGATGTGTTCGACGAAACGATGATCGAGTCGCTTGTGCCGCATCACGCTAGGTCCCCGTTGATCAGCATGTTGCCATCGGTGGTGTAGGTGCAGTGATGCTCCCGCTCGAGATCGCGATAGAACCCGCGGATCTTCTTCCACTTCACGACCGCGAGCACGGCATTCAAGGCGTTGAGATCCGCGACCTGAATGTTGGAGGCGTAGATATCCTTCGCGCCGCCGCCGACGAAGGAGATGCGCTGCCGGGCGTGATCCCGCTTCTCCGGCGTGCTGGCGGTCACGCGCAGGATGCCGCCGAGCGACCCCTCGTCGAGCTCAAGACCCATGCCGACATCGACAAACGCGGCACCGATCGCCTCAAGCTTCTCCACGATCAACCGCTTCGCGTCACCCGCATCGAGAGACAGGAATGCGAAGGTGACGCCGTCAAGGAGATGGATGTTGTCGGCGCCGAGCGCCACGTCGTGCGCCACGATGTTCCGATGCATCCGGCTGTAGATGCGCTTTCCCGGGCCAGCACGAACCCAACGTCGTCTTCTCGATGACCTATCGGCACGCGGCGTCGACGCCGCACGCCGGTGAGCTCGGGGCTGGCGGCACCGTCGATGTCAAGAAGAAGGGCACGGTGTTCAATGTCACGCGCACTGTTCAGTCGTAATCCGGACCTCAAGCGGCTGCGGGACGAAGGCTACTTCGTCCAGCAGCAGGGCGGGTATCTCGTCATGCGCGAGGTGCCCTATGTCGATGCGCGCCGGGAGGTGCGCATCGGCACCCTTATCTCCAGCCTCACCCTCGCTGGAGATCAGACGCGCACGCCCGACACCCATGTCGTCCACTGGGACGGCGACTTCCCGTGTCACGCCGACGGCTCGCGCATCCAGGGTATCTCGCACGCGGCCGGCGCCTTCGATCTCGGCCACGGCCTGAAGGCGACCCACAGCTTCTCCAGCAAGCCGGATGGGGGGTACACCGATTACCACCACAAGATGACGAGCTACGCGAGTATCATCGCGGGTCCGGCCGCGGTGCTGAAACCCGGCACGACGGCTCGCACTTTTCGCGAGCCGGAAGAGGAGGAAGAGAGCGTCTTCAACTACGTCGAGACTGCCTCCGATCGTGTCGGGATCGGCGTCCTGACCGAGCGGCTCATCAATGAGCGGGTCGCCATCATCGGCTGCGGCGGCACCGGCGGCTACATTCTGGACTTCGTCGCCAAGACGCCGGTCCGCGAAATCCGGCTCTTCGACAGCGACGAGTTCCTGACCCACAACGCGTTTCGGGCGCCGGGGACTCCAAGTCTGGAGGAACTGCGAGAAGCGCCGAAGAAGGTCGACTACCTAAGGCGAGCTGGACGATCTGTTCGAACGTGACCGTGCGGGCGTTCACCGTACGCGGCCGCGAATTGACGATGATCTCGAACGTCAGCCGCGCGGTGATGAACCGCTCGATGCCGGGCTGGGTCAGATCGATCAGTTCGCCATGCTCGACCAGCCGGTCTTCACCGCCGCGGACTTCAAGGAAGACCCCTTCGCCGTCTGCCGGCTTGGCGAGGCCATAGAGGATCGTGCCGCTGATGATCGGCTTGCCCCAGCGCAGCTCGTCGTCGTTGAGGGTCAGCTTGAAGTCGCGGTCGGTCTGGAAGGCGATGAAACGCTCGGCGCCGCGCTCGCGCAGGTCGAACGGCTCGTTGAGCCTCACGTCCTCGAAATCGCCCGAGGGCAGGATCGCGACGAGGCTGTAGCCGTCCCGCGGGTCGAGTGCCGCGGCCTCGAGCAACTGGCGGCCGAGCGGCACCGGGTCGCTCACCAGGCGGGACTGGAAGTTGAGATCGCCCCGCGCGAGGAGAAAGCGATACCCGCGCGCCGGACGCAACGCCCGGCCTTCGCGCAGGGCGTCGCCGAGATCGTCGTAGTCAAGAAGTTCTTCGGTGTTCATAAGATTGGGTCCTTAGGTTCGGCCGAGGCAGCGCCGCGGCTCTAAGGGTCCAATCGGAGCGAGGTCGGCCGACCGGTAAGGTCAGGCGAACTTTTTTTGCAGGGGACCGTCGGGGGTCTGCCCGCAGATAAAGAAGGCGGGGCAGTTCGGGCAGGTGCGCGATGAGACCTCGGCCGGAAACCGTCCGGCCCGGATGTCACCGAGGAACTTTGCGAGCTTGTCCTTGCGGCCCTTCAACTCGCGTTCCGACAAGGAAAGCGCATGCGTCTTGCCGTCGGAAAGATGGACGAGTTCCGCGGCTGCGCCGGGAAAGGCCTGCTTGACCGTCAACATCAGCGCCGCCGCGCCGACATCCTTGCTCTCGGCCGACCGCATGTGACCCGTGCGGATCCGGCGCACGGCGCGGACACCGTCCGGCCGCACCAGCACCTCGTCCGGCCGAACGATGATCTCCTCGCCGTCGAAATTGAGGCTGAGCGCGATCGGCGCTTCGGCGACTGCTTCGGCGCGGTTCGTCAGGAAGAAGCGCAGCATTGCCAGCGCCAGTTCGCGGAATTCCGCGCGATAGCCGTGATCGCGGAGGCCTTGGCCGTCCAGCGCCGCGTCGATGCGATCCTCCAGGTCCCGCTCTGTCACGGGCTGGTCCGCCGCGATCACCATCTCGACCACCACGCGAACCGCCTCGTGCAGATGCATGAAGGCGGTCGCGGTCCGCCGGCCACCGACCTGCAGGACATGCGTGTAGAAGAAGCGCCGCGGGCAAGATTCATAAAGAGCGATCTGCGGGGCCCCGAACCGGAGCCGCCCATCGACGACCAAATCGATATCCCGAGCTTCCGCAGCCACGGGAAGCGGCCGCGCCGGCGAGACTGAGCGGCGCGTCAGGGTGGCCCCGAGACGATCGAGGAAGGGCGATAACGGTCGATTGTGGCCGTTGCTCTTCTCGGTCGGCGCATAAAGGATCAGGCGGTCGCGGGCGCGCGACTGCGCCACGTAGAATAGACACTCCTGCTCCTCGGCCTGACCCGCGCGGAACGCCTCTAGCGCACTGCCTTCGGCGCCCGCGATCATGCCATCGGGCGCCGGACAGGGTGGCGCCGGTGGCGTGCGCGGGATGGTGTCGCTGTTGAGCCCTGGAATATGGACGCCGCCGAACTCCAGGCCCTTGGCGCCGTGAATGGTCATCAGGCGCACGGCGTCGAGATGTTGGGCCGCCGCCGGCAATTGACGCAAGTCGCGGTCGTCGCCGAGCCGGACAAGCCTGCGCACGCGATCGAGCACGCGCATGATCGGCAGTCCACGGCCCGCCGGCTGGACCCGCAGGAAGTTGAGGAACTGCCAGACCGCGATTCCGCGCGTGCGATCGGCGAGAGCCTCGGACACGCCCAGGCGCGCGGCGATGCGGGTGCGATCGAGCAGCAGCGTTGCAAGGACGGTCCAGGGCGAGGCCGTTTGGTCGAAGCCGTCAAGCACGACCGCGAGACTGGCGAGCGCCTTGCGACCTGCATCGCTGACACCCGGAATCGTATCGGCGTGCGGAAGCCAACTGCCCGGGCTGTGCTCGGTCGCTCGCAGATGCTCGAAGACCGTCGCCACGTCCGCGAAGGACATGGTGAAATCGGGCCAGCAGGCGATCCGCACCAGGCCCATTGCGCGCCGATCGACAAGGACGGAGAGCAAGGCCAGCAGATCCTTGACCTCGGCCCGCTCGAACAGGCTGCCCAGAAACAGGACCGGCACGCCGAGCCGTTCCAGGTCCTGCCCGATGGTCGACAGCCTTTCGTTACCGGTGCATAGGACTGCCTGGTCGCGATAAGCGTAGCCCTCGCGCCGGAGTTCCTCGATTGCATCGGCCAAAGCCACCTGCTGCTGCTCGACGCGCTGGACTGTGCGCAGCTCCGGCCTATGTCCATTGGCGTCCCTCTCCGCTTCGAGGCCACTGTCCGCGTCACCCGCGCGCATCGTGACCGCGAAGCCCGAGAAGCTGTCGACAATCTCCGGTACCGAGCGATAGTTGCGCTTCAATCGACCGCGCTTGCCGCCAGCGAAGTCCTCCTTGCTGAACCGGGTCATGTTGAAGGATGAGGCGCCGCGAAAACGGTAGATCGACTGCTTGGCGTCACCGACCATCCAGAGATTGCGGCCGTCGGGCCGCAGCGCGCTCAGCAAGCGGACGCTGCTGCGGTTCACGTCCTGATACTCATCGACCAGGACATGATCATATTGCGCCTGCAGCGCCGCACAGATGGCCGCGTCCTTTTCAAGCAGTTGCACTGGCAAAGCGACAAGGTCGCCGAAGTCGATGCAGTGTGCGTTGCGCTTGAGCTGTTCATAGGCCGCGTAGACGCGGGCCACCTCGCCGGCGCGTTCCGCCGCTTCATGCGCTTCCGGATCACCCGCCTTCGCCAGCATGGCGTCGGCGAGCCCGGCGTAGGTTTCAGCGTCGACTACCTCGTCCTTCGCCCGCGAGACGGCGGCCAGCATGTCAGCGATGATCTGGGTGGGATCATAGAGGTTGCGGTAATGCGCGAGCCTCAGCCGCGGAAACTCCTCCTCGAGGAGCTCGACCGCCTCGGTCCGATCCATCATCCGCGGGTCCTTCGGTAGGCCGAGCTCCGCATGGAAACGACGGATGATATCGAGGCCGAAGGCATGGAACGTGCCGATCCACATCGCAGCCGCCGCCTCGGGCCGCTTGCGCGCGATCCTCTCGGCCATCTCGCCCGCCGCTTTGTTTGAGAAGGTCAGGAGCAAGATACGCCTGGGATCGATACCCTCTTCCAGAAGGCCTTCGACACGCGCGATCAACGTCTGGGTCTTGCCGGTGCCGGGACCCGCTTCGAGCAGATAGGCTTCGCCGCGATGCGCCGCCGCCGCCGCTTGCAGCGGATTGAGCGGCCGTTCGACATGCGTCGCCGCCGGCGTGGGCGATACCGGTGGTAGCAGCAAGGCATCGAACAACTGCTGCGCCACGACCTCGAACGGCGCCCCGAGTTTCGCAGCGATCTCGGAAGCGGAAAGGCCTCCATCGACATGAAGCGCCCGCACGACGTTGCGCGGGAGCAGCAGTTCGCGCGCGAAAAGGTCCATCTGGACCTCGCGACGCTGCCTGCGCCCATAGTCGATCACCCGATCGATCCCGACCGGCGACGGCTCGGCCGCGCGGGCCGGATCAATCGTCGGCGCGGGTTCACCGTCGGGATCGTCGCCAAGCTCGACATGGCCGATCTCGTGCGCCACCAGGAAGGCCTGCTCGAACAGAGATCCGATGTTCTCATGGAGGATCAGATCGTCGGCGGCGACAAAGGTCGCGCGGCCACCGTTGAGCACGGCCGCCCCCGCCGCTGTCGGCTCGACGTCGATCCCTCGCCGCTGGGCCTCAGCGACAGCAAAGTCATAAGGCGACCAAGGATCGGCGCCGGACGCAACGAGGCGAGCGTGAAGTTCGGCGGCGACTTGCCTGGCGAGCTCCACGCTGTCCATATCAGTCAGCCTCCGCCAGCAATCTGGCGCGCTTCTCGGCCGGAACGCCAGCGTCGATCAGCACTTGCTCGAAGGTAACCTGCTCGCCGGCCGCCGGCTTATTATCGGCCTTGTAGCTGCGCGCGACGAGCAGCGGAGCTGGCTCCCAAGACGATTCCAACTGCGCGACAGAGCTGCGCATCGCCTCAGCCAAGATCGTCAGGAAGCGTCGCGGGATACTGACGAGAGAGACCCGCCGTTCGCGCAGCGCGGTCACGACCTGCCGGGGCACGTCCAGACGCTGGGCGATGGTGCGCCAATCATCGACCGTGAGTGCTGCGAAAGGGTCGGCTGCCGCCGCCGGCACAGCCTTCGCGTGTTGCGACCAGGCAGCATCGATCAGCGCCTGATCGGCAGCAGAGAGGGGTGCGACATCTTCGCAAGACTCGCGGCTGAGTTCGCGCGAGAGGTCGATAAGCTCTCCAGCATATTCTGGGTAAAGCCGCAGATAGCGTTCCAAGGTCGAGCGGCCAGGCTCGCTCTCAACCGCGAACGCGTCGAGCACGGACTCGCGGGATGGACGTGCACCGGCGGGGCTCACCGCTCGTCTCCATCGGTCATGGCGGCTCGCAGGGTGGCGAAGGCCTTGTCACGGTAGGTTCGGACGGTCTTTTCGGAGCGGCCCAGGGCCGTGGTGATGGTCATGACGTCCGGCTCCTTCGAGTCGATGGGAAAGCCTTGTCTGAGCATGTGAACGATCCTGCTTTGTTCTGTCGGTAGAGCGTCAATCGCTGCATCCAGGCGCGACCGGTAAGCCGGATCGTCGAAATCCGACGCGGCGAAGGGATCGTGGGCCCCCGCGGCCGCCTCGACCTCCGGTGACAATTCACCACTCTCCTCGTCATATTCGAGGGGCTGGGAACGGTTTTCCTCGCGCCAAGCCTTTTCCTGCGCATCGCGCCGCAGGCTTGCCAGCGCGCCATCGAAGCGCACCTCGAAATAGTCGAGCTTGTCGACATAGTCGGCGCGATCCGCCGAAAGGAGCTCGACGAACCGGCTGAACACCTTGTCGCGCACGACCCCACGCGTCAGCGATTCCGACCTGCCATCAGAGCTTTCCGCCTTGGGCAAGCTGCGCAGCACCCGTGCGATCAGGATCCGATAGAGGCGTTCGAACCACGCCTCGTTGTTGTCTCGACGGCTCGCGCGAATGAAATAGACGAGACATTCGCTAGGGATGTAGCCTGGGTCGGAGCGCTTGGCGATCGCCGCCCTGGCAATCAACTCGTCACGCGGTAGGACCGTCAATTCGGCGATGAGCGCTTCTATCTTCGGGTCGCGTTCGTAGAGTTCGCCGCTGAGGCGTCGTTTGCGCAGCGGCGCTACGATGGCCTCGTCCGCGCGGTGCGCGTCTGCCTCTTGCCCTGTCTCGACAGCCCCCTCCAACTGCTTCATCTCCCTGCCCCGCTTCCCGTATCGCTCTTCTCATTCAGACGCGTTTCGAGCGAGCCGATGCTGTCGAGCACGGCCTCGAAATCCGGAGGATCGCCGAAGATCATGCCTTGCATGGCCCTATAGTCGACGCGCAACTGCTCGATCATCGCGTCATGCGGGGCAAGCGCGAACGAACCAGGCACAGCGCTGGCGAGATCGAAGTCCGGTCGGTTGAAGAACATCCGGGCGTGAGCGACGCAGTCCGCGCCGAGCGCCATGTCAGCGACAGCGGCCGCGCCGACTGGCGTCGCGGCAAGCCGGTGCAGGTCATAATAGTGACGGGATACGCGTTGACCGCCCCCACGCAGCTCGCCACGCTTGTCGAACCACCGTCGCAACCCGTGAACGATGACGACCTTGTCCCAGAAGGTGCGCTCCGGATCGACCGTGCGGACGGCCGGCACAGTCAGGTCGAGCGCCGGCAGATCATCATCGACATAGGGTTTGATCGGCACCTCGCTGTTCGGATCGAGCGCGGATTTCGCGCCCGACTCGATCTTGATCGCCGCCCGCACATAATCCGATCGCGGCGTCGCCGCGGGATACCAGATCAACAGCGTCTGCCCGTCGGGATCAGCGTCGTCGGCTTCGACTCGTGCCGCGCCGGCATTGAGGCCGGCGGCCTGGAGCCGGTCCTGCAGGATCTGCGTCAACTCAGCGCGCAGCGGGCCGTTGATGTAGGCTTGGCAGGCGTCCTTGATCGCATCGAGGCGTGCCCGGCGCTTCTTGCCGCTTAGCGTGTCGAGCTCCTCGATGGTCGCCGGCTCGCCAATGTCGTCTCGAAAAACCGTGACGTCGATGTCTTCGGAGAAGCGGTTGATCAGACCGAACCCCTTGGACAAGGAGGTTCCGCCCTTGAAGAGGAGGCGGGGCCCTCCTTCTTTCAGGCCATGGAACAGCGCATCCAGCGTCCAGCAGACCCAGAAGTCTTTCTCGACATTCTGGGATGCCGTGCCGAGGCGCAACGCCGTCGTGTCGAAGGCGCTCAATATCGCGTCCGACCCGGCCGCGAGAACCTCATCGAACGCCGGATTCATGTTTTCGCCGCCCGGGTTGCACCGCGCTTGGCAGTTCGTGTTTTCTGGGTGGAGACCGGTTTGCGCCTCGGACGGACGCCGGCAGCGTGATGCTGATCATCGTCCCCCTCCCCCCCTCTTTGATGTCGATCATGATCGTCATCATCATCAGCAGCAGCACGGTCATCGCGGATGTGACGATCGCCGACATCGTGTTCGACGAGCGGCTTGAGAAACACCCACATCCATGTCGGCAGCGCCGTCATGCCGGCAGTGAGATCGGCTTTGAGGGTCGGCCCGGCCGTCGGGTCTTCGAAAAGCTTGCCGAGCTTGCGCCTGACCTGATCGCTCTCCCCTTCACGAGCCAAGAGATCGCGGAGCCAGTGAAGTGCCTGGACGACGCGCATCGCCGGTCGCCCGGCCCAGAACAGCTTGCTGGGCGCGGTTGGACGGAAGGTGATCGTCACGTTGCCGAGCTTGATCGCGCGACGACGGGCGTCGGTGTGCACCACGATTTTGGCCGGAACCGCGTCGGTCAGGCCCAGATCGTTCGCGGCCGTCATGCCGTCGACCAGCATCCGGGTTTGGTCGCGTCGCGCGACGGCGTCGATGACCGAGCGCGGGTCGGGCGGATTGGGTTTTTGGGTGAGCTTGTTAAAGCCAGGTTGATCGTAGAGCCCGCGGTCGATCCGCCTAAGGGTTTCGGCCTTCGCCAACCGCTGCAACGCCTTATCGACGGCGTCCCGCGAGGCGAGATCGGCGAAATCGCTGGGCGTCCAGACCTTACGCGGCGCGTCCGCACGGATGCGCTCGAGCATGGCTGTCTTCAGGTCGGGTGAGTCGCCGTTCATGTCCGAAACTTGTAGCTCTTTTTCGGACAGAAGCCAAGGGACAGTCTGAAATATGTATACAAACTTCGGACAAAGCCTCGGCGCTGCTCGTTGAAATCACGATCCACGATTCTGCGGGGAAGGCCTTCCCCTGCGCTCAAGCCCTGCGGTCTCGACCGACCCCTCTCTGCGGGGCCTGCTGCCCCGCAACGCCCCGCCAAGAGTGAGAGTGCGGACCGGTTTTCCGTGACGGGTTGAGGACTGGGAGAGAGGCTTCCGGCGCCCGTCATGGAGACGACCCATGACCCACGTGGAGATTCTGGATGCTGCTCGCGCCTGCGCTGGCGGCTACAAGGTGGATGATCGGCAATGAACTCAAGGATCACAGCACATTCGGTCAGAAGGTTGCCATCATCGAGCTTCAACGCCGGCACATAGGCCTTCGGATTCAGTTTCCGATAGTCGCCGCCGCCCGACCATTGATGCGTTGAAAGATCGACGCGTTCGAGGGCGAAGGGAAGCCCGGCTTCCCTAAGCAGGATGTGCGCCGCCTGGGAGCTGGCGCCGGGAGCATGAAAGAGGATCATGACGCGTCTCCGTCGTTGTTTCAAATCGCAAGACTATGATGATCCGAACCAAGCGAAAACGCGTGATTACAAGAGTAAAGCGTGCAAAACTTCACCCATGTTCGACTGGCAAGATCTTCGATATTTTCTAGCCGCTGCGCGGCTCGGCTCGCTGACGGCGGCCGCGAGCGAGCTTGGCGTCGATCACGCCACAGTGGGCCGCCGCGTCGCCCGCCTGGAAGCAGCTATCGGATGCAAGCTGATGGTCCGTCTGCCGCGATCGACACGCCTGACCGAGGACGGCGCCGCGCTTGCCGCGGCCGCGAGAATAATGGAGGATGACGCGGCGGCCATTGTTCGCCATGTGCGCGGTCACTTGGGCGGCCTTTCTGGCAGTGTGACCGTTAGCGCACTGCCCGCTCTTGCTGCCTTCGTCATAGCGCCGAGCTTACCGGCCCTTGCCGACGAACACCCGGGCATCCGTGTGGTGCTGTCGGCGACGTCTATGATCGCGTCGCTGGAGCGAGGCGAAGCCGATATCGCAATCGGTTTTGTCCGGCCCAATCTGCCGGGACGTGTGGTGCGGAAAATTGGGGAATTGCGGCTTGGGCTTTACGGTGCGCCCGGGCTCGCCGATCGGCCACGGGAAAGCTGGACATTCATTGGTTTCGAGGACTCGCTTAGCGATATTCCGCAACAGAAATGGCTGAACGCCTTTTCGGCCGGCCGACCCTTCGCGCTCAAGTCCAACGATGTGGTGACGCAGGCGCAAGGGGCGCGAGCAAGCGTCGGGGCCGCGCTGCTACCCTGCTTTCTCGGCGACCCTGAGCCCGGACTGATCCGTCTCGAAGTCGAACCGGAGCCGCCACCGCGTCCCCTCTGGATGTCAGTCCACGCCGACGTACGCCGCGCCCCCACAGTTCGCGCCGTCATGGATCATCTCGTCGCGGCCTTCGCCGACAGTCACACGTGAGGCACTTAGAAGGCTTACTTGACCACGGCGTCCAAGCGGGAACGTACTCTCGGATTCCGATCAAGGCCCGCAGCCGACTGATCTGAAGCCGGTCGCCCGCTGCTCGGCGCGACCCTACTTGGTATTGTTTCACCGCGATGCTTTATGCTGAAGGTGGTTCCACCCTGAGGCATCCGCTTGAAGACAGCCGACATTCTCCATGCTGTTTCTCAGATCACCATGCCGCCGGAAACCTCAATCCGTTGCGCGTTGACCCAGCGATTGTCCTCGGACAGCAGCGACGCGATCATCGGACCGATGTCGTCCGGCACGCCGGCGCGACCAAGTGCGGTCATGTTCGCAACGGCTTTATTGACCTCGGGATTGTCACGCACGACACCGCCGCTGAAATCTGTCGCAATGGCCCCCGGAGCAACGACGTTGACGGTGATCCGGCGCGGGCCGAGCTCGAAGGCCATGTACTTCGTCATCGTCTCAACCGCCGCCTTCATCGTGCCGTAGGCGGCGCGGTTCGCCATGACGATCCGGGTCAGGCCCGATGAGATATTCACGATGCGCCCCCCATCGTTCATCAGCGGCAGGAGCTTCAGTGTCAGGAAGAACGGACCTTTGACATGAACCCTATAAAGGGCGTCGAACTCCTCCTCTTCCGCGTTCAGGAAGCTCATGCCGCTCGATGTCCCGGCATTGTTCACCAGGAAGTCGAAGCGATCGGCGTCGAGCCCGGCCAACGCCGTCTTCAGCGCGTTCAGAAAAGCGTCGAATGTCCCGGTCTCGCCAACGTCGAGCCGCAACGCGACGGCGCGGCCTCCTTGCGCTTCGATCAGGGAAACGACCTCCTCGGCCTCGTCCCGGTTCTGGCGATAGGTGAAGACCACGTCCACGCCGCGCCTGGCGAGGTTCAACGCCGTGTTGCGGCCAAGCCCGCGGCTGCCGCCGGTGATCACCGCGATCTTTGCATGTTCGGTCATAGGGCTCTCCCTTCGAGGATTTTCTGCCATATAATCGTGCTTAGATCGTAATCGAATGCCGATTATCAGCACTTTCTTGCCTGATTGTGCCTTGCCTCCTATATTTGCAACGGATCAAAAAGACCGGAGGTCTACCATGATGCCGGAAATCGGCCGGGCCATTGAGGCCTATACCTTGCGCCATCCCGGCGAGAAGCCGTGGATGACACAGATCGAGGGCCTTATCCTCCTGCGGGCGGATCATGAGGATCAGCCGAAACACATAATCTCTCGCCCAGCCCTCTGTGTCGTTGCGCAGGGCGCCAAATGGACGAGCTTCGGCGACAAGCGGCATATCTATCGCGCCGGACAAGCGCTGCTTATCAATATCGAGACGCCGTCGGTTGGTCGGATCACGGAGGCCAGCCCGGAGGCGCCGTTTCTCGGTGCCGTTATCGAACTCGATCCCGCGATCCTGCGCGAGGTGTATGACGGGATGCCCGATCCGCCCATGTCTCAAGTCGAAGTGGGTCGCGGTGCCTTCGTCCTGGAGGCGATGGACCCACAGGTGGAGGACTGCGTGTTGCGGTTGCTGCGACTCCTCGACCATCCGCGTGCCATTCCGCTCATCGCACCGATGATCCGTCGTGAATTGGCTTATTGGCTGCTATCCGGTCCGCACGGTGCGATGCTGGCGGAACTGACGCTGGGGCGCGAGCGTGCAGCGCCGATCATGCGGACGATCCATCGGCTGCGTGAAGAATTCAACGCGCCCTTTCGCGTTTCCGATCTCGCCGCGGAAGTCCATCTCAGCCCCTCGGCCTTTCATCGTCAGTTCAAGGCAGTCACTTCCATGACGCCGCTGCAATACCAAAAACAGCTCAGGCTGCTGGAAGCGCGGCGAATGATCCTTTCAGAAGGGGCCAAGGTAGAAAGCGCGGCCTTCGCGACGGGGTACGAGAGCCCTTCGCAATTCAGCCGGGAATACGCCCGAATGTTCGGCAGGCCACCGAAACGCGATGCCAGCATCACGAAGGGCTTGCCGCAATGGGCATGAAAATGGGTCGGCGGAATATGGTCCGCTCGCCTTACTCGGTCCTGTCCGAGCCTATTCAGGATGGATAGATGATTATCGAAACCTTTACCCGCATCTTCGTCGATCCCGATGCGTTTGATCGGACGATCGACTTCTACACTGCCTTACTGTCCGGCCAGGTGACGATGCGCTTCACCTATCCGGAGACCGGGCTCGAACTAGCCTCGGTATCGTCCGACAGGCTTTCCGTGCTGATCATCGCCGGTACGCCGGAGCGACGGGCACCCTTCGAGGCCACACGGTTGACGGTCAAGGTCGATCGCCTCGAGTCCGTCATCGCAGTCCTTGCCGACGCCGGAAGCGAGCAGTTGGAGCCGATCCAGAAAACGCCAGTGGGCCGCAAGACCCGTTTTCGTCACCCGGACGGGACGGTGGTTGAATATGTCGATCACGATACGGCCTCGTCCGGCTGACGAGTTCGTCGGATACGCCGCGTCGGGCAGTCGTTTGCGCCCTTGCGCGCCCAGCCATTGCCCGAAGGTCCGCTGTAGAGAAAATGCCCAACCGCTTCACGCAAGCATGGCAGGGCGTAAGATTTGGGCACACCACTCGCGAAAGCTGGTCGGGCTGCTGGTCGCCGGTGTACGCTCCACCATGCGGTCGATGCCCTCGTTCTTGGCCGTCAGCATGTTGACCATGGCCTGCGCCATTCCCTCGGACGCTCCCCTGCTGATCGACATGGCTCGCATCTCTTCCATAGCGATTTCCTGGAAACGCACTGGCCTTTCGAGTACGTCGGACATGATCGCCGCCATGTCATCGAATGACAGGTCTTCCGGACCCAGGATTGGCACTTCTTCCGCGCCATCCCAGGACCGGTCCACGAGCAGCCGAGCGGCAGTGTCGGCGACATCGCGCGTCGCACATGTGGGTGCTCGAAGAGCACCGGGCGACGGCCAGTAAAAGACGCCCTGGTGCTTGATCGGCTCTATCTGGCGGAGGATGTTTTCCATCAAGCCAGGACATGTGAGCGCCCGATAACTCACACCCGTCTGCGCGATCATGTCGTCCATCCTGAGCGTCGCGGTCACGTGGCCGGCGTCCTTCGGCCAGCCCCGGCCAAGCGCGGAAACGCTGACGACGCGTTTGCCCTTGAGGCCCTTGAACGCATCCAGGGCTGGCCGCGCGAAGTCCACATAGGCGGCTTCGGCACTTGCCGCGCGCGGATCGCCCGCCACAAGCCAGAAGACGCTGTCGGCACCTTCGAATGCTTTTTCGACGATTTCCGAACAGCTGTGCGACCCCTCAACCACCTCTACGCGTGCCAGCACGTCCGCGGGGAGCTTTGCCGGGTTGCGTGCGATCACCCGGATAGGCTCGCCGCGGTCGAGGAGTTTGGCCAGCACCTGGCTCCCGATGTTGCCCGTGGGGCCTGTGATGACGATCATTGTTTCTCCTAACGCCACTTTTGCGGTGGATGCGCACATTGTGCGCGGCGACTGACAGGATGCGAGCGTAGCGACAATCAAGATGAGAATCGGTTGTTGGGGTGTCGGTGAAGGGCGGAGG
>NZ_PHHF01000026.1 GCF_003034225.1 Edaphosphingomonas fennica
TGACCGCCGCGCCGATGTCTTCCTCGGCAGCATCCACCTCGCCGCCGCCATCACATGGTGGTTATGAGTCCCGGCCCTAGTGTTCAAAACGCGGGTCGACGTGCAGTTTCTCAAGCAGACGCGCAATGCGTTAGCCCACATCATCTGCGACATTTTCGATAGCGTCACGTCAGTCGGTTATTCATTCCCTGGGTCTTATAACCCCGGCGAGCAGATTTGGCCGCATCTTTCCAAAATAAAGCCCTAGATCGATCGCGCACTACCAAAATGCCCCTCAGGGATTATCGACCAGTTCTCACCTTCATCATCCAGGGCGCACCACGATCCTGAAAGCACGGCGGTTCATGAGAGGGCCCGCTTCAAGCCGTGGGCACGGTGCCGCCATCGATGACATATTCCGCGCCGGTGATCGCGCCCGCTTTCGGCGATGCCAGAAACGCGATCAGGTCCGCCACTTCCCTGGGCCTAGCCGGGCGACCGAGCGGGATGCCGCCAAGCGCGTTCATGATGATGCGCTTGCCGCCTTCATAATCGGTTCCGGCGTCAGCCGCGAGGCGCTCGGCCAGCGCCACGGCGGCGTCCGTCTCCACCCAGCCGGGAGAAACCTGGACGACGCGGATGCCCTTGGGCGCCACCTCCTTCGACAGGCTCTTGCTGTAGGTCGCAAGCGCCGCCTTGGCGGCGGCATAAGCGGTGGTCGATTCCGGCAGGGGAAGCACGTGCTGGATCGACGTGACGTGGATGACGACGCCAGACCCTTGCGCGATCATGGCGGGCAGCAGCGCCCGGTCGATGCGGACCGCGGGCATGAGGTTGAGATCGAGTTCCCTTGCCCACTCCGCGTCGCTGAGCGCCGCAAAGCCGCCCGGCGGCGCGCTCGACCCGCCCAGCGTGTTGACGACGATGTCGATCCCGCCAAGCGCGTCGAGCGTGGCCCGCGCGGCGACAGCACAGCCTTCCGCGCTCGTCAGGTCCGCCGCCGCATAATGGACGCCCGCCGAGGATGGGCCGGGCACGGTTCGCGCGGTCGCGACCACGCGCGCCCCGGCCTCCTGCAACGCCTCCACCACCGACGCCCCGATCCCCTTGGTGCCCCCGGTGACAAGCGCCCGCGCGCCGGCCAACTGAAGGTCGAAGCTCATGGGATGATCTCCAGCGAGGCGATCTTGTCGCCCTGCAAGCGGAAGAAGAATCGCAGGTCGACGGGGCTGCCGGGAAAATCGCCGGCGAGATGGCAGGTGACGACCGTCCTGCCGTCGCTCTCGTCCATGGCGACGGGTTCGCTCGTATAGGCGTATCTGGCCGATGCGTCCGCCTTCCAGGCGGCGATGGCCGGTCGGCCGCCATGCGTCCGGCCCTCGTCCTGCACGACGGCGTCCTCGGTGAAGCAGCGCGCAACCGCTTCGCCGTCCGCTCGATCGGCGGCAAAATAGGCGGCAATGGGTTGAGGTAGATTAATCGGCATAGCGCTTCCTCGGCAGTGCATGGCGCGGTCGAACGCCATGCTGATTGATCGAGCGCGAGAGTGAGGTTACGCCTTGTGAATGGCAAGAACAGACGAAAAAGTAGGGAACTTACCTGAAGGTAAGAATAGCCATTTGACGCCGGTTTCGGCAGCAAGCGGGGTGGAGGAGGTGCTGCGGATACTGGAGGGGCGCTGGAAGCTGGTGATCCTGTTCCATCTGTTCGGCGGCAGGATATTGCGCTTCTCCGATCTTGAACGGGCGATTCCCGCCATCTCGCAGAAGATGCTGATCCAGCAGCTTCGCCAGATGGAAAAGGACGGCGTCGTGCGCCGGATCGTCCACCATCAGGTGCCGCCCAAGGTCGAATATTGCCTCACGGACTGGGGGCAGGCGCTTTGCCCCGCCCTCGATGCCCTGCTGACCTGGGCCGGTCAGCGTCCGCCAGCGGCGGAACGGGAATGAAGACGCCCATCTGAATCCCGTCGAACGACGATCAACCCGTCCTCATCCTCGTCATCCCGGCGCGCGCCGGATACCGCGCGACGGATCAGCCACGTCCGCCGGCCGCCTCCAGGATCAGGCCCGCGATTTCGGCGGGGTGGGACAGGAGCGATACATGGCTCGATCGCAGCTCGATCGTCCTGGCCCCCATGCGGCCGGCCATGAAGCGCTGGAGATCGGGGTCGATCGTGCGATCCTCGGTGGAAACCGCATAATAGCTCGGCTTGCCGCGCCAGGCGGCATTGGCGGTGCGCCCGGCGAGCAATTCCCTGCGGAAGGGCTGCTGAACGGCGAGGAGGACCTTCGCCTTCGCCGCGGGCAGGTCTCCCGCGAAGTCGCGCAGGAAGGCTTCGTCGCCCAGCCGCCCCTCGTCGCCGTCGTAGATGATGCCCGCGCTGGCCGGCGCCGCCGGGAATTTCGCGGCCAGCGCCCCATAATCCTCGCCGGCATCGGGCGCCCGCGCCGCGACATAGACCAGCGCGGAGACGTTGGGATGCACGCCCGCCTCGGTGACGATCATCCCCGCGAAGCTGTGGCCGGCGAGCACGGTCGGCCCCGTCTGCCTGTCCAGCACGCGGCGGGCGGCGGCGACGGCTTCGGGCAATGTGGTGAGCGGGTTCTGGACGGAAACGACATTGAGCCCCCGCGCCTGCAGCAGCGGGATCACTTCCGACCAGGACGATCCGTCGGCGAACAGGCCGTGCACCAGCACGACGTTGCGGGCCTTCGCGCCGCCGGCCGTCTCGGCCGCCGCGCGCGCCTCGGTCATGGCGCCGGCCATGGCCGCGCTTCCCACGGCGAGGGCTGCCGCCCCCACGAATGTGCGCCGGTCGATGGTCATGCGGCCATGCCCTCCAGCTCGGTCGACTCCGGCCCGGCGATGCCGCCCCGTCAGCCCGCCGCCGCCGGCGCGCCCGCGGGATCGAACATCTCGCGCATCCGCATGCTATACCGGTCCTCGCCCGCCGACCAGCGCAGGCCGGCGAGCATCCGGGTATCGGCCCCGGCGGGAAAGCGGAGCCGGCGATGCTCCGCCGTCGCGGCGGCGAAGATCGCCTCGGCCACCTCCGCCTCGGTGCAGTAAGGCGTGGGATAATCGGCCATCTTCGCGAAGCATGCCTGGGCGAAGGCGGCATAGTCCGGGGGGATCAGCCCCGCCATGCGCGGTCCGCCATTGGCGGTGAAGCGGGTGGTCGGCGCATAGCCCGGCTCCACCAGCCGCGCCTCGATGCCGAAGGGGTGCAGCTCATAGGCCAGCGATTCGGTGAACCCCTCCACGGCGCATTTGCTGCCGGCATAGACGGCCACCAGCGGCATCGGCCCGATCGCCGCGCTCGACGTCACGTTGACGATCACGCCATGCCCCTGCCGCCGCATCGCGGGGATGATGGCGCGGCACATGGCGAAGACGCCGAAGCTGTTGGTCTCGAAGATTTCCCGGATTACGGCGTCCGGCGTCGCCTCGACGGCGGAAGCCAAGCCGATCCCGGCATTGTTCACCAGCACGTCGATCGATCCGGCCCAGTCCAGGCCGGCCGCGATGGCGCCCGCGATGCTGTCCGCGTCGGTCACGTCCAGCGGCAGCACCTTCAGCCGATCGCCGGCATCCGCGAAGGTGGCGGGATCGGGGCGGCGCATGGTGGCGATCACCTTCCACCCGCGCGCCAGGAAATGATCGGCGGCGGCCTTGCCATAGCCGGATGAGGTGCCGGTGATGAAAACGGTCCTGCTCATATCGCCTCCCTGGGCTTCGCTGTCGCGGCCGGGGTTAGACGGGCGGGCGGGGACGATCTATAATCCATGATCCGATATTATTTACGGATCGTCCCGATGGACCCGTTGAGCACCGTCATCGCCCTGCTGCGGCCCCATGCCGCTTTGTCCAAGCCGATCACCGCGCGCGGCGACTGGGGCGTGCGCTACGCCGCTTATGGCATGCCCGGCTTCGCGATGGTGGTCGAAGGCGGCGGCTGGCTGACATTGGCGGCGGGCGATCCGGTGCGGCTGGAGGCGGGGGATTTCGTGCTGCTGCCCGTGACGCCGGCCTTCGACATGGCGAGCCGGCCGGGCATGGCCTGCGTGCCGGTGGAGCCGTCCGGGCAGGCGCTGCGCCACGGCGATCCCGATGGCGCGCCCGATTTCCGCATGCTGGGCGGCAGCTTCCGGGTCGATCCCGCCAATGCGGCGCTGGTATCCGCGCTCCTGCCCGGCATGATCCATGTCCGCTCCGCCCTGCACGACACGACCGGCCTCTCCCGCGTGCTCGGCCTGATCCTGGAGGAGACCGCCGGCGATCGTCCCGGCGCGGGGATGATCCTGGAACGGCTGCTGGAGGTGATGCTGATCGCGGCGCTCCGCCACCACGGCATCGACGGCGGAAGCCGGGCCACCGGCCTGCTCGGCGGCATGCGCGATCCCGGCGTGGCGAAGGCGCTGCAGGCGCTCCACGCCAATGTCGGCGATCGCTGGACGGTGGCCCGCCTGGCCGCCATCGCCTGCATGTCGCGCTCGGCATTCGCCGCGCGCTTCACGCAGACGGTGGGATGCGCGCCGATCGAATATCTGGCGCGCTGGCGGATGGCGCTGGCGAAGGATGCGCTCAGCCGGGGCGGGATCTCGCTCGATCGGCTGGCGGAGGAGATCGGCTATGAATCGGCCAGCGCCTTCAGCACCGCGTTCCGCCGCCACGCCGGCTGCCCGCCGGGCGGCTTCGCGCGTTCCCGCCGTTCCGCGCGGGGCCGCCCGGCCGCCGCGCGCATTCCCTCCTAGCGCGGCATATCGTTCAGGATATAGCCGGTGACGGAGGTGTGGACCGGCGCCCAGCCCAGCTCCGCCCGCGCCTTGTCCGCGCGGACGCGGCTGTTGGAACCGAGGCCGAACACCGCCAGCTCGCGGCCCCAGCGGGCGATCGCCGCCTCGGGCGCCCAGTCCTGCGACGGGCCGATGCCCAGCGCCGCGCCGATCGCGTCGGTGATCTCCCTGAACGAGGCCTCGCCATTCTCGACGAAGTAGAAGCTGCCGGCCGGCGCCTTCTCCAGCGCCAGCACATAAAGATCGGCCATGTCGGCGATATGCACGTTGGACCAGCGATTTAGCCCGCGACCGACATGGCGCGCCACGCCGCTTTCCCTGGCCTCGGCCACCAGCGGCGGGATCTGCACGCTCTGCGCCCGCGGGCCCAGATGGTTGCCGTAGATCAGGCTGTTGCACAGCACGATCGAATGGACGCCCGGCGCCGCATCCTCGATCAGCCGGTTGATCGCGATCCGCGCCACCTTGTCGGGCGCGGGCGTCACCGGCGTCTCCTCGGTGAAGATCGCGTCCGAAGGTTCGCCCACCGCCTCGTCGCCCACCAGGCTGGTGCCGCTGGTGTGGATGAAGCGCTTGCCCGATCCGGCCAGCCCCGCCAGCAGCGCCTCCACCGCGCCGCGATGGTCGCTGCTGGCGGCGTTGATCACCGCATCGGCGGCGCGCGCCTCGGCCGTCAGCAGGGCGCCGTCGTCCAGCGTGCCGATCACCGGCTCGATGCCGTGGGCGCGGAGCTCGTCGGCGCGGGCGGCGTTGCGGATCAGCCCGCGCACATTATGGCCGAGGCCCGCCAGCCGGGCCGCCACCGATCCGCCGATATAACCGCTCGCGCCGGTCACGAAGATGTTCATGGAAATGCCTCCTTCGAAATCCCCCGTGAAATGGGCCTGTGATCGCATCTTGAAAATCGGCCGGGCCGGCACATGATCTGGGAAGCGGATTCACAGATGGAAGGTCGATACGGGTGGATAATCGGGCCGGCGAGATGCTCGTCTTCGTGCGGGTGGCGGAAACCGGCAGCTTTTCCGAGGCCGCCCGGCAATTGCGGATGACGCCGTCCACCGTCAGCAAGCTCGTCGGCCGTATCGAGCAGCGGCTGGGCGTGCGCCTCGTCGAACGCTCGACGCGCAGGCTGGCGCTCACCGATGAAGGCCGCACCTATCATGAACGCAGCCTCGCGCTGCTCGCCGATCTGGATGATCTGGAACAGGGGCTGGCGCAAGGGTCGCCCCGCATCAGCGGCACGGTTCGCGTCAATGCCTCGGTGGCGCTGGGCGTGCATGTCCTCGAACCCCTGCTGCCTGCCTTCTGGCAGGCCCATCCGGACGTGCAGGTCGATCTGTCGCTGTCCGACGACGTCGTCGATCTTTATCTGGAACGGACGGACGTGGCCTTCCGGATCGGCGCGCTCGCCTCGTCCAGCCTGGTCGCGGTGCGCATCGGCGCCACGCGTCGGCACATCGTCGCGGCCCCCGATTATCTGGCGCGGCACGGCACGCCGCGGGGCATGGAGGATCTGGAAGGGCATAATTGCCTGGGCTTCAACTTCCGCCGCTCGGCCCCGGTCTGGCCGTTCCGCCAGGCGGGCCGGGTCGTCGATCGCGTGGTCCGGGGCGGGCTGCTCGCCAATAATGGCGAAACCGTGCGGCGCATGGCGATCGCCGGGGTCGGCCTCGCCCGGCTCGGCCATTTCCATGTGGCGGCGGATATCGCGGCCGGCCGGCTGGTGACGGTGCTCGACGATGCCGGCGGCGGCGATGTGGAGGAAATCAACGCGCTGCACCTCGGCACCCAGCGCATTCCGGGGCGGATCAGGGCCTTCCTCGATTTCGTGGTGCCGCGCATGCGGGCCGCGATCGGCAACGGCGGATAGCCCGCGCCGCATCCGGCGCGCGGGGAGCGCGGGGAGCGCGGGACATGGAGCCCGCGCCTGCCCGATCCGTGCCCCCGCCGGACGGCATTGACGCTTCCCCCTCCCCGCCATATGAGCGCCTCTATTGCGAGTCGTTATCGATATCATTAAAGGGGGTTGCATGGGTTCGGCCAAGGGACGCTCCGGCGCATTTCCGTTCGGCGGCTCCGCCACGGCACTGGCGCTCGTCATCGGCCTCGCCACGGCGCCGGCCCGCGCGGAGGACGCCGCCAGCGCGCCCGTCGATCCCGCCGACATCATCGTCACCGGCGCCCAGTATCAATCGCCGATCGGCACCAAGACGGATACGCCGCTGATCGATACGCCGCAGGCGATCACGGTGGTTTCGGCCGAACGCTTCCTCGAAATGGGCGCGCTCAACCTGCAGGATACGCTGCGCTACACCGCCGGCGTCCGCACCGAAGCCTATGGCCTCGATACGCGCGGCGACTATGGCTTCGTGCGCGGCACCGAACCGGGCGTCTATCAGGATGGCATGCGCCGCTCCTTCGGCTATCGCCAGGGTTCGCGGCAGGAAATCTTCACGCTCTCCAGCGTGGAGGTGCTGCGCGGCCCCTCCTCCATGCTCTACGGCCAGGCGCCGATCGGCGGCCTCGTCAACACCACGTCGAAGCGCCCGCAATTCGATTTCGGCGGCGAGGGCTTCGTCTCCTACGGCACCTTCGATCGTAAGGAAGCCGGCATCGACGTCACCGGCCCGCTCTTGGGCGATCAGCTCGCCGCCCGGCTCGTCGCCGTCTGGCGCGACGCCGATTCCCAGACCGATCATGCCAGGGAAAAGCGCTGGACGATCAACCCCTCGCTCACCTGGCGGATGGGATCGGATACGGAGCTTACCCTGATCGGCCTGGTGCAGGACGACAATAATGGCTGGACCGGCCAGTTCCTGCCCTATGTCTCCACGCTGTTCGGCAAGGATCATCCGCTCGGCCCGCTGCCGTGGAGCCGCAACCTCGGCGAACCGTCGGTCGACAAGGTCGATTACAACACCGAATGGGTGTCGGCGCAGTTCAGCCACAGGTTCAGCGAAGCCCTGCAATTCCGGCAGAACGCCCGCTACGAATGGTTCAAGTCCAGCCAGATCCTGCATTATGCCGATATCTACGGCGGCAGCCCGGCGGCGCCCTATCTCGATCCGGCCGATCCCTATCTGAACGCCGTGTTCCCGGAATATGCCGCGCTCGGCCCCAACCGCGTGCTCAACCGCTACGCCTTCGGGGAGGTCTTCCATTCGAGGACGCTGACCACCGACAGCCAGCTCCAGGCCGATTTCGCCACCGGCCCCCTCACCCACAAGCTGCTCGTCGGCTTCGATTACGCGCATTACAAGACGCGCGAGCGCGATGCCTTCGCCATGTCGAACAACGGCTTCGACGAGGATGGCAATCCCATCCCGCCCGGCACCACGCCGATCGACGCCTATAACCCGGTCTATGGCAATGTCATGCCGCTGACCTTCTACGATGTTCCGGATACCAAGCAGGAACAGACCGGCTTCTACGTGCAGGATCAGATCAAGGCGTTCGACAAGGCCACCCTGCTCGTCGGCCTGCGCTACGATCGCGCGACCAACGATACCGAGGGCGCCGAACGCTTCGTCGATCATGCATGGACGACGCGCATCGCCTTCCTCTACGAAATCGCGCCCGGCGTGGTGCCCTATGTCAGCTATACGGAATCGTTCCAGCCGATCGCCGGCGCCGATTTCTACGGCCAGCCTTATGATCCCACGCGCGGCCGGCAATATGAGATCGGCGTGAAGTGGCAGCCCGATCCCGCCACCTTCGTCACCGTCACCGCCTATGACATGAAGGATAGCGGCCGGCTGGTGAACGATCCGTCCAATCCCAACAACCAGATCCAGGCCGGCAAGGTGCGGACCAAGGGCTTCGAGGTCGAAGCCTCGCGCAGCATCGCGAACGATCTCGATATCATCGCCTCCTACAGCTACACCCGCGCCAGGGACAGCAATCTCAGCGATCAGATCGATGCCGGCGTCGGCCTTTCGACCAATCAGCTCGAAAGCATTCCGAAGCATCTCGCCTCGATCTGGGCGATGAAGCATGTCGCCGTCACCGACGAGGCGAAGCTGCGCATCGGCGCGGGCCTGCGCTATGTCAGCGACAGCTATTCACCCACCTATGACGTGAATTTCGTGCCTTATACGCTCGTCACGCCCGATTATCTGGCCGCCGATGCGATGATCGGGCTGGATTATGGCGCGTGGCGCCTGTCGCTCAACGCCACCAACCTCACCGACAAGAAATATTACACCACCTGCCTCGGCCGGGGCGATTGCTTCCTCGGCCTGCGGCGGACGGTGAACTTCAGCGTCGGCTACCGGTTCTGATCGGGCGATGAAGCCGCGGCTCACCCTCCGCTACCGCCTCGGCGTCGCATCGCGGACGGTGGCGGCGGCCGTCGGCGGCTATGCGCTCGCCGCCGCCGTCGCGATGGCGTTCGCCCGCGCGCTGCCGATGGCGCGGGCCGAAGCCTCGACCGTCGCCACCATCGTCGCGCTGCTGGTGATGCCGGCCGCGGCGATCTGGGCCTTCGCCGTCGGCAGCGCCGCGCGCGCCTGGGCCGGCATCGTCGCGGTCGCGGGGCTCGCCGCCGCGATCGCCTGGGCGCTCGGCCCCCATCCATGAAGCGGGCGCATCCATGAAAACCGGTTTCCGCCAATCCATGGCATGGCTCCACGGCTGGGCCGGGCTCGTGCTCGGCTGGCTGCTCTTCGCCATGGCGCTCACCGGCACCGCCACCGTCTTCCGCTCCGAAATCGGCGATTGGATGCGGCCGGAGGTCACGGCCGCGCCCGATCAGGTGAAGGCCACCGCCGCCGCTATCCGCTATCTGGAAAAGGCGGCGCCCAACGCGCCGGCCTGGTATCTCACCGCCCCGGACGATCGCCAGTCCACCATCGAGGCGAGCTATGCCGACGGCGACGATTATCGCTTCGCGGCACTCGATCCCAATAGCGGCCGGCCGGACGGCATCCGCGAGACGCTGGGCGGCGAATTCTTCTACCGCTTCCATTTCGAACTGCAGCTTCCCTATCCGTGGGGCCGCATCCTCGCATCCGCCGCCGGCATGCTGATGCTGGTGGCGCTGATATCGGGCATCATCACCCACCGCCGCATCTTCGCCGATTTCTTCACGCTGCGGACGGGCAAGGGCAAGCGGTCCTGGCTGGATGCGCATAACGTGCTGGGCGTGCTCGCCATGCCCTTCCACCTGATGATCACCTTCACCGGCGTCCTCACCCTCGTCACCCTCACCATGCCCTGGGGCCTCGTCGCCAATTACGGCAAGGATACGACGACGATGTTCGCGGAAGTCGCGCCCGGCTATTTCGAGCGCGAACGCAGCGGCCGCCCCGCCCCGCTCGGCGATGTCGAGGCGATCCTCGCCGATGCCCGCCGCCGCTTCGATGGCGGGCGGATCGGCAATGTCGCGGTGGAAAATCCCGGCGATGCGGCGGCCGTGATCCAGGTGCTGCGCGACGATGCCGATCAGCTCGGCTATTCGGCCGGCAAGCTCGCTTATGACGGCGTCACCGGCCGGCTGCTCGCCGCTTATGCGGAGGATCGCCCCGCGAAGAAGACGTTCGACGTGCTCTACGGCCTCCACATGGGCCGCTTCGCCCCCTGGGTCAGCCGCTGGCTCTATTTCCTCTGCGGGCTGGCGCTGTCCGCCACCATCGCCAGCGGGCTGGTGCTGTGGACGGTCAGCCGCCCGGAAGGCCGGGGCTTCGGCCACCATCTCGTCGCCCGCCTCACCGTCGGCACCGTCGCCGGCCTGCCGATCGCCATGGCCGCCTTCTTCTGGGCGAACCGGCTGGCGCCCGTGGGCCTCGCCGATCGTCCCGGCATCGAGGTCCGGGCCTTCTTCCTCTGCTGGGCGGCGGCGATGCTGTTCGGCCTCGCCCGCGCCCCCCGGCGCGGCTGGGCGGAGCTGACGGCGATGATGGGCCTCGGCTGGCTGCTGCTGCCGCTGGTCTCCGCGCTCACCACCGCGCGCGGGCTTCCCGCCAGCCTGATCCATGGCGACTGGCTGTTCGCGGGCTTCGATCTCGTCGCGCTCGCCATCGGCTGCGGCGCGCTGATGACCGCGCTCCACCTCCACCGGCGCCAGCCCGCCGCCCCGCGCCGCCGCCGGCCGGCGCTGGCATGACGCGGGGGCTTTCATGACGATGGCCTCCGCCCTGCTGCTGCTCGCGGCCTATGCCGCGCTCAGCCTCGCCATGCGCCGCCATGCCGCGCAGGCCGTGCCCGACGGCCGGCTCGTCCGCCACGAAGCCCCGCTCCGCATCGCCGGCTGGACCTTCCTCGCCGCCTCGCTCGCGCTCCGCCTCGCCGCGCCAGGCTGGCGGGCGGGCGTGGTCGAATGGGTCGGCCTCAACGCCGCCGCCGCCGCGATCGTCGTGCTGGCCCTGCTCTATCGCCCGCGCTGGCTGCCGGCGATGGGGCTTGCCGCCCTCCCGCTGGCCCTGCTGGCGCTGATCGTCTGATCTGGCGCCATCGGGCGCGCGCCCTCACAACAGATCGAAATCGATCGGCCTGGTCCGGTCCAGCGCATTGTCCGCCGCCGGCATCGGATATTTCAGGCCGGTGGCGCAGTTGAACAGCACCGCGCTGTCCTCCGCCCCGATCAGCCCTTCCGCCAGCGCCCGGCGATAGGCGGCCAGGGTCGCGCCGCCTTCGGGGCAGAGCAGCAGGCCATCCTTGCGGGCGGCATCGTCCACGGCGCGGGCGATCTCCGCGTCGCTCACCGCCAGCGCCTTGCCGCCGCTCTCGCGCACCGCGGCCAGGATCAGGAAGTCGCCCACCGCGCGCGGCACGCGGATGCCGGCGGCGATGGTGTGGGCATTCTCCCAGCGTTCGGCATGGTTCACGCCGTCGTCGAACGCCTTCACGATCGGCGCGCAGCCGTCGGCCTGCACCGCGAACATCTTCGGCCGTTCGGGCCCGATCCAGCCCAGCGCCTCCAGCTCGGCAAAGGCCTTCCACATGCCGATCAGGCCGGTGCCGCCGCCGGTGGGGTAGAAGATCGCCCTGGGCAGCCGCCAGCCGAGCTGCGCCGCCAGCTCCAGCCCCATCGTCTTCTTGCCCTCGATGCGATAGGGCTCCTTCAGGGTGGAGAAATCGAACCAGCGCCCCTGCTTGGCCCCTTCGGCGACGATCGCGCCGCAATCGTCGATCAGGCCGTTCACCCGCCACACCCGCGCGCCCTGCATCGCGATCTCGCGCACATTGATCTCGGGCGTGTCCTCCGGGCAGAACACGATCGTCTCGATGCCGCAGCGGGTGGCATAGGCGGCCAGCGCGGCGCCGGCATTGCCGTTGGTGGGCATGGCGATCCGCGTCACGCCCAGCGCCCTGGCCATGGCGACGGCCATCACCAGCCCGCGCGCCTTGAAGGAACCGGTGGGCAGCCGCCCCTCGTCCTTCACGATCACATTGGCGGCGCCGGCTTCGGGGATCGGCACCAGCGGCGTCTCGATCTCGCCCAGGCTGACGATGTCGGCGGTGTTCCGCACCGGCAGCAGCTCGCGCCAGCGCCACAGGTCGGTCGGCCGCGCCGCGATCGCCTCGCGCGTCACCGCCTTGCCCGCCGCCTCCAGATCGTATCGCACCAGCAGCGGCCGGCCGGCGGCGGAAAGCCCGTGCAGCCGGTCCGCCTCATAACGCTCGCCGGTCAGCGAACATTCCAGATGGGTCACGAAGGTCGGCCGATCGGCCGTCAGGTTGGCGGAAACCATCCGGCTCGCGGTCAGATCGGCGGTCATGGGAATCTCCGGCGGAAACAAGGCGATGGAACGGGCTCAATGGGCCTTTGCGGTGGTTTTGGAAAGTGGGCGCGGGCGATGCGCCGATCACGCTTCCCGAAAGGGCCTATGCCGGCCCTTCGACGGAGGCGAGCGGATCGTCCTCCTGCGGCGCGCCCTCCAGCATCCCTTCGCGGCGGGATACGATCAGCGGCACCAGCGCCTGCCCGGCCACGTTCACGGCGGTGCGGCCCATGTCCAGGATCGGGTCGATCGCCAGCAGCAGGCCGATCCCTTCCAGCGGCAGGCCGAGGGTGGAAAGGGTGAGCGTCAGCATCACCACGGCGCCGGTCATGCCCGCGGTCGCCGCCGATCCGATCACCGAAACGAAGGCGATCAGCAGATAATCGGACGGCCCCAGGGCGATGCCGTAGAATTGGGCGATGAACAGGCTGGCCACCGCCGGATAGATGGCGGCGCACCCGTCCATCTTGGTGGTGGCGCCCAGCGGCACGGCGAAGGCGGCGTAAGGGCGCGGCACGCCCAGCCGCTCGGTCACCGCCTCCGTCACCGGCAGGGTGCCGATCGAGGATCGCGATACGAAGCCCAGCTGGATCGCCGGCCAGGCGGTGCGGAAGAAGTGCGCCGGGCTCAGCCCGTTCAGCGCCAGCAGCGCGGGATAGACGCCCAGCAGCACGATCGCGAGGCCCAGATAGATCGCCCCGGCGAAGGCGCCGAGCTGGGCCAGCGTCGTCCAGCCATATTGGGCGACGGCGGTGCCCAGCAGGCCGATGGTGCCGATTGGCGTCAGCCGGATCACCCAGCTCAATATCCGCCGGGTGATCGCCAGCAGCGAACGGATGAAGGCCAGGAAGGGCGCCGCCGCCTCGCCGGATCGCAGGGCGGCGATGCCGATCACGATCGATATCACCACGATCTGCAGCGTGTTGATGGAAAGGCTGGTGCTGGCGCCGCCATTCTCCAGCTTGGTGGCCACCGTCAGCCCCAATATGTTGGCGGGCACCAGCCCTTTCAGGAAATCCAGCCAGCTCGCGCTCGATGCCGCATGGGCGGCGGCCGTCACCCCTTCGGCATGGGCGTGCGCGCCGGGCTGCAATATCGTCCCCAGCGCCAGGCCGATGGAAACCGCGATCAGCGCGGTCAGCGCGAACCACAGCAAGGTCTGGCCGGCCAGCCGCGCGGCATTCTTCATCTCGCCGAAATTGGCGATGCTGGCGACGATCGCGGTGAAGATCAGCGGCGGCACCAGCACCTTCAGCAGCTGGACGAAGATGCTGCCGATCGTCGCCAGCGTCTGCGCCAGCGCATTGGGCACGCCGTCGGGCGATCCGATCGCGCGCGCGATCAGGCCCAGCAGGACGCCGATCGCCATCGAAGCCAGCACCTGGGTGCCGAAGCTGGGGCGGAAACGGGCGCGGGTGGGTTGGGGCATGAAACTCATCAGATTCCGATTATTCGACGATGGCAAGCTCGGGCGCGGCGGGCAGCACCTCGGCGCCGGGCGGCACGTCGCGGGTCAGCCACACATGGCCGCCGATCACCGCGCCGCGGCCGATGGTCACGCGGCCCAATATGGTGGCGCCGGCATGGATCACCACCTCGTCCTCCACGATGGGATGGCGCGGCTCGCCGCGCGCGGCGCCGGTCGCGTCGATCGACAGGCCGATCGCGCCCAGCGTCACCCCCTGATACAGGCGCACGCCTTCGCCGATCACCGCCGTCTCGCCGATCACCACGCCGGTGCCGTGGTCGATGAAGAAGCGCGCGCCGATCCGCGCGCCGGGATGGATGTCGATGCCGGTGCGCGAATGGGCGATCTCGGTGATGATCCGCGCCACCAGCGGCGCGCCCAGTTCGTGCAGGCGGTGCGCCAGCCGGTAATGGATCACGGCGGTGATGCTGGGATAGCAGATCAGCACCTCGTCCACGCTGCGCGCGGCGGGATCGCCCTGCCAGGCGGCCTGCACGTCGCTGTCCAGCAGCGCGCGCAATCCGGGCAGCGCGGTGGCGAAGCCGCGCAGGATCGCCTGCACCCGCGCCTCGATCGCGTCGTCCGCCGCATCCCGCTGGTGATAGCGCAGCTCCAGCCGCACCTGCGCCGCCAGCTGCAGCAGCGTCGTCTCCAGCGTCGCCTCGATGAAGGCGTCCTCGTTCGCCGGGTTCAGCTCCGGCGGCCCCAGCCGCAGCGGGAACAGCAGCGCGCTCAGCGGCGCCAGGATGCGGCTGATCGCCTGCCGCTGGGGAAAGCCGTGGCCGCCATGCTCGGCATGCCGCTCATGCGCCGCCCGCCAGCGCAGCCGCTGCGCGCGCAGGCCGGCGATGATGGGGCCAAGCTCCCGGCTGGGATCGAAGGGTTCGATGGCGGTCTGGGTCATCGGCGGCGGCTCCTCATGGATCGCCACCCCTGTCCGCTCCCGATGGCCGGGATCAAGACAACAATTTCTATTGATACGATAGAAAAACTGTCCGGCGCATCCGCATTCCGACCAGCCCGAAGCCGAGGATCATCATCGCCCAGGTTGCCGGCTCCGGTATCGCCGCGGGCAGGCCGTAACTGCCATCGGCGCGCCGCACGATCCGTCCGCTTTCCGAAGTCAGCACCGCACCGGGATCGATGCTGATCCCCAGCAGCCGGGCGCTGTGGAACGCATCCACGCTCTCGCCCTGGGCTAGGTCGCCAACGAAGAAATAGCCCGCCAGCCAGAAATCTTCATCCGATCCGATCGTGAAATCCAGCGTGTAGGTGGCGCTGGCCGAAAAGGGATCGCAGCCATCCTCCCCATCGTCACCGTCGCACAAGGATGCCACGCTCAACAGGCCGCCCGGCACGGCGGTGGCCTGCCCCCGCAGCACCGCGCTGCCCAGGCTGGTGGTGAAGCTTATCGGCCCGTCTTCCTCGCCTTGCCCGATATCGAGGAAGCGCCCTGGCGCGGCCAGGAAATAGGCATTGCCGAAGGTGCTGCTCGGATTGGCCGCGTCGCAGCAGGGGCCGACATAGCTTCCCTCGAAGGAAAAGCTGATGCTCAGCGTCACCGGGCCGCCGTCGGCCGCCCGCACCGAAAGATTGTCCGCCCAGAAGGACAATGCCGAAATCACGCTGCCGCTGTCGGCAAAGGGAAGGCCGGTGGAATTGGCGACCTGAAGCCGGTTTATCCCGATCTCGCTGGCGGCCCGGCCGGCAAGGAACACGCCCCCTTCGCCCGCCGCGTCGATCGCCACGGCTTCGGCGCCGGCGGTGGATGTGCTCGCCAGCCCATTGCCCTCCAGCGTGCCGTCCAGCCACGCCAGGGTCGTGCTTGCCCGCGTCGCGGGCGCCGTCATTCCCGCCACCATTGCCACCGCCAGAAGGAAAGCCGCCCCTTTTATCCGCGAACCGCCGCGCGCGCGCAGGCAAGGTGATGATCGGCGATGGCCGGGCATGGCAGGCTCCCTGTCGAACGCCCCCATTGCATTATGCCTGTCCACGTCCGCCCGGCCCAGCACTCCTAAGCCTTACTCCGTGGGGAAGGGCCGCCGCCATTTCGGGGAAGGCGCCCCGCCGCGGCCGCTTCCGTCCCGCATCGGCTTGCCTCTTGCCCCGCCGCGCACCATCTCGGGGCCGAACATGGCCGATAGCGGCTTGCCGCGCGCGAACAAATATGGAACATTCGCCCTCATGCTGACTCACATTTCCGTCCGTGGCGCGCGCGAGCACAATCTCAAGGGCGTGGATGTCGATATCCCGCGCGAAACGCTCACGGTCATCACCGGCCTGTCGGGGTCGGGCAAGTCCAGCCTCGCCTTCGACACCATCTATGCCGAAGGCCAGCGCCGCTACGTGGAATCGCTCTCGGCCTATGCGCGCCAGTTCCTGGAGCTGATGCAGAAGCCCGACGTCGATCATATCGAGGGCCTCTCCCCCGCCATCTCGATCGAGCAGAAGACGACCTCGCGCAACCCGCGCTCGACGGTCGCGACCGTGACCGAGATCTACGATTATATGCGCCTGCTCTGGGCGCGGGTCGGCGTGCCTTATTCGCCCGCCACCGGCCTGCCGATCAGCGCGCAGACGGTCAGCCAGATGGTCGATCGCGTGCTGCAATTGCCGGAAGGCACGCGCTTCTACCTGCTCGCGCCCGTCGTGCGCGGCCGCAAGGGCGAATATCGCAAGGAACTGGCCGAATGGCAGAAGCAGGGCTTCACCCGCGTCCGCATCGACGGCGAATTCTACGAGATCGAGGACGCCCCCGCGCTCGACAAGAAATACAAGCATGACATCGAGGTGGTGGTCGATCGCCTCGTCGTGCGCGAAGGCATGGAAACCCGCCTCGCCCAGAGCTTCGAGACCGCGCTGAAGCTTGCCGAGGGGCTGGCCTATGTCGATCTCGCCGACGGCGTCGTGCCGGGGCGCGAGGCGGAGGATGCCGGCGGCCAGATGAAGGGCGCGGGCGTGCCGGCCAACCGCATCACCTTCTCCGAGAAATTCGCCTGCCCCGTCTCCGGCTTCACCATTGCCGAGATCGAGCCGCGCCTCTTCTCCTTCAACGCCCCCCAGGGCGCCTGCCCCGCCTGCGACGGCCTGGGCGAGAAGCTCTATTTCGATCCCCAATTGGTCGTGCCGAACGAGAATCTCTCGCTCAAGCAGGGCGCGGTCGTCCCCTGGGCCAAGTCCAACCCGCCCTCGCCTTATTACATGCAGGTGCTGGCCAGCCTCGCCGCCCATTTCGGCTTCAGGCTCGATACGCCGTGGAACCAGCTCACCGATGAGCAGCGCGAGGCGATCCTCAACGGCACCGGCCGCACGCCGATCGTCCTCACCTTCATCGACGGGAAGAAGAGCTACCAGGTCACCAAGCCGTTCGAAGGCGTGATCGGCAATCTCAACCGCCGCATGCTCGCCACCGAAAGCGCGTGGATGCGCGAGGAGCTGGCCAAATACCAGTCCGCGGCCCCTTGCGAGGTGTGCCACGGCGCCCGCCTCAAGCCCGAGGCGCTGGCGGTGAAGATCGCGGGCGAGGATATCTCCCAGTCCACCCGCCGCGCCGTCGGCCCCGCGCTGGCCTTCTTCCGCGATATGCCCAACCATCTGAACGCCCAGCAGAATGCGATCGCCGAACGCATCCTGAAGGAAATCGTCGAGCGGCTGGGCTTCCTCGACAATGTCGGCCTCGATTATCTCAACCTCGATCGCACGTCGGGCACCTTGTCCGGCGGCGAAAGCCAGCGCATCCGCCTGGCGTCGCAGATCGGCTCGGGCCTGTCGGGCGTGCTCTACGTGCTCGATGAACCCTCGATCGGCCTCCACCAGCGCGACAATGATCGCCTGCTCGTAACCCTCCGCCGCCTGCGCGATCTCGGCAACACGGTGATCGTGGTCGAGCATGATGAGGACGCGATCCGCACCGCCGATCATGTCATCGACATGGGGCCGGGCGCGGGCGTCCATGGCGGGGCGATCGTGGCGCAGGGCTCGCTCGCCGATATCCTCGCCACCGAAGGCTCGCTCACCGGCGACTATCTCTCCGGCCGCCGCGCGGTGGACGTGCCGAAGAAGCGCCGCAAGGGCAATGGCAGGAAGCTGACGGTCAGGGGCGCGCGGGCGAACAACCTGAAGGACGTCACCGCCTCCATCCCGCTCGGCACCTTCACCTGCATCACCGGCGTCTCGGGATCGGGCAAGTCCACCTTCACCATCGACACGCTCTATGCCACCGCCGCGCGGGTGCTGAACGGCGCCCGCATGCTCGCCGGCCATCATGAGAAGATCGAGGGGCTGCAGCATCTCGACAAGGTGATCGATATCGATCAGTCGCCGATCGGCCGCACCCCGCGTTCCAACCCCGCCACCTATACCGGCGCCTTCACCAACATCCGCGACTGGTTCGCCGGCCTGCCGGAGGCGCAGGCGCGCGGCTACAAGCCCGGCCGCTTCAGCTTCAACGTCAAGGGCGGCCGGTGCGAGGCGTGCCAGGGCGATGGCGTGCTGAAGATCGAGATGCACTTCCTGCCCGACGTCTACGTCACCTGCGACGTATGCCACGGCAAGCGCTACAATCGCGAGACGCTGGAAGTCACCTTCAAGGGCAAGTCGATCGCCGACGTGCTGGACATGACGGTCGAGGACGCGGTGGAATTCTTCAAGGCCGTGCCGCCGATCCGCGACAAGATGGCGATGCTGGCCGAGGTCGGCCTCGGTTACGTCAAGGTCGGCCAGCAGGCGACCACCTTGTCCGGCGGCGAGGCGCAGCGCGTCAAGCTCGCCAAGGAACTCAGCCGCCGCGCCACCGGCAACACCCTCTACATCCTCGACGAACCCACCACGGGCCTGCATTTCGAGGACGTCCGCAAGCTCCTGGAGGTGCTCCACGCGCTGGTGGAGCAGGGCAACAGCGTGGTCGTGATCGAACATAATCTGGAGGTCATCAAGACCGCCGACTGGATCATCGACCTCGGCCCCGAAGGCGGCGACAAGGGCGGCGAGATCGTCGCCGCCGGCACGCCCGAACAGGTCGCGAAGGAACCCCGCAGCTACACCGGCCGCTACCTCGCCCCCCTGCTCGGCCTGCAACCGGCCGGAGAACAGGTCGCGGCGGAGTGAGCCCCTATCGCCCGGAGTGAGGCCGCTTTGCGCGCTTTCGCGCGGGCGAGCGAAGCGCTCCGGGCATCGGGAGGGGAGCCGCCCGTGCTGGTCGGCGGTGCCGCCGTCGAGCTTTATTCCAGCAGTGCCGTCAACACCGGCGATTTCGATATCGTCACTCCGCGTCAGCAATGGTTCGAGGAGATTCTGCAGCGCCAGGGCTTCGTGAAGCCGGCCGGACCGGGCATGGCGACGCGGGGCTGGATACATCCCGATCTGAAGCTCGGTTTCGAGATCGTTTCATCCTCCCTTCTGGATGGGTCTTGCCGATCGGGAGCGCATTCTCTTCCTCGATTTCGGAACCGAAGGGCGCGCGGCCATAATCTCGGTAGAGGATATCATTGCCGATCGCATGGGCCAGTTCGCCAGTGGCGCCGCACCGGAATTGTGGAAACAGGCACGCTCCCTTCTCATCCTTCACAGCGATCTGGATCGCGCTTATCTTGATCGCCGTATTCGAGAGGAGACAGGCGGTGACTACGGCATCGCGGACATCGAAGGATAAGGCCGTCGCCTTCGACGATTTCGCACGCGACATCGCCCGTCGCCGCGCCGAAACCGGCCAGCCCGATCTCCCACACAACAGCGGCAAACGTCGCACGGCCAGCAAGAAGGCGTTGCTCGAGGCCGTCGAGCAGGCAGGCGGACGCTGGTAAGCACGCACCGGCCGGCAAGGCCGCCGCAGCGAGATAAGCTGCCCCCATCTTCTCCGGGGAGAAAATAAGCAAGGCCGCCAGCGCGCGCCCTCTGGTGCCCATCATCCGAGGGGACGCGCAAGAGAGTGCCCCCGACACCTGCCCACCGCCTCGCGACTGGACGCCGAGCGCCAGCCCTCCTTCCCGGTCGCGGGCCGGGCAGGAGCCGTCCTCCCGCGCCGGCGCTCACCAACTCGCCCCGTCGACCTTCCGCACCTCGACCGCGTCCGGATCGAACCCGTCCAGCAGCCGCGCGTTCATCCCCATCTTGCCGAAATCCTCGCCCAGCGTGCGCCAATGGGTCAGGCAGCCGCAGACCGGGCAGTGGTGGATGCCGATCGTCCGGTCGCCCCACACATAGGCGCGGGTCTCGCCCGTCACCTTCACCGCGCCATCGGGATAATAGGCCATCAGCGCGCCCGTCCTGCGGCACAGCGAGCAGTTGCAGCTATTCACCCACTCAGGGGCGTGGGGCACGGTGAGCGTCACCGCGCCGCAGTGGCAGCTTCCGGTGATGGGCGTGGGGGCGGCTTCGGGCATGGTCGCAGTCTGACCCAATTTTCCTTGTCATCCCAGCGCAGGCTGGGATCGCTTTCCTCCATGTTTCGCCAAAAGCAGGCGATCCCAGTCTGTGCCGGGATGACGGCTGGAGGGGACGCCCTGTCCTACATATAACCATATAGGTTATCTTATCGGCATGACCGACCTCGCCATCCCCTCCGCGCCGGCCGCCTCCCCGGCCGCCCCCGCAACCGCCCTTCCCCGCCGCGACGGCTGGACGCCCGAACGCCAGCGCGCCTTTCTCGAGGCGGTGGCCGAAGGCCATACGGTGGAGGCCGCGTGCCGGATCGTCGGGCTTTCCGTCGCCTCGGCCTACGCCTTCCGCCGCCGCGCGAACGGGGCGGCCTTTGCGCTCGGCTGGCAGGCGGCGGCGTTGCAGGCGCGGGAGAAGCTGGCCGATATCCTCCTCTCCCGCGCGATCGACGGGCAGGTCGAAACCGTCACGCGGGCCAATGGCGACGTGATCGAGCGGCATCGGTTCGACAATCGCCTCGCCACCGCGATGCTCACCCGCATGGATCGGCTGGCCGATGCCCGCGTGGCGGAGGGCACGCACCAGGCCGCGCGGCTGATCGCGCAGGAATGGGAGGCGTTCCTCGATCTGGTCGGCCGCGATTGCTCGCCCGCCCGCGCCGGCCTGTTCCTGGGCCTGCGCGTCGCTGATGGCGGGGAGGAAGGCGACGCCGGCCATGATCTCGCCCCCGTGGTGGCGCTGGCCCGCGCCGATCGCTGGCTGCGGGGCGGCGGCGCGCTGGCGGGCGATGTCGATATCTCCGATCTCGACATGGACGGCCGGGCGGGCTGGACGGCGGACCAGTGGGCGCGGGCCGAGGCCGCCGGCCTGATCCGCGTCGCGGCGCCCGATGCCGGCCCCGACGGCGCCGATGGCAATCCTCAACTTCCTCAACTTCGCGATGGCGCGGACGCCGGCCTGGCGGCGGAGGACGAACCCGTCTGGTGGGATGCGGAGGAGGAAAGCTGGTTCACCCGCTTCCCGCCCCCGCCCGGCTTTCGCGGGCCGGAGGACGGCGAATATGGCGACCCGGATTATTGCCGCGCCCTCTCCCGCGCCGAACGCGCCGTGGTGGAGGCCCGCCACCGATATTTCGTCGATGGCCGCATCGCCGCCGACGCGCCCGATCGCGATCGCTGGTTCGGCTTCGTGCCCTCCGGCCAGCCCGAGGAGGAGGACGAGGAGGAGCAACCCGACGACCCCGAAGGCGATGCGGAGGATGCGCATTTCCGCCGGCAATGCGCGCAGCATGATGCGGCGGTGAACCGGCTCAATCGCCTGCTCGGCCTCTATGACGCGGACGAGGCGTGGCGCCGGGGCAAGGGGCCGGACCCGCTGGGGCTGGAAAATAGCCGCGCCATGTTCCCCGATTTCAACGCCGGGCCGCCAGCGACGCGCCCGGCCGCGGCCCCGCCTGCTCCGGCCGGCCCCACCGGCACCGATCCCGCCGCTTCCGCCCCCACGGACCCCGGCCCGGCTCCATCCGGCAAGCCACTGCCCGACCAGCCACCGCCCGGCGCACAGGCCCCGCCGCGCGATCGCCCGCCCGCCGCCGTCCGCGCGCTCTGAACCGCGCCGTCGCCGCCGGCGGTTCCAAGCCATCCCGATTCGCCCTACAGCCCACCGGCAAGCACAACCGCACCGATCAGGAGGATCCATGGCCGTCCGTCCCCGCCGCAGCGCGCTCTACATGCCGGCGTCCAACCCCCGGGCGGTGGAAAAGGCGCACGCGCTCGATTGCGATGTCGTGATCCTCGATCTCGAGGATGCGGTGGCGCCCGATGTGAAGGCGGATGCGCGCGCCGCCGCCGTGGCGGCGGTTGCGGCCGGCGGCTTCGGCCGGCGGGAACTGGTGGTCCGCGCCAACGGCATCGATACGCCCTGGGGGTTCGATGATCTCGCGGCGCTCGCCGCCGCCCGCCCCGATGCCGTGCTCGTCCCCAAGGTGGATGATGGCGCGGCCGTGGCCCGCCATGCCGCCGCGCTCGCCGGCGCTGCCCCGCTCTGGGTGATGATCGAAACCGCGCGCTCGATCTTCCGGCTGGAGGAGATTGCCGCCGCCCTGGCCGATGCCGGTCCCGGTGGCGGCTTCGTGCTCGGCACCAACGATCTCGCCAAGGAAATGGGGGCGCGGCCCGGCACGCTGCGCGCGCCCTTCCAGGGGATGCTGGGCATGGCCGTCGCCGCCGCGCGGGCGCACGGGCTGGTCGTGCTGGATGGCGTGTTCAACGCGATCGACGACGATGCCGGCTTTGCCGAACAATGCGCGCAGGCGGTGGAATTCGGCTTCGACGGCAAGACCCTGATCCACCCGCGCCAGATCGCCGCGTGCAACGCCGCCTTCACCCCCGATGCCGATGCCGTGGCCTGGGCGCGCGCCATCGTCGCCGCCTTCGCCGATCCGGCCAATGCCGCGAAAGGCGCGATCCGGGTGGAAGGGCGGATGGTGGAACGGCTCCACCTCGCCCAGGCCGAACGCGATCTCGCCGTGGCCGAATGGGCGGCGGCGGGTTAATCCTCGCGGGGGTCGCCGCGCAGGGCGGCGTCCAGCGCCGGCTTGTCCAGCCCGCCCTCCCAGCGGGAAACGACGATGGTGGCCACCGCATTGCCGATGAAGTTGGTCAGGCTGCGGCATTCGCTCATGAACCGGTCCACCCCCAGGATCAGCGCCATCCCCGCCACCGGCACCGCCGGCAGCACGGAAAGGGTGGCCGCCAGCGTGATGAAGCCCGCGCCCGTCACCCCGGCCGCGCCCTTGGACGAAAGCATCGCCACCGCCAGCAGCAGCAGCTGGTCCCCCAGCGAAAGGTGGATGCCGGTGGCCTGGGCGATGAACAGGGCGGCCAGCGTCATGTAGATGTTGGTGCCGTCCAGGTTGAACGAATATCCGGTCGGCACCACCAGGCCGACCACCGCCTTGGGGCAGCCGGCGATCTCCATCTTCTGGATCAGCGCCGGCAGCGCCGCTTCGGAGGAGGAGGTGCCCAGCACCAGCAGCAGCTCGGCCCGCAGATAGGCGATCAGCCGGAGGATGGAGAAGCCGTTATATCGGGCCACCAGCCCCAGCACGACCAGCACGAACAAGGCGGAGGTGAGGTAGAATGTCGCCACCAATGCGATCAGGTTGGCCAGGCTCGCCAGCCCGTATTTGCCGATGGTGAAGGCCATCGCCCCGAACGCGCCGATCGGCGCCGCCCGCATCAATATGCCGACCAGCTTGAACACCGCCTGCGCCACCGTCTCCAGCAGGTCCACCACCGGCTGGGCGCGGCCGCCCAGCATGGTCAGCGACACGCCGAACAGGATGGCGACGAACAGCACCTGCAATATCTCGCCCCCGCTCAGCGCGCCGAGGAAGGTGTCCGGGATGATGTGCATCAGGAAGGCGACGAGCGACTGGTCGTGCGCGGCCCGCGTGTAGGTGGCCACCGTCCCGCTGTCGAGCGTCGCCGGGTCGATGTTCATCCCCTCGCCGGGCTGGACGACATTGGCGACGATCAGCCCCACGATCAGCGCGAAGGTGGAGAAAGTGAGGAAGTAGATGAAGGCCTTGAGCGCGACGCGGCCCACCACGCCCAGCTCCTTCATCCCCGCGATGCCGGTGACGATGGTCAGGAAGATGACCGGCGCGATCACCATCTTCACCAGCTTGATGAAGGCATCGCCCAGCGGCTTCAGCGACGCGCCGACATCCGGCCAGAAATGGCCGATGACGCTGCCCGCGAGGATCGCCGCCAGCACCTGGAAATAAAGCTGGCCGGCCAGTCTCCGCCGGCGCGGCGCCGCTTCCTCCGGCTGGCTTTCGACGACGATCATGGGTGCGGCCCTCTCCCCTCAACGGCCCTTCTCTGCCGCCGGAAGGATGGGAAGTCGAGGGGGAGAGGCCGGGCCCGCTCAGCCCGCCTTGGCGATCACCTCGTCGGCGAAGCGGCGCAGATCAGCCTTCTTCTCGTCGAGCGGCTGGCGGTCCTCCTCCACGGCATAAAGGTTGCGGAAGGCGACGGCGATGTCGGTGACGCCCGCATCCTCGAGCTTGCGGACGTCGTCCAGGCCCAGCATCCCGCCCATCGCCGTGGTGAAGATGCGGTAGGGCCGCCCCGCCGTGCCCAGCTCGGCCCGATAGGCGGCCAGCTTGTCCAGCAGCGGCAGGGTCTGTTCGTAGCTGCCGCCGGCGCACAGCCAGCCGTCATGCCTGGCCGCCCGCTTCAGCGCCGCGTCGGAATGGCCGCCGATCAGGATCGGCAGCGGCCTGGTCGGCACGGGATTGAGCTTCACCGGCGCGAAATCGTAGAATTCGCCCTGGAAGCCGAAATAGCCCCCGTTGGTGAGGCCGCGGACGATCTCGATGCACTCGTCGAACCGCTTGCCGCGCTTGGCGAAATCCACGCCCATCACGGCATAATCCTCCTCCCAGACGGAAAGGCCGACGCCGAAGTTGAAGCGGTTGCCGGTGATCGCCGCGACGGATGCGGCGAGCTTCGCCGAATATACCGGCGGCCGCACCGGCAGCTTCACGACATTGGTGGTGAGTTCCAGCTTCGTGGTCGATGCCCCCAGCGCCGTCGCCAGGATGAAGCTTTCGACGAAGGGCTTGTTCTCCAGGAACTCGCGCCCGCCGTCCGCCGTGTAGGTATATTTGCTGTCGGTTTCCTGCGGGTAGATCAGGCTGTCCGGGATCATGTAGCCGGCATAGCCGTGCGCTTCGGCATCCTGGGCCAGCGGCACCAGATTTTCGAACGGCGTCATCGATTCGGCGTGGTGGAAACGCATGGCGGCCGGCCCTCTCTATCCTGTCCTATGGCAGGCGGAGTAGCCGATGCCGCCCCAAACGACCAGAATCGCCAAGGCGCCAGCTTGGGCGGAAGGGACGCGGATCGATCAGCGAATCCGGTCCCACGCCTCGGCGATGTCGGCGATGATCGAGCGCGCGGTATCGAGCGGGGCGGCGTCATTGTCGTTCACCGCCCGCAGGATGAGCCGGCTGGCCTCGGCATAGACGGAAGCCAGCAGCGGCGCGACATCGCCGCCCTTGTCATGGTCCAGCCCGTTCTCCAGCGCGGCGAGGATCGCCAGCGACCGCGCCTGCGCATCGGATCGGCGCGCATGATCCCCGTTGACCAGCCCCGATTTGAGCAGGGCCATCCGGGTCAGCAGCTCCTCATACAGGATCGAAACCAGCCGATGCGGCCCCGCGCCCTCGATCCGCGTCGCGATATCGACGCTCTGATAGCGGGCACCGGCGGGGGCATAGCGGGCGCGGGCGGCGGAACCGAACATGCATCACTCTCCTGTCGCGGCGGGCGGGGCCGCGCGATGTTCCGAAACGAATTGAACCATGGAACCGGCGGCGGATCAGTTGTTGCCGCTGGTCCACATCTTGATCTGCTGGTCGAGGTAGCTCTGCGTCGCCTTGAACGCCGCCACCCGGCTGTCCATCGCGGTGAACTGGCGGACGAGCTGGTCGTGATAGGCGCTCTCGCGCGTCTCCATCTTCTCCCGATCCTTGGCGATCGTCTTGCTCTCGGTCGCCAGCCGGGCCTGCGTGGTCGCCAGCGGCCCGCCGGACGCGCGCAGCGCATCGCGGATCGCCTGCAAGGCGCCGCCCAGGCCGAGATCGACCGTGATCGTGCCTTCGGCAAGGTTGCCGAGCGGTTCGATCACGAGCCCCTTGGACTTGGCCGCGATCGAGGAACTCAGCTGGCTGCCCGATACGACGCCCAGGAACCCTTCGATCTTGCCCGAAGCCGGATCGCCGGCCACGAGATCGCTCACCGTATAGGTGCCGGGCTTCACCGCTCCATAGGGGCTGACGATCCGGATCAGGGGGCTGGACGCCGTCTGGCCGGGGTTGAACAAGGCCTCGACGCCATCGGGATCGGAGGCGAGGATCGAGGCCAGGCGCGCGCCGTCAACGGCCAGGGTCCCGTCCCGCTGCGTGCGGACGCCGATTTCGGCGAGCGTCGCCGGGCCGCCCGCGCTCGACAGCACGGTCGTGGGCAGCTTGGCGAGCTGGCGCTGCATTTCCCGCAGGCCGACATCGCCGCGCAGCGCGCCGGCGCCCGCCGCCGTCGCCGCGTCCAGCATCGACTTAAGCTCGTTATAGGCCGCGACGAAATCGCTCACCGCCTGCGAGATCGCAGCGGTCGGCCGCGACGAGCCGATGGTGATGACGGTGCCGGCGGCCGCCTTCCTGAGATCGATCTTCACGCCGGGCACCAGATCGGAAAAGCTGTTCGACGTGCGCGTGACCTCCACGCCATCCACCCGCACGATCGCATCCTGGGCCGCCTGGGCGAGACTCATGCCGGATGGGTTGCCGGCATCATAGCTGGCCGGATCGAAGGCGAAGGCCTGCAGGCCGGCATCCGCGCTCGGATCGACCGAAAGGCTGAAGGCCTGCGCGGCGCCGGTCGCCCCCTTGATGACGAGGCGGGATCCGGTCGTGTCCTGGATCACGCTGGCCGTCACGCCCGCGCCGGCCGCGTTGATGGCGCGGGCGAGCCCCGCCAGCGAATCGTTGGCGGCATCGACAGTGATGGCGAAGCTGCCCTTCGCGGTGGTGAGCGTCATCTGCCCCTGCCCGATCGGCGAGGTCGCGCCGGCATAGCTGCCCGAGGCGATGGACTGCGCGGCGGCGAGCTGGCGGACCTCCATCTGCACGGAAAGATTGCCGATCCGGGAACCCGCCAGTGCGCTGGCGGCGACGACGCCGGTGTCGGACGACGTCGCCTGGGTGAAAAGCGAGCCGCCGGAAATCAGCGAGGAGAGAGCGGAGGCGAAGGAATCGATCGCCGAGGAGATGTTGCCGAGCGCGGAAATCTTGGCGCTGTTCGCCTCCTCCCGCTTGGCGATCAGATCCTCCTTGGGTTTCTTCGATGCCGCCGCGAGCTGCTCGACGAGCGTCGCCGTATCGATCCCCGATCCCACGCCCAAGGTTGAAGCAATCGACGTCACTGGCCATTCCCCGCTGATCCATTCGCAGGAACGACCGGATGGAGCCGAGCTTTAGGGCCATCGGGAAATTTACCCGCGACCCGAACGGCCTTTCCGGTGCCCGTTCCCGCTTGCAGGAGAATGGAACCGGCCTAACGAGAGCGGATGGCCGATCCGCACATCCTGATCCCCCACCTGCTTTCTCCATCCGCGATCGCCACCCGGATCGCCGACGGCCGGGTGATCGCCCTGGGCGGCCGGACGATGGGGACGAGCTGGTCGGCGCGGATCGCGGCGCGGGCTGCGCTGCCGGATGCCGGACCGGCCCTGCAAGCCCTGCTCGACCGGATCGTCGCGGAAATGAGCCATTGGGAGCCGACGAGCGACCTCTGCCGCTTCAACCGGCTTCCCGCCGGCGCATGGCAGGCCCTGCCGGCCGATTTCTTCACCGTGCTCCGCCGCGCGATCGACATCGCAGCCGAAAGCGACGGCGCCTTCGATCCGACGATGGGCCGGCTGGTCGATCTCTGGGGCTTCGGCCCCGCCCCCGCCCGCCTCGCCCCGCCTTCGGATGGCGACATCGCCGCGGCTCTGGCGGCATCGGGATATCGGCGGATGGCGATCGACATCCATGGCCGGCGGGCATGCCAGCCAGGCGGCCTCGCGCTCGATTTTTCGGGCATCGCCAAGGGCTATGCCGTCGACATGCTCGCCGATGCCCTGCACCAGGCCGGCCACCGCCACTTCCTGGTCGAAGTGGGCGGCGAGCTGGTCGGCGAAGGCGTGATGCCCGACGGCCAGCCCTGGTGGGTCGATCTGGAGGCGCCGCCGGAAGCCCCCGTGCCGCCGGCGCGGATCGCGCTCCACGGCCTCGCGGTGGCGACGAGCGGCGATTATCGCCGCTTCTTCGATCATGATGGCCGGCGCTACGCCCACAGCCTCGATCCCCGCACCGGCCGGCCGGTGGAAAACGGCGTCGCGGCCGTATCGGTAGTCCACGCCCGTTGCATAGACGCCGACGCCTGGGCCACGGCACTCACCGTGCTGGGCATCGAAGCCGGCATGGCGCTGGCCACGCAAAAGCGGCTGGCCGCACGCTTCATAAGCAACGAGGGCCGGGAAGCCTTCTCCCCCGCCCTCGCCGAAATGCTGGACTGATGGCCCGCCCGGACTTGCCGGGCGGGTGACCGATCAGAAGCTGTAGTTGATCGTGAAGCGTGCGGAGCGGCCTTCGCCCGGCGTCGCCCAGCCATTGTTGCGGATACCCGTGAAGTAACGCTTGTCGGTGAAGTTCTGGATGTTGAGCTGCAATTGCATACCTTCCATCACTTCGTAGCCGAAGAAGGCGCGGTGAACGAGGTAGCTCTTGCTCTTGAACACGGGCGTCAGCGCCGTGCTGCCCGCCACCAGCGGCGTCACGAGCGCGCTATTGTTGAATGCGAAGCTGCCCTGATAGGTGAAGCCGTAACCAACCTGCAGGCCGAAAGGCAGCATGTAGGTGGTGAAGAGGCTCCCCGAGTGGCGCGGCGTGTTCGTGAGCCGCTGGCCACGCTGCGGATCAAGAACAGCCGCATTGTTGCCGCAGGGATTTGTGTTGGGCGTGCCGACAATCGGCCCGGGATGCTCCAGACAGTAATCCGACACGCTCTGCCGCACCTCGCCATCGAGATAGGTGTAGTTGGCGAACACGGCCCATTCTCGGGTGATGTTCCCCGACGCACCCAAGGCGATGCCATCCACGCGGCTATGCCCGTCCTGCACCGGCAGCGTCGGCGCGATGGGATCGTTGGTGTTGACGCTGTAGTTGGTGCGATCGTTACGGAACAGAGCCGCCGTCAGCAGCAGCTGGCGGTCGAACAATTCCGCCTTGGCGCCGATTTCGTAGTTGAACGCCTTTTCCGGCGCCACATCACAGGGGTCAGCGGTGCCGCCGGTAGGCAGACCGATCACCGTGCCGCAGCCCGCACGCACCGAGGCCGAGCGCGGCGTGCGCGAATTGCCGTAGGCGACATAGAGGCTCGCCCACTCGGTAGGCTTGTAGGTAAGGCCAGCACGCCATGAGAAAAGATTCTCGTCGCTCACCTGATTGGCGCCACGGGTATAAGCACCCAGATTGGGGCCAACTGTGGTGTTATAGGTATCGGTGCGGAAGCGCGCCTTGTTGTTCTCATAACGCGCACCCAGGTTCAACTCGACCTGAGGCACCAGGGCGATGGTGTCAAAGGCGTAGATCGCCTTGTTGGTGGTCGAACCATAAGCCTGGCTGGAACGGATATAATTGAACGGTCCGGTATACACCGTGTTCGGATTAGTGATGCTGATGGGTGGCTGCGGGATGGTGTTGCCAGCCGCATCGCGCAGCAACTGGCCCGTGTCCATGTGATAATCTTCTCTAGTATAGGCAACGCCTATCACGAAGCTGTGGTGCAGCGGACCGGTCAGGAAATCCGCCTTGAGGTCGGTCTGATTGTAATAGAGTTCATTTTCCTGATCACGCACGAAACCGCGCGGCCCGCTTGGATAAAAGAAACCCGGCTGATTCGTGGCTCCGGTGCAGGGCAGGCCGGTAGGAAGCGTGCCATCGGCAAGGCACCAAGTGCCTTGCGGCGCGGAGGTGACTGTATTCTGCTCCACGCGCTGCCAGCGGGTCAGATTGCGGATCGATACCTTGTCGCTGAAGGCATGATCGAAGCGCATTGTCGCCTGGTTCAGGTAGATATCCTGATCGTCCAGATTGCGGATGCCGAAATAGCTGCTGTCCTTGATGCCGTCCAGCGGGCCATCGTTCACGGCGTTCCGGTAATAAGGCACGCCATAGACGGGGATATTGTTGTCGCGCTGATAGAGGTAGGAAAGCGTCAGGCTCGTCGGTCCTTCAGCACCGATCTTGACAGAAGGCGCGATGCCCCAGCGCTTGTTCTTTTCGACGTCGCGACCCGGATAGTCATTCTCGTGGATAACGGCGTTGAGACGGACGGCGACCAGATCGCTCACGCGGACATTGCTGTCCACCGTGGCGCGATAATAATTGTCGGTGCCGATACCGGCCGAAACGGTGGTGAGATCGCCCGCCTGCGGCGTCTTCTGCACGAGGTTTATCGATCCGCCGATCGAACCCGAGCCGTTGAACACGCTGTTCGCGCCATTATAGACTTCGATCTGCTGGATATTGAACGTCTCGGTGCGGCTATACTGCGCGCTGTCACGCACGCCGTCATAGAGAATATCGTTGTTTGCCGAATAACCGCGCAGGTTGATGCTATCGCCGAAGCCACCGCCGCCTTCGCCCGCACCGAAAGTGATGCCCGGCAAGGTGGAAAGCGCATCGCGCAGCGTAAGGAGGTTCTGCTGGCGCAGGGTTTCGGCCGAAACCACCGTGATCGTCTGCGGCGTATCCAGCAGCGGCGCCGTCGCCTTCGGCGATTCCACGCGATCGACCTTGATGCCTTCCTCGATCGCCTCTGCCTCGACGGTGACGCCGCCGAGCTTGCCGCCCTCGGCCGTGCCGCTGGACTGCGCCATGGCGGGCGCGGAGGCGATGAAGCCCACGCAGCCGAGGGCGATGAAGGCAGGCGTGGCTACGGAACTGCGGAAATCCGAACTGGCCATGGATGGCTCCCCTTTTGCGCCGCTCTGCGCGGCCCGAACTTATCGGGGGAGGCTATTGCTAGTCATTCTCAATATTGTCAACGTCGATTATTGAGATCGACAGGCACGTTCAAACAGCCAGACGCGAATGGCGCTGGCGAGGTTTGGAGGATCGGGATCGAGCACCCGATCCGCATCGATCCGCGCGACCAGGGCGTTGAGAGGGATATCCTCCGCCCGCGCGGCCGCGACGAGAGCATCCCAGAAAGGTGGTTCTAGACTGATCGAGGTGGAATGCCCCGCGATCATCACCGAACGCTTGACCGGCCCCGGCATCAGGGCCGTCCGGCGCGGATGGCCGCGGGGAAAAGGGCCGGCGCCGTCAATACATGTGCTGCCCGCCGTTGATCGACAGGGTGGAGCCGGTGATGAAGCCCGCATCCTCGCTGGCAAGGAAGGTGACGCCGCGGGCGATCTCCTCCGCATGGCCGAGCCGGCCCACCGGCACCTTGGCGACGATCTTGGCCAGCACTTCCTGCGGCACCGCGGCCACCATGTCGGTATCGATATAGCCCGGCGCGATCGCGTTCACGGTAACGCCGAATTTCGCGCCTTCCTGCGCCAGCGCCTTGGTGAAGCCGTGGATGCCGGACTTGGCGGCCGCATAGTTCACCTGGCCATATTGCCCGGCCTGGCCGTTGATCGAGCCGATATTGACGATCCGGCCCCAGCCGCGATCCCGCATCCCGGCGAAGGTGGCCTTGGCCATGTTGAAGCAGCCGCCCAGATTGGTGCGGATCACCTCGTCCCACGCCTGCCAGTCCATCTTCAGCAGGGTGCCGTCGCGGGTGATGCCGGCATTGTTGACGACGATGTCGATCGGGCCGAGATCGGCCTCCACCTGCCTCACGCCGGCAAGGCACGCCTCATGATCGGCGACGTCCCACTGATAGGCTGGGATGCCGGTGCGATCGGTGAAGGCGCGGGCCCGTTCGCTGTTGCCGGCATAGTTGGCCGCAACCGTGACGCCCTTGGCCTGGAGGGCGAGGCTGATGGCCTCCCCGATCCCGCGCGTTCCACCCGTCACGATCGCAATTCTGGCCATTTGCGTACTCCCACGGCAATTTCGCGAAAGTCTAGAGGCCCGCCCGCCAGCCTTCAAGCTCGGCACCCAGGAGTTTTTTCAACATTTCGATGCCGGCGCCACTATCGTTGAGGCAGGGAAGATAAGCGAACTTCTCCCCGCCCGCCGCGAGGAAGCCGTCGCGACCCCTGATCGCCAGTTCTTCCAGCGTTTCGAGGCAATCGGCCGCGAAGCCCGGCGCCACGATCGCCACCTTGCGGATGCCCCGGCCCGGCAGGGCCGCGAGCGTCGCGTCGGTGGCCGGCTCCAGCCATTTCGCCCGGCCGAAACGGGACTGGAAGGTGACGATGAGCTCGCGTCCCAGCGCCTCCCCCAAAAGCCGCGCCGTCTTTTGGCACTGGCAATGATAGGGATCGCCGAGGCGGAGCGTGCGTTCGGGCATGCCGTGAAAGCTGGCGACGATCGCCTCGGGCACGAAATCCAGCGCCGCCAGCGCCGTCTCGACACCGGCCTTCAGCGCGGCGATATGATCCGGATGATCGAAATAGGGCGGCAGCGTCCGGATGGCGGGCTGGAACCGCATCGCCGCCAGGGTGGCGAAGGCGCGGTCATTGGCGGTCGCCGTCGTCGCCGCGCTATATTGCGGATAGAGCGGGGCGAGCAGGATGCGGTCGCAACCGGCCGCCACCAGCGCGCGGATGCGATCGCCGATCGCGGGGCGCCCATAGCGCATGGCATGATCGACGATGACATCCGGCCCGAAGGCGCCCGCCAGCGCCGCCGCCTGCGCCCGCGTGATGGCCGCGAGCGGGGAACCATCCGGCCGCCAGACCTGGGCGTATGCATGGGCCGATTTCTTCGGCCGCGTCGGCAGGATCAGGCCGTGCAATATCGGCTGCCAGATCAACCGGGGGATTTCGACCACGCGCGGATCGGAGAGGAATTCCCGGAGATAGCGCCGGACCGAGGACGCATCCGGCGCATCCGGCGTGCCGAGGTTGACCAGCAGCACGCCGATGCGCCGCTGGGGCACTGCGGGATGATCGGCGGGCGGGTTCACTGGCCGCCGATGGCCAGCGGCAGCGAGCGCAGGCGCTGCCCCGTTGCGGCGAAGATCGCATTGGCCACGGCGGGCGCCACCGGGGGCACCGCGATCTCGCCCACGCCGCCGGGCGCCTCCTTGCTTGGGATCAGCTCCACGCGGATATCGGGCGTGCCGGCCAGCAGCGGCAGGTTCAGCGCGTCGAAATTGCGCGCCTCCGCCATGCCGCGGGCGAAGCCCGTAGTCGCGCCGAAGGCAGCCGCCAGCCCCCAGACGATCCCGCCTTCGATCTGCTGGAGAACGATATCGGGGTGGATGATCCGCCCGCAATCCACCGCCGCCGCCACGCGATCGACGACGATGCGCTGATCCTCGCCGACATGCGCCTCCACCAGCATCGCCACATGGCTGCCGAAGCTGGAATGGCATGCCAGCCCCTGATTGCCGCCGGGCATGCCGCCATCCCACCCGCCCATCGCCGTCACCGTCGTCAGGCAATGGGCGAGGCGGGGATTGCCGCCCAGCATCTGCATGCGGAACGATAGCGGCTCGATCCCCGCCGATCGGGCAAGCTCATCGATGAAACATTCGGTGAAGAAGGCGGTGTAGCTGTTCGCCACCGATCGCCAGATACCGGTGGGTATCCCGATATCGACCGGCAGGTGATCGATCGCGATCGCCGGAATGGCATAAGGCGGCAACGCCCCTTCCACGGCGGACAGCTCCGCCTTCGCGCCCGGATCGCCGCCGCCGGCCATCAGCCGCGATTGCATGGAGGCCATGGCGGCGGGGGCCGCGATACGCGCCTGCCAGCCAACCACCTCACCCCGCTCGCCCAGGGCCGCCGCCATCCGTGCGCGGGCGGCGGGGCGGAAGCGATCCTGCTGGATGTCGTCGCGGCGCGACCAGGTGAGCTGGACGGGGCGCCGAACCTCCCGCGCGATGATCGCGGCCTGGACGGCGGCATCATTCTCGATCTTCCGGCCAAAGCCGCCGCCGACGAGCATGGGATAGATCGTCACCTGCCCCTCGCTCATGTCGAGCGCGCGGGCGACGGCGGCGCGGGCGAGGCCGGGCGCCTGCGTGGGCATCCACACCTCCATCCGGTCCCCGATCAGCCGCGCGGTCGCGGCCAGCGGTTCCATCGCCGCGTGGACGGCCAGCGGCACCGAATAATCGACCTTCAGCCCCTGCTTGCCGACAAAGGCGGCATCGACATCGCCGACGGCGACGAACCGCGTGGCCTCGCCCCCGTCGAGCGCGGCATTGAGCGCCTGATCGATCGAGTCACTGTCCGGGAAAGGGCCGTCGGTGGTGAAGCGGGGGCGCATCGCATCCAGCGCGCGCTCGGCCGCCCAGCCATTGGTGGCGACGGCCCCGGCCCAGCCCGGATTCTGGACAACCGCGATGACCCCCGGCACCTTCTCCGCCGCCGCCTTGTCCACGCCCGTCAGCCGGGTGGCGCCATGCGGGCCGTGGCGGACCGCCGCGAACACCATATCCGGCAGGCGCACGTCGCCGGCATAGCGGGCCGATCCGTCCACCTTGGACGGCAAGTCGATGCGCGGCACCGAACGGCCGGAAAGCCCACCCGCCCCCGGCGCGCGCAGGGTGACGCCGCCCGGCGCGTCGAGCGACGCCGCCTCCGCCGCAAGCTCGCCGAAGCGCAGGCGATCCTCGCCGCGCGTGACGAAGCCGGCCGCCGTATCACAGGCCCGCCAATCGGCATCCCAGCGCTTTGCCGCCGCCGTGCAGAGCAGGGCGCGGGCAACGGCGCCGGCCTCGCGGAAGCGGGTTTCGAACCCCCGGATCGAGCTTGATCCCCCCGTCACCATCAGCGCGGACCGGATGGCATATTGCCGCGCGGCCCAGCCGCCCACGCCCTTCAGCAGATCGGGCAGCATGCCCTGGGCGGCCTCGCCGATCAGGAAATCATTGGCGTAGAGCGGGCTGATCGGCGCGGGTTCGACCGCGATGGTCCGCCAGTCCGCCCCCAGTTCATCGGCTAGCACCTGCGGCAGCGAGGTCCACACCCCCTGCCCCATCTCCGCCTGCGGCACCACCACGGCGACATGGCCGTCCTCGCCGATCTTCAGGAAGGCGTTGAAGATGGCCTCGCCCGGACTGGCGACGAGATTGGGGCGATAGCTGCGCGGCCAGAGCCCCCAGGCGAGGAGCAGGCCCGCCCCGGCGCCGCCACCGACCAGGAAATTGCGACGGCTTATCGCCATGGAAGGCCCCGAGATCCCATCATCACCCGGCTGAATAAGGAGGGCGCGCCGCGAACGCCAGTGGCTTGAGGGCGATCAGGCCGCGCGGGCGTCCGCTTCCATCTGCCTGGTGAAGCGCTCCCGCAGCGCCCTTTTGTCGATCTTGCCGGTGCCGAGGCGCGGCAGGGGATCGTCCGAGAACCAGAGATGCGCGGGCAGCTTGAACCTGGCGAGGTGCCCGCCGAGGAATTCCAGCAAGGTCACCGCATCCACCGCCCCGCCCCGGCGCATCCGCACCACCGCGCCGACGATTTCGCCCAGCCGCTCGTCCGGCAGGCCGAACACGCTCGCCTCGGCCACGTCGGGATAGGCGTAGAGCGCGGCCTCCACCTCGATGCAGGAGATGTTCTCGCCGCCGCGAATCACGATATCCTTGGCGCGATCGACGATGAAGAGATAGCCGTCCTCGTCCAGATAGCCGACATCACCCGTCAGGAAATGCCCGTCCGCCGTGAAGGCCGCGGCGGTCGCCTCCGGATTGTTCCAATAGCCCCGGATGTTGGCCGCGCTGGCGATGCCGATCATGCCCCGCTCGCCCGGTGGCAGCGCATTGCCATCGTCATCATAGATGGCGACATGGACGAAGGGCGCCTGTGCCGGGCCGGTCGAGGAAGGCTTCGCGGCATAATTGCCCCGGCAGTTGGTGCAGCCGACCGCGTTCGTCTCCGTGAGGCCATAGCCCATCATCGGGTTGCTCTGCGGGAAGGCCTCCATCAGGCGCGGCACATGCGCCGCCGGGCGGGGCGCGCCGCCGGCCGCGATGTCGAGCAGGGTGGAAAGATCGTAACGGCCGCGATCGGGATGCTGCATCAACTCCAGGCTCATCGTCGGCACGCCGACGAAATAGCTCACCTTCTCCGCCTCGATCAGCCTGAGCGCCTCGGTCGCATCCCATTTGGGCATCAGCACCAGCTTGCGCGCGATCACGATGCTGGCGACGAACACCGGTATCTCACCGGTGACGTGGAACAGCGGCACCGTCACCAGCGCCGCCGGCGCTCCCGGCAGATTGTTGCGATCCCCGCCATAGAACGCGCCCAACAGCGTGGCGGTGAGCGCCACGAAGCAATAGGTGGCGGTCGTCACCGCATGATGGGTGGAGACCGCGCCCTTGCACTGGCCGGTGGAGCCCGAGGTGAAGAGCAGCGTGGCGTCGTCCTCGGGCGACACCGCCGGCAGATCGCCTTCGGCCACGCCGTCGATCAGCGGCGCCAGCGCCTGCGCGATCGGCAGATCGATCAGCAGATCGGCCACGCGAACCTCGATGCCGGTATCGGCGATCCGCTGTGCGCGCGGGCCGTCCGCGATGACGAGGCTGGGGGTGGAAAGCTGCAGGCTGTGCGCCAGTTCCTCCGGCGTCCACCAGCCGTTGATCAGCGTGACGATCGCGCCCGCCTTCGCGGCCGCCATATAAGCGACGATCCAGGCCGGCGCGTTGCGCATGGCGATCGCCACCCGATCGCCCTTGCGGATGCCGTGCCCGCCGGCAAGCGACCGGGCCAGCCGTTCGGACCACATGTCCAGATCGGCGTAGGTCAGCCGTTCCTTGCCGGCGACAAGCGCGGTTTCCGATCCATATTGGCCGCAGGCGAAGCGCAAGAGATCGGGCAGCGTGGCCGGCAGCTTCGCGGCCACCGCAAAGCCGCGCGCGTCATGCGTGATCTCGACAAGCCCCCCCGGCCCGGTAACCGCATCCATCACCGCTTGCATGCGGGCGTCCTGCTCACTAGGCATCGGCCGCTCTCTCCTCACGCTTTGCGTTTCTCGTTGCCCCCTTTATGAGGGCCAAAATCCTCGGGGAAAAGCCTTGATCCTGACCTTCCTCGCTGACGCTACGGCAGCCTTGCGGTTTGACCAGCTTGGCCTCTCCCCGGTGGCGCTCGACCTCGGTTTCTTCCAGCTCCGCTGGTATTCGCTGGCCTATATCGCCGGCATCCTCATCGGCTGGTGGTATCTGCTCAAGCTGCTCGACCAGCCGGGCGCGCCGATGGCCCGCCGCCATGCCGACGACATGGTGTTCTATGCCACGCTCGGCATCCTCATCGGCGGCAGGCTCGCTTATGTCACATTCTACCAGCCGGAGATATGGCAGCACCCGCTGGACGTGCTGAAGCTGTGGGAGGGCGGCATGTCCTTCCACGGCGGGGTGATCGGCGTGTCGCTGGGCATCATCCTGCTCGCGCGGAAATATCAGCTCAACTGGCTGCGCATCCATGATTATGTGGCCTGCTGCGTGCCGTTCGGCCTGTTCTTCGGCAGGCTGGCCAATTTCGTGAACGGCGAATTGTGGGGCCGGGCGGCCGACGTGCCGTGGGCGATGATCTTCCCGCGCGGCGGCGACGTCGCCCGCCATCCCAGCCAGCTCTACGAGGCGGGGCTGGAAGGGATATTGCTGTTCGCCGTCCTGTGGTTCCTCTTCTGGAAGACGGATGCCCGCTACCAGCCCGGCAAGCTCGTCGGCACCTTCCTGCTCGGCTACGGCCTCAGCCGCTTCTGCGTGGAATATTTCCGCGAGCCGGACGCACAGCTGATGGAATTCGCCGCGCGCACCCACCTCAGCATGGGCCAGTGGCTGACGGTGCCGATGATCCTGGGCGGCCTCTACCTGATCCTCACCGCCAGGGGCCGCCGCCAGCGCGTGGAGCCCGTGGCAGGCGACCAGAGCGTCGCCTGAGCCGGCGCGGGTTCCGATGACGAGCCCCAGCTGCGAAGAACGGCTCGCCCGCCTGATCCGGGCGGTCGGCCCGATCCCCATCGCCCAGTTCATGGCCGAGGCCAACGGCGCCTATTACGCGTCGCGCGATCCGCTGGGGGCGGCGGGCGACTTCGTCACCGCGCCCGAAATCAGCCAGATGTTCGGGGAGTTGATCGGCCTCTGGCTGGCTGACCTCTGGCAGCAGGCCGGGGAGGAGCCCGCCTGCTATGTCGAGCTGGGGCCGGGCCGGGGCACGCTGGCCGCCGATGCGACGCGGGCGATGCGCGCCATAGGCCTCCAGCCGGCCGTGCATTTCGTCGAGACCAGCCCGGCGCTCCGGGCCGCGCAGGCCGAACGCTTCGCCAATGCCGCCTGGCATGACGATCTTTCCACCCTGCCCGCCGGCAAGCCCCTGCTGCTGGTCGCCAACGAATTCTTCGACGCGCTTCCCATCCGCCAGTTCGTCCGCACCGTGAACGGCTGGCGCGAGCGGATGGTGGCGCACGGCCCGGACGGCTTCGTCCCCGTGCCCGGCGAAGTGCCCGTCGACGCCCTAGTGCCCGATCGCCTGCGGGATGCGCCCGCCGGCTCGATCCTGGAAAGCGCGCCCATGGGCACCGCCATCGCCCGCGACGTCGCCGGCCGCATCGCCGAGCAGGGCGGCGCCGCGATCATCATCGACTATGGCTATGCCGGCCGCGCGGCGGGGGACACCTTCCAGGCGGTCCACGCCCATGCCTATGCCGATCCGTTCGCCCGCCCCGGCACGCGCGACCTGACCGCCCATGTCGATTTTTCCGCGATCCGCCAGGCCGGCGAGGCGGAGGGCGTGCGCGTCCACGGCCCCGTCGGCCAGGGGGCATGGCTGGAAGCGATCGGCATCGGCGCGCGGACGGCGGCGCTTTCCCGCGGCTCGCCCACCCGCGCCGAAGAGATCGAGGCCGCCCGGCACCGCCTCACCGACGCGGGGGAGATGGGGGAGCTGTTCAAGGTGATGGCGTTCGTCGCCCCCGGCTGGCCGGAACCGGCCGGATTCGGGGCGCCGCCGGCCTGACGGTTCATCGGCATGGCGCGGGCTGTCCAACCGTACCCATCGGTGTAAGAAGCCCGCCATGACGCAAGCCATCGATCCGATCCGCGCCGCCTCGCTGGGCGATATCCCCCACGCCTTTCTCGGCCGGCGCGGCGGCGTTTCCACGGGCATCCACGCCGGGCTCAATGTGGGGCTGGGATCGGACGACGATCGCGATGCCATCCGCGAAAATCGCAGGCGCGCCGTCGCCGCCGTGCTGCCGGATGCGCAGCTGGTAACGCTGCACCAGGTCCATTCGGCCGATGCGGTGAAGGTCGACGCACCCTTCCCCGACGAGGCCCGGCCGCATGCGGACGCGCTCGTCACCGATCGGCCGGGCCTGCTGCTCGGCATATTGACCGCCGATTGCGTGCCGGTGCTGTTCGCCGACAGCAAGGCCGGGGTGATCGGCGCGGCCCACGCCGGGTGGAAGGGCGCGATCGGCGGCGTCACCGATGCGACGATCGCGGCGATGGAGGCGATCGGCGCCGATCGCGGGCGGATCGTCGCGGCGATCGGCCCCTGTATCGCGCGCGCATCCTATGAGGTCGATGAAGCCTTCCTCCGCCGCTTTGCCGAGGATGATGCCGAAAATGAGCGCTTCTTCACCGATGGCGTGCGTGCCCGCCATTATCAGTTCGACATCGAAGCCTATGTCACCGCCCGCATCGCCGCCGCCGGCATCGGCCGGGTCGAGGCGCTGGGCCTCGATACCTATGCCGATCCCGATCGTTTCTACAGCTTCCGCCGCGCCACCCATCGCGGCGAGCCCGGCTATGGCCGGCAGATATCGCTGATCGGGCTGCCGCCCCACGCCTGAGCGGCCGCCCGGCGCATCACAATTCCCGAAGCGCGCGGGCGGGCCGCGCCGCCAGCGCCGGCAGCGATCCCAGCAGGCCCAGCGCCAGCGTGCCGAAGCCGCCGATCGCCAGCGTCGCGCCCACCACCGTCCAGTCGGGCGCCCAATCGAGCTCGAACACGCCCGTCACCACATACCAGCCGGCCAATGCGCCGAACAATGCGGCCAGCAGGGAGAGGATGGACGCGAGGATCGCATATTCGATCGCCTGCGCGGCCAGCACCTGCCGGCGCGTTGCGCCCAGCAGCTTGAGCAGCACCGAATCGTAGATGCGCGACCGGCGCGATGCGGCGATGGCACCGACCAGCACGGCGATGCCCGCCGCCAGCGCCACGGACGCGGCGGAGCGGACTGCGGTGGAAAGCTGGCCCAGCACGTCCGCCACCTGGCCGATCACCTCCTTCACCCGGATGAGCGACACGGACGGGAATTGCCGGGTGATCTCGCGGTTGAGCGCGGCCTCGCCCTTTTCCGGCATGGCGATGGTGGCCATGTAGCTGTGCGGCGCGCCCTCCAGCACCCCCGGCGAATAGACCAGCACGAAGTTGAAGCCCATCGTGTCCCACTTGATCTCGCGCAGCGAGGCGATGGTCGCGGGCACCTCGACGCCCAGCACCGACACGGTGATCTCGTCCCCGACCTTCAGGCCCAGGATGCGGGCGGCCTCCACGTCCAGCGAAACGAGCGGCGGCCCCGAATAATCGGGCGGCCACCATTGGCCTTCGACCACGCGGCTGCCTTCGGGCGGCGTGGCGGAATAAGTGAGCCCGCGATCGCCGCGCAGGATCCAGGCGCCCTCGGGCAGCGTATCGAGATCGGCCACGCGCTTGCCGCCGAAGGACACCACCGGCCCCCGCAGCGACGGCACGGTGCGGACCTCCGCCCCCGGCGCGCGGGCGGCCACCAGCGCGCGGAACCGATCGATATCGTCGACCGGAATGTCGAGCGCGAAGAAGCTCGGCGCCTTGGCCGGCACGGTGCTGTCGATCTGGCCGGAAAGATTGGTCTCGATCACCGCGAGCGTGGCGAAAAGCGTGAGCCCGAGGCCGAGCGCCACGACGAGCCGGCCCGTCTGCGCGCCCGGCCGGTGCAGGTTCGCGATCGCCAGCCGCAGCAGCGGCCTGCGCGGGCGCGGCAGGCGCGCGGCGATGCGCCGAACCGCCCAGCCGATCAGGGTGAGCAGCAGCAGCAGCCCCGCGACGGCGGCAACGAACCACGCCGCGAACAGCGGTTCCCGCGCGGTGCCGACCGCCAGCGCGACGATCGCCGCAAGCGTGATGGCCATCGCCGCTAAGACGGGAAATGCCGGCCGCCCCGCCGTCTCCACCCCGCCGCGGAACAGGGACGCGGCGGTCACGGCACGGGCGCGGGCGAGCGGCGCCAGCACGAACAGCAGCGCGATCAGCAGGCCATAGAGCGCGGCCAGCAACAGGGGCCGCGCGTGAATGGCGAAATGCGGCTGCACCGGCAGGGCATCCCCGGCAAGCGCGACGACGGCGGACGGAACCAGGCTGCCCGCAACCACGCCGGTCAGGATCCCCGCGCCGGCGACCAGCCCGATCTGGATCAGATAGGAAAGGAATATGGTGCGCGAGGAAGCGCCCAGCACCTTCAGCGTCGCGATCGCGTTGCGCTTGCCCTCCAGATAGGAGGTGACGCCGTTGCCCACGCCGATGCCCGCCACCGCAAGCGCCGTCAGCCCCACCAGCATCAGGAACTGGCCCAGCCGCCCGATGAAACGCCGGGTGCCGGGCGCGGCGTTGCTGCGATCCTGCACCTCCCAGCCGGCGCTGGGAAAGCGATCGGCGATCTGCTTCGCGACATTCGCGGCGTCCTGCCCATCGGGCAGGCGGATGCGGTAGCGGCTCGTATAAAGGCTGCCCGGCTGCACCAGCCCGGTGGCGGCAAGGCCATCCATGTCCACCAGCGCCGCCGGGCCGAAGGTGAAGCCTTCGCCGACCCGATCGGGTTCTTCGGCGATCAGGCCGATCACCCGCAGCTCGGCATCGCCAATGCGGACCATGTCGCCCGGCTTCACCGCCAGCCGATCGGCCAGCGCCGGGGCGATCGCGACTTCCTTCCCCCTGGGCCGCGCGCCGAGCGCGCCGGGGGCGAGCCTGAAATCGCCATAGAGCGGATAGGCGCCGTCCACGCCCTTCAGCTCGGCCAGCACCGCCTGGGCGCCATCGGGACGCGAGGCCATGGCGCGCATGCGGATGGTTTCCGAAACGCGGCCGGCCGCCACGAAGGCCGCGCGCTCCCCCGGATCGGCGGTGCGCTGGACGATCGACATCTGGACGTCGCCGCCCAGGATCGACTGACCCTGCAACGCCAGTTCCGACGTGATGGCGCTGGAAAGGCTGCCGACGCCCGCCAGCGCCATCACCCCCAGGAACAGGCAGATGGCCAGCAGCCGCAGCCCGGCAAACCCGCCGCGCAGATCGCGCAGCGCCAAGGCCCAGGCGAGCTTCATGCCGCCCGGCTGTCGCTGACGATCCGCCCGTCCAGCATTTCGATGACCCGGCCGCAACGATGGGCAAGCGCGGGATCATGCGTGATGACGAGCAATGTCTCCCCCGTTTCGCGCTGGCGACCGAACAGAAGATCCATGATCGCCGCGCCGGTTCGGGCATCGAGATTGCCCGTCGGCTCGTCGGCGAACAGGATGGCCGGGCGGGGCGCCACCGCACGCGCGATCGCCACGCGCTGCTGCTCACCCCCCGAAAGCTGGGCCGGATAATGGGCGGTGCGATGGCCGAGGCCCACCGCCTCCAGCTCCACGCGCGCGCGGGCGAACGCATCCGCCTGGCCGGCCAGCTCCAGCGGCACCGCCACATTCTCCAGCGCCGTCATCGTCGGCAGCAGGTGGAAAGCCTGCAGGATGATGCCGATCCGCCCGCGCCGGGCCCTGGCCAGCCGATCCTCGTCCATCGCCGCGAAATCGGCGCCCGCGACATGCACCTGGCCGGCATCCGCGCGCTCCAGCCCGGAAAGCACGGCCATCAGCGATGACTTGCCCGAACCGGATGGGCCGAGCAGCGCGACCGTCTCCCCCTCGGCGATCGAAAGATCGATCCCCCGCAGGATTTCGACGCGCGCTTCACCCCTGCCCAGCGCCAGCGTGACATTCCGGGCTTCGATGACGATATTGGCGGCTGACATAGCGAAGGAAGGTTTCCCCTTGAGGCCCGATTGTTACGCATATGGAGTGCGGCGCCTGATTGTCCATGCCGCCGCCCTCATGACATTGTTCGTAACCTTCCCCGCGCTGGCGGCGGACAAGCTGGTCGTCGCCTTCGGGGACAGCCTGATGGCCGGCTACCAGCTCAAGCCCGGCGAAGGCTTCGCCCCACGGCTGGAGGCCGCATTGCGGCGAAGCGGCATCCCGGCGCGCGTGCACAATGCCGGCGTCTCGGGCGATACCACCGCGCAGGGCAAGGCCCGGCTCGGCTGGGTATTGGGGGGACTCAAGGCCAGACCCGACCTCGTGATCGTCGAACTCGGCGCCAACGACATGCTGCGCGGCCTGCCCAACGCGCAGACCCGGGCCAATCTGGATGCGATCCTGGCAGAGCTCAAGCGGCGGCGCATTCCCGCCATGGTCGCCGGCATGCAGGCGGCGCCCAATCTGGGGCAGGCCTATGCCCGAGAGTTCAACGCCATCCATCCGGCGCTCGCCCGCAAATATCAGGTGCCGCTCTATCCCTTCTTCCTGCAGGGCGTGGCCACCAACAAGGCCCTGCTGCTGAAGGACGGCATGCACCCCAATCCGCGCGGCGTGGACGTGATCGTGGCCAACATCCTGCCGTCCGTCCGCAAGGCGCTCGGGCGATAGCATCGCGCTACGGAAGGCTGATCGATCCCCTCACTGCCACCTTTGCGCCCATTGAGGGCGCCCTGCGCTCGCGGGCAATATCGGCGCGTGGCAATGATCGGGTGCCGGGATGCGGGTGGTGCATGATGCGGGGGCCATGCCCTTCGACCAATGGGTGATGCTGGCCTTTCCGCTGGCCGGAATCGCGCTCACCTTATGGCTGTGGAAGACGGCGGAACGGCGGCTGTGGTGGAAGCTGGCCGCCGGCTTCGCCCTGTTCCTCGGCCTGCTGACCGTCGCCCTGCCCTATGCGGACCATGATCGCGTCCAGGCGCGGGCAATTGCGGGCGAGGTGACGACCGTGGAAGGCCCGATCAACGGCCATCGCCGCTGGACCGAACGGAGCTTCGCCGGTTCGTCGCGCGGCGTGGGCGTCACCAACTTCGATCGCTATAACAAGACGACCTACGAATATTTCTACATCGGCGATACGCCGTTCACCTTCATCGTTGGCGGCTATCCCAGCCATGCCTCCTTCACCAACGCGGCCGACCCGCCCGTCGCCATCGCGGACGGGATGTGGGCGCGGGCGAAGTTCTTTCGCGACGATTGGTATAATGACGAACGGCGTATCACCCGGCTGGAACTGGCGCCGGCTCCACCGGCCGGGGCGCGGCCCCTCTCCCCGGTTTCCGTTCCGCAAGCGCCCCCCGCGAAGGCCGGATCGAACCTGCCGCCCGATTTTGCCGCCTTCTGGGAAGGGTTCGCCGCCGCCGTCGGCCGGGGCAATGCGGCGGCCGTCAGGCCGCTCGTCGCCTTCCCGTTCCATTTCGACAGCCATGAGCTGGACGCGGACGAGTTCGACAGCCTGTGGATGAGCCTGTTCGCCGCGCCGCTCCGCCCCTGCATCGCCGCTGCGGCGCCAGTGCGGGAAGGGGATCGCTATGTGATCTTCTGCGCCGGCTATGGCTATTATTTCGCGAAGACGGCCAGCGGTTGGAAGCTGGCCGAATTCCTTGCCGATGGCGAGGCCATGCAATGATCCGCGTGCCGGCGGGACGGGGCCTGCCCCGTTCCGCCGGCGCCCGTGCTTACTTGCAGCGCACCTCGCCGCGATCGATCTCGCGGCCCAGCAGCGCGCCGCCTGCACCGCCCAGCAGCGTGCCCAGCATGCGATCGCCGCTCGTGTCCACTGTCCGGCCCAGCAGCGCGCCGGCGGCGGCGCCGATGATCAGGCCGGTCGTGCCGTCGTCGCGCTTGCAATAATAGCGCCCGTCGCGCCCACGATAGACATGGTCGTTGCGGCTCAGGCGGCGGCCGTCATAGCGGCCGTTATTATAATAGCGGTCGCCCTTCCAATAATTCTTGCCGCGATTGCCGTTGTTGTAATGCTTGCCGTGATGACGGTCGCGGCCATGATCGGCCAGGACCGGGCTTGCCGGCACGGCAACGGCGGCCAGCACGGCGGCAATGATGAACTTACGCATATCTCGTCCCCTTGGGTGTCCTTTGCATATCGTTCATGGCATGCCGAAGCTGAATGGCGCACTACGCCATATTCATGAAGCGGAAGGGAAATCCCCGCGGGTCGCCGGCGTTACGGCACCTCGCCGTCGGTGCCGGGGCGATCCCGGATCACGCCGTCCGCCCTCAGGCCGGCAAGCTCGGATGTGCCCATCCCCAGCCATTCCCCCAATATCTCGCTGCTATGCTCGCCCAGATAGGGCGCGCGGCGGCGATAATCGGCCGGCGTTTCGGATAGCCTGGCGGGATAGGCCACCGTCGGCACGGCCGCGCCATCCTCCCGCACGAAATTGTGCACCGATCCCCGCGCCGCCACGAACGGATCGCCGAATATCTGGTCGATGCGGTTGACGGGGCCGCCGGGTATGCCGTTTTCCTTCAGCATGGCAATGACCTCCGCCGCGCTGCGCGTAGCGATCAGTCCTTCCAGGACCGGCTCCAGCACGTCGCGATTGGCGACCCGCGCGGCGTTGCGGGCAAAGCGGTCGTCCGTGCCCAGTTCCGGCCGCCCCAGCGCCGCGCACAGCGACCGGAACTGGCCGTCATTGCCGACGGCGACCACCACCGGCCCATCCGCCGCGTCGAACAGGCGATAAGGCACGATCGTCGGATGGGCGTTGCCCAGCCGGCCGGGCACGACGCCGCCCACCAGCCAGGACATCGCCTGGTTGGCGAGCATGCTGATCTGGGTATCCAGCAGCGAGCAATCGATATGCTGGCCCTGCCCCGTGCTTTCCGCGTGGCGGAGCGCCATCAGGATCGAAACGGTGGCATAGATGCCGGTGGTGATATCGGTGATCGCCACGCCGACCTTGGTGGGCGGGCCATCCGGCTCGCCGGTGATGCTCATCAGCCCGCCTATCGCCTGCGCCACGAAATCATAGCCGGCCTGATCGGCATAGGGGCCGTCCTGGCCGAACCCCGTAATCGAACAATATACGAGCCGCGGATTGATCGCCCGCAGGCTCTGATAGTCGAGCCCGTATCTGGCCAGCCCGCCCACCTTGAAATTCTCGACGAGGATATCGGCCTCCGCGGCCAGCCGGCGCACGATCGCCGCCCCCTCCGGCGTCGAAAGGTCGAGCGCCAGTGAGCGCTTGTTGCGGTTGCAGCTCAGATAATAAGCGCTCTCGCCCGGCCCCGGCTCGTCCGGGGCGGGATCGAGGAAGGGCGGTCCCCAGCCGCGCGTGTCGTCGCCCCGGCCCGGCATTTCCACCTTGATCACGTCCGCGCCGAAATCGGCCAGGATCTGCGTGCACCAAGGGCCGGCGAGGACGCGGGAGAGATCGAGCACCTTCACGCCGGCCAGGACCTGCGGTTTCGCGCCCGTCGCGCCTGCCTCCATGCCCATTACTCCACTGCGATCCAGACCGGCGCGGGCCTAGCACCGCCTTTCCGGGCCGACAACGCGGATGGGGCGCTGGAAGGCAGGGGTTCAGCCGGCGGAGGCCCCGATCGTCAGCGCCTCCGGCTCCGGCACCGATGCGAGGATGCGTTCCACATCCTCCCGGCAGCACAGGTCGGTCCCCGGCGTCAGCACCGCCGCCGTGCCCGCGGCAAGCCCGTATCGGAATGCCTCCGCCGCGCTCCATCCGCGCGCGAAGCCCAATGTCATCGCCCCGACGAAGCTGTCGCCGGCCCCCACCGCGCTGCGCGCCTCCACCGGCACGGCCGGCAGCAGGAAGGCTCCGCCGGCATTCACCAGCACCGCCCCGCGATGGCCCATCGTCACCGCGACATGTTCCACCTGCCCGCCCGCCACGAAGGCGGAGGCCGCCTCGGCAATGGCCGCGACGTCCGCCAGCTTGCGGCCGATCAGCTGCTCCAGTTCGCCCTGGCTGGGCTTCATCAGGAATATGCCGCCGTCCACCAGCGTGCGCGCCAGCGCCGCCCCGGACGTATCGACCACCAATTTCACCCCGCGCGGCGCCATCGCGGCGCGCGCCCGCGCATAGAAATCGTCCGGCACGCCGCGCGGCAGGGAACCGCTCACCACCAGATAATCGCATTCCGCAACCGTCAGGCGATCGAGGGCCGCCTGCCATTCCGCGTCGCCGACCAGCGGCCCTTCCGGCACGAAGCGGAATTCCTGGCCGCTGGCCCGCTCGTGCACCGCAAGGCTCACGCGCGTGTGATCGTGAATGTCGATCCGCGTCCGCGCGATGCCCGCCTTGTCGATCAGGCTGTCCAGCACGGCCCCGGTGACACCGCCGGCCAGATAATAAGCCTCCGCTTCCCCGCCGAGGCGCGCGACGACGCGCGCGACGTTGATGCCGCCGCCGCCAGGATCATAGCGTTCGTTGTTCGTGCGGATCTTGTGCGTGGGAAAGACGCGCTCCGCCTCGCACGCCCCGTCGATCGCGGGATTGAGGGTAAGGGTGGCGATCCTGCGCATGGCGGGCGATCCTTGCTGCAACCGAAAACCGATCCCGTGATGCCGGCCCGAAAGATTTCACGCAACCCGACGGCCACTCCACCTTCACGGGATGCCGCCGGAAAATCAGGAAAAACGCCGCCCGAAGATATCGAACGTCGTCTTTTCCGAAAATAAATCTGAAAAAGGTGCGGAAAAGACGTGCCGTGCGGATGTGGGGATCGGCGGTTCGCGCGTATCACCCTCATGACCACAAGTCGAAAGCAGGCTTGCGGCATGAGGAGGGGCATTCATGAAGCGGAGTTTTCTGCGGGGATATCTGTATTCTGCGACGGCCTTTGCAAGCATCGCCACCGCATGCGCGGTGCCGGCGTCGGCCCAGACGAGCGAGCAATTATACGATTTCAACATTCCCAGCCAAAGCCTGGGCGGCGCGCTGAACGCCTTCGCCCGCGCATCCCATCAACAGATCACCTTCGATCCCGCAGCGGTCCGCGAAAAGCAGAGTCCCGCCCTTACCGGCCAATATAGCGCGCGCGATGCCCTCGACCGGCTGCTCGCCAATTCGGGCCTCACCGTCCGCGTCGGTCGCACCGGCATCTTCATCGTCGAAAAGCCGGCGACGCCGAGGCCCAGCAAGGCGGAAGCCCAGAATCCCGATCTCACCCCCGCGGAGACGCTCGACATCGTGGTGACGGCGCAGAAGCGTGAGGAGAAGATCCTGGACGTGCCGATCGCGGTATCGGCTTTTTCGGGGACCCAGCTCGATCGCCAGAAGATCGAAAGCGGTGCCGATCTGGTGCGCGGGGTGCCGAACCTGAACTTCTCGAAAAGCTTTTCGAGCATGTACAATATCGGCATCCGCGGGATCGGCACCAAGGCGCTGAACTCGTCGAGCGATCCGGGCGTGGCGGTGAGCTACAACAATACGCCGTTGATCCGGAATCGCCTGTTCGAGCAGGAATTCTTCGACACCTCCCGGCTGGAAGTTCTGCGTGGCCCGCAGGGCACGCTCTACGGCCGCAACGCCACCGGCGGCGTGGTCAACATCTTCCCCGCGCTGCCCACCGGTGAGTTCGAGGGCGAGCTGAAGGGCGAGGTGGGAAACTATGAAACCCGCCGGGTGAGCGGGATGCTCAATATCCCGCTGACCGATACGTTCTCGATCCGCGGCGCGGGCGCCTACACCAAGCGCGAGGGTTTCGATTATAACGAGTTCACCCGCAACCGGGTGAACGGGCGCGATCTCTGGTCGACGCGCCTTTCCGCGCAATGGGAGCCCAGCGACCGCTTCAAGGCGAACGTCATCTGGGAACATTTCAACGAGGATGACGACCGCTCTCGCACCGGCAAGGCGCTGTGCACCACCGATCCAGGCCCGGAAATGGTGGGCAGCACTATTGTTCCCGATCGGTTGCGCAGCCGCCTAAGTCAGGGTTGCTTGCCTGGATCGCTTTACGATGATGCCGCCTTCGGCGTGCCTAACGCCGCAAGCCAGACCGCACTCTATAATGCGCAGTCTATCGTTATTGGCATTGATCCGAATACATTTGCATCAATACCCCTTGTGAAAGCGGGCGATCCTTACGCGGGCATTGTTCAATCGCGCAATCCGCGTAGAATATCGACAGCTATCGATCCGACATTCAAAGCCAAAAACGACATTGTGCAACTTAACCTTGAATTAAAAATTGGCGAATCTTTAACTTTAATTTCGCAGAGCGGATACAGCAAAGATCGTTGGTATTCTTCTCAAGATTACAATAGATTCGCATCCAACCCTATTTTTGGAAACACCAAAGGATTATATAACGTTCTATTTGAACCATATGCCGATGATGGCCCCCTTCCAGATGGATTTTATACAGATCCTCAACTTGGATCATCGGATAGATTGCTAACTATGGATCTGAATAGAACAAGAACCCGTCAGTGGACCCAAGAAATACGCCTTCAATCGGATTTTAATAATAGATTCAATTTCAACGTCGGGGCGAATTATCTGAATTTCAAAACCACGGACGATTATTACGCATTCAGCAATCTTTTTAATCTAACAACAGATTTCGTTTATCTTCAGGATTTATCAAAGGCTTTTGGAAGCCCTCCTACTATATCATTTCTAAATTGCCCTGCGGCGAGCGAAGATCCAGCGTGTCAATATGCTCCATATAAGGACAAAAATCCCCTTAACAGCATAGATGACCTTGGCCACAATTATTTCTTGAGCAGAAATAATGTTAAGACCAAATCGTTTGCGATCTTTGGCGAAGCTTATTATCAAGCCACCGATGATATAAAAATCACTTTAGGTGCCAGATATACAAACGATAAAAAATATCAAACCCAGATACCAAGCCAACTTCTTCTTAGCAGTTCCATCATAACTGGAGGAACTGTAAATTATGGATATCCAGCCCTACCTGACATAGATCAGGGATGGAGCAGATTCACTGGACGAGCTGTTATCGATTGGAAACCCAATATTTCCTTCACCGACGATACACTCGTCTATGGATCCGTCTCTCGTGGTTACAAAGGTGGCGGCGCCAATCCGCCACGGGTCGATTTTGATCCTCGGATCGTTCAATATATTCCCCTATCCGATAGATATAAACCAGAAGGTTTGACAGCATTTGAGATCGGCACGAAAAACCTTCTTGCCAACAATACTATAAGTTTAAACGCAACGGCGTTCTTCTATGATTATGACAATTATCAGATATCTCAGGTTACGGATCGTATTACCTATACGGAAAACTTCGACGCCCAAACTTGGGGGCTCGAGCTAGAAGCGACCTGGCAGCCGAACCGAAATTTCCGCTTCAACAGCAGCTTGGGATATCTCGATTCAAAATTGAAGAAGAATGCGAAATCGATCGACGTGATGGATCGCACCCAGGGGAATCCGGACTGGACGGTGGTCCGGCCATGGCTACAGGTTCCGACGAACTGCGTCGCGCCAACCAAGTATGTCGAAAAGGTACTCAGCACCTTTCCATCCGAGTTGGCCCTTGCGGCACTGTGCCCCGGATCGACCGGTATTGGATCTTACAATCCAAATATACCCCCGGAAACTACCGTGCCATATTGGCAGTATCTAGGGTTTACCTATGACCCTCTAACAGAGGCTCCAAATGCCGGAAGAGGATTCGATGCCGATCTTGGCGGCAATGAACTACCAAATTCTCCGCACCTCACCTTCAATGTTGGAGCACAGTACACATTCTTTTTGGACAGCGACGATTGGGAACTAACGTTCCGCGGAGATTATTATAGACAGTCCAAGAGTTATGCTCGTGTTTATAATACGGAATTCGATAAACTAAAAGGTTGGGGAAATTTGAATATTTCTGTCTCCTTTGCCAGACCAAAAGATCAACTTGCGTTCCAATTATACGTGAAGAATGCCCTGAATGACCAGCCAATTACGGACGTTTTTCTTAGTGCTGATGATATAGGAATGCCAGCAAATACATTTTACCTCGATCCTAGAATCATAGGATTCAACATCACTAAGAAATTTTAAAATTTAATACTATATTAAATAGTAATTATTTTGGAACTCACAGGATTTGGTGATCTACACGATTAGATCTCCCAACCGTTTTGCCATGCCTTGTTAATAAATTTTAGTTTATAATAATTATAAAAAAGAATCACTTGACTATATATAATTCCAATGCAAACATAATCATGCCTTAAAATGGCGCGTGGGCAGATGATGTTTATCGCAGACATCGTTATATTCTGCGTATGTTGCGTCACTTCTGCTCAATAATTGTTAGGAGAAGGAGACAATACATGAAGAAGCTATCACTTATCTGTTCAGCCGCTCTTATTATGGCAGGCATGAGCAGCACGGCAAATGCCGTTACGATCCGCAAAGCGGGCAATAGCATGGTCTTGAGCGGCCCGATTACAACGACGATTTTGGGCGTATCCACCACCTGCACCGTTACGGCGGTTTATGACGTCCCGGAAATGGCTGGAGATGGCCATACCACCTTCAGCCATTCGCTCTCCACGGATCCATCGCATGGACATACCGTTAATCTGCGCAGCTTTTCGATGAGCGGTGGGACCGGATGTTCCCTTGCCACCCTGCACGGGACGCCCACCATTTCGGTCTCTCCGACGACGGTTACGATCAGCGGCATCAACGCAACGGCGATTGGCGGCCTGATCACCTGCGCGGGATCGATCAGCGGCACTTACACCCATCCGGGCTCGCCTCCGCCCCCGAACGCGCGAGTTACGTTCCTCAATCAAACCGTCGGTGCCTGCACCTTCTCTGGAACGCTGACGGCGGCAGCGGGTGAATTTGATATCGACGCGACTCCGTAATTCATCCAATATAGTTAACTTCCTCCCTGAACGCCCAAGCCCCCAACGGAGCTTGGGCGTCTTTTTATATTTTTAGGTTCAAAGTGACCCTACAATAGTACTGTTGATGAAAATTAATGAGTTAATACAAATTATTGCGATGGAAATGACTGTGCGTCCTCCCACACTATAGTATCCCCAGGCTTCAGCCCCGACACAATCTCCACGCCATCCGGTCCGACCTGCCCGATCTGCACCTTGGCCAGACTATCCTTGCCTGTACGTTGATTGCGCACCAAAATGAAGGCATCTGGCACCGCGCCCCGCACCGCCGAAGGGGGAACCACCAATGCGGCAGCCGCATTATAGGTCATTACCGCGATATTGGCAGTCATGCCGACTCTGACCCGAGCCGCCTGATCAGGCGCCAGCGGATCGAGGCTAGCTGTAGCGGTAAATATTGCCTTTCCAGGTGTCGCGACGCCACCAGGATTGCTGGCTTCCCCAGCAATTGCATCAATCTTTCCCGGTAGCGCCAACCCCGCAAAGCCTGCACCAGTTACCATCAACCGTTGTCCCAGCCTGAGCAAGGCGACATCGGCTTCTTCGATGTTGAAAGTGACAATAAGATCACCCGCACGGGCGTTTACGCCAATAAGCTGGCCGCGCGAAACGCGGGCACCTACATGGACATCATTTTCCGCGGCCACAGCCAGCTTATTTGCAGGCGGGCGTACCATGATACCCGCATCTTTCGCGCGGATCACTGCTCCCGTAAATTGTGCATTGAGCACCGCGAGGCGCGCGCGCGCGTTTGCAAGCTCAAGCATCGCCACGCGCCGATTGGGGCCATTGCCGCGTTCCAAAGCCACCCGCATATCCTCGTTCGCCGTGGCCACAGCAGTGCGTTGCGTGCGCAGTTGCTGGAGCATGCCGTCATATTCGGTACGCGCCACCAGCCCGCGATCCAGCAGCGTCTTGGTTTCCGCCAGCTTTCGTTCCGTATCGGCCAGATCGAACCGGGCGCTTTCCACCGCGCGTCGCGCCCGCGAGACCTCCGGGCCGCTGGCCCATCCCTCCATGTCCCGCGCGGCCTGCATCGCCTTCAGATAGGCGCTTTCCGCCTCATTGCGGCTCTGCTCCAGCTCCGAAACGTCGAGCACGGCGAGCATCTGGCCGGGCGCCACGGGATTGCCGTAGGCGAACCCCATTTCCTTCACCGTCCCGTCGAACGGGGCGACGATGCCCGTGCCCTCGCCCGCCTTGATCGTGCCCGCGAAACTGATCGACGCGGTGAAGGGGCGCGGCTGGACGACCATCGTCTGCTCGGTAGTCTCGCCGCCCGCCTCCGGCTGTCCGGGGGACCGCCACCACAGGGCCAGCACGAAAAGGCCGCCGGCCGCGACGACCAGCCAGCCGAGGGACCGCCGGTCCATCCGCTTCAATCGTTCAGGGATATGCGCCATGTTTCCAACGTGTTCCCGATTTGCTGATCCAGGCTCGTCAATGCGTTCAGATATCCGATGCGGGCCGCGAGCTCCTGCGTGTCCGCCGTGCGCAGGTCCGCCTGGAAGGACAGCACCTCGAAATTCGATGCCCGGCCGACCTTGAGCTTTTCCTGCTGCAATTCCAGCGCGCGCGCCGCCAGCGCGCGGGCGCGGCGGGCGGCCACCAGCTGCTGCCAGCTCGCCTCCACCGTCTGCACCGCATCGCGGATCTGCGTTTCCACCGATTGGGTGAGGTCCTGATAGCGCAGCTCCGCCGTCCGCAGGCTGGTGGTCGCGCCGATTTCCCGCTGGCGGTAGGAAAAATCCCCGATCGGGATGGAAAGCTGTACGCCCACATTATGGTCGGTCGGCGGATCGAGCCGCCCCAGGATCGGATCGTCCACCCGCTGGCGGGAGACGGAGCCGCCGATCGAAAGATCCCAGAGCCGGTTGTTCCGTGCGACGGCAAGGTCGATCCGCGTCTGTTCCAGCGCCAGGCGCTGCCCCAATATGTCGACACGCGACGAAAGGCCGAGGTCGACCACGCGATCGAGGTCGATATCGGCCTGCTCGGCATCGGGTTCGTCCGCAGCCACCACATTGGTGCGGGGGTCCACCGCCAGCAATTGCAGCAAGGCGAGCTGCGCGCTCGCAAGCTGCTGCCGCGCCTGCAGCACGGCCACTTCCTGGTTGGCGACGCCGGATTCCGTCTGGACGATATCGGCGGCGGCCATCCTGCCGGCGACGATCAGCGCCCGGTTGGTTTCGAGGAGATCGCGCGTCCGTTCCAGCGAGAGTTCCGCAAGCTCCACCTGGCTCTGCGCCTGCGACAGGCGGCGATAGGCCTGGATGATGCCGGTGACGGTGTCGATCACCGTGGATTTCAGGCTCAGCTTGTTGATCTCCTCCTGCAGCCGGGCGATCCGCACCGGCGCCATGTTCACCTTCGTCCCCGCCCCGCGCAGCAGCGGCTGGGTGAAGGACAAAGCCGCCGTATCGCTATGGCCCGTCCTTCCGGAATCGAGCTGGTCGCGCCGATCCCAGGAAAATTGCACGCGCGTGCCGATCGGCGTCAGCCAGGTGCCGGCCGCGCCGACGGAGGAGGTGTTGAAGGTGGTCCCGCCCACGCGCTGATGGGCGATATCCGCGGAAAGGTTCAGCTTGGGCAGGAACAGCGTGTCGGCCACGAACAGGTCGAACTTCTGCGCCACGCGCTGGAGATAGGCGGACTTGATCGTCCGGTTGTCCCGCAGGCCCAGCGCTACGGTTTCGGCGAGAGTGAGCGGCACCGGCTGCCCGCTGGGCACCGGATTTGCGGGCGGGGATCTTACCGCCGCGATCGGCGCGATCTTCTGCGCGCTTGCCAGATCCGGGGCGATCGCGCCACAAAGGCACGCAATCAGCAACCAGGGGAGGCGGCGATGATCGGGACCAGAATCGGCCTTTGCCTGTGCCTGCTGTTGCCCGCCGGCTGCGCGACGCCCCGGGAGTTGAAGGTGCCGCCAAGCGCCCCGAGCCTTGCCGAACCGCCCGCTTTGCCCGATCTGCCCGGCTATGCGCCCCCTATTCCGCACGAAGCGCCTCGATCGGCTTCAGGCGGGACGCGGTGATCGCGGGATAGAGGCCGAATATCAGGCCGACGAGGCCGGCCACGCCCGTCCCCAGCGGCAGCACATAATAAGCGATGCTGAAGGTCCAGCCCGAGCTTCGCGCCACGAAATAGGTCGCCAGCAAGCCCAGCAATGCGCCGAACAGGCCGCCCGCCACCGCCAGCGTCGCGGATTCGACGATGAACATCGTCCGCAGGTCACGCGGCGTGGCGCCGATGGCCGCGCGCAGCCCGATCTCGCGCCGGCGCTCCATCACGCCCATCAGCATCACGTTCATCACGCCGATGCCGCCCACCAGCAGGGAGATAGCGCCGACGGCGGCCAGCATGCGCGAATGCACCGCCTTCTGCGCGTTCATCGTCTTGATATAGGTCCGCGCGCTGATCACCTGGATCGCCGATCGCGGGTTGGCCAGCATCGCCGACAGCCGCTGCCCCACGATATCGGGGTCCGCCGTCGGGCGCAGCTTGGCGAGCACGATATTGGGCACGCCACCCGCCACCACACGGCGTGAGCAGGCCAGCGGCACGATGACGGATTCGTTGTAATCGCTGGGATTGATCGCCTCGAGGGCGGTCGGCATCAGGATGCCGATCACCGTGAAACCGTAATTGCCGACGATGATGGCAGCGCCCGGCAGCAGCTCCGCCCCCGGCGCGGACAGTTTCTCCGCTGTCCCCTTGCCGACCAGCGCGACGGGGCTGCAATTGTCGATCGGCCGGAACAGCCGCCCCAACCGTGGGGCGAGCCCCACGGTCGCCGCGAAGGCCGGGGGCATGCCGACGATCCCCGCATCGGTGGTCTGGCGGCCGGCGCTGATCGAGGCGCGGCCGGTGATGATGGGAACGGCGCGCAGCACATCGGGATCGCGCGCCGGCAGCTGCGCCACCACGTCCGGATCGAAGCCGGGCGGCATTTCCCCTGTGGGCGTCGCCTGCAGCTGCACCGTATCCACGCCCAGATGGCGGAACAGCTTCAGCGTCTCGAGCTGCGCGATATGGCCGATGTTGAGCAGCGCCACGATCGATGCGGTGCCGATCAGGATGCCCAGCAGCGCCAGCGCCGATCGCCGCCCCTGCACCCGCAGATTGGCGAACGCCTCGCCGATGATCTCGGCCAGCGGAATTCCCGAAGTCGCGGGCGCGCGCTGCGTCACATGGCCACCGTATCGGCGATCACCTGCCCGTCGAGCAGCTCGATCCGCCTGTCGCAGCGTTCGGCCAGCTGGCGATCATGGGTGACCATCACGATCGTCACCGCCAGCCGGCGGCTGAGATCCTTGAGCAGGTCCATCATCTCCAGCGACGTTCCGCTGTCGAGGCTGCCGGTCGGCTCGTCCGCCAGGATCAACTGGGGATCGCCGATCAGCGCCCGTGCCAGGGCGACCCGCTGGCATTGGCCGCCCGAAAGCTCGGAAGGCAGGTGATCGGCCCTGTGCCCCAGCCCCACCCGATCGAGCAGCGCCAGCGCCTTCGGCCGGCGATCCGCCTTGGGAATGCCGCGATAGAGCAGCGGCAGGGCGACATTCTCCCAGGCGCGGAGGCGGGGCAGCAGCTGGAAGGATTGGAAGACGAAGCCCAATAGCCGGTTGCGCAGCCGCGCCGTTTCCTCCGCCGAGGCGAAGTTCACCGCATTATCGCCCAGCAGGACTTCCCCGCGATCCGGGTGATCGAGCAGGCCGATGATGTTGAGCAGGGTGCTCTTGCCTGATCCCGAAGGCCCCAGGATCGCGCAGAAGCTGCCATTTTCTATCGAGAAGGAAATGCCCTTCAGCACCGGAATCGGATTCGCGGCAACGCCATAGGCCTTTTCGACCTCTTTCAGCCGCAGCACCGCATCCCCTCCATATAATCATATGGATGAAAAATACTCATATGAGTCAATAGAAGGATTATACTTTCGCAGTGCAGCATAAGCGCCTGCAAACTCTCTGCGATGAACGGCACCCGACCTCGCGAGATTTGGCAATGTCATGGTGGCAATCTGGCGATCGGCCGGCTCCAATATCTGGGCCCGCCGGATATTGGGTCATTTGCGATATCCGATCCGAACAGAGCGATCCCGTTTCCCGGCATGCCCGACCAGACGATGCCTTGCGGATATATACGTTTCAGCCATGCAAAGACGCACCCGCCGCCACCGACGGAATCGGGGCGGCGGGTGCGTTTTCCCGTTCGTGCATGCCGGCAGCGGCGGCCCTGGCGTGGACTGCCCATGGCCCGGACAGCGTGGAAAATTCAGATTTGCGTCAGCGATGGCGGGAAGGCCGGCAATGTGCCTTTCCGCAGAAAAAGCCTGCCTGGCCGGATCCGGCCCGGTCCATCACTCCCGCGAAAAACGGGAAGGACGGAGGGAGGCTGGCGAAATGCCTGCGCTCCCCCGGCATTCCGGCCGTCAGGCAGGTCCTCGGTGCGCCGAAACCCGGCCGTCGCTCCAGCCAGGTTGCCCTAGCGGCCTCGCCTCACTGGCAGGCGAGGCACTCGTCATAGTCGGTGGTCGTGGCCAGCTCGATCTTCTTGAGGTCGGGCGTGTTGTCCGCCTCCACGCCGCCGGCAAAGCCCGCGCGCTGGATCGATTTCGACCGCAGATAATAAAGCGACTTGATGCCGAGCTCCCACGCGCGGAAGTGCAGCATCAGCAGGTCCCACTTCTCGACGTCGGCGGGAATGAACAGGTTCAGCGAGGTCGCCTGATCGATATAGGGCGTCCGGTCCGCCGCCAGCTCGAGCAGCCAGCGCTGATCGATCTCGAAGCTGGTCTTGAACGTGTCCTTTTCCTCCTGATTGAGGAAATCGAGATGCTGGACCGAGCCGCCCTGCTCGAGGATCGAATTCCACACCGCGTCCGAATCCTTGGACTTGGCCTGCAGCAGCTTCTGCAGATGGACGTTCTTGATCGAGAAGCTGCCCGACAGCGTCTTATGCGTATAGATGTTCGCGGGGATCGGCTCGATGCAGGCGGAGGTGCCGCCGCAGATGATGCTGATCGACGCGGTCGGCGCGATCGCCATCTTGCAGGAGAAACGCTCCATCACGCCGCGATCCTCGGCATCCGGGCAGGCGCCGCGTTCGGAAGCGAGCAGCATCGACGCTTCCTGCGCCTTGGCGGCGATATGCTTGAACATGCGCAGGTTCCAGCTCTTGGCCATCGCCCCTTCGAAGGGTAGGCCGCGCGCCTGGAGGAAGCTGTGGAAACCCATCACGCCTAGGCCCACGGAACGTTCGCGCATCGCCGAATATTTGGCGCGCGCCATCTCCGGGGGGGCGCGATCGATATAGTCGGTCAGCACATTGTCGAGGAAGCGCATCACGTCCTCGATGAACTGCTTGTCGCCGTTCCACTCGTCCCACGTCTCGAGGTTGAGCGAGGACAGGCAGCAGACGGCGGTGCGATCGTTGCCGAGATGGTCGCGGCCGGTGGGCAGGGTGATTTCGGAGCAGAGGTTGGAGGTCGAAACCTTCAGGCCCAGTTCGCGATGATGCTTCGGCATCGCCCGGTTCACCGTATCGGCGAAGACGATATAGGGCTCGCCCGTCGCCAGCCGGGTTTCGACCAGCTTCTGGAAGAGGGAACGCGCATCGACCTTGCCGCGGACGCTGCCGTCCTTGGGGCTGGTCAGTTCCCATTCGCGGCCGTCGCGCACCGCTTCCATGAAGGCGTCGGTCAGAAGCACGCCGTGGTGGAGGTTCAGGGCCTTGCGGTTGAAATCCCCGCTGGGCTTGCGGATTTCGAGGAACTCCTCGATCTCCGGGTGCGAGATATCGAGATAGCAGGCGGCTGAGCCGCGACGCAGCGAGCCCTGCGAGATCGCCAGCGTCAGGCTGTCCATCACCCGGACGAAGGGGATGATGCCGCTGGTCTTGCCGTTCAAGCCGACCGGTTCGCCGATGCCGCGGACATTGCCCCAATAGGTGCCGATGCCGCCGCCGCGCGAGGCGAGCCAGACATTCTCGTTCCAGATCTCGGTGATCGCCTGAAGGCTGTCATCCACCGAGTTCAGATAGCAGGAGATGGGCAGCCCCCGCCCGGTGCCGCCGTTGGAGAGCACCGGCGTGGCCGGCATGAACCACAGCTTCGAGATATAGTCGTAGAGGCGCTGGGCGTGCGCGGCATCGTCGGCATAGGCCGAGGCCACGCGGACGAACAGGTCCTGATAGCTTTCGCCCGGCAGCAGGTAACGGTCCTTCAGCGTCTCCTTGCCGAAATCCGTGAGGAGCGCGTCACGCCCGTGATCGACCTCGACCGGATAGGGCCGCTTGAGCACGCCGTGCGGGCTGTCCGTCCCGGCTTCGGCCCTGGTCGCTTCGAGGGTGGTGGCCACGTCGCTCGCGCCCGCTTCGTTGTTGCTGCCTGAAAGGTCCATCGTCGCGTCGCCCTTGCCCGGTTATCCGTCGTAAAAATCATGGCCATCCGGGGTGCCGGACGGGCCTTTGCGGCCCGATCGTTCCCAGAATGTTCGGCCGGGAAGCCACGCTCCCTAAGCCTAGCATGCCGGGGAGCGGAAGGGGACCGGCTTTCCGCCGCGATCCCACGTCAAAGAGACGCAAACAGCCGTTCCGCAAATATAGGGTACGGCACGGGTTTAACAATCTCTTGGGGCCAGCCCCCTGGCACGACCACTATCCATAGTGCCCGATCCCCGTCCGGACGCAAGATGTAAATTCGCTTGGCGCCTCCACGGCTCATCGCCGCTCCGATTCGGTTCGTCGCACCCGCCGGCGGAAAAATGGCCTGCGACGCGCGGATTTTCCTGCACTCCGCGCCGCCGCAAGAGAATGAAAGAGGAACAAAAAAATATTCCCGAAAGGGCCGGTGCGGCCGCAATCGGCGGGCGCCCGGCCTCGGGCAATTTCGGCTTCCCGCGTGGCGCCGGCAGGCGTAGGATCGGGATCGACCTCCGGCCTGCCTCGGGTCGCCGGCCGCCGGTCCGTTTGCTGATCCAATTGCCGCTCGAGGGAAGGGCGCAGCCCGTCCCGCCATCAGGAGGGCCGCCATGGTCGCGATCACACCCGTTTCCGAAGAGACGAGAATCCCCGACGTCCGCAGGATCGGCATGGCCGATCTGCGCTGGGCGCTCGCCGAGGGCTGGCACGATTTCCGGGAGAAGCGGGGCGATATCCTGCTGGTCGGCTTCATCTATCCGCTGGTGGGGTTCGTCGCGGCCTGGTTCGCGCTGAACGGGGAGCTTATCCCCCTGCTCTTCCCGCTGGTCGCCGGCCTGTCGCTGCTGGGGCCGACGGTCGCCTCGGGCTTCTACGAGCTTGCCCGCCGGCGCGAGCAGGGGCTGGAATCAGGCTGGACCCATTTCTTCGATCCGTGGAGCGGCCCGCGCGGGCGCGAGCTGCTGCTCGCCACCCTCACGCTGGCGCTGCTGTTCGTCGCCTGGGTCGGCACCGCCTGGCGGCTCTACCAGGGCGCCTTCGGCCTCAGCCAGGGCCTCACCATATCGGCTTTCCTCGAACAGCTTTTCACCACCAACGAAGGCTGGCGGCTCATCATCTTCGGCAACCTCGTCGGCCTCGGTTTCGCGGTGATCGCACTGGCCAGCAGCGTCGTCACCTTCCCGATGCTGGTGGACCGGCCCGTCCATGTCGGCACCGCCATCGCCACCTCCTTCAAGGCCGCCACCCTGAATCCGGTCGCGATCGGCACATGGGGCCTGATCGTCGCGGCGCTGCTGGTGATCGGCTGCATCCCCCTGTTCGTGGGTCTGGCGGTGGTGCTGCCGGTGCTCGGCTATGCCACCTGGCACCTCTACACCCGGCTGGTGGAACGATAGGGCATGCCCGGAACGGGTCGGGGCGGCGGAGGAAAGATGCCGATCCGGCCCCTACCCCTTATGGGCCGCGCATTGACAGCATGACGCCATCGGGACCACGCTTCGCCCGATAACAGGGGCTCGAACGCCTTTCGGATCGCTCAACGATGCCCCGCCGGCACGCCCCGGCGGCGGCTATGGAGGAGGGGTTCGAAATGAGCAGCTTTCCCAAGCGGATATTCCTGTCCGGCGTGGCTGTCCTGACGCTCGGCATGAGCGCGGCCGGCGCCAGGGCGGAGATCATCGGCGGAGTCGAATTCCCGCAGGGCGCCCTTTCCTTCGCCGATGCCGTGGTCTCCTACCAGCCCGGCCTGGAGGGCAATGCGCCGACAGCGCCGCACCAGGGCGCCGCCAACGCGCTCGGCGTGCCCGATTATAACGGGGTGAATTCCTGCGCGTCGCAGGATGCCTGCTCCTTCGTCTCGCTGGGCGTGGGCGGGCGGATCGTGCTCCGCTTCGTCGATAATCTGCTGACCGGCAGCGATTCCGATGCGGACGATCTGTGGATCTTCGAGGTCGGCCCCGATGTCGAAGGCACGATCGTCGATATCAGCGTCAACGGCATCGACTGGCTCTCGGTCGGCGCCATCGGCGGATCGACGCGGGGCATCGATATCGATGCGTTCGGCTACGGCTCCTCCTCCGCCTTCGCCTATATCCGCCTGACGGACGCGGCCAATAATGGCGGCACGACAGGCGCCACCGTCGGCGCCGACATCGACGCGGTCGGCGCGATCTCCACCCGCGCCGCCGCTGGTGCCGGAACCGGCGACATGGGCGATGATGATCGCCGGATTCGGCCTCATCGGCGGGGCGCTCCGGCACGGCAAGCCGCTGCCCGCATAGCGGGTCGGCCCACATAGCGGGCCATCAACCGGGGACCGCCGGTTGGAATGGGTGCGCGAAACGCGTAAGGCCACCCCCGAACGACGCGATTCCCGCGTGGGATCGCGCCCGATGTTTCGCGCCACGTCCCACCCGTAGAGGGAGCCCATGACCGTCATCATCAAGGAAGCCGACCTGATCGAGAGCGTCGCCGACGCGCTCCAATATATCAGCTACTACCACCCGATGGATTATATCCGCGCGCTGGGGGATGCCTATGAGGCCGAGCAGGGGCCGGCCGCGAAGGACGCCATCGCCCAGATCCTGACCAACAGCCGCATGTGCGCGGAGGGCCACCGCCCGATCTGCCAGGATACCGGCATCGTCACCGTCTTCGTCAAATGGGGCCAGCAATGCATGCTGGACAGCGACAAGTCGCTCCAGGAGGTCGTCGATGAAGGCGTGCGCCGCGCCTATCTGAACCCGGAGAACCGGCTGCGCGCCTCGATCCTGAAGGACCCCGCCTTCGGCCGCGTCAACACCAAGGACAACACGCCCTGCGTGATGAACGTGGAGATGGTGCCGGGCGCCAAGGTGCATATCGACGTCGCGGCCAAGGGCGGCGGCAGCGAGAACAAGTCCAAGTTCAAGATGCTGAACCCCAGCGATTCCATCGTCGACTGGGTGCTGGAGATGGTGCCGCAGATGGGCGCCGGCTGGTGCCCGCCGGGCATGCTGGGCATCGGCATCGGCGGCACGGCCGAAAAGGCGATGAGCCTGGCCAAGGAATCGCTGATGGGCCACATCGACATGGCCCAGCTCAAGCAGCGCGGCCCCCAGAACGATATCGAGCGACTGCGCATCGAGATCTTCGACAAGGTGAACGCGCTCGGCATCGGCGCGCAGGGGCTGGGCGGGCTCGCCACCATCCTCGACGTGAAGATCATGGATTATCCGACCCACGCGGCTTCCAAGCCGGTGGCGATGATCCCCAACTGCGCGGCCACCCGCCACGCCCACTTCACCCTCGACGGTTCCGGCCCCGTCTATCTCGATCCGCCGAGCCTGGACGAATGGCCCAAGGTGGAATGGACGCCGAGCAAGGAGGCGATCAAGGTCGACCTCGATACGCTGACGCCGGAAATCGTGGCGAGCTGGAAGCCGGGCGACCGCCTGCTCCTGAACGGCAAGATGCTCACCGGCCGCGACGCCGCCCACAAGCGCATCCAGGACATGCTGGCCAAGGGCGAGGAGCTGCCCGTCAGCTTCAAGGGCCGGGTGATCTATTATGTCGGCCCGGTCGATCCGGTGCGCGACGAGGTGGTCGGCCCCGCCGGCCCCACCACCGCCACCCGCATGGACAAGTTCACCGACATGATGCTGGAGCAGACCGGGCTGATCGCCATGGTCGGCAAGGCGGAGCGCGGCCCCGCGGCCGTGGAATCGATCAGGAAGCACAAGGCCGCCTATCTGATGGCGGTGGGCGGCGCCGCCTATCTGGTCGCCCGCGCGATCAAGGGCGCCCGCGTGGTCGGTTTCGAGGACCTCGGCATGGAGGCGATCTACGAGTTCGACGTTCAGGACATGCCGGTGACGGTGGCGGTAGATTCCACCGGCCAGAACGTGCACCATATGGCTCCGCTCGTCTGGCGGGAGAAGATCGCCAGGGAAAGGCTGCTCGAAACCGCATGACGATCACCCTCCTCCCCGCACTGCTGCTGGCTGCCGCCCCCGGCGCGGCCGGTGCCCCGGATTTCAATCCATCGGCGGTGCGGGTGGAGGATGTCGTCGCCTGCAGGCTCGATGCCCGCCAGTTCAACGGCTTTGTCGCCTGGGCGACGGGGCCGGACAATGGCGGCGCATCGCGCGGCTGGGCGCGGGTGGACGGCGGCGAGCCCACCATCGTCGAATTCCGCCTGCCCGCCCCCATCGCCGCCTTCGGCCGCACCACCGACCGGATCGGCTTTGCCGGCACCGCCGTGCTGGCGATGCTGCCGGAAGTCGCCCCCGCCACGATCGCCGGCGAGGTCGGCATCGCCAACACGATCCCGGACGACACGCGCTTCTTCGGGGAGAAGCTCGTCGATCGCCGGGTGGAGCATGATGCCGATCTCGGCATGTCCTATACCTATAAACGGGTGATGATCGTCACCGCCTTCCCGTCCCATCCCGGCGCCACCTTCGCGGGATGCAGCTATCGCGCGGAGGAAGGCGACAGGTGAACCGCCCCGCATGATCCCGGAACTCACCGGCCGCGATGCGCGCTATCGCGTGCCGCTTTCGCCGGAAGAATGCGTGGACCGGCTGGCGCCGCTGCTCGTGGCCGGCGGCGACGTGGCCTTCACCGATGGCGGGCCGGACATGGTCTTCGCCGGCAGCGTCGGCCGCGATGTGCTCCATATCGCCTGCCGCCACCGCAACCGGCGCGCCGACAGCGAGTTCGCGCTCCACGCCCGCCTCTATCGCGACGGCGCCAACACCCAGATACGCGGCCGCTTCCGCGTGCCGACCGACACCAGCCGCTACATGATCGGCTGGTTCGCCTCGATGGTTCTGTTCTCCATCTATATCGGCTGGACGAGCATGGTGACGCCGCTGGTGCGGGCGCTGCTGATGGCCGCGCCGCTCGGCATGATGGCGATCGTGATCGGCCTGTCGCTGCTGCATCGCGGCCGGCTGAAACGCGACGAGGCGGCGATCACCGCCCTGCTCGCCGAAACGCTGGGCGCGCGCCGCTATCGGCTCAAGCCCGCCGGGCGGCGCGCGGGGAAGCGTTGACCGCTTGTTAGGCATCTCCCGCATATTCTCCGTATATTGAACGGGGATAGCCGGATGCAGATTGCACAGACGGTCGTGAAGGCGGCGAAGCTGTCGGGCGACCTTGGGATAAGGACGCTCGATCTCCAGGCGGATATCGCGGCGCTTGCCGAACGGGTTACGGAACAGGCCAATACGGTGGAACGGATCGGCGCGGATGCCGATCGGCTGGAGCGCGATCGCTCGGCCGTGTCGCTCACGGCGCGCGACGCCAAGGAAAAGGCCTCGGCCGCCCGCGACGTGATCGCCGATTCCAGCGCGCGGCTGGATGCCGCCACCGACAATGTCGTCGACCTGATCGAGCAGGTCAGCCAGATCCATGCGGGGCTGGGCAGCTTCAACGCGGCGCTGGCGACCGTCGCCAGCGTGACGGAGGCGATCAGCGAGATTGCCGGCCAGACCAACCTCCTGGCGCTCAACGCCACGATCGAGGCGGCGCGCGCCGGCGATGCCGGGCGCGGTTTCGCCGTGGTGGCGAGCGAGGTGAAGAAGCTCGCCCAGGAAACCGCCGCCGCCACCGCCAAGATCAACGAATCGATCGGCGCGCTCACCGCCGAGGCGCAGGCCATGCTGGCGCGGATCGGCACGGGCGTGGACAAGGCCCGCTCCGCGCACGAAGGCACGCGCGAGATCGAGACGCTGGTCAGCAGCCTCGCCACGCTGATGCGCGGCCTTTCCGACAATAGCGACGCGGTGGCCGGCAGCCTCGAATCGATCGTCGGTTCGGTATCCGGCATCCGCACCGGCCTCGATGCGCTCACCAGCACCTCCAGCGCCAATGCCGCCGATCTCGTGCGGCTCAGCGATCGCCTCAGCCATGTCAGCGACGATACCAACGTGCTGCTGCAGCACATGGCCGAAACCGGGGTCGAGATACCGGACAGCCCCTATGTCCGCTTCGCGCTGGATGCGGCCGGCACCATCGTCGCGGCGCTCGAAGCCGATATCCGCAACGGGCGCATCTCGGCCGAAGCGTTCTTCTCCGATCATTATGAGCCGATCCCCGGCACCGACCCGAAGCAATATCAGCATCCCGCGACCGACCTGATCGTCGCGGCCGCCCGCCCGCATCAGGAAAAGGCGCGCGCGCTTCCGGGCTTCTTCGGCATGTCGCTCACCGATCGCAACACCTTCGGCGCGGTCCAGATGCCCGAACGCTCGCTGCCCCGCCGCGACGACCCCATCTGGAACGCGGAGCACAGCCGCCATCAGGTGTTCTTCGATTATGAGGACCAGCGCATCCAGTGCCGGCTCACCGAGCCCTTCTGGCTCAAGGCCTATCGCCGGCCGGTGGCCGGCGGCGGCGTGATGCTGCTGAAGCAGGTGATCGCATCGATCCATGTCGCCGGCCGCCACTGGGGCATCCTGCAGCTCGCCTATGAGGATCAGGGCTGAGGGCAGGTGAGTTCCCGGCGGGGGCGACCGCTGGGCCTCGAAGTGCCCCACCCCGCCTAAGACTGGAAGGCCGGGGAAGCAGATATTTCGCCGCCCTTCCCCACCCGTCATTCCCGCGCAGGCGGGAATCCATGGATGCGGTTGGCTCGATAGAGTCGATGGCGCCCGACACAATGGATTCCCGCCTGCGCGGGAATGACGGTTTTTGGCGGTATGTCCGGGCGGCCGCCATCCGATGAAGATCGCGGGTAGCGGCCATCGATTTGTCCACACGCAGCCCGGACCAACCAGCCCGGATACGAAAAAGGGGAGGGGCACGCCGGGTGCCCCCCCCTTTTCCTTACCGTCCGAAGATCGCTTAGCGGTAGGTGACCTTCTTGACCGCCGCCACGACATCGTCGGCCTTGATCAGCGCGGCCTTTTCGAGGTTCGCCGCATAAGGCAGCGGCACGTCCTCGTTGGTCACGCGCAGCACCGGCGCGTCGAGATCGTCGAAGCCGTCCTCCATCGCGATCGCCGCGATTTCCGACGCGATCGAGCAGACCGGCCAGCCTTCCTCGACCACCACCATCCGGTTGGTCTTGGCGAGCGACTTCAGCACCGTCGCCTTGTCGAGCGGGCGCAGCGTGCGCAGGTCGATCACTTCGGCGTCGATGCCCTCGGCCGCCAGCTTCTCCGCCGCGTCGAGCGCGACGCCCACGCCGATCGAATAGCTGACGATCGTCACGTCCCGGCCCTCGCGCACGATGCGCGCCTTGCCGATCGGCAGCACATAATCGTCGAGCTTCGGCACCTCGAAGCTGTGGCCGTAGAGCAGCTCGTTCTCGAGGAACACCACCGGATCGGGGCAGCGGATCGCCGCCTTGAGCAGGCCCTTGGCATCGGCCGCGTCATAGGGCGCGATCACGATCAGGCCCGGCACGCTGGCATACCAGGGGCCGTAATTCTGGCTGTGCTGCGCGGCGACGCGGCTGGCGGCGCCGTTGGGGCCGCGGAACACCACCGGGCAGCGCATCTGGCCGCCGGACATATAGTTGGTCTTGGCGGCCGAGTTGATGATGTGGTCGATCGCCTGCATGGCGAAGTTGAACGTCATGAACTCGACGATCGGCTTCAGCCCGCCCATCGCCGCACCGGTGCCGACACCGGCAAAGCCATATTCGGTGATCGGCGTGTCGATGACGCGCCTGTCGCCGAACTCGTCGAGCAGGCCCTGCGTCACCTTGTAGGCGCCCTGATACTGCGCCACTTCCTCGCCCATCACGAAGACGCGATCGTCGGCGCGCATCTCCTCCGCCATGGCGTCGCGCAGCGCCTCGCGCACCGTGGTCTTCACCATCTCGGTGCCCGCGGGGATATCGGGATCGGAAACCGTGGCCGTCTTTTCGGAGGCGAGCTGCCTGGTGCCGGTATCCGCCTTGCGCGGCCCGCCATCCTCGCCGGCGGCGGGCGCCGCCTCGGCCTTGGGCGCTTCCACCTCGGGCTCGGGCGCCTTGGCCGGCGCGGCCTCGACGGCGGAGGCATCCTCGCCCTCGCCGGCGATCAGCGCGATCACCTCGCCCACCTTCACGCCATCGGTGCCCTCGGGGATGACGATCTTCGCGATCGTGCCCTCGTCGACCGCCTCGAACTCCATCGTCGCCTTGTCGGTCTCGATCTCGGCCAGGATGTCGCCGGACTTGACGACATCGCCTTCCTTGACGAGCCACTTGGCAAGCGTCCCTTCCTCCATGGTGGGGGAAAGCGCCGGCATCTTCAGTTCAATCGCCATCAATACTGTCCCACCAGCACGTCGGTATAAAGTTCGGAAAGCTCGGGCTCGGGCGCCTGCTCGGCGAAGTCGGCAGCATCCTGCACGGTCTTGCGGATGTCCTTCTCAAGCTGCTTCAGCTCGTCCTCGGAAACGCCGGCCGCTTCCAGCTCGCGCTTCAGATGCTCGATCGGGTCGGATTTGTCGCGCACCGCCTGCACTTCCTCGCGCGAGCGATATTTGGCCGGGTCCGACATGGAATGGCCGCGATAGCGATAGGTCTTGAGCTCGAGCAGGATCGGCCCCTTGCCGCCGCGCACCCATTCCAACGCTTCCTCGGCCGCGCCGCGCACCGCGAGCACGTCCATGCCGTCCACCTGGATGCCGGGGATGCGGAAGCTCTCGCCCCGGCGGTAGAGCTGGTCCTCCGCCGAAGCGCGGTTCACGCTGGTGCCCATGGCATATTGGTTGTTCTCGATCACGAAGATGATCGGCAGCTTCCACAGCTCCGCCATGTTGAAGCTCTCATAGACCTGGCCCTGGTTGGCCGCGCCGTCGCCGAAATAGGCCAGGCACACGCCGCCGTCGCCGGCATATTTGTGCTTGAAGGCGAGGCCGGTGCCCAGCGACACCTGCGCGCCGACGATGCCGTGGCCGCCGTAGAAGCCATGCTCCACCGAGAACATGTGCATCGAGCCGCCCTTGCCGCGCGAGATGCCGGCTTCGCGGCCGGTCAGCTCCGCCATGATCACCTTGGGATCGATGCCATAGGCCAGCATGTGGCCATGATCGCGATAGCCGGTGATGACGCTGTCCTTGCCCACCGTCAACGCCGATTGCAGGCCCACGGCCACCGCTTCCTGGCCGATATAGAGGTGGCAGAAGCCGCCTATCAGCCCCAGGCCGTAAAGCTGGCCGGCCCTTTCCTCGAACCGGCGGATCAGCAGCATCTGCCGGTAGAAATCCAGCATCTCCTGCTTGGAGGCCTTGTAGCGCACGGGTTCGGCCGGGCGCTCGCGGTTGGATGCGGGGGCGGCGGATGCCGCCGGCTTCCGCGCGGCGGCGGGCGCCTTGCGGGTTCGCGGCTGTGCTGCTTTGGCCAAGCTGGAACGCTCCTGTGGAGAGATACGGATGTCGGGCCGTCTATAGGCCGCGAACACCCGATTCCGCAACGGCACTCGGGGGTTTCGAACGCCATGACAGCGTTGGGAAAGATTCCGTCACGACGACCGGGAAAGGCGTAACGATCTAACGAAAACGAGTCCGAAACGGGCGCGGAGAAGGCGCCCGCCGCCAGCGGAGCATCACTTCGTCACGATGACATATTCGTCCTGGCCGACCATGTCGGTCGCGCCGCGGGTAAGCTCGTCGGCCAGATCGGGATCGCCATGGGAAAGCAGGCGCTTGCGATTCAGCAGCCGCTGCTTCTCGGCCTCCACCTGGGCGAGCTTCACCTTCGCGTCGGCCAGCTGCTTATGATATTCGCCACGCGCCAGCAGGCCGTTCGAACCGAGCACCGCATAGCCGGCGAACATCAGCATCACCAGCACCGCCAGCGTCGGCGCGGCGGCGGTGGCGAGAAGGCGGAAGGGAGAGCGCTTGCGTATCACCCGAATCAGGAATCACTAACACGCCGCCAAGGCAAGCCTGAATCGGCGGAGCGGCTATTTTTACCCTATGAAGTCGCCACCCCATGCACGCCCCCCGGCGAAGGTTGACTCTCTTACAGTCAACGCCGAGAGCCTTGTATTTTAATCAGCTCGGGGGGGGGTCACGCATGGATTCCTTAAGTTCCATACGACAGATTTTACTTACAGCGATGCCGGCATGTGCGCTTTTCCTATCATCCTGCGGGGGCGGAGATAGCGATAGCACTACAACGCCCACGCCCACGCCCACACCCATAGTGGATACATATCCGTCACCGACAGATTATGCTCAGGATTTTTCGTTCGCATCCGACCTTGGCTATGCGTTCACACGCTTTAGAGTCGATGAAGTAGATTATATAATTGCCTCAAACCTAACGAATGATTCGAAATCCGCAAATTTGTCTTATAAAAATTCCCCAGAACAAATCGAACTATCAATTGAAGGTCGCTCCCTTTTCTTTGTAGGGGCGGAGCGCTTCGTAAGCACACCATCTCGTCAATATAATCGCTCCGAAGAGTATCTGCTTATCGGTTTCCACGACCAGATTCGGACACGATACGTGACGGACGTCATTGGGCGGTGGCCAATCGGAAAGCAAATTTGGAATGGCCAAGAGGTTCCGGCATATCGATTTGCCATGGCTTTTTTTGGAAAGCCGTCGAAATCCGGCGGCAGTATTCCAAATTTCTTGGGATATGATGGCTATCCCGTGGTATTCAGCGCCAGCAATGGCGCAACGATCATGCTCCAACCTGGGCCAGCAAGTTGGTCCATAACACCGTCAAAGACCGATGCCCCCGTAAGCGGCTCGGTACCACTCGCAATATCTGAAGAAAATACGGTGAAACCCGTTGCCATGCTCCAGGTGAGCGGCAACTTCGATAGCACAACGAACGAAATTCGCGGTCGCCTGTTCGATGCCGAGAATGATTTCCAGGGCACTTTTCGAGGGAAACTATACGGCCCCGACCGCGCCGAAATGGCGGCCGTATTCGAGTTTTCACAGAAATCCAGTGGATTATATTATTTGGGTCATTTTACAGGCAAGCGCTGACGGCAATATTGTCTTTGCACCTTGATGCCCTCGCTTAACATCAGAGCATCAAGGTGCAAAATAGCGGCTCAGCCTTGGAAGATCGAGCGGCCCGCGTAGCGCGAGACGAAGCCCAGTTCCTCCTCGATGCGGAGCAGCTGGTTATATTTGGCCAGCCGGTCCGAACGGGCCATCGACCCGGTCTTGATCTGTCCGCAATTGGTGGCGACGGCGAGGTCGGCGATGGTCGCGTCCTCGGTCTCGCCCGAGCGGTGCGACATGACGGCGGTGTAGCCGACGCGCTGCGCGGTGGAGACGGCCTCCAGCGTTTCGGACAGCGTGCCGATCTGGTTCACCTTCACCAGCAGCGAATTGGCGAGGCCGTCCCTGATGCCCTGGCGCAGGCGTTCCGGGTTGGTGACGAACAGGTCGTCGCCGACGAGCTGCACCTTGTCGCCGATCTTGTCGGTCAGGATCTTCCAGCCTTCGAAATCATCCTCGCCCATGCCGTCCTCGATCGACTTGATCGGGTAGCGGGCGCAGAGATCGGCGAGGTAATCGGCCATTTCGGCGGGCGAGCGCTTCACGCCTTCGCCCTCGAAATCATAGACGCCGTTCTTGAAGAATTCGGTCGCCGCGCAGTCGAGCGCCAGGACCACATCATCACCCGGCTTGTATCCGGCCTTCTCGATGCTCGCCATGATGAAGTCGAGCGCGGCCGGCGCGGAGGCGAGGTTCGGCGCGAAGCCGCCTTCGTCGCCCACCGCCGTCGCCAGGCCCTTGTCGTGCAGCGCCTTCTTCAGCGTGTGGAAGATTTCCGATCCGCAGCGCAGCGCCTCGGCCAGGCTTTCCGCGCCGACCGGCATGATCATGAATTCCTGGAAATCGATCGGATTATCGGCATGGACGCCGCCGTTGATGATGTTCATCATCGGCACCGGCAGCACATGGGCGGCGGTGCCGCCGACATAGCGATAGAGCGGCAGGCCGCGCGCATCGGCAGCGGCCTTCGCCACGGCAAGGCTGACGCCCAGGATCGCGTTCGCGCCCAGCCGGCCCTTGTTGGGCGTGCCGTCGAGATCGATCATCACCGCGTCGATTTCCTGCTGGTCCTCGGCGTCGATGCCGGTCACGGCCTCGGCGATCTCGCCGTTCACCGCGTCGATCGCGGCGCTCACGCCCTTGCCCTGCCAGCGGCTCTTGTCGCCGTCCCGCTTCTCGACGGCCTCGTGCGCGCCGGTGGAGGCGCCCGACGGCACGGCGGCGCGGCCGAAGCTGCCGTCCTCCAGCGTCACGTCAACCTCGACGGTGGGATTGCCCCGGCTGTCGATGATCTGCCGGGCGTGGACGTCGATGATCGCAGTCATTTCGGAATCGCACCTTTTTCTGGACGCTGGATGGCCCGCGCTCTATCCGCAGGAGGAGCGATAGGCAACGCTTCGCCGGCCGTGTAGCGAATGGTTTCGCGGCGGAACATCCGGGCAGGGGCGGATGTTGGAGAAGCGGACAGCGAAACGCTTTCGACGGAGACGCACATGCCCACGACCCCGGATTCCACCGAAAAGCCGAACCAGCTGGCCACGCCCAACGCCGCCGAGATCGATATCAATCCCACCGGATCGAAGGCGCGTGAAGCCTTTGCCGCGGCGAAGGAAAAGGTCGGCGAGCAGGCGAGCGACTTCAAGGAGCAGGCCACCGGCAAGGCCCGCGATTATGCCGCGATCGGCAAGGAGAAGGCCGTCGAGGGGCTGGATAGCGTCACCCGCCTGATGGACGACGCGGCCAGCACCATCGACGACAAGGTCGGCGCGCAATATGGCGATTATGCCCGCAAGGCGGCCTCCGCCGTATCCAACGTCGCGACATCGCTGCGCTCCAAGGATGTGGACGAGTTGCTCGAGGATGCCCGCACCGTCGTCCGCAAATCCCCGGCGCTCGCGATCGGCGCCGCCGTTGCCGTCGGCTTCGTCCTCGCCCGGCTGGTGAGGGCCGGCAAGGATGGCGGGCAGGACAAATCGGCCTGAGCATCGCGATGGCGGGGGCGAAGGAACCAGGCACTTCGATCGGCGAGCTCTTCAATCGCGCCGTCGATCAGGGGGGGGAGCTGATCCGCGCCGAGCTGGCGGTCTATCGCCGGCTCGCCATCCGCCGCGCGCTGGCCGCAAGGCTGGCGGTGGCGCTGATGCTGGCCGGCGTGCTCATCGCCCTCGGCTCCGCCAGCGCGCTGATGATCGGCTTCGCGATCGGCCTCGCGCGCTTCATCGGCCCGGTGGGCGGCGGGATCGTCGCGGGGCTCGCCGGTTTCCTCGTCGCCGGCCTGCTGGTGCGCGAGGGGTTGAAGCGCCTGCCGACGGTCGCGCCGCCGGAAGAGGATGAGCCGACGCAAGCGGAGCGGGACCGGTGATCGGCGACGAAGCGGATATCGCCAATGCGCGCGCCCGCGCCGCCGCCGCCCGCGCGCGGCTCGGCAGCACGCTGGGCGAGATCCAGGCAAGGCTCAATCCAAAGGCGTTGGCGCGCGAGGCATGGGACGAATTGCGCGAGCATGGCGAGGAGCTGGCGGCCGAGGCGCTGGCGGCCGCGAAGGAGAAGCCGGCGCGCACTGCCGCCATCGCCGGCGGCGTCGCGCTGTTCCTTGCCCGCAAGCCCATCGTGCGGGGCATCATGCACCTGCTGGCGAAACGAGACGAAGCGGGGACGGACGAGGAAACCGCCGCCGCCCCGAACGGTTCTGGCGAAGACTGACCCAATCGCGCCGGCCCGCCCGGCGGAACGAGGAGACGAGCGATGAGCAACAGCGTGAAGGACAGCGCCGAACGGGCGGGCGCCTATGCCAGCGAGAAGCTGAGCGAGGCCAAGGATCAGCTGCGCGAACGGGCGCACAATACCCGCGTCGCCGCGTCCGAAGCGCTGGAAAGCGCGCGGGAGAAGGCATCCGAGGCGAAATCGGCGACGATCCAGGGGATCGAGGACAATCCCGTCGCGGCGCTTGTCGCCGGCATCGCGATCGGCGCGGTTGTGGGCGCGCTCCTGCCGCGCGGTGAGCGCGAGAAGGCGGCGCTGGCGCCGGTCGGCGGCAAGCTCAACGAAGCCGCGCGCGTGGCGATCGCCGCCGCCAAGGAAGCCGGGCGCGAAACTCTGGACGACCTCGGCATCAACAAGGATGCGGCGTCCCAGCAGGTGGGTAAGCTGTTCGAAGCCGCCACCCGATCGGCGGGCGCCGCCGGCAGCGCCGCGGTCAACGCCGTCAAGAATCACTGATATTCAAGCCCGGTTCACCGATCCGGGGCGAAAGCCGCGGCAGAACCAAATCCGGAGCGACAGAAGAATGATTTCGATGCGTATCCCGTTCACCGCCGCGACGATCGCGCTGGCCGGTCTTGCCGCCCCGATCGCGCTGGCGACGCCGGCGTCCGCCGCCGCGATCAACAATCAGGATCCGCAGGCCTTCATCTCCGGGCTTTCGCAGGAAGGCTTCGGCGCGCTGCGCGGCGGCAACCGGGCGGCCGCCAAGGTCAAGTTCCGCGATCTCCTCTCCCAGCATTTCGCGATCGACCAGATCGGCGATCGGCTGATCCGCCGCTGGAAGCCGACGCTGAAGCCCGATCAGCTTGCCGCCTACCAGGCCGCGCTGCCCAATTACGTGATCGGCATCTATGCCGACCGGCTGTTCGAATATGCCGATGCCGATCTCAAGGTCATCCGGTCCCAGCCGGCCGCGAACGGCGCCGCCGTCGTCACCCAGGTGGTGAAGAAGGGCCAGCAGCCCATCACCGCCATCTGGTCCGTCACCAAGACGCCGGCCGGCTACAAGGTTTCGAACCTCACCGTCGCCGGCATCAACCTGGCGCTTACCCAGGCGGCCGATTTCGACGCCTATATCCAGCGCAACGGCTTCGACAAGCTCGTCGCGTTCATGAAGTCCAAGGGCTGAGGCGCAGGCGCCGGCCCTCGTGATTGTTGCGGTGCGGCGTCCGTGCTAGGCGGGCGCCAAACCCACAATTAGGGACATGATGATGAGCAAGATGCACCTTGTTTTCGGGGGTCGCGTTAAGGATCCCCGCACGCTGGAATTCGAGGATCTGAACGCGATCGACGTCGTCGGCTTCTTCGACGATTACGAGTCGGCGGAAAAGGCCTGGCGCGGGGCGGCCCAGCGCACGGTGGACGATGCCGAGATGAAATATGTGGTGGTCCATCTCCATCGGCTGCTTCAGCCGGAGATGTAAGGAAATTCCTGCGGCGCGGCCGGCAGGGGTTATTCCGTCTTCCCCGCCAAGGCGGGGAAGACGGCCGGACTTTCGCCCTCTCCTATCCGATCAGGAAAATTCGCAGGCGCGACGCTAGCCGGAAATCGCGGCAAGGGGAATAGCCCTTGCGATCGGCCCGTCGGCGCGCGCCGGCCGTTCAGCGCGAGGCGAGCTGCCGGCCGCCCCCGGCGGACGTTGCGGACGCCCAGCGCAGCGGACGATCGCCAAGCGCCGCGCGCACGAAGCATTCGCCGCCCTTCAGGCGCACCTTCTCGCAAAGATCGATCGCGGCGGCGCGGGTCTGGAAGCCGCCGAGGCTGAGGCGATAGACGGTGCCGGCCCGTTCCAGATCGAACGCGCTGCTGGACGGCACATAATCCGCGATCATCTGGACGCGCGCGGCGATGCGGCTCCAGGCCGTCTCCACCCGCGCGGCGGTGCTGTAGGCGCCGAGCTGGACGACGAAGCCGCCCTCGCTCGCCACGCGCTGGATCGGGAGCGAAGCCTGCCGCAGGGCCGGTTCGGGCGCGACGAAGGCGGCCCGGACGGGCCTGGCCGGCGGCGGGGCCAGCATCGCCGGCACGGCGACGGGCGTTACCGATGGAGCCGTCGCCTTCAGCAGCGGCGGCAAGGCTTCCGGTTCGAGATTGGCGGCCAGCTCGGCCGGCGGAGAAGCCGGGGCTTCCGCGATCGCCGGCTCCTCGGGCGGTGACGGCTGCTCCACGGCCGCCGTGCGCACGGGTTCGGCCTGCGGGGCGAGCGCGAGGGCGACGGGCTGGCCGCTGTCGAGATGGGGGCTGATGCCGAGCACGCCGGCCACCTGATCCCAGCTGCGGCTGGGGCGGGAGAACATCGCCCATTCGAGCATGCGGCGGCCGACCTGTTCGGCCGGAAGATCCTGGGCGGCGACGGCGCGGGCTTCATCCCAGCGGCGGGCGAGCGCGTAGCCGAGGCCGAGATTCTGGCGGGTGCGGGCATCGGCACCGGGCGCGCGGGCGGCGGCCTCGAGGATCGGAACCGCGCGCTCGACATCGCCGGCCAGCGCAAAGGCCAGGCCGCGATCGCTTTCGCCGACCTTGCCCTCGAGCTGGTCGAGCAGGCGGAGCGCGCCGGAGGCATCGCCCAGCGCGATCCGGGCCAGCGCCAGGTTCAGGCCGGCCACGGGCTGATCGGGATCGAGGCTCAGCGCATCGGCGAAGGCGGTCTGCGCCGAGACGAAGCGGCCGGCGAGGAGGTAGGACTGGCCGAGAACTGCGCGATAGGCGGGATTGCGCGGATCGGCGGCGACCGATCGTTCCGCCTCGGCAACGGCCTTCGCCGCGTCTCGGGCCTGGAGCGCGGCGCGCGCCTTGGCGGCGGCGCGGGCACCGTCGCGCGCATCGGGCACGGCCGTGGACGAGAGCGTCGCCGGCCGCGATCCCGCCGGCTTGCAGCCGACGGTGACGAGCGCGAGGAGGGCGGCTGAGGCCGAAAGCTGAAGCAGGACCCTGGACTTCATCACAACGCTTCCCTGAACAATGACGGCCTGAACAATGACGGCCCGAACAATGACGGCCCGAACAATGACGGCCCGAACAATGACGGCCCGAACAATGACGGCCCGAACAATGACGGCCCGAACAATGACGGCCCGAACAATGACGGCCCGAACAATGACGGCCCGAACAATGACGGCCCGAACAATGACGGCCCGAACAATGACGGCCCGAACAATGACGGCCCGAACAATGACGGCCCGAACAATGACGGCCCGAACAATGACGGCCCGAACAATGACGGCCCGAACAATGACGGCCCGAACAATGACGGCCCGAACAATGACGGCCCGAACAATGACGGCCCGAACAATGACGGCCCGAACAATGACGGCCCGAACAATGACGGCCCGAACAATGACGGCCCGAACAATGACGGCCCGAACAATGACGGCCCGAACAATGACGGCCCGAACAATGACGGCCCGAACAATGACGGCCCGAACAATGACGGCCCGAACAATGACGGCCCGAACAATGACGGCCCGAACAATGACGGCCCGAACAATGACGGCCCGAACAATGACGGCCCGAACAATGACGGCCCGAACAATGACGGCCCGAACAATGACGGCCCGAACAATGACGGCCCGAACAATGACGGCCCGAACAATGACGGCCCGAACAATGACGGCCCGAACAATGACGGCCCGAACAATGACGGCCCGAACAATGACGGCCCGAACAATGACGGCCCGAACAATGACGGCCCGAACAATGACGGCCCGAACAATGACGGCCCGAACAATGACGGCCCGAACAATATGGACGATACCGGTCAGGCGGATGGCGCCCCGCCCGGCACATTCTGGGCGAGCGCATCGAGGCCGGGGATATCCGCCAGATAGGCATCGAGCGCGTTGATCAGCAGCCGCTGGGCCGAACGATGGCCGACCGCGCAGGCCAGCCGGAGCCGGAGATGACGTTCGGGATCGAGCCGCAGGGTGAAGGCCGCCTTGGCGCGCGAGCCGGGCGCCGCCTTGGTGCGGGTGCCGACGCGCGTGCCGTGCGCCTTCGAGCGGGCCGCCTTGCGCGCGCGCGCGGCTGCGACCGGCGCAACCTCCGCCACGACCGGCGATTCGATTGCGGCGGCCGGGGCCTCAACAGCAACCGCATCGTCAGGAGCGGGAATGGCGGCGCCGAATTCCTGCGCGATCACCTCCTGCTGGCGATGGACGACGGGAGGCGCGGGCTCAAACACGGGCGATCCGGCATCCTCGTCGCCGGAGAGCGGGGTGAGGAAGGACACTGCCGGCTGGGGGCGTTCCTCCTCTGCCGCGCGGAAGCTGCCCATGTCGTTCCAGCCGAGATCGTCATGCGAGGGGGTAAGCGCATGGCCCTGCGGGCGCATGGCCGGCCGCGCGAAGCCCTTGCGGGCGAGCAGGCCGGAGGTGAGGGAGGCGAAGGGACGCGATTCGCTCATCATCATCCCCCTCAGTGCTGGACCACGCGGCGGCCGAAGCCACCCATGGGCCGCGCGCTGCCGGTGACCGCGATCTGGCCGGGCGCGGCGAACACGGTGCGGCGAAAATTCTTCTCGAGCCGATCGGAGACGTAGCTCCAAAGGGCCTCGACCTCAGCGGCCGACTTGCTCTTGGGATCGACCTCCATCACGGTGCGGCCGTCGATCATCGAGGCGGCGAAATCGGTGCGGTGATGCAGGGTCACAGGCGCGACGGTGCCGTGCTGCGACAGCGCCACCGCCGCCTCATAGGTGATCTTGGCCTTGGGCGTCGCGGCATTGACCACGAAGATCAGCGGCTTGCCGGCGCGATCGCACAGATCGACGGTGGCGCCGACGGCGCGCAGATCGTGCGGGCTGGGCCGCGTGGGGATGACGACCAGCTCCGCCACCTGGATCACGCTCTGGATCGCGACGGTGATCGCCGGCGGCGTATCGATCACGGCGAGGCGGAAGCCCTGCTGGCGCAGCATCTCCAGATCGGCGGCGAGCCGCGCGACCGTGGTCTGCGCATAGGCCGGCATGTCATCCTGCCGTTCGTTCCACCAATCGGCCAGCGAGCCCTGGGGATCGATATCGATCAGCACCACCGGCCCCGCGCCCGCGCGCTGCGCCTGAACCGCCAGATGGCCGGAAAGCGTGGTCTTGCCGGACCCGCCCTTCTGCGATGCCAGCGCCAATACCCGCATATCCAATCCCCAATAACCGTCGCTATCGCAACGAATGCCACCGGGCGGCCTAAAAGTTCGTTAAATTGCGGGAATGCCATACCGATAGTATGGAACGGACCGGGGCAAGATCACTGACGAAAGATTAACCATCCCGGCCCCATGGCCGGGATGGGCCGATCAGGCGGGCAGGCCGGGTTTACAGGGAACAAGCATGGTTTCGTCGGGGCAATGGCTGGGTGCGGTGGCGGTGCTGGCGGCGGCGGGCGCGGCAACCTTCGCACCGGCGGCGGAACCTGCCGACGCCCCGGCGGCCCAGGCGCTTCTCGCGCCGCCCGCGCCCGGCCCGGCGGCGCCGTCCGGTCCGGCGGCGGGCGTCGCCGCATGGAAGCGCGGCGATTATGCGGCGGCGATCGCCTTCTGGCGTCCATTGGCCGAGGCCGGCAATGCCGATGCGCAGTTCAACCTGGGCCAGGCCTATCGGCTGGGCCGTGGCGTGGCCGCCGATCCGAAGGCGGCGCGCGACTGGTATCGCCGGGCGGCCGAGCAGGGCCATCCCCAGGCGCAGGCCAACTACGGGCTGCTGCTGTTCGACGACGGCGATCGCCAAACCGTCCTCCCCTGGCTGCAGAAGGCGGCCGAGCGGGGCGATGCCCGCGCGCTCTACGTGCTGGGCACACTGGCTTTCAACGGCGATCCCCCGCCGCGCGACTGGGTGCGGGCCTATGCCTATATGAAGCGCGCTGCGGCGAGCGGCCTGCCCCCGGCGGTGAACAGCCTGGCGGAGATGGAGCGCTACATCCCCAAGGACGAACGCCGTCGCGGCGAGGCGCTGGCGCTGGAAATGGGCCGCACCGCCGCCGTCGGACAGACGGTGATACCGGCGATGGCGACCGAGGCTGCAGCAGCCCCGGTGCCCGCCGCCAAGGCCGCGAAGGACAGGAAAGCGAAAGTCGCGGCGCCCGATCGATCGCCTGCCGCCACGGCGGCTTCACCTTCCACCAGCGGCGGCTGGCGCATCCAGCTCGGCGCGTTCAGCGATGCCGCGCGCGCCGACGGCCTGTGGCAGAAGCTCAGGAACACGCATGCCGTGCTGGCCGACAAGCAATCCTTCCTGATCGATGCGGGGGCGGTGACGCGATTGCAGGCCGGCCCCTTCCCCGATCACGCCGCCGCAGACCGCGCCTGCGCGGCGCTGGCGGCACATGGCCAGGCCTGCTTCACGACGCGCTAGACGGCACCGATTCGACTGTATTGCATGGGCAACACAGTCGAGCTAGAGCGGCATCTCGTTCATGCTCAAAAAAAGGGGTGTCGCATGGCCGGCCTTCGTCGATCCACGCTTGTTGCATTGGGCCTCGCCCTGTTCGCCGGGGCGGCCCTGGCAGATCCTCCACGGCAGGATTACCGGCCGTCCTTCCAGCCCGACCGCCTGAAAGGTCCGGCCGCCGGCAAGCCCAACGAAGTGCTGGTGCTGGGGACCATGCACCTGTCCGACCTGCCCGACAGCTTCCGGCCGGACATGACGGCCCCGCTTGTGGAACGACTGGCAAGCTGGCGGCCGACGGCCGTCGCCACCGAGGACATGTCCGGCCTGCAATGCGACAGCCTGCGCCGCTATCCCTCCCGCTATGCGGAGACCGTGAAGGATTATTGCCCCGACACGGCGGCCGCGGGCAAGGCGACCGGGCTGGACGTGCCCGCCGCCAATGCCGAGGCCGAACGCCTGCTGGCGGACTGGCCGGCCGCGCCCTCGGCCGCCCAGCGGCGGCATCTGGCGGCCCTTTTCCTGGCGGCGGGCGAGCGCGGCTCCGCGCTGGTGCAATGGCTGCGCCTGCCGGAGGGCGAACGCCGCGTCGGCGACGGCCTGAATGCCGAGCTGGCGGCCCTGCTGGACAAGCTGAAGGACCGGCGTAACGAAACCTACCTGATCGCAGCCCCCCTCGCCGCCCGGCTCGGCCTGGAGCGGCTGTGGAGCGTGGACGATCATTCGGCCGACAGCCCCGGCCCGGTGGACGAGAAGGCTTATGAAGCCGCGATCCGCCGCGCGTGGGACAACCCCGCCGCGCATGCGCGGCGGGCGGAGGATGATCGGCTGGAAGCCGGCCTCTCCCGCCCGGACGGGCTGATGGCGATGTATCGCGCCTATAATGCGCCGGGCGTGCCGATGCAGGTCTATCTCTCCGATTTCGGCGCCGCGCTCGAGGAACCGTCGCCGCAGGCCTTCGGCCGCAGCTATGTGGGCTATTGGGAAACGCGCAACCTCCGCATGGCGGCCAACATCCGCGACGTGCTGGGCCGCCGGCCCGGCACCCGCCTGCTCGCGATCGTCGGCTCATCGCACAAGGGCTATTACGAGGCCTATCTCAACCAGATGCACGATGTGACGCTGGTGGACGTCAATGCGGTGCTTCAGTAGCCGCGGCGCCGAAGGTCGTCACGATAGGGAAACAATCGCGGCCTAGGGCGCCTTGCCAGCGCTTCCGAAATAATTTGTTACAGAAGCAATATGTGCGTCACTGGCGGCCGGACAGACACCGCCAAAGGGGGAATGATGTTCAAAGCGGTTGGAAAATCATCCTTGTTGCTGGGCGCCGCCATGGGCGCATTCTGCTGCCCCATCGCGGTGCAGGCGCAGGAAACGAGCGCCGGCGACGATCTGGGTGAGATCGTGGTGACGGCGGAGCGGCGATCGGAGAATCTCCAGAAGGTGCCGGTTTCGGTGGGCGTCATCGGCGGCGGCAACCTCCGGGACTTCCAGAGCGGCGGCGACGATACGCTGCTGGCGCTCTCCGGCAGGGTGCCGAGCCTTTATGCCGAGACGACGACCGGCCGCATCTTCCCGCGTTTCTACATCCGCGGCCTGGGCAATATCGATTTCTACCTCGGCGCGTCCCAGCCGGTTTCGATCATCCAGGACGATGTGGTGCTGGAGCATGTGGTGCTGAAATCGAACCCCGTGTTCGACGTGCGGCAGGTGGAAGTGCTACGCGGGCCGCAGGGTTCGCTGTTCGGCCGCAACACCACCGCCGGCATCATCAAGTTCGATACGATCCGTCCGAGCCAGGATCTGGAGGGCCGCGCCTCCGCATCCTATGGCAGCTACAATACGGTGACCTTCGACGGCGGCATCGGCGGCGCGATCGTGCCCGACAAGGTGGCGGTGCGCGTATCCGGCCTCTACCAGCATCGCGACGATTATGTGGACAATGTGTTCACCGGCACCAGCGCCGACGGCACCGTGACGCCGAAGAAGAATGCGATGGGCGGTTATGACGAGCGCGACATCCGCCTGCAGGTGCTGCTGACGCCGACCGAGCGGCTGTCCATCCTCGCATCCGGCCATGCCCGCGATTATGACGGCACCTCCACCCTGTTCCTGCGCGGCGCGCTGAAGAAGGGTTCGAACAAGACCGACGTGCCGCGCGACGAAGTGGCCTACGACGAAGCCGACAATAATCCGCAGGCCTACAACACCTACGGCGGATCGCTGCACATCGATTATGATTTCGGGCCGGTGACGCTGACGTCGATCACGGCTTACGAGACCACCTCCGGCTACAGCCGCGGCGATACCGACGGCGGTGCCGCCGCCGACTTCCCCGTCAACGGCGTGCCCAACGGCTTCGGCCAGTCGATGGGCAAGGTGCGCGATCTCGACCAGTGGACCCAGGAAGTGCGCCTTGCGAGCGCCAATGACGGGCCGTTCAAATGGCAGGTCGGCGGTCTTTATTTCGACAGCCGCGATACGACCGATTTCTACCAGCGCGCCTATTTCCTCACCACCGCCGCGCACAATCCCAACAACTGGGTGCGGCTGCACAATGTGAACACCAGCTGGGCGCTGTTCGGCCAGGCGAGCTACGCCATCACGCCGGACTTCACCCTGACGGGCGGCGTCCGCGTGACCGAGGACAAGAAGGAGACCCGCCTGCTGAAGACCGCCGATACGGCGGCCGGCGTCGTGACCTATACGGGCCGCACCTTCGTCGAGCTGAAGGACACCAAGCCGAGCTGGGACATCAGCGCGCTCTATCAGGTGAACCCCGACGTCAGCCTGTATGCGCGCGTCGCCAAGGGCTTCCGCGGGCCGACCATCCAGGGCCGTTCCGCCGTGTTCAACAGCGATTTCACCACCGCCGATTCCGAGACGATCCTGTCCTGGGAGGCGGGCGTGAAGACCAGCCTGTTCAACAACACGCTGCGCCTGAACGCATCGGCCTTCACCTATACGGTCGACGACATCCAGCTGAACGGCAACGATGCCGACGGCAACGGCGTGCTGTTCAACGCCAACAAGGCCAGGGCCTACGGCTTCGAGGCGGAGGCCGACTGGCGGCCGGTGCGCAACCTGGCGCTGACGCTGGGCGGCAGCGTGCTGCACACCGAGATCAAGGACAAGCGCGTCTATGCGCAGGTCTGCGCGCTGAACGGCGCGGTCGTCTGCACCGTGGAGGACCCGACTATCACCGTGCCGACCGCGTTTGGCCCGGCGGTGTTCGCCCAGATCGACGGCAATCCGCTGCCCAACGCGCCCAAATACAACCTGAACTTCGCCGGCCGCTACGACCTGCCGGTAAGCGACGCGGGCAAGCTGTTCCTGGCGACCGACTGGAACATCCAGGGCTATACGAACTTCGTGCTCTACAAGACCAAGGAGTTCTATTCGAAGGGTAATTTCGAAGGCGGCCTGAAGCTCGGCTATAGCGGCAACGATGGCGTCTACGAGATCGCCTTCTTCGTCCGCAACATCACCAACGAGAAGAATCTGAAGGGCGTGATCGAGAATTACATGGCCGCCGTCTATAACGAGCCGCGCGTCTTCGGCATCTCGCTGAGCGGCAAGCTGAACTGAAGCGCATCATGGGGATGGAGGGCGACGGCGCTCCCCATCCCCGCTAGATGGCGACGGCCCGCGCTTTTTGCCCGCGAAGCAGCGAGGCCAGCAGCCCCAGTCCGCCGGCCAGCAGCAGCGCATCGACCAGCAGGGGCGCCATATCTTTCCCCAGCAGGGGGACGCCATGGAGCAAGGCGAGCGCCAACAGCAGGATCGCGAGCGCCCAGCGCCAGCCCCGGGAGAGCCGGTCCGCCGATATGGTGCCGGCCAGCGCAGCGGCGAGGATCGACAGGATCGTCAGGCCCAGCCACGCTGCCGGCAAAGGTGCCGTGGGCGTCAACAAGGCGAGCAGTGCCGTCAGTGCGAGAATGGCGGGCTGGCCCCAGCAGACGGTGGCCCAGATGCGTTCCCATCGCGGCGCCGGCCTGCCCCGATCGCGGCGGCGGGCAAGCCAGATCGTCACGCCGGTCGAGGTGACGACGCAAAGGGCGAGGCCGAGCAGGCCATAAGCCAGCCGCACGGGCAGGCCGCCGAACCAGCCGAAATGGATCTGGCCGATGCCGCCGAGCAGGCGGGTGCCGGTGACGATATCCTGGGGATGCTCGTCATGGACCATGGCCCCGCGCGCATCGAACCGGGTTTCATCCTGCGAGACGAGCAGGCGCGGCCGGCCGCCATCCACCGAGATGCGCATATCCGCCCGGCCGGGCCGTTCGACCATCAGGCTTTGCGGCTGGGCGCCGGGCGCGCGGGCGCGGGCATCGGCGATCAGCGCGGCGATATCGGGCATCGGCACGGCGCGCGCATCGACGGGCGGCGGCGGATCGAGGAACAGTTCGTAGACCTTGCCCATGTCGCCCCGGTAAAGCAGCAGCGAGAGCGCCGCGACGATGACGGTGCTGAGCCCGAGCAGCGCGCCGGTCAGCGCCAGCGCGAAGTGGAAGGGCAGCGCCCAGACGCCGAGCCGGTTGTGGAGATCGGCCTCCTGCAAGCGGCGCGATCCGCCGAGCCGCAGGTGGAAGGCATCGCGCACGATGCGCGGATGGGCCAATATGCCGGAGACGAGCGACGACAGCAGCGCCACCCCGGTCAGCCCGACGATGAATTCGCCCCAGCTGCGCGGCAGGTGCAGGTTGACGTGGAGGTGGATCAGGAATTCCGTCCAGATCGCTTCCATATCGGCGAGCGCGCCGTCGGCGGCCACGGCCCATTTCCGTTCGAAGGTGGGGCTATAGGCAACCAGCGTCGCCCCGTCGCGCGCGGGCGTGGGCAGGCTGAGATAGAGCGTGGCATCGGCCGGCGCGTGCCTCGCCCCCTCGGCGATCGCCCGCGCCGCCGCCGTATCGGAGAGCGAGGAGATGACGGGCGCGGCCGGGATTTCCCAGCGTTCCAGATCGGGCGCGAAGACCGCGATCGTGCCGGTCAGGCAGACCAGATAGATTATGCCCGCGAAGGCGAGGCCGAGGACCGAGTGGCTGCTGAGCACCGCGCGCACCGTTTCCGGCGAGATCGGCCAGCGCCATTGCCGGCTGCGGCTGTTCCGGGCTTTCATATCGTTCATGCCGCCCCTCCCAGAGCCGCGAGGCCGAAGCCGACGATGCTGGTGCCGGCCAGAACGGCGGTGGCGCGCAACAGGCGGCGATCGGCGAGCGTCCACGTCATCGCCAGCCCCCAGAGCACGGGCATCATCATGCCGCCGAGCACGATCCGCGTGCGCGGATCGCCCGGCAGATAGACGGTGATGCAGAAAGCGATGCCCATCGCCGCCGTCATGCCCAACGGCCCGGCCAGCAGGGCACGCAGCACGCCGCGCCAGAAGCGGCCCGGCTCCTCCAGCGGCTCGGGCGCGACTTCGCCTTCGCGCAGGCGTGCCGCCTTGCGGCGGACCCGGCTGGACCAGACGACCACCAGCGCGCCGATGCCTTGCAGCGCGAGTGCCAGCGCCAGCCCCTTGACCGGGCCGATCAGCACGGCCGATGCCAGCGCGAGACCGGCCAGCACGCCCCAGCCGCCGGCAATCAGGCCGATCGCCGATCTGTCACGCCGCTGCCAGGACCGGCGGAGCAGGGAGGCGCCGAGCGCGCCGCCTGCCAGCAGCGCGAGGCTGGCCGCCGCGATCACCAATGGACGCCCGCGCCCACGCCGAAGGTCTGCGGATCCCCCAGGATCGCCTGGTGGATCGCCGCATATTCATATTGCTTGTATTTTTCGTTGAAGAGGTTGCGCGCGAACAGGAACAGCGACCAGCGTTCCGTCTCATATCCGATCCGGCCGTTCACGACCGTGCGGCCCGAAACCTTGTATTGCGCCTGATCCTGGCCCACGCCGGTGAAGACCGAGGTGCGATAATTGGCGTTGAGGTTGGCGGCGAAGCCGCCGCCGAATTCCGCGTTCACCCCGCCTGATAGCGTCCAGCGCGGCGCATAGGGGAATTGGGTGCCCTTGAGATCGACGGTGCTGGTGGCGCCCTGCGGAAGATCGAAATCGTCGAACTTTGTGCGGACATGGCCGACCGAGGCATAGACATCCACGCCCCGCGCGACCTTGGCATTGGCTTCCACCTCGAACCCGTAGAGGTGCGATCCGGCCGCGTTCACCGTGTTATAGTCATAGGCGTTCTGCCCGAAATAGGCGGTCACCTGCTGGTCCTTCCACGTCATGTAGAAGATGTTGGCGTTGAGGACGAGCCGCCCGTCAAGCCATTTGGACCTGAGCGAGCCTTCATAGTTCCAGCTATATTCGGGATCGTAGGGCACCAACTCGGCCCGGGCCGGATTCTGGCTCGACCCGCCGGAGCGATAGGCGCGCTGGACGGTGAAGGCGGTGGTGAGATCCGGCGTCCAGTCCATGCTGATGCCGGCCTTGGGCAGGAAGGCGTTGAAGGTGCGGCTGTTGGACGCCAGCGGCGAGGAGGCATCGGACACGAGGCCCAGCACGCCCTGGTTGATCAGCGAGATGATGCCCGCATAAGGCGCGCCCATGAAGTTCGGGTCCGGTAGGGTGCCGTTGAACGTCGCCACCGTTTCCGCCGCATAACGGTTGCGTTCGTGATCGAAGCGGAAACCGCCGATCAGCGTGAGCCGATCCGTGACCTTCAGGCGCGCGTCGCCGAACAGCGCCATCGTCTCCACCTTTTCGGGCTGATCCCCATTATAGGCCACGGGGATCACCGGAAGCTGGGCGGCATAGGCGTTGCTGATGAACTGCGCCTGCGCCGGCGTGGCGCCGTTGGCCTGCAGCAGCCCGGCGATCGTCGCGGTCGGCGTTTCGATATTGATGCGGCTGTTCTGGTGGATGCTGCCGGTGCGGCGATAATACCAGGCGCCGAGCAGGCCGCTCAGCGTATCGCTATCATAGTTGAGGCGCAGTTCCTGCGTCAGCGTCTTGTAGAGATAGCGGTTGTCGATGGTCTGGAGGTCCGCCGGCGTGCCATCGGTATCGATCACCGAATGGACCTTGGACCTGTTCCACGAGGTGACGCTGGACAGCTTCAGCTTGTCGGCCAGCGGGTAGCTGAGGTTGAACACCGCGATATCGCTGTCGATCTTGCCGCGGCTGGGCTGATCGCCGGTCGAGATGCGGTGGTCGTAATAATCCGGCACGTCGGTGCGGGAATATTCGTAGAGATAGCCGCCGTCACGCCGCACGCGGTTGTAGCTGGCGACAGCCTCCAGCCCCGGGATCGCGGCGGGCGTCCACTTGATCTTGCCGCGCAGGTTCAGCGCCTTCAACTCATCGTCATAGCCGCCGCGCGTCACGTTGCGGATCAGGCCGCGATCGGCGCGCCGCTCGGCCGAAAGGCGCACGCCGAGTTCGTCCTCGATGATCGGGCCGCCCACCGCGCCTGAAAAGGTGCGGTCATCATGTTCCGTCCACAGCACGCGCGCATCGCCCGTCCAGTTGACGAGCGAGGGGTCCTTGCTGGTGATGACGATGCCGCCCGCCAGCGCATTGAGGCCCTGGATCGTCGATTGGGGGCCGCGCAGCACCTCGACCTGCTGGACGTCCCACATGTCGGTGGGGCCGCCATAGAGCGCCCAGTGCGGGATCGGCGCGCCATCGACATAGACGCTGGCGGCATCCGCCTGCCCGCCCGCGCCGACGCCGGTGTTGCTGACGCCGCGAATCGTGAAGCCGGCCGCGCCATAGGTTTCGGAAAGATTGGCCGTGCGGTTGTAGACGTCCTGGATCGTGATCAGGGCTTCCTTCTCGATCCGCTCGGGCGTGACGACGGCGATGCTGGTCGGCGTCTGCTGCAACGTGCGCGTGCTCTTTTCGCCGGTGACGATGATCTCGCCCGGCGTCGTCGCCTCCTCGTCCACCGCCGGAGCCGTATCGGCCCAGGCGGGTGCGGCAAACGCGACGATGGCAACGCTGGAAAGCAGTGCGAAAAACCGGCTCATGGATCCCCCTGTTCGCTCAGGGCGGTCCATATCCGGAAGCTAACGCAAGTCAATCGCAATTAGTGATCGGTATCGGGACGGCCCCGCATGCCGGCGATCCGGCGCCATCGCACGCCTCCCATGCCCCGCCCCCGGCGAGGTGTCATCGACATGTTCCGATGGAAATGGCGACCCCGGCGTGACTCGAACACGCAACATCCTGCTTAGAAGGCAGGTGCTCTATCCAGTTGAGCTACGGGGCCGCTGGAGCAATCCGGGCGTGGCCATAACCGGTTTCGCCGCCGCGCGAAACCGTCTGTGGCGCGACCGGGTGAACGATCGCGCCACGGCTGGCCCGGACGGTCCTTATTCCGCGGCGACTGCGGCGGCTTCCGCCTCGGCATCGCTGAGCGGATGTTCGAGGCGGGAGACCATCTCCTTCGGGCAGACCTGCCAGAAATGGCCGCGCCAGCGATCCCAATCATCGAGAATGATGTTGGACCATTTGCTGTCCGTCGCCACCGCATGCTCGGCGATCAGGGCCTTGAGGCGGGTTTCCCAATAAGTGGAGGCCAGCCGCTGCCAGACGATGCTTTCCGGGTTCGCCCGCGACGCGAAGTCGCCATGCTCATCCAGCACGAAGGCCATGCCGCCCGTCATCCCCGCGCCGAAATTCTGGCCGACGCGGCCGAGGATCACAGCGGTGCCGCCGGTCATATATTCGCAGCCGTTGGCGCCGCAGCCTTCGACCACCACCGTCGCGCCCGAATTGCGGACGGCGAAGCGCTCGCCCGCCTGGCCGGCCGCATAGAGGCGGCCCGAGGTGGCGCCGTAGAGCACGGTGTTGCCGAGGATCGTGTTCGACCGGCTTTCCAGCGGCGAGGAGACGGTGGGCCGCACGGTGATGATCGCCCCCGAAAGCCCCTTGCCGACATAGTCGTTGGCGTCGCCGAACACTTCGAGCGTCAGTCCCTTGGCCGCGAAGGCGCCCAGCGACTGGCCGGCCGATCCGCGCAGGCGGACATGGACGTGGCCGTCGGCGAGCTTCTCCATACCGAAGCGGCGGACGATTTCCGACGAGAAGCGCGTGCCGACCGCGCGGTGCGTGTTGCGCACCGTATAGGTGAGCTGCATCTTCTCGCCGCGTTCGAACACGGCCTTCGCGTCCGCGATCATCTGCGCGTCGAGGCTGTCCGGCACCTCATTGCGGAAGGTGGGGATGTTGAAGCGGCGCTTGTCGTCGTCCGCATCCACCTTGGCCAGCACCGGGTTCAGATCGAGATCGTCGAGATGCTCGGCACCGCGGCTGACCTGGCGGAGCAGCTCAGTGCGGCCAATCACCTCGTCGAGCGAGCGGACGCCCAGCTTGGCGAGGATCTCGCGCACTTCCTCGGCGATGAAGGTCATCAGGTTGATGACCTTTTCCGGCGATCCGACGAACTTCTTCCGCAGCGCCTCGTCCTGCGTGCAGACGCCGACCGGGCAGGTGTTCGAATGGCACTGGCGGACCATGATGCAACCCATCGCTACCAGGCTGAGCGTGCCGATGCCGAATTCCTCGGCCCCCAGGATCGCGGCGATCACGATATCCCGCCCGGTCTTGAGCCCGCCGTCGGTGCGCAGCTTCACCCTGTGGCGCAGACCGTTGAGGGTGAGCACCTGGTTCGCCTCGGTCAGGCCCATTTCCCAGGGCGTGCCCGCGAACTTCACCGAGGTCTGCGGAGACGCGCCGGTGCCGCCGACATGGCCCGAGACGAGGATCACGTCCGCATGCGCCTTGGCGACGCCAGCCGCGACCGTGCCGATGCCCGCCTGGCTGACCAGCTTCACGCAGACCCGCGCGCGCGGGTTGATCTGCTTCAGATCGTAGATGAGCTGGGCCAGATCCTCGATGGAATAGATGTCGTGGTGCGGCGGCGGCGAGATGAGCGTGACGCCCGGCGTCGAGTGGCGCAGCTTGGCGATCTGCGCCGTCACCTTGAAGCCTGGAAGCTGGCCGCCCTCGCCGGGCTTGGCGCCCTGGGCGACCTTGATCTCGATCTCCTCGGCCGCGTTCAGATATTCCGCCGTCACGCCGAAGCGGCCCGAGGCGATCTGCTTGATGACCGAGTTGGCGTTGTCGCCATTCTCATAGGGCGTGTAGCGGGACTTGTCCTCGCCGCCCTCGCCCGACACCGCCTTCGCGCCGATCCGGTTCATCGCGATCGCCAGCGTCTCATGCGCTTCGGGCGACAGCGCGCCGAGCGACATGCCGGGGGTGACGAAGCGCTTGCGAATCTCGGTTATCGCCTCGACCGAATCGATCGGAATCGCCTCGCGCGCCCAGTTGAACTCCAGCAGATCGCGCAGATAGACGGGCGGCATATCCTTCACGCCGCGCGCGAATTGCAGATAGGTGGAATAGCTGTCGGTCGCGACCGCCGTCTGCAGCAGGTGCATGAGCTGGGCGGAATAAGCGTGCGCCTCCCCGCCGTTGCGCTGGCGGTAGAAGCCGCCGATCGGCAGCGTGGTGACGGCTTCGTCGAAGGCCGCGTCGTGGCGCAGCTTCGCCGAGAGCTGGAGCGAGGCATAGCCTTCGCCCGAGATCTTGGCCGGCATGCCGGGGAAAAGATCGTTGACCAGCGCGCGGGAGAGGCCGACAGCCTCGAAATTGTAGCCGCCGCGATAGCTGGAGATCACGGCGATCCCCATCTTCGACATGATCTTGAGCAGGCCGTCGTCGATCGCCTTGCGCTGCCGCTTCAGGCAATCCTCCAGCGAAAGATCGCCGAACAGGCCGCGCGCGTGGCGATCGGCGATCGCCGCCTCGGCCAGATAGGCGTTCACCGTGGTCGCGCCGACGCCGATCAGCACCGCGAAATAATGGGTGTCGAGGCATTCGGCCGAGCGCACGTTGATCGACGCGTAGGAGCGCAGCCCCTTGCGGACGAGATGGGTGTGGACGGCGGCGGCGGCCAACACCATCGCGATCGCGATGTGATCCGGCCCGACATTCTCATCGGTGAGGAACAGCTCGGTCCGGCCCTCGCGCACGGCCTTCTCCGCCTCGGCGCGGACATGGGCGATCGCCTGGCGGAGCGAATCCGGCCCGCCATCGACCGGATAGGTGCAATCGATCTCCGCCGCGTGGCGGCCGAAATGGCCCTTCAGCCGCGCCCAGTCGGAACAGCTGAGCACGGGCGAATCCAGCACCAGCACATTGCCCTGCTGCGCCTCGACATCGAGGATGTTGGCAAGGTTGCCGAACCGCGTCTTGAGCGACATCACCTGCGTTTCGCGCAGGGAATCGATCGGCGGGTTGGTGACCTGGCTGAAATTCTGGCGGAAGAAGTGGCTGACGAGCCGCGGCTTGTCCGAGATGACGGCCAGCGGCGTATCGTCGCCCATCGATCCGATCGCTTCCTTGGCGTCCTCCACCTGGGGCGCCAGGATCAGCTCCATATCCTCCAGCGTCTGGCCGGCGGCGACCTGACGGCGGGTCAATTCCGCGCGATCATAGGCGGGCCGCGCATCGGCGGCTTCGGGCAGATCGTCGATCGACAGGAAATTGCGGACCCATTCGCCATAAGGCTGTTCGGCCGCGATGCGATCCTTGATCGCGCGGTCGTCGTAGAGCCTGCCTTCTTCCAGATCGATCGCGATCATCTGGCCGGGCCCCATCCGCCCCTTCCGCACGATCGAGCTTTCGGGCACGACGACCATGCCGGTTTCCGATCCCACGATCAGCAGATTGTCCGCCGTCTGCGTGGTGCGCAGCGGGCGGAGCGCGTTGCGGTCGACGCCCGCCACAGCCCAGCGGCCATCCGTCATCGCCAGCGCGGCCGGGCCGTCCCACGGCTCCATCACAGAGGCGAGATAGGAATACATGTCGGCATGGGGCTGCGGGATATCCGCTTCCTGCCAGGCTTCGGGCACCAGCATCAGCTTGGCGGTCGGCGCGTCGCGGCCCGAACGGCAGATCGCCTCGAACACGGCGTCGAGCGCGGCGGTATCGGAGGCGCCCGCCGGGATCAGCGGCTTGATCTCCTCCGAATATTCGCCGAAGGCCAGCGAGGCCATCTTGATCTCGTGGCTCTTCATCCAGTTCTTGTTGCCGCGGATCGTGTTGATCTCGCCATTATGGGCGAGGTTGCGGAACGGCTGGGCCAGCCACCATTGCGGGAAGGTGTTGGTGGAATAACGCTGGTGGAAGATCGCGACGCGGCTGACGAAGCGCTCGTCCTTCAGGTCCGGGTAGAAGACCGAAAGCTCCTCCGCCAGGAACAGCCCCTTATAGACGATCGAGCGGCACGACAGCGAGCAGGCGTAGAAGCCCTGGATCTGCGCCTCGATCACCTTGCGTTCGATGCGGCGGCGGATGAGGTAGAGCTTCTTTTCGAACTCCGCCTCGTCCATCTCCTCCGGCAGCGGGCCGGCGATCATGATCTGCTCGATCTCCGGCCGGGTGGCCTGCGCCTTTTCGCCGATCACCGACACGTCGACCGGCACCTGCCGCCAGCCATAGATGGTGTAGCCGAAATCGATGATCTCGGATTCGACGATGGTGCGGCAGGTTTCCTGCGCGGCGAGATCGGTGCGCGGCAGGAAGATCATGCCGACGGCGAGCCGGTTGGGCAGCGGGCGGTGGCCCGAAGCCTCGATCGCATCGTCGAAGAAGCGCACCGGCAGGTCGACATGGATGCCGGCGCCGTCGCCCGTCTTGCCGTCCGCATCGACGGCGCCGCGATGCCATACCGCCTTCAACGCATCGATCGCAGCCGTGACGACGCGGCGGGAGGCCTTGCCGTCCGTCGCCGCGACCAGGCCGACGCCGCAGGCATCGCCTTCCATGTCGGGGTGATACATGCCGTCGGCGGCGAGGCGCGCGCGCTCGGCATCGAGGACGGTGTTGGGCTGGTCGTAGGTCGTCATCATCTCATCCCCTCAGGGGTATCATCTGGCTCGGCCCGCCGGTTCAGGCGGCCACCTTCTCGCGCGCCGCGCCGGCCTTCGCCTTCAGGAAAGCGTGCATCCGGTCGGCCACGTCGCGGCCGTCGCGGATCGCCCAGACCACGAGGCTGGCACCGCGAACGATATCGCCGGCGGCGAACACGCCTTCCAGGCTGGTCTGCATCGTCTTGTGATCGAGGCGCAGCGTGCCCCAGCGGGTGACGGAAAGCTCGTCCACGCCGAACGCCCGGGGCAGATCCTCCGGATCGAAGCCCAGCGCCTTGACGACGAGGTCCGCCTCCAGCCGGAATTCGCTGCCGGGGTCCGGCTCCGGCGCGCGGCGGCCCGAGGCGTCCGGCTGGCCGAGGCGCATCTTCGTCGCGCGGACGGCCGAGACGCGGTCGCCCTCCCCGTCCGCCTCGAACGCTTCGGGCGCGGAGAGCCAGACGAACTCGACGCCTTCCTCCTCGGCATTGGCGACTTCGCGCTGCGAACCGGGCATGTTCGCCCGGTCGCGGCGGTAGAGGCACTTCACCGACTTCGCGCCCTGGCGGATCGCCGTGCGCACGCAATCCATCGCCGTATCGCCGCCGCCGATGACGACGACATTGCGGCCGGCGGCGTTCAGGCTGCCATCCTCGAACGCCGGGACTTCATCGCCGAAGCTCTTGCGATTGGAGGCGATGAGATAATCGAGCGCGTCGACCACGCCGTCCGATCCCACACCCGGCGCCTTGATGGCGCGCGGCTTGTAGACGCCGGTGGCGATCAGCAGGGCATCGTGGCGCTCGCGCAGCTCGGCCATGCCCGCATCGCGGCCGACCTCGAACCCCAGGTGGAAACGGATGCCGGCTTCGACCAGCCGGGCGACGCGGCGCATCACCACCGGCTTTTCCAGCTTGAAGCCGGGGATGCCGTAGGTAAGCAGGCCGCCGGCGCGATCGTGCCGATCGTAGACGTGGACCTCATAACCGCGCGCGCGCAGCAGTTCCGCCGCCGTAAGGCCCGCCGGGCCGGCACCGATGATGCCGACCGACTGGCCGCGATCGGGAAGCGGCCGGATCGGCTCCACCCAGCCTTCCGCCCAGGCGGTGTCGGTGATGAATTTTTCCACCGATCCGATGGTGACGGCGCCATGGCCCGAAAATTCGATGACGCAATTGCCCTCGCACAGCCGATCCTGCGGGCAGATGCGGCCGCAAATCTCCGGCATGGTGGAGGTGGCGTTCGACAGCTCATAGGCTTCGCGCAGCCGGCCTTCCGCCGTCAGCCGCAGCCAATCGGGGATGTGATTGTGGAGCGGGCAATGCGTGGAGCAATAAGGCACGCCGCATTGCGAGCAGCGCGACGCCTGCTCCTCCGCCTTCACCATCTCATATTTGCGCGCGATCTCGCCGAAATCCGCGCTGCGCTCTCCCGCCGGGCGCTTGGCCGGATAATCCTGCCCCACCCGGACGAACTTGAGCATGGGGTTATCCGCCATGAACCGTCTCCTCGAACGGCCCATGACTCATCGAAAGGGCGGAGTCACGTCGAATTTGCGATATAGGTTAGTATTAATGACCTATTATTTCGACATTCCGTTCATCCTGGGCGGCATCACGTCAAGAAAGCCTTGAAACAAGGTCCGTATCGGCCTTATCTCGCTAGCAGCCAGACCAGGGCGATGCCGCCGGCGACGATCCGGTACCAGGCGAAGGGCGCGAAACCATATTTGCTGACGATGCCGATGAACCAGCGGATCACCACGAGCGCGACGATGAAGGAGACGACGAAGCCCACCGCGATGGCCAGCCAGTCATCGCTGCCGAGCGCGCCGCCGCTCTTGTAGAGATCGTAGCCCGAGGCGGCGAGCATGGTGGGCACGGCGAGGAAGAAGCTGAACTCGGCGGCCGTCCGGCGCTCCACGCCCAGGCCCAGCGCGCCCATGATCGTGGCGCCCGAGCGGCTGACGCCGGGGATCATCGACAGGCACTGGACGAAGCCGATGCCCAGTGCCGTCTTCCACCCCATTTCCTCCACGCTGTGGGTGGAAGGCGCGCGCACCAGCCGCTCGATGACGAGGATGGCGATACCGCCGACGATCAGCGCGACCGCCACGATCACCGGCGTCTCCAGCATCGCCTTCACCACCTTGTAGACCATCAGCCCGATCACGGCGGACGGCAGGAAGCCGAGCGCGATGTTGCGGGCGAAGGCGATGGCGCGCGCGTCGCCGCGGACGAGGCCCGCCAGCACATCCCAGAAGCGCCGCCAGTAGAGCACGATCACCGCCAGGATCGCGCCGAGCTGGATGACGATCTCGAACGTGCCGGCGGCGGCCGAATTGAAGCCCAGCAGCTCGCCGGCAAGGATGAGGTGGCCGGTGGAGGAGACCGGGAGGAATTCCGTGACCCCCTCGACGATGCCGAGGAGGATGACGACGATCAGCGCGGGAAGCATCAGCGGGGGCGTCTTTCGGCCGGGCGGGCCGCCGTGGCGACAGCCGCGATGGGGGAATGCGGGTGAAGCAGGGCGGGGCGCGGCCGAAGCCCCGCCCCTGCCCGATCAGGCCGGCTGCTTGGCGAAGCGGCCGTGGCGACGATACTGGACCAGCCAGCCGGGGGCGACGGCTTCCAGCGGGGCCGGCTTGATGCCGAACGCCTCGAAGCCCTCCGCGCCGCCGGCGGCGACATTGTCCTTCTGCAGCATCAGCCACTGGTCCCAGGTGATCGGCGCGCCGGGCGCCCAGCCGCCAAGCCGCGCCATCAGCCGGGCCGCCCCATCGGGGATCGACAGGATCGCGGGATCGCGGCCCGCCGCCTTGGCGATCCAGGCGTTGAGATCGGCCATGGAGAGCGTTTCCGGGCCGCCCAGCTCGAAGGTCCGGCCGGCGAAGCGCGCGGGATGGAGCGCGGCCGCCGCGACCGCGCGGGCGACATCGGCGACGAACACCGGCTGCAGCTTCACGCCGCCGCGAATCACCGGCAGCACCGGCATGCGCGCCATCTGGGCGAATCGGTTCACGAAATGATCGTCCGGCCCGAAGATGATCGACGGGCGCAGGACAGTCGCCTGCGGGAAAACGGCGCGCACCGCCGCCTCGCCCTGGCCCTTGCTCCGCGCGTAACGGGATTCGGCATCCGCGTCGGCGCCGATCGCGGAGACATGCACCAGCGCGTCCACGCCCGCATCGCGCGCGGCTTCCGCCACGTTGCGCGCACCGCCGATGTGCACGGCCTCGAAATCGCCCTTCAGGATGCCGACGAGATTGATCACCGCATCCGATCCCTGGACCACGCGCGCGACGCTCTCGGCGCGGGTGATATCGGCGGCGGCGAACTGCGTCTGCCCCAACCCGCCCAGCGGCTTGATGAAGAAAGCCCGCTTGGGATCACGCTCCGCCAGGCGCACGCGGGCGCCGGCCTTCAGCAATTCCTGCGCGACATAACGGCCGAGAAAGCCGGCGCCGCCGAACAGGGTAACAAGTGCAGTCATGTCCCGATTCCCGAGTTTTGGAAAAAATTTCGTTCGCAACCGCAATGCCGCCCATGGCGGCTGTTGACAAGCACCGACAGCCTCCCCTAAAGGCCGCCGCCTACCCCGTGCCCAGATGGCGGAATTGGTAGACGCACCAGCTTCAGGTGCTGGCGATCGCAAGGTCGTGGAGGTTCGAGTCCTCTTCTGGGCACCATCACTCTTCGGGGCCGCAGAAATGGCGGATTTCTGAGAGTTACAGCAGCCGGTGGCACATAAACCTGTCACATACGGGGCTGCTGAACCGATGGCGAGAACCGCAAACCTCATCAAGCGCAGTGGACGCTGGTATTTCAACCGAGCGTATCCAAAAGACCTCTGGCCGGTTCTCGGAAAGGCTCCCTTCCGGTTGTCCCTACAGACCGACTCGCTAGAGCTTGCCCAGCGTCGCCGCTCGGAAGCCGATCAGCAATATTGGGCTGCGGTGGACGCGGGGCGCAAAAAGTTGGGCGAGGCGCATCCGCGCCCGCTGACGGACATTGAGGCTGTCGGCATCGTGTCGCGCTGGTTCGCTGAGCGGAACCGCGAGTTGGACGAAGGACACCTGCATGAACCTACGCCGGCCGAGGGCTGGGACGCGGCCGTGCAGGGCAGCGAGTTCGGGATCGCCGAAGCTACTCGCCGGCTGGGCGCGAGCGATATTCAGGCATTCGCACCGCTGGCGGAGCGAGTGCTAGAGGCCGAGGGCATCAAGGCCGATCCGTCCAGCCGAGGTTATACAGCACTGCTGCAACTCTTGGCCCGCGCCAACAAGGAACTATCCCTCCTCGATCTTGCGCGGCTCCGGGGCGATTTCGGTTACCGCCCAGCCGATCCGGTCATGCTCGCGGCGTTGGAGGCGAAGCCCGCCCCGAGGCGCACCATCGCCGACCTAATCACCACCTACCGGGCCGATAAAGAAGCCGGCTGGTCGCCATCGACACGGACCTCTTACGAGCCCATCTGGCGGCTACTGAAGGAAACCCTCGGGGAAACCCGCCCGGTCCCGAGCCTCACCCGTGATGATGGCCGCACGCTGTTCGAAACCGTGAAAGGGTTGCCGCGCGGTCTCGGCAAGATCGTTGCCTTGCGCGGCCTCACCGTGCCGCAGGCCGTCGAGAAGGGGCGTGAACTTGGGTTGCCCACGCTGGCCCCTAAGAGCATCAACGACATCTATATGGGCTTCCTGAAGTCCATCTTCGGCTGGGCCGTCGCGGAGCAATGGCTGTCGACCAATCCCGTCGAGGGGCTGCGGGTAAAGGACGACGTGGCGGACGCAGAGAAGCGAGACCCGTTCACCGTGGCACAGCTTGTCTCGCTATTTGCCGATACACCTTGGAGTCCACGCGACGAGACCCCGAGGGGCAAGCCGCTGCATTTCTGGGGTCCGTTGCTGGGATTGTTCCATGGGATGCGGCGCGGCGAGATCGCGCAGCTTGATGTTGCCGACGTGACGAAGATCGACGGCTACGATGTGATCCTAGTCCGAGGTGGCGACACCAAGCGCCTGAAGACCGTCAACGCCCGCCGGATGCTGCCGGTCCATCCTGAGCTTGTCCGCATGGGTTTCCTCGCGTTCGTCCAGCGCCAGAGGAAGACAGGTAAGACGCAGCTTTTCCCCGGCGAGGCGGCCAACGAGCGCGGCCAGTGGGGCGACGGCCTGTCCGATTGGTTCCAGCGCAGGGTGAAGGCGCTTGGCCTTACGGGCGTGAAGCTGGGGATGCACAGCCTCCGTCACAACTGGCAGGACCGGCTCCGAGAGGCGGGGCTTCACGGGACCGCAATCGGGCAGGAACTGGCGGGACGATCCAAGGGCGGCGACGTGTCGAGCAACTACGGATCGGGCTTCGCTACGGCGACACTGGCTGAAGCGGTGGAGAAGATTCGATACCCCGAACTGGATATGTCGCACCTATACGTCATCGCTGCGGAGCAGAGCGAGACATAGCCCGCCGCAGATAATCCGCGCACTCCATGCGCCATAACACCGATAGGGCCGCTCAGGGTGTCAGAGGGACGGGCAGCCGGGCCGCGAGCTGTAGTCGCGGGGGATGATCGTATTTCCTGCATCCGACTTCGCCACCGCCATCATCCCGCAGGATCGCGACGGGGTCACCATGGTCGACGCTCGCGCCTTGCATGGGTGGCTGAAGGTCAGGAGAGGTTTCGCGCATTGGTTGCAGGATCGCATCGGCGACTATGGGTTCGAGGAGGGCACCGACTTCTGGTCAAATTTGACCAAAACTCGCGGCCGCCCCCGACAGGACTACACCATCACCGTCGACATGGCGAAGGAGCTGTCCATGGTCGAGCGCACCGGGCGCGGCCGGCAGACCCGCTCGCATCTAATGGCGCAGATTCGACCATCTCACGGCAAATAAGCCACTGATCTAGCGACCTTAAATTTCGGCGTGCCAGTCGTGACGTGGCACGCTTTTTTAGCCATGATTCCGGTGAGTTACACAGTAGGGCGCTCATCCTTGAACATCACGTCGCAAGCGGACATCGAAGTGCTGGGAAAGTGGGCGCTCGCCGTCGTTATGTTGGCACGGGAAGCGCCTCCCCGCCTCTCCGCGTCGCAGATGGCCCTTTTCGCTCTGGCGGCCCTCCATCACCTGCGCGCCAGTCCCTCCTTTTGGCGATATTCTTCGCCGCGCCGACCTTAGAATAGACTTTAAGGTATTTTTTCCGTCCGCTAACATCCGAACTTTTCCAGACGATCCGATGGTGTTAATGATGGTTCCGGCGATTTCCTGCTGACGATTTACGGGGGAAATCAGCCGCTTGGGTGCCAAATGGGAGTGTTTTCCTGGCACCATTTTCCAGATAACGCTGGAAACGTCTAAGAGCTGTCCTGGGGCAACCCTCTCGGCGCGTGCACGCGCCCTCTTCCCGATCGACATTTTGATATTTGATACATGCTTCGCGCGTGCGGATGGGCCAAGATCGCGTATCCGGTGGATTCGGTCGCGCGCCCGTATCGCACGTCGCAGATGTCGGCGGGCGGGCACAATCCGCGTCCGGCCGCGTTTGGAACAGGTCGGATCCCCGGAATTGGCGATGAAGATGAGGGCGGATCATGCTGGAAGCGGACGATCTGGAGCTCACGCGCAGGACCGTGCTGGTGGGTAGCGCCGCATCCGTGGCGGCGACGGCCGTGCCCGTGACGGCGGAGGCGCAGCCGCCCGCACCGCCTTCGCCGGCAATGGCCAGGGTGGCCTTTACGGTGAACGGGCGCGAGCATGCGCTGGAGCTCGACACGCGCACGACGCTGCTCGATGCGCTGCGCGAGCAGCTCCGCCTCACCGGCACCAAGAAGGGTTGCGATCACGGCCAGTGCGGCGCCTGCACGGTGATCGTCGACGGGCGGCGGATCAATTCCTGCCTGACGCTGGCCGTGATGCACGAGGGCGACCGGATCACGACGATCGAGGGCCTCGGCACGCCGGAGGCCCTGCACCCCATGCAGGCGGCCTTCATCAAGCATGACGGCTATCAGTGCGGCTATTGCACGCCGGGGCAGATCTGCTCCGCCGTCGCGGTGCTCGACGAGATCAAGGCCGGCATTCCCAGCCATGTCTCGGCCGACCTCACTGCCCGCCCCAAGGCGACCAACATGGAGCTGCGCGAACGGATGAGCGGCAATATCTGCCGCTGCGGCGCCTATTCCAACATCGCCGAGGCGATGGCCGAAGTCGCGGGGGTGAAGGCATGAAACCCTTCACCTACGAACGCACCGCCACCCCCGTCGAAGCCGCCGGGGCGGCCGCGCGCACGCCGGGCGCGAGCTTCATCGCCGGCGGCACCAACCTGCTGGACCTGATGAAGCTGCAGATCGAGGCGCCGGCCCACCTGATCGACGTCAACGGTGTCGGGCTCGACCGGATCGAGCCGGCCGGAGACGGCGGGCTGCGCATCGGTGCGCTGGTGCGCAATACCGATCTCGCCGCCGACAAGAGGGTGCGCCGCGATTATGCGGTGCTGAGCCGGGCGCTGCTGGCCGGGGCATCGGGCCAGCTGCGCAACAAGGCGACGACGGCCGGCAACCTGCTGCAGCGGACGCGTTGCCCCTATTTCTACGACACCAACCAGCCCTGCAACAAGCGCCGGCCGGGCAGCGGCTGCGCGGCGATCGGCGGGTTCAGCCGCCAGCTTGGCGTGATCGGGGTGAGCGAGGCCTGTATCGCGACGCACCCCAGCGACATGGCCGTGGCGATGCGGCTGCTGGATGCGACGGTGGAGACCGTGAAGCCGGACGGCACGACCCGCGCCATCCCGATCGCGGACTTCCATCGCCTGCCCGGCAATACGCCGCATATCGAGACCGCGCTGGAAGCCGGCGAGCTGATAACCGCCGTGACCTTGCCGAAGCCGCCGGGCGGACGGCATATCTACCGGAAGGTCCGCGACCGCGCCTCCTACGCCTTCGCCTTGGTATCGGTTGCCGCCGTGATCCAGCGCGACGGCAGCGGCCGCGTCGCGCTGGGCGGCGTGGCGCACAAGCCGTGGCGGGTGGAAGCGGCCGAGGCAGAACTGCCGCGCGGGGCGAAGGCGGTCGCCGCCGGGCTGCTCGCCGGCGCCCGGCCCACCCGCGACAATGCCTTCAAGCTGCCGCTGGCCGAACGCACCATCGCCGCGGCGATCGACGAAGCGAGGGCCTGAGCCATGAAGTTCGAGACCCCGGCAGGCGCCAACCCGATCGATCGCGGCAAGGTGGTGGGCCGCCCGCTGGACCGCATCGACGGCAAGCTGAAGACCACCGGCACGGCCCCTTATGCCTATGAGCGACACGACGTGATCCCCAACCAGGCCTATGGCCATGTGGTGGGCGCGGCAATCGCCAAGGGGCGGATCGTGGCGATCGACCTGGCCGAGGCGAAGGCCGCGCCGGGCGTGCTCGCGATCGTCACCGCCGGCAATGCCGGCAAGCTCGGCAAGGGCCAGATGAACACCGCCCGGCTGATCGCCGGGCCGGAGGTGGAGCATTATCATCAGGCGGTGGCGCTGGTCGTCGCGGAGACGTTCGAGCAGGCGCGCGCCGCCGCGCATCTGGTGCGGGTGGATTATGCCCGGACCAAGGGCGCGTTCGACCTTGCGGCCGCGAAGGGTGCCGCCACCATGCCGAAGGGCGACGAGGATTCGCTGGTGGGCGATTTCGCCGGTGCCTTTGCCGCGGCGCCCGTCCAGTTCGACGCCGAATATCGGACGCCTGACGAAAGCCATGCGATGATGGAGCCGCACGCCTCCATCGCCGCCTGGGAGGGCGACAGGCTGACGCTCTGGACCTCGAACCAGATGATCAACTGGGGCAAGGGCGATGTCGCGCGGAACCTGGGCATCGCGCCGGAAAATGTGCGGCTGGATTCGCCCTATATCGGCGGCGGCTTCGGCGGGAAGCTGTTCGTCCGCGCCGATGCCGTGCTAGCCGCGCTCGGCGCCAAGGCGGCGGGACGGCCGGTGAAGGTGGCACTCGCCCGGCCGATGATGGCGAACAACACCACCCATCGCCCGGCAACCATCCAGCGCATCCGCATCGGCGCGACGAAGGACGGCAGGATCACGGCGATCGGCCATGAAAGCTGGTCCGGCGATCTACCCGGTGGCGGGCCGGAAACGGCGGTGCAGCAGACGCGGCTGCTTTATGCCGGCGCCAACCGGATGACCCGGCTGCGCCTTGCGGTGCTGGACCTGCCCGAGGCGAATGCCATGCGCGCGCCCGGCGAGGCGCCGGGGCTGATGGCGCTTGAAGTCGCCATCGACGAGATGGCGGAAAAACTGGGCATGGACCCGATCGAATTCCGCATCCTCAACGATACCCAGGTCGATCCCGAAAAGCCGGAACGCCCCTTTTCCCAGCGCCAGCTCGTCGCCTGCCTGCGCCAGGGGGCGGAGCGCTTCGGCTGGGGCAGGCGCAACGCCACGCCGGGCGCGGTTCGGGACGGGCGCTGGCTGGTGGGCATGGGGGTGGCGGCGGGCTTCCGCAACAACCTGCTGCAGAAATCCGCCGCGCGGGTGCGACTGGAAAACGACGGCCGCGTCACGGTGGAAACCGACATGACCGATATCGGCACCGGCACCTATACCATCATCGCCCAGACAGCGGCGGAGATGATGGGCGTGGATATCGGCAGGGTGGTGGTGAAGCTCGGCGATTCCGACTTCCCCGTTTCGGCCGGATCGGGCGGGCAATGGGGCGCCAACAACGCGACGGCGGGCGTCTATGCCGCCTGCGTGAAGCTGCGCGAGGCAGTGGCCCAGAAGCTGGGCTTCAACGCCGACGCGGATTTCGCGGACGGGCGCGTCACCAGCGGCAATCGATCGGTGCCGCTGGCGGATGCCGCCCGCGACGGGCCGATCGCGGCGGAAGACCTGATCGAATATGGCGATCTCCACCGCAAATATCAGCAGTCGACCTTCGCCAGCCACTTCGTCGAGGTGGGGGTCGACCGCTTCACCGGCGAGACGCGGGTGCGCCGGATGCTGGCGGTCTGCGCCGCCGGCCGCATCCTCAACCCCAAGTCCGCGCGCAGCCAGGTGATCGGCGCGATGACGATGGGGGTGGGCGCGGCGCTGATGGAGGAACTGGCGGTCGACAAACGCTTCGGCTTCTTCGTCAACCACGACCTTGCCGGCTATGAGGTGCCCGTCCATGCCGATATCCCGCACCAGGAAGTGATCTTCCTCGACGAGGTCGATCCCATATCCTCGCCGATGAAGGCCAAGGGCGTGGGCGAGCTGGGCCTGTGCGGCGTGGGCGCGGCCATCGCCAACGCGATCTACAACGCCACCGGCGTGCGCGTGCGCGATTATCCCGTCACGCTCGACAAGCTGATCGCCGGGATGCCCCTTTCGGTCTGACCGTCCGCGCCAACTTAGGATCGGTCGATCGCCCTTAGAACGCCTCCGCAATGCTGAAATAGAGCGCGTTGGAATGCTTGCCCACGGCGAAATCCAGCCGGAGGTTCACGTTGGTCTTCCGCGATGGCTGGAACCGCAGGCCGCCTCCCCCGGCGGGCAGGAACTTGGTGTCCGTAAGATGGCCGAGGCTGGGGGAGACGCCGCCGACGCCGCCGAAGACGACCGCGCCGATCCGCCAGAACAGGTGCTGGCGGATCTCGGCCTGCGCCGCCCAGGTGGCGCCGTCGCGATAGCGCCCCGCCTCGTAGCCGCGCAGATCGTTGTTCATGCCGTAGAGGCACAGATCGTAGAAGGGCGTCCCCTTGGACGCTCCGCACACCGAGGCGTGGAGCGCGAGCACGGTGGTTTTCGACAGCGGCCGATAGACGTTGCCGGCAATGGTTATCTTGTCGCTGGAAAAATCGCTGCCCAGCGCCTTCACGTTGAACATCCACTGGATGTTGAACAGCTCGCCATTGCGGGGGTTCAGGCTGTTGTCGCGGCGGTCATAGGTGAGGACGGGGCCGATCTGCGACAGCTTGCTGTCCGCCTCGAACGGCGGAATGTTGAGATCGGGGAAGATCGGGTTGGGATTCTTGATCGTCGTCTTGAGATCGAGGAACTGATAGCGCGGCCCGATATAGACGTTCTTCACGATCCGCATCTGCGCCTGGAGCATCGCGCCCGCGCCCTTCTCGTCCAGCTTCACGGAGACGCCGCGATCGCCGGCATGGGGCCCGATGCCGTAGAATTTGATATTGGCATTGCCATAGCCTGCAAAGCCGGTGATCCGGAACCGATCATGGTCGAGCGACATGCTGTGGAAGGCGCCGGCTCCCCAGCTGCCGTTGCTCGTCTTCATCACGCCGACGCCGGTTATCCACGGTTCGGGCGACTGGTTGGGGTTATAGAACATCACGCCCGCCAGCGTCAGCCCGCTGCCCAGCGTGGGGTTCGAAAGCGGGATCGGCACTACCAGCAGATCATGCCCTCCCGCCATCGCACCCGCGGCCTTGGCGTTCTCGCTCATCTCCTTCACCGGCTCATCCGGGGGATAGGCGCGGGCGGGAGCGGCCCAGAGGAGGGCGAGGCCGGCGATGGCGACCAGCCGCGAACATATAGTGCAGCGGGTTCCCATCGTCACCTCCGGCCGGATGCCTGGCATGTCGGGATCATAAGGCCGGGCACCGGCGCCCCATATCCGGCTTACTCGGGAGTTGGGCGCGGGGCTTACCCCTAGAAAGGGCCGATCCCGGCGTTCCATCCGCCGATCCAAGAGACTTGCCGATCCAAGAGACTTTATGCCCGCGAACCAGGGTTATCCCCGATGGCAACGGGCGGCCGCGCATTCGATCATGCGGCCGATATTCGCCCGGCCGGCGAAGATGTGGCCGATGGGAGGTCGTATGAAATCCTTGCCCCTGATCGCTCTGCTGCTCGCCCTTCCCGCCGTGGCGGCGGCCAAGGACACGCCCACGAAGCAGCGCCCCCCCGCAGGCATGGCCGAAGCGGCCATGATGGCCCACGACAAGCCCAAGAGCGAATCCTGGACATATAAGAAGCAGGGCCTGAGCCTCGCCCCCTACAGCAAGATCATCATCGACAAGACGGTGATCTACAACGGGCCGGACGCCCAGTTCGGCAAGATCAGCGCCGCGGATCAGGCGCAGTTCGGCGAATATATCACCGCCGAGATCGAGATAGAAGTCCAGAAGAAATTCCCCGTGGTGCAGACCGCCGGACCGGGCACGCTGCGCCTCAGGGTGACGCTGCTCGGCGTCGAGGCCACCGCCGGCGGCGTCGCCACCGTCACCCATGTGCTGCCGATGGGGCTCGCCCTCAACGCGCTGAAGAGCGTGGCCGGCAAATCGGGCACGATGACCGGATCGCTGCTGTTCGCCGTGGAGGTATGGGATTCCCAGACCAACGAGCTGCTCTATGCCGCCGTCCGGCGCAAATCCCCCGGCGCGATGGACATACCGGCCACCGTATCGACCGGCGATACCGTGAAGGAAGTGGCCAAGGATCTGGGACGGGACATAGCCGACCGGCTGGACAAGGCGCAGCACCCGGCATCATGATCGAAGGACGCTTCATGGCGTCGATCGCCGACAGGACAAGCTGATCGAAAGGCGCAAGCGATGTTGAAGGGAACTGCCGTCCGGGTGGCCGCCTTGTGGCTTCTGGCCGCCCTGCCCGCCACCCCCTCATCGGCGGCCAAGCCGCCCGACACCTGGGATAATCTCCACAAGATCCATTCGAAGAAGATGGATTATGTCTATCTGCTGCCCGGCGCCGATTTTCGCACCTATACCAAGGTGATGCTGGATCCGACCGAGGTGGCGTTCGAAAAGAACTGGCTGCGCGATTATAATAATTCGTCCGTCGCCATGACGATGCGGCTGAGCGATTCCGATGCCCAGCGCATCCTTTCGCAGGTCCAGACGGGCTTTCACGACATATTGAGCAAGGCCTATGCCAAGGGCGGCTACCAGGTGGTGAACGCCCCCGGCCCGGATGTGCTGCGGCTGCGGACGGCGGTGATCAACCTTTCGGTGACGGCGCCCGATACGATGCCGGCGGGCCGGGTGCGGACCTTCTCACGCGATGCCGGCGGCGCGACATTGGTGCTGGAAGCGCGGGATTCGCTGAGCGGAGCGGTGCTGGGCCGCGCGGTCGATTCTCGCGATATCGGCGACAGCATGCCCTATTTCCGCAACAGCGTGACCAACCGGGGCGCCTTTTCGGACGTGTTCGATCGCTGGGCGAAGATCAGCGTCGACGGGCTGGGCGAACTGAAGGCGCAATCGCCGATCGACGCCGACGGCCTCCAGAAACGCTAGGCCGGGTGGGCAACCCCCGGCCGGAACGACTACCGGATAACGAAGCGCCCCGCGCGCCTGCCTGATGGCCTGGATGTCCGGGGAAACAGCCCCCTCCTCCGTGATTCCCGCGCAGGCGGGAATCCATCGTGTCGGGCGTCATCGACTCAGTCGAGCGAGCCGCGTCCATCGATCAGCCAGGCTCGCCCACGGCTCCCGCCTGTGCGGGAATGCCGGGGCCGCCTTCTTCGGCATCATTGCGGCGGATTGACCACGATATATTGCGCCGTGGTCCCGGAATATTGCGGTTGATACCAGACCGAGCCGCAACGCTGATAGGCGAAGTTGTTGACGACCACGGTGGAGCAGCCGGAGGGCAGCGCCGTCACCACCGATCCCGTCGTCACCACGGTGGTGGTGGAGTGCGATGAGGCCGCGGCCGCGCCGACCACCGCGCCGGTGACGGCGCCGACAGCCAGGCCGGCGCCGAAGCTGCCATTGTCATCCCAGTCGCCACCATAATAACCGCCGCCATAATAGCCGCCATGCACGTCGACATTGACGTTGCGATTGACGTTCCGGTTCACGTTCCGATTGACGTTGTGGTTCAGGCTGACGCGCGATGAATCGCGCACGCGCAGCGTGCCGGCATTGCCGCCGCCGGGCCGGGCCACGGCCGGGCGGGCGGCGGGCCGCGCCATCGCCGGCCGCGCCGCGCCCCCGCCGCGCCTTGCGCGCTGCGGCGCCATTGCGAGCTGGGTGGGCCGTTCCATGCCGGGAGGCGTCGCCAGCGCGGGCGCNGAGCTGGGTGGGCCGTTCCATGCCGGGAGGCGTCGCCAGCGCGGGCGCGACGGGCGTCAGCGTCGTGGCTGCCAGCAGCAGGCCGGCGATCGCGCCGATACGAAACGTGCCGTTCATTGCCTTCCTCCCTTGGCGGCGCCGGGATCGACCTGCCCGAACGTGATCTGGTGGCTGCCCGCAGGCGGCGCGAAGGTAAATTGCGCATCGGTGAAGCGCTTGCCGGTCGTCCAGTCGAGCACGACCGTCGTCTGCGGTTGCGCCGGATCGTCGGTGTTGACGATGACGAGCTTGCACGGCAGCGCGGACTCCGCCTGGTCTATCCACAGCTGCCAGTCGGCGCCTTCCTGCCGGAAGGCATAATGATCGCAGGAGCGGGTGCCGATACGATCCCATCCGGCGTAGAGCGCCTCCTCGATCCGATCGACGGGAAAATCGGGCGTGCCCCATTCGAACAGGTCGGCCAGCGGCGTTTCGAGACCGTAGCGATCGGTCGCGATCCGCAGCATCTCGCGGATCGTGGGGGGTGCGTCGAAGCTGGCATAATAGCCGGTCTTGGGGCCGAAGACGGTGAGCTTGCGCCCGTCATAATAGATGCTGCGCTGCTTGCGCGCGGAATCCACGGCGATCAGCAGCCTGTCAGGCTGGCGCACGTCCATGGTGAGCAGCAACGATCCCTGCAGCTTCTGCCCGGTTTCCAGCACGTCCTCGGTGGTGAGGTCGGCACGAAGCTCGAACGCGGTGAGGGCTCGCAGCGCCGTGCCCATCCGATCCAGCGCCTGCTTCACGCGCGGCGGGATCGGCTGGGCCTGCGCGGCTTGCGGGGCGGCGGCGGAAGCCGCGGGTGCCGTTTGCGCGGCCGCCGCGCCCGGCGCGGCCCCCGGCGCGGCCATCGCCATGCAGATGGCGACGGCAACCTTGCCTGAACCAGCACGCATCTTCGTCCTCCTATGTCCTATGTCCAGGCTGCCGGCCCGCCGGTAACGCCATTCCGGAACGCAGGCCGGCAGGCGGCATGCACCGCCTTCCGCGGCCGGGGATCGGGCCGCCTTCAAGGCGCACCCGGCGGCGGCGCGACGACGAGATATTGCACCGCCGTCCCCACGAACTGGGGCTGATACCAGACGGTGCCGCATCGTTCGTAGGTGACGGCCCCGATCGGCGTCGCCACGCAACCCGCCGGCAGCACCGTAACCACCGTGCCCACGGTGCCCGTGGCGGCAGCGGGAACCACCACCGTGGTATCGGACGAGGCGGCTGCCGAGCCGATCACGGCCCCCGTCACCGCGCCAAAGGCCATGCCCGCCGCGAAATCGTCATCCTCCCAATCGTCCCAATAAGGGCCCCAGCCCCATGCCGGCGGTGGGGGTGGAGGCGGCGGCGGGGGCGGCCCCGGCGGGCGGGGGCCGGGGCCAGGGCCGGGATGGGGGCCTGGCGATGGATCGGGATGCGGGCCGGGGCCGGGTTTCGGCGGCGGCACGCCACCGCCGTTCCAGCCCGGATCGACGCCGTGATCGAAATGGCGGACGCTGCCGGAATCGCCGCCGGGCCGCATTCCGCCCGCCGGCCCGTGCTGCGGCAAGGCCCGGCCATGCATGGCGCCGCCGCCCATCCGGCCGGCGAAATTATGGCCGATCCCCATGCGGGCGAGGCGCGCCTCCGCCGCGGAACCGGCGATCGACGCCGCGACCGCCACCAGCGCGGCGCCGGCAAGGACGATCCCGCGCGCGATCATGGCCGGTCTCCCTGTTCGGCGACCGTGGACAGCTTGACCGGCGTCACCGCCGCCGTGGGCTTGAAGGTGAAATGGTCGGCCGGCAGCGCCACGCCGGGATTCCATTGCAGCAGCGCCGAGAATGCCGGCTTCATGGGATCGTTGCGCGAGGTGATGACGATCTTGCGCGGCAGGGGCTGGCTGCCGCGCTGGATCCATATCTGCCAATCGAGATCGGACTGGCGATAGAGATACTGGTCGGTATCGACGCCCGCTATGCGCGCATAGCCGACATAGACCGCTTCCTGCAGATCATCGGCGGTATCGTGGCCCGCCGCCCAATAGAAGAAATCGGGCAAAGGGAAGATGAGATCGTATTTTTCCGCCGCGTCGACCAGCAGATCGCCGACCGCGCCGGTGCGGGAAATGGTGGCGAAATAGCCGTAGCGCGGCGCATAGATGGTCAGCGCCTTGCCGTCATAATAAAGCCGCCGGATCATCCTGTCCGATCGCCAATCGACGAAAAGCTTGTCCGGCTTGGAGAATTCGTAGCGGACCCGGCCCGAATACTGGACCTTCAGATCATCCCCGACGACATCGTCGATCGTGGTTTCCGCCCGCAGCTCGAAGGAATTGATCTGGCGCAGATAGGCGCGGAAGGCTTCGAACGCCTTTACCGCCACCGGATCGATGCTGCCCGATCGCGCCGCCGCCGGGGCCGGGGCCGCCATCGCCGCGGGCGAGGCTGGCGCCGCCAGGGCGAGAAGCGCCGCCAGGGAGGCGGCCGCGAAGGCATCTCTGGGGATCGTGATCGACATGGACGGGATCTCCGCAGCCAATGCCTGCGAACCTATCCCCCTGCCCGTCGCCAACAATCGGGAAGAACCCCGATACCGAACGGCAAAACCATGCAGGCCGGCCGGCGGCGATCCGATCCGGCCGCCGCCCGCCTCGCATGCCGCCGGCGCGCGGGCGGGGTGCGAGACCATAATATCCCCAGGCGGGCTAAGGGATTGTCCCGATGTTCAAGCGCCCCGCCCGATAGGACCATGCCCTGCCCCGCAGGAGGTGGTTCCGTCATGCCGCGCATCACGCCCCGATTTTCCATTCCCCGATTTTCCGTGCCATGCGTCGCGGCGATCGCCGCCATCGCGGCCTGCCCCCATGGTGCCCGGGCTTCGGAGGGGGGCGCCAGCCTCTATCTGCTGGGTTCGGGCGGACCGGAGACGGCGATATTGCCACCGCTGAAGGGCGTGTATCTGGACAATGAGATCTATGTTTACGACGGCAGCTCCAGCGCCAACCGCCGCTTCATCACCGGCGGCAATATCGTGGCCGGCCTGGACGCGACGATCGTGGCAGATTTCGCCAGCACCCTCTGGGTGCCGACCACCAATTTCCTGGGCGGCACGCTGGCCGTGGGCGCGATCGTGCCCGTCGGCGCGCCGATGGTGAATGTCGACGCGGTGATCGAAGGCCCGCTGGGCAACCAGTTCAACATATCCCGCCGGGATTCGTCCCTGCTGCTGGGCGATCCGGTGGCGACGGCGATGGTGGGGTGGGCGACCGGGAAGCTGCACCTGCAGTTCGCCACGCTGCTGAACGTCCCCGTGGGCCATTATCGCGAGGGCCGGCTCGCCAACCTCGCCTTCCACCGCTGGGCGGGCGACGCATCCTTCGCGGCGAGCTGGAACGATCCCAAGGCGGGCTGGGACATTTCCGGCAAGGCCGGCTTCACCTTCAACGGCACCAACAAGGTGACCGATTACAAGACCGGCACGGAATTCCACCTGGAGGCATCCGCCGAGAAGACATTCTCCCCCCAATTTTCCGCCGGCATCCAGGGATATTGGTTCAAGCAGGTGACGGGCGACGGCGGCGAAGGCGCGCGGCTGGGCAGCTACAAGGGCGAGGTTTTCGGGGTGGGCGGCACGGTGGCCACCCATCTCGTCATGGGCCGGTCGCCGGCGACCGTCCGCCTGCGGGTGCTGCGCGAATTCGACGCGACCAACCGGCTGGAGGGCACCTCCGTGATGCTGGGGCTGAGCCTGCCGCTGCACATGGAAATGCCGGCGGCGCCACCGGCGGAGTAGCTTCCCGGGGCCGATCCGCCTTCCCCGCTTCCCGCTACGCGCCCGAGGGCGCCGGGCCTTCCGCCGCCAGCCGCCGCTTTATCCATGCCTGGTAGGGCATCATGACGATCATGCCGACGAGGATGAACAGCAGCACGGCGGCCGATATGCTCTTGTCGCCATGGTTGGCGCCTGCAAGGGCCAGGGCGATGCCGGGATGCCGCATGGCCGCCGCGAAGGCGAGCGTCGCCCTGTCCCCCAGCAGCGGGCCGCCCAGCAAATGTCCGCCCAGCAGCGCGAGGACGGCGATCAGGGCCATGGCGACGATCGTCCCGTCGCCCACCAGCCCGATGAGTTCCGGCCAGACCCCGAGGATGATCGGGACGAAGGCCAGTATCACCAGCGCCATGGCGATCTTGACGATCACCGGTGCCGCGCGCCGCGCGCGTTCCGGCGCCAGCCAGCGGCCGAACAGCAGGCCGATCACCAGAGGGATGACGACGCCGATGAACACGTTGCTGGCGACGACCGCCGGCGGGAATATCGCATGGGCCGCATAAAGATGGGTCAGGATGATGCCCCATAGCGGCACGGTGATCACCGACAGCGCCGCCATCGCATTGTAGAGGCCGTAGGCATAATCGTTGCGTCCGCCGAATTTCATCATCTTGCCCGGCACCAGCGGCGGGACCGGCGATATCGCCATCAGCATGATGCCCGCGCGCGTCGCATGGGAAACGGGAAAGACGGCGATCACCGCGATGGCCACCAGCACGGGGATGACGCTGACGGCCAGCAGCGCCTTCGCCAGCAGCGCCGGGCGGCGAAACACGTAAAGCAGGTCGCCTCGCGTCGATGCAGCCCCAACCGCCACCACCAGCAGGGCGAGGCTGAAGGTGAGGAGCAAGGGAACGAGTTGCTTGAGCAGTTCCATGATCGGGCCGCCTGTCTGGTTTTCCCAGCAATGGACCGGATGCGCGCGCGAGTTGATCCGGCAAATCCCGCAGAGGATTGGAGGAAACTACCGATCGGGCCGCCATCGGTAGTTCCACCGATTTACAGGCCCGGACCCCGCCCGCAACCTTGGGGCGACCAACGGGAGAAGCACGCCATGACCAGGGCGACAGCCGATCGGGGACGCCGCCGCTTTCTTGCCGGGCTGGGCGCGCTGGCCTTCATCGCGGCCGTGCCCATGGCCGCCGGGGCCCGGCCCGCCGATCCGCTGCCGAGCTGGACGGCCGGTGCCACGCGAACGGCGATCGTGGATTTCGTGCAGAAGGTGACGGTGAAAGGCGACGCTTTCGTGCCGGTGGCCGAACGCATCGCCACCTTCGACAATGACGGCACGTTGTGGGCCGAACAGCCGCTATATTTCCAGTTCCTTTTCGCGCTGGACCGCATCCGCGCACTGGCCCCCCAGCATCCCGAATGGAAGGATCAGGAACCCTATAAATCGGCGCTGGCCGGCGACATGAAGGCGCTCGCGCTGGGCGGCGAAAAGGCGCTGGGTGAAATCGTGATGGCCACCCATGCCGGCATGACCAACGATGAATTCCGGGCGACGGTGAAGCAGTGGCTGGCGCAGGCCCGCCATCCCACAACGGGGCGGCGCTATGACGAGATGGTCTATCAGCCGATGCTGGAACTGCTGACCTATCTGCGCGCCAACGACTTCAAGACCTTCATCGTATCGGGCGGCGACACGGAATTCATGCGCGCCTTTGCCGAGCATGTTTACGGCATACCGCCGGAACAGGTGATCGGATCACGGATGAAGCTGGAATATCGGCTGACCGGCGATACGCCGGCCCTGGACCGCAAGCCGGTGATGGAATTCATGGATGACGGCCCCGGCAAGCCCGCCGCGATCGGCGCGATCATCGGCCGCCGGCCGCTGTTCGCCGCCGGCAATTCCGATGGGGACCTGCAGATGCTGCAATGGACGACGCTGCGGCCCGGCCCGTCGATGGCGATCATCGTCCACCATAGCGACCGGGCGAGGGAATGGGCCTATGATCGCCAGTCCGCGGTAGGCCGCCTCGACAAGGCGCTGGACGAAGCGCCGCGGCGCGGCTGGATCGTGGTGGACATGGCGAAGGACTGGAGGCGCATCTATCCCGATGCGGCGGCAGGCGCGGCTAACGGCGCTCAGCCCGCCCCGCCGCCCGTGGCCGGCGGCTCGCCCACGCTTTCGATGTCGCGTTCGAGGAAATAGCTGAGCCCGGTCCGGATCGCCGCAATGGCGGCCAGCTTGCCGATATCGTCCCAGGTAGGGGCGACGGCGGTGCGGATGATATCGGCCCCCAGCGCGAATTCGAGCGCAAGGAGTATCCAGGTCGCGAACCTGAGCCAGATCGCCCGGCGGGACCAATCCTGCGGCGCCTTGGTGGCGATGTTGGTGACGACCCGGACGGCAGCCTCGAACGCCCCGTAGGCGACCACGATCACCACCACGATCTCCAGCAGAAGGGCGGAATATGATGCAGCTAACTTTAGAGTTTCCTCCATATTGCACCCGTCTTTTTATTTCATGAACACTCCACCGCAGAACATTTGTTCCTGGCAATAATTTCATACAAATTTTAATATTGTTGATATTACATATCGTTCATAATATTATTCCGATCATGACCCAATGCATGCCGCCACGCAGGATATTGATCGCCGACGATCATGGCGCCATGCGCCGCGGCATCCGCGACGTGCTGGCGGAATGCCCGCACGGACAGATCGTCGCGGAGGCGGCGGACGGGCATCAGGCGCTGGAGATGGCGCGGGAGGCGCAGCCGCACATTGCGATCATCGATTATCTGCTGCCGCTGCTGAACGGGCGCGATCTGGCACGGGCGCTGGTCCGCGAAATCCCGAACATCCAGGTGCTGATCTACACCATGCAGGATCGCGACGACCTGCTGGCCGACATATTGAGTTCCGGCGCGCGCGGCTATGTGCTGAAATCCGATCCGTCCTGGCATCTCGTGGCCGCGGTGGAAGCGCTGGCGAACCGGCAGCCCTATTTTTCGGGCATCGCATCCGAGGCGCTGCTGCAGCATTTCCTGCGCGACACGCCGCCGGGCGCATCCGACACGCTCAACGGCCTGACCACGCGCGAGCGCGAGATCGTCCAACTCATTGCCGAGGGGAAGATCAACAAGCAGATCGCCCACCTGCTCGGCATCAGCATCAAGACGGTTGAAACGCATCGTGCCACTGCCATGCACAAGCTGAAGATACGGTCGACGGCGGAGCTGGTGCGCTACGCGGTGCGCAATAACATCACCCAGGCGTAAGCCGGATCGGCCCGTCCGCATCGCGCGGCCTGCGGATCGGCAGGGAGGCATGGACGAGCGTGCCCCTGGCGAGGCGGCGGATCTCGAACCGGCCGGCGAGGGCCTCGATCCGCTCGCGCATGCCGCGCAAGCCCACGCCCGTGCAGCAGGCGTGCGGCGCACATGCCGCCTCGTCTATGCCGATGCCGTTATCCTGCACCTCCAGCACGATCTGGCCAGCGCCCCCGCCGAGATGCACCGAGGCGCTGGCCGCGCCGGCATGGCGGACGACGTTGGACAACGCCTCCTGCGTCATCCGATACAGAGCAAGGTCGATGACATCGGAATTGGTGCGGCAGTCCGGATCGGCGGTGAAATCGATGCGCAGGCCCGTGCGGCGCGCAAAGCCCGTGGTGAACAGCTTGAGCGCGGCCGCGATGCCGTCGCAGCCCAGTTCCGGCGGGTGAAGCACGAAACTCAGCGTCCGCACCTTCTGCTGAAGCGCGATCAGCCCGGCCTCGATTTCCGAATAGGTCCGCCTTGCCCGCACCGAACGCGGCCCTTCCAGCGTGAGCAGGCTGAGCTGCATCACTGCAAGCTGTTGCGCGGTATCGTCGTGCAGCTCGCGCGCGATCCGCCGGCGCTCGTCGCCTTCCGCCTTGAACAGGAGCTGGCAGAAACGGTCGCGCTCGGTTTCCCGGCGCCGTCTGTCGGTGACATCGGCATGGCTGACGACGCAATATTCCGGGCTGATCGCCAGCCGTTGCGCATTCATGAGGTGATGCCGGAGGTCTCCGCCGACATCGAGCATATATTCATGCTCCAGGCGGGAGATGCGGCCTTCATAGAGCGCGACGAGGCCATCGCCCATCACGCGCGCGTCAGAGTTCGCATAGCCGGCCTCCCGGCACATCTCCAGATAGCTGCGGCCCATATAGGCATTGTCCGCCTCGCAGCCGGTAGCGGCCATGCGGGCCAGATTCCGCCATGCCGTGTTGACCGCGACGATCCGCATACCGGGATCGAGGATGGCGACATATTCGGGCAAGGTATCGATGATCGTGCGCACCAGCGCCAGAAAACCGCGAGGAAGCGGCGGCGGGGAATGGACTGCGAGCTGGCTGGGAAACGTGGCGGCGAGGCCGCTCCGCTCCGGTGCGCAGGTCCGCGTTCGTATCGCTTCGCGCATGTGTTCGACTCCCCAAGCACGTCCGGTCCGGACGCAGGAACACAAGCAGAGAAACCCCCGATTATCCCTTCCCTCTTGGCCTACCCTGTTTCGCGCCCCGATCGGGCAAACCCCAGCCCGAACGAAACGCATCGTCAATATACCTAGGAGTGGGGTGTGCCGTCATTCAGTGAAAACCCCTAGGACAAAAAAGAAGTGCGTCCTTTGGGCGCGACCTCCGGCGGCGACATGCAGTGCCGCCAAGTTACACCCCATCCAGCCAAGCCGTGCGTCGGCATGGGATATTTCATCCATTTCCGCGCTTCACTTGGCATGACCGCATTCCATCGATCATGACAGCCATATTTCGACGACCGGTCCGTATTTCACCTGATTGCGCCGGGCACGCTATCGCATTCCAATCCGACACGGCCGGCGTGCCGCGACAGACGCCGGATCGGACCATGCCGAGCCCGCACACCGCCGGCACGCGCGGCCCATGAAAGGGGCGAAGATGCACCACGATCGATCCGGCCCTCGTCGCTTCCGCAACGGACTTGCCATATTGATGGTGCTGCCCGTGACGCTGGCGGGGTGCGCCACGCCGAAGCGCCTGCCTGCCGTGCCGGTTGCCCAGACGGCGCGCGCGCAGCCGGCGATCGGCGCCATCCGCTTCCTGGCCGCGCGCGATCCCGCTCCCTTCGCGGACGAGGCCATCGCCTCGATAAGGAAGGAGCAGGCCTATCTCGCATCCCAGGGCAAGACCGAGCCTTTGCCGCCGGCATCCTATCTCGCCATATCCGGCGGCGGCGACAATGGCGCGTTCGGGGCCGGCCTGCTCAACGGCTGGACGGCATCGGGCACCCGCCCGGAATTCAAGGTGGTGACGGGCATCAGCACCGGCGCCCTTTCCGCCCCCTTCGCCTTCCTGGGGCCGGATTATGACGATGAGCTGGCGCGGGTCTACACCACCATCTCCCAACGCGACGTCTTCCGGATGCGAGGTCTGCTGAAAGGCTTCTTCGCCGACGCGATGGCGGATTCGACTGCGCGGCGACAACTACGATGGCCGGTTGAGCGGCGACTATGATGGCCGGTAGGATCGGTTGTCTGGTCTGATCGTAGG
>NZ_PHHF01000025.1 GCF_003034225.1 Edaphosphingomonas fennica
ACGATCAGACCAGACAACCGATCCTACCGGCCATCATAGTCGCCGCTCAACCGGCCATCGTAGTTGTCGCCGCGCAGACGATATTGCCCTCGGGGAGCGGTCGCGGATCGGGTTCGTCCGCGAAGGGACGGTAGCCGTAGAGCTGGAGTTCGGTCAGGACGTGGTCGGTCGAGGAAGAGGTGTGGTGCGGTTCATGGTCGTCATGCTCGCTCATGGGATGCTCCGTCGGTTGGACCGCGACCGTCGCGGCCTTCATGGCGACGAAGCCGTCGGGCGGGCCGGACTGGCACCCGGAGCGACAGCGCAGGGCCGAAGCGCAGCGGAGGGCCGAAGGGGCCGACTATTTTGGCTCGCGATGGAAAGGCCCGAAGGGCCGCCGGAAAATAGTCGGCCCCAAGGTTGCCTGGCCGGACCGTTTGACGGCCGATCGCCCTCTCGAAGGCCGAGGCGCGGTCCTCTTTCGATGGGTGAGCATCCGGCGACGCGGTTGACGGCNTCCTCTTTCGATGGGTGAGCATCCGGCGACGCGGTTGACGGCGGGTCGCCCCGCACCCCCGTTCCGGCTACGCTGCCAGCCCCATGAAGCGGGCGACGTCCTGCGGCGCGATCTGGAGGCGGATTCCTGCCTGCAGCGCATCGATGCCGAGCACCCGCAGATCCTCGTTGAAGTCCCCGAGCGCTGGCGAGAGCACGATCGCCTCGATCCCGGCCTGTTCGGCTCGGTCGATCAATGCCGCCATCGCGCCGTCGCCCGCCGGATCGTCGTCGCGCGCGATGTAGAGCCGGCGCAGGATGTCCGGAAAGAGGATGGCTGAGAGATGGGCGGCCGAGAGCGCGGCCACCATCGGCATGGTCGGCAGGACGCATCTGAGCGACAGCATGGTCTCGATGCCTTCACCTGCCGCCATCACGTCCTGCGTCACGCCGAACCGGACCGCATGGCCGAGAAGGTCGCCCATTGCCCGCCTCGGCGTGTCGATCGGCGCCTTGCCGTCGCCATCGGGAGAAAGCCAGGTGCGATGCGCTCCGGTGATCCGGCCTGCGAGGTCGGTGACGGAGGCGATCATCGCCGGCCAGGTCTCGGTCGGCAAATACTCGTCGGGCCGATAGTAGCAGCGCGGGTGGAAGCGGAGTGATCCGGTTCCGTGCAAAGCCGTGATGCCGCGTTTCCGTAAGTACGCTTCTGCGACTGTGCCCGTAATCGGCTGCGACATGGCGAAGAGCCGTCGCGCGGCCTCCGACGATCCGGTGGGCGCCGTCGTTGGCCGCCGTTGACGGTCCGGTTCGGGTTCGGGACGCGGCAGGCTCAGGAAGGCCCTGGCCTCATCGGCAACGTCTTTGAAATCGGTGAGACCGCAGCTTTCTCGGATGACGTCGAGCAGGTCGCCATGTTCCGCGCTTGCGGCATCGGTCCATTTCCCCGCCGCGCCCTTGCCGGACTCCGGCCCGGTGAGTCGGACGAACATGGAGCGGCCGGGCGTGTTGCGCACATCGCCGACCAGCCAGTAGCGGCCCTCGCGATGACCGGCGGGCAGATAGTGCCGGCACACCGCCTCGGCCTGGCGGGCAAGTCGTCGCGCCAGTTCGGATGCGTCGTGGCGAGCCATTTACGCAGCCTCCCGTTCGGAGACGCGCTCGACCGGGTAGCGCTCCAGCACCTTCGCCAGCACAACGGCGCCGCTCGCATCGGTCGGTACGAACATGCGCAGCTTCCACGAAATGATCTCGTGGAACAGGCCGTATGCGCCGAGCCGGTCACGCATGGTGTCGGTGAAGCCCGACAACTCGATGCGATGGGCGCCCATGACGCGAACCCGGCGCAGTTGAAGTCCTTCAGCAAGGTCGAGGATCGTCCTGCCGTCGATCAGGGCCGCGAAGGCATCGTCCGGCGTCAGCGTCGTGGCGCCGGTGGCGGTCGCTTCCGCAACCCATGCCGGTGAAACCCGGCGGCCGACGATGCGCTCGCCGTCATCGGTCTGAAGCCGATAGACGCGCGTCGACTCGTGCGGCAGGCGCTTCCAGATCGGCAACAGCAGGCCGGCGACGACATGGATGGTGCTGTCGGAGAATTCCGGCACCTCGGCCAGCTCAGCGTTCCAGGCCTTTGCGAACGTGCCTTCATCGGCCTCGATCCAGTGCGTCTCGCCCATCATCTTCACCGGGATGTTGTGCGCCTCCATCGGCCGGATCAGGCGGACGCGCCGTTCGATCTCGCCATCGTCGAGCATCACGCTGCTGGTCGGGATCCGAACGGCCGCCCGGCCCGAACGCTCGTTGACGAGCAGCACGGCGCGACGATCCGAGAGATGAGCCAGGGCCTGGTCGAGCGCGACCGGCCGGTTGCGTTCGCGCTGGGTGATGGTCAGCAGCCGGGTTTCCGCGCCGGTGCCGGGATGGACATGGATGGTGCGCCGGCCGGTGACGACGAAGCTCTCGGCCTTGAGCGTCTCCAGCCCCATGTCATAGGTGCCAGATGCAATGGCGCCTTCGATCCTGGCATTCAGAAGCTGCTCGAATGCTGTGAACAGGATGCCCTGAAGTTCGATGGTCAGCGCCAGCAGGCGATTGAGGAAGGTGGTGATCGGCGGTAATTCGTCCTTGATGCCGTTCGCGTCCATGAGCGAGAGGCCGGTGGCATCCTCGAACATCTGAAGCGAACAGCCCTCGACCTTGCCACGCACCAGCAGCAGGTAGAGCTGCCGCAGCGCGTCGCGCGCATAGGGGCTTTCCAGATTGTCCTCGGGCCGGAACAGGCCCTGGCCGCCGGTCTGGCGCTGGCCGCGCGTGATCGCGCCGAGGGTGTCGAGCCGCCGCGCGATCGTCGACAGGAAGCGCTTCTCGGCCTTCACGTCGGTGGCGATCGGCCGGAAGAGGGGCGGCTGCGCCTGGTTGGTGCGGTTGGTCCGCCCCAGGCCCTGGATGGCGGCGTCGGCCTTCCAGCCCGGCTCGAGCAGATAATGGACCCGCAGCCGCTGGTTCCGCGCCGACAACTCGGCATGGTAGCTGCGGCCCGTTCCGCCCGCGTCGGAGAAGACGAGCACACGCTTCTGGTCGTCCATGAAGGCGGCCACATCGGCAAGCGAGGCCGAAGCGGCGCGATTCTCGACCATCAGGCGGTCGATACCGTTTGCGCCGGTCTTGCGCACGATGCGGCGGGAGCGGCCGGTGACTTCCGCCACCGTGTCGGTGCCGAAATGCTGTACGACCTGGTCGAGCGCGCCGGGAACGGGCGGCAGGGAGGCGAGCTTCTCGATCAGGCGATCGCGGCGGGCGACAGCCTCGCGGCTTTCAACCGGCTGGCCGTCACGGAAAACCGGCCGGGACGACAGGTTGCCCTCGCTGTCGGTGAAGGGTTCATAGAGCTGCACCGGGAAGCTGTGCTGCAGGTACGACAGAACATATTCGCGAGGCGTGATGTCGACCCGGACGTCGTTCCATTCCTCGGTCGGAATTTCCGCAAGGCGCCGTTCCATCAGCGCCTCGCCGGTCGAGACGATCTGGATGACCGCGGCGTGACCCTGTTCGAGATCGCGCTCGATCGAGCGGATCAGCGTCGGCGTCTTCATCGAGGTCAGCAGATGGCCAAAGAAGCGCTGCTTGGTGGATTCGAAGGCGGAGCGCGCCGCCGACTTCGCCTGCCGGTTCAGCGTGCCATGCTCGCCGGTGATGTTGGCGGCCCGCATCGCCGCATCCAGATTGTTGTGGATGATGGCGAAAGCCCCGGCATAGGCGTCATAGATGCGCGTCTGCTCCGGCGTGAGCTGGTGCTCGACCAGCTCATATTCGATGCCGTCATAAGAAAGCGACCGGGCCGTGTAGAGACCGAGCGCCTTGAGATCGCGCGCCAGAACTTCCATCGCCGCCACGCCGCCGGCCTCGATCGCCTCGACGAACTCGGTCCGGGTCGTGAAGGGGAAATCCTCTCCGCCCCAGAGGCCGAGCCGCTGCGCATAGGCGAGATTGTGGACGGTGGTCGCGCCCGTGGCGGATACATAGACCACACGGGCATTGGGCAGCGCGTGCTGGAGGCGAAGGCCCGCACGTCCCTGCTGCGAGGCGGCCTGTTCGCCGCGGTCGCCCTTGCCGCCGGCGGCGTTCTGCATGGCGTGGCTTTCGTCGAAAATGATCACTCCGTCGAAGTCGGAGCCCAACCATTCGACGATCTGCCGGACCCGCGAAAGCTTCTCGCCGCGCTCGTCGGACCGCAGCGTGGAATAGGTGGTGAATAGGACGCCTTCCTGGAGCATGATGGGCTTGCCCTGCGGGAAGCGGGACAGCGGCGTCACCAACAGCCGCTCCATGCCGAGCGCCGACCAGTCGCGCCGCGCGTCCTCGATGAGATCGGCCTTGGAGATCCAGACCGCCTTGCGACGCCCTTGCATCCAGTTGTCGAGGATGATGCCGGCCGACTGGCGCCCCTTGCCGGCGCCGGTCCCGTCGCCGAGCATGAAGCCGCGCCGGAATCGCACGGCATTCGGCGCATCGTCACGCGCGGCCGAGACCATGTCGAAGGTCTCGTCCACGGTCCAGGACCCGGCGAGGAATTCGCCATGGGCCTCGCCGGCATAGATCACGGTCTCGAGCTGGGCGTCCGACAGGAGACCATCGGTGACGATGTTGGCCGGCAGGCGCGGCCGATAGCTGGGCTTGGGCGGCGCGACCGAGGCCATCGCGGCCGACTGCACCAGCTTGGTCGGATGGACCTGAGAGCCGGGAATACGGATCGACTGAAGAGCGTATTCCTCATAGATCGCGTCCGTCAGCCGGGCGCCCTCGGCCGGCGTCCAGTCCACCGTCTCATAGTCGAGCTCGACGCCGTCGGGCTCGGCAAGGCTGGTCGGAACGGGAGTGGATGGCCGTGCGGCATATCCCCGAACGATGCGCGGAGCGGTGGTATTCGTGATGGAGGGAATGGCGGAAACGCCTGAGGAAGCGGCGACCGCCAGCCGTGCCGGAACATGCGTGTCGATCCAGCCAAGCAGCGTGGCGACGTCGGGCGCGACGCCTGGCGGGACCGGGAACACCGCCGGATCATCGGCAGGCAGCTTGTCGATGACGGTCAGGCGCGTGTCGATGGTGGTGCCGTGCCTGGCATAGACCGAGCCGTCGATGGCGGCGGTGAACACCACGCGCCCGCGTGCCTGCAGGCGAATGAACGCCGCCACCCAGGCCGGGTTGTCGGGAGAAAAGTTTGCGCCGGTGATCGCGACCAGCCGCCCGCCGTCGGCCAGGCGCGCCAGTGCCGAGGCGACATGACGACAGGCGGCATCGGCCATCCGGCCCGAGACGTTCGCCATCGCCGAGAATGGCGGGTTCATCAGCACGACGGACGGCACGACGGCCGCATCCAGATGATCGTCGATCTGCGCGGCATCGAAACGGGTGACGGGATTGGCCGGAAAGAGGTGGGAGAGGAGACCGGCGCGGGTCTCGGCCAGCTCGTTCAGGATCAGCGATGCGCCCGCGATCTCAGCCAGGATGGCGAGCAGGCCGGTGCCGGCAGAGGGCTCCAGCACGCAGTCGGCGGCGGTGATCGACGCGGCGGTCGCAGCTGCGAGGCCGAGCGGGATCGGAGTGGAAAATTGCTGGAAGGTCTCGCTCTCGGCCGAACGGCGCGTGTGGGTGGGAAGAAGGCCGGCGATCTTCGCCAGCATCGGCAGCATGGCAGCCGGAGAGCCGGCTTTGCGGGAAAGCGCCTTTCCGTATTTGCGCAGGAACAGCACGGTCGCCGCCTCGCAGGCGTCATAGGCGGTCTTCCAGTCCCAGGCGCCGGTCGCATCGGAGGCGCCGAAGGCCGTCTCCATGGCGGTGCGCAGGACGCCCGCGTCGATGCGCTGGCCGCGTTCGAGATGGGGGAGAAGAAGCCGCGCCGCCTCGGCCATGCGAGCGGCCGGATCGGTGACAGGGGCGAGCGGGATAGACGTGGCCGCAAGGGCGGCCGCGGATGCGGAGACAGTGGTCATGGAGGGAACCTCGAGGAGAGCGGGACGGGACGAACCGGCTGGCGCTCTCTCTCGACCGCACCGGCTCGAACCCGTCCCGGCGGCCCTCTTCCTCTGACCGGACCGATGATGGACCGTTGGCGCTTAGCCGAAGCGTCGCCCGGAAGCGGTGAAGGTGTAACCGTTGGCGATGATCGCCTCGTCGACCACGGCGTCCGAGGTCTGGTATTCATATTCCCGTTCGAGCTGGCGGTAGAGCCAGCGGGCGAGATCGCGCAGCGCCTCCGTCACGGCCTCCCCCGCATCGGCGGTCATGTCCTGGCAGGTCGGACTATCGCGCTCGACCGAGATCGCCATGCAGTATTCGTGATAGTAGTGGCCGCGATGGGTGGCATCGGCGCGAAGCTGATAGAAGTTCCGCTTCTGGACCGCCTGCAAGGCGTCCGCTATCCGGTGAAGCTCGCCATCTTGCGGCGCGTGCGCCCTGATCGTGTGAGCGGCGCCTTTCACATGGGAATAGAAGGCCTCGAAGCAGGCGCCATCGCCCTGCGACCAGAAACCGCGAAAATAAACGCACGGCTTCTGCCGCGTGCCGCCGCCATCGAGGCGCACGGCGCGGGTCTTGAGCCGGACCCCAAGAATGGCGCAGATCGCCTCGAAGTCCTCGTAGACAAATTCGTACCAACCATCGGTGTCCATGCTTTCGCGGAACCAGGCGCGCGCCTTCTCCTGCGCCTCCACGGACAGCTCGCCGAGCTGATAGACGGTGGTTTCAACGATCCTCGGCATCGTCCGACCCTCCCCCCACGAGCATGTCGGCGAGCCATCCGTGCGTGCCAATCCACGCGACGGACTGGCCGGCGCCGAGATCGAGCACATGCGCGCCGCCGCCGAAGGCATCGGTGCGCGGACGCGAGCAGGTGTTGGCGTATTGGAAACCCCAGCGACCGGTGAGGCCGAAGGTTTTCGCACAGAGCAGCACGAAGTCGATGACGCGCTGCGGGTCGCCGGTCACGTCATCGCGGATCCAGAGCTGGGTGCCGCCATGTTCGGGCTGGATCGAAAGCTGGAAGCCGTCGGAGGGCGGGTCTTCCGCCACGCCGTCGTCGGACAGCCTGTTGTAGAGGTCGAGCGCGCGGGCTGCGTTCTGCGGCGTGCCGACATCAAGCAGGCATGAGAAATGAGTGAAATAGTCGGCCATGCGAGGCTCCTGAAGCGAGAGGAGCCCGGCTGTTTCCCGTTGCGGAGGGCCGGGCTCGGATAAGCGGATGGGGTGAAGGGATGCGAGGCGGCCGGGGCCGCCCCGCCTGGTTCGGCTATTCCGCTGCGATCATGCGGGCCGGGTCATCCTCGCCGTCGGCGCTGGTGGAAGACTCGTCGTCATCGTCGGAGAGGAAGTCCGGCAACGCCTCGGTTTCTCCCTCCGTCGTCGCCACGTCAGGAGCCAGCTCGGCACCGGCAAGGCGCAGCGGCTCGGGCAGCCAGCCGGTGTCGGCGAGCAGCCGCTCGGCTTCCTTCGCCATATCGCCCTTCTTCAGATGGTCGATGAGCTGCGCGGCCCGTTCGCCCGCGCCTTCGCGCACGGCTTCGAGGATGCGCGCCTTGGTGACGCGGCCGAGATAATTGCCGACGGTCGGACGCCAGCCCGCCACGGCCATGTCGAGGCCGGTGGCCCGGGCAAGGTGATCGGCCTCGGCAAGGCGCAACTGAACCCCATGCGCGGAGATCGCGCCGCCACCATAGCGGTCGGCCCGCTCATAGAGCGCATTGACGCCGAACGATGCGCAATGGGCGAACAGTTCGGCCTGCTCGGTGCCGGCGAGCGCGGTAAGCGCATCCCAGAGGTCGGCGACGTCAGCCGGCAGGCGCGCTTCCCAATCCTTGTGGCGCGCTTCGATCGCACGCGCATAGGGCATGTCCCGCAGTTCCGGCGACTGCGCCTGAAACACCGTGCCGCGTACCGCGACTTCCATCGCGACGCTGTGGGCGCTGTAGCGCGAGAAGACGTCGCGGCAGAACTTGTGCAGCACGGCCAGGAAGGCGGTCGCCGGGTCGCCCGCAAGCTTGTCCCTGAGCGCCAGCGTGCGCTCGGCGGTCAGCTCCATCACGAGACGGTCCGGCAGGGGCTTGATGGCGTCTTCCTCCTCGTCATCCGCCTCGATGGGCTGTCCGCCGATGCTAATGATCGTCCGCTGGCTGGAACCGTCCCCGTCGGGATCGCCCGCCGTCTTGCCGTCACCATCCTCGCCACCATCGGTGGCCGGAGCCTCGTCCTCGGGCTTCACATAGCCGCGGTCGACGAGCAGCGAGCCGTCGGAATCGATGCTGACGAAAACGCCGGCGCGCGCGATATCGGCCGGATCGTAGCGGACGGGACGGGTTTCCAGGGCGTCGATGGCGGTCTCGATCTCGCCCAGGCGCTCATCGACCTCTTCCGGCAGCTCGTCCGCGTCCTCATAATCGGCCTGGAGCTTGTCATACTCGGCGCGCAGGGCATCGAGGGTCGCCTGTTCCTCGGTCGTGCGATCGATCGGCGTGCCTTCCAGTTCGCGCAGGCCGTGGGTCACGCCATAGGGGAAGCTGACGGCAACCTCGATCCACTTCCAGCCTTCATTGGCGATCTCGTCGGCCATGACCTTCAGCTTCTCGGCGGCCAACCGGTCGAGCAGCGCCGCATCCTGCAGCCATCCGCCATCGTCGGACTGGAACAGGTCGCGCAGGACGATGCCGCCAGCCGCCTCATAGGCGTCGATGCCGACGAAGACGGCGCGCTTGTCGGAAGCGCGCACCGTCGATTCCGTCAGCATGCGGCGGATCTGATAGGGCTCCTTCGACCAGCTACTGCGGAGCGCCTCCCAGACCTGTTCCTGGCGGCTATGGTCGGGGGAGACGGTGAAGGCCATCAACTGCTCGAGCGACATGCCGTCCTCGGCATAGGTTTCGAGCAGCGCCGGCGAAACGGACGCGAGCCGCAGCCGCTGCTTGACGACGTTGACGGGCACGAAGAAGGCGGCTGCGATTTCCTCCTCGGACTGGCCCTTCTCGCGAAGGGTCTGGAAGGCGCGAAACTGGTCGAGCGGATGAAGCGGGGCGCGCTGGCAGTTTTCAGCGAGCGAATCGTCCTCGGCGAGGATGCCGGAGGCTGGATCGCGCACCACACAGGGCACGGGCGCGGTCTTCGTCAGGCGCTTCTGCTTGACCAACCGTTCGAGCGCGCGGTAGCGGCGGCCGCCGGCCGGGATCTCGAACATGCCGGTTTCCTTGCCTTCGGCGTCGAGCACGGGGCGGACGTTGAGGCCCTGAAGCAGGCCGCGCCGGGCAATGTCCTCGGCCAACTCCTCGATCGAGACGCCGGCCTTCACGCGCCGGACGTTCGACTGGCTGAGCACCAGCTTGTTGAAGGGGATGTCGCGCGAGGACGACAGGGTGATCTTCTGAACGGCAGTAGCCATCGGGATTTTCTCCGCGACGGGCGGCCGAAAGCCTCTCTCCCGGCCTCCAACCCGTCACGAAAATCCCCTCGGCCCTCTTCCTCTCGCGGCGGCGAAAGCGAAGGCCGAGGGGTGAAGGAGGAAGGAACCGCAGCCCGTGCGCTACAGACACCGGCATCCGGTCAGCCCTTGGGACGGGGACGCTCCGCCACGGCGGCCAGGACATCGTCGAGCAGTCCCTCGGCCGCCCGCAGCGCCCGTTCGGGCGAGATCGGCGCCGGGTTGCGCTTCGCCAGCTCGCGGATGCGATGACAGCGATAGTAGGGCGACAAGATCCGCGTCAGCATCCGCACCTCCGGGTGGCGCCGATGCAATCCGAGCCGTTCCGCGGCGGCCAATGCCTTGACCAGATCGTGCCGGACCTCATGGCGGCACCGGTCATCGTTCCACCCCCGGAAATGCAGGTAGGATTTCAGCGACAGTTCGACGGCGCATCCGATGAGATGAAAAAGGACCTCGCGCGAATGGGAATCGCCCGCCGCACGCAGGCGATGCGCCCCGGCGAGGAACTCAGCCGCATTGTCGAAGAGATATTTCCCTCGCCAGCGTGTCGATGGCTTGCGCGCCCGCGCGGATGCATCACCGGCCGCGGGGGATGACGCAGCCTTCTGCCGGTGGCCTCGCCGGCGCGATGGAGACGGCGCGCGCATCAGGCTGCCTCCCGCTCGTCGGCGTCGGCGGGCACTGGAGCAGGCCGCCCATCTTCGGGCACAAACTTTAGCAGCCAGTCGGCCGCCTTGCTGGCCTGCGACGCCGCACGGACGATGGCGCGATTGTCCTCGCGCAGGACCTCGGCCCAGGAGCCGATGTAGTCGGCGTGGCGCACGGTCGGCACGATGCCGAGCGCAGCACAGCAAAATGCCGCTGAAATCTCGGCTATCATCTCCTCGAAGGCGTACTTCTTCGTGCCAAAGGAACCGGAAAGATCGCGATTCAGGCGATGCGGCGCCCCGCTGGCATGGGAGCATTCGTGCAGGGCCGTCCGATGCCAGTTGATGGGCTCGAAGAAGGCCTGGGGCGGCGGGACCATCACATAATCGTGCGCCGGCACATAGAAAGCACGGTTACCTCCGATACGGAAATCGATCCCGCTCGCCTTGATCAGCGCCTCCACCTTCGGCTCGATCAGGCCGGGTTCGGGCGGCGGCGCGACAATGGCGAGGTCGTCGGGCAGGCCCTCGCATTGCGACAGGTTGAAAACCGTGAAGCGCTTCAGGAACGGGATCGCCTGGGCTTCTTCGCCGGTCTCCCGCGACCGCTTCTTCTCGTCGTCGGGAATGAATCGATCAGCATAGACAACCGTCGTTCCGCGCTCACCTTTACGCACATTCCCGCCGAGAGAGAGGGCCTGACGGAAAGTCAGCCAGCTCTGGCCGGGGAAGCCACGCTCGATCACAGCACCCCAGAGGATCAGCACATTGATGCCGGAATAAGCTCGGCTGGTGGCGGCGTTTTTCGGCATGGCGAGCGGCGCTTTCGCCGCTGCCGTGCCCCAGGGCTGGATCCAGGGTAGCCGGCCGGCCTCCAGCTCGGCGAGGATCTTTCCGGTGATTTCGTCATAGAGGCTCGTCCGGTCGGAGCCGGAACGGGCGCGAACAGCATGTCTGGACATCGCAGGTCTCCGCGACGGGCGCCGGAGGCCTCTCCTCCAGCCCTCAACCCGTCACGGCAAACCCGGTCCGCACTCTCACTCTCGCCCGTTCAAAGGCGTAGAGACGCAGAAACGTATTCGCGGCATTTACGACTTGCCCCTATTCTCGCGTCAGGGATGGAAGCCCGGAGGGGGAAGACCCGCTTGTCGGGGCTTCAGCTTTGCCGACAGCCCGGCCCGAAGGGCGACGTCCACCCCCTCATGGTGGGGCGCTCGACGAGGCAAACGGAATTGTCTTCGCAGCTTGAACCGACTATCCGGATCAATCCGGCGGATCGGTCGGGATCGTGTCGGTCGGTGTTCCGCAAACTCTGCAGATGATGATGAACAGCCACATTGTCATTCAAGTCATGCTTTGCGTGCTGTCCTGCGAGCCGGCGGAAATCCGGGTCTGGGACGGAGATTCTATACGGCTGGGGCTGACCAGCCGGGCGGAGTCCGTGCGCATTTTCAACATCGACGCTCCTGAGATCGACGGTCAATGCACTTACGAATCCGAACTGGCCCAGCAGGCGAAGCATAGGCTCGCCGAGATCATGGAAGGTAGGCGCGTCGAGCTGTTCCGGCAGGGGAACGATCGATACGGCCGCACGCTTGCGGTGATTCAGGTCGACGGCGCGGACGTCGGCGACCAACTGGTTCGAGAAGGTCTCGCCCGGACATGGAGCGGCAGGCGAGAGGCGTGGTGTTAGCTCCTCAATAGGCTGCCGCAAGGCTGCCGCAGCAGCCGGACCCCTTGCGATCGATTGCCAGTTTCATGTCAATGATGGCTCGCTCGACGCAGGTCGGATCCGACGGGGCAAAGTTGATCGTCGTAATCTTGCCATTCAGCACTTCAGCAACTGTCGGACGGCAACTGCATTTCGCGCTGAAGATCATCTAGTCCCTTGATTGTGAAACTCATGGGTTTCCTGCCCGCGAAACGTTGCGACCGCCTTTCTGTCCGGAGTACTGTGCCAGATTCGCTGCATCGATGTTTGCGGCGGGCGCTTTCGTTACAAGACCTGCAGCGCGCAGGCTGGCATCGGCCCCGGCGTAGCCGACCTTTAGCAACAGTTCGATTTCGGAAGGAGAAAAGGGATTGAGGCGGGTCCGCAGGCGGGCTGCCAGCAATGCGGCGTCGTCCGGAAGCGAAACCGCATCCTCGAGGCCGTAGGCGCTGATCGGGGTCTCGATGCTCCAGAAGGCAACATGACGCTGTTTGAGATTGTGAACGCCAAAGAGCAGGCGCTTGCGGGAGTTTTCCGCCTGCTGCTGGACGATGTTAAGGACCCGATAGACTTGGCCGAACCAACGGCCCGTCGGTGAGCCAAGTTCAGGCATGGTGGCGCCGGCATTGCTGACCAGAACGGTGCGGCAGCGGCGCCAGATGCGTTCCAGACCGAGATTGTCGTACACGCCGCCGTCGGTCAGCACGGCCTGCTGCGTGAAAGGTGCCTTGTGTAGATCGGCCCCGTCCATCGGTTTGACGCTGCCGCTCTCAAAGTTGAGCCGGACGGGCGATAGGAACGGCGGAAACGCGGACGATGCAGCAATGACGCAGGATAGAGCCAGACGCGGATGGTCGATCCGACCGACGCGGTGATCAGCGGCGTAGTCCTTGGCAAACCTCCATCCGCTTCCGGTCTGAAGATTGGTTGCCATGAACGTGAAGCGCGGCTTATCGGGGAGGTCCTGCAGGGTCGCTCCACCGAACAGGTGGCGGTCATAGGCTTTGGCCACTTCGCCTGCTGCGGTGAAGCTTGGAAGGAGACCCAGAAGAATCGCCTTCACATCGACGCCGACGGTCGCAAAGCGGGCGATCGGACCGATGACCTGTTCATCCAGGTTCATCGCGCGACCATTCGCGTCAAAGTTCAGCCGGGACCATGCCGTGCCGAGTACGCCTGCCGTGATGGAGCCGCCCGAGACGCTCGCGATCTCACGCAGGCGCGGCAGGAAGCCGAACTCATTGAGCCGCACCAACGCGCCCGCGTGATAGAGCATGGCACGGTAGCCGCCGCCGGACAGGCACAGACCGATGACATCCTCGACTTTGCCTCCGGTCAGAAAATCGTTGCGTCCGGCCTGGGCCTCGAAAAGGCCCTGAAGATCACTACGCTGTGGTGTCGCCGGAGCATCCGCTCCTGTCACGACGCGCCTCCAGCATCCGTGAGACCTGCACCGCTGACGGCAAACGTAAAATGCCCATCCTGCGCCGCAATCGCCATGAGCCCCGGCAGACCTTCGTTCTCCAGTTCCTGCCCGAGCCAGAGAAGCTGGACGATGTCGGTGCTGCTGGGCATGGCTGACGCGCGGTCGGGGTGCGAATGCCATTCCCCGACATAGCGAAGTTGATACAAGGTCGCGGCAACCGCCGCGCTGACCTGTCCGGCTAGATCGGCGACGCCGCGTTCAAATCCGGTTTGCGAGGCGCGGCTGTCCTCCGGGGCCGGGAGCGCGTGTGCGATGTGGACCGATTGACGGCTCATATCCGCGATTCCCAGGAGAACCCCGTCCGTTTCATTCGGCAGCTTCGCGTGCCGCATGGTGGCAAGACGATCAAGGAGGTCTGCGTCATAGGAGACGGTCCATGCACCGAAGGAGACACGGGTGACTGCCGCGCCCTTTCGCTGAACACGCTGGACTTCCCCCGTGGTGGACAGAGTCCAGATGGTGATGGCGGCACCATCGTCCGCCAGCGCTGACGCGATACCCTTGGCCGCGAGCGCGCTCAGGATGGCGGCATTGCTTGCCGGAATGCGGTTGGTCAGAGCTCGGCAGGATCCGGTGTAGCGCACGCCGGGACCGTCTGTGCCGAGATGTCTCGCCAGAGACGGCTCCGTCAGTATGAACCGGTGATACTGTGCCTCCAGATCGCGCAGGGTGAGCGCGCGGTCAGCGCTTTCGGCGAGAAGGACGACTGCGGTTCCGGCGGGATTGAAGAAAGCGCAGACGCGGCGCGCCGTCACATCCGGCAGATCGGACAAGTGCCGGGAGACCGCAACGGACGCGGAAGCATCAATGATAATATCGGCGTCCTTCAGTGCGGCCGCGAACTTGGGCGCAGCCTGGTCATCCGGCTTCAGCACGTTGCAGGCAATGGCCGCCACAGGTTCGCCGAGGAGCCCCGAAAGCCGGTGTGCGAGCGCGGCGGCCTTTGGTGCGCCGATATCTGTGGCAAATAGGGCGTGGCGCACGAGATTGTGCGGCAGGAGATGATCCTCATCGATGATCGTCCATTCAAACGCGCCCTCGCGCGCGAGATCGGCAGAGAGCTGAGAGCCGAGAGAACCTGCACCGATCAGGACCGCACGACGGCGGTCGGGCCCTGCGTGACCCGCAACGGCTGCGGCGAGATCGCGGTTCAGCGCGAAATGCACCTGAGCCGGCTCGATGCGTGACGGGTCGGAGCTGGCTGCTCCTTCCGGAAAGGCCAGCATGTAGCCGCGCTTATCACCGACGCCGGTATTGTTGGCATAGAGCACGCCGAGCGCGACCCCGATGTCCCCGGCGGTGTCGTAGGTCAGGAACGCGCGGACGTCATTGACGCCGGGCCGCTCTCCGACAGCGATCGGAAAGGCGACCACAATGGCGAGCCGCGTTGAAAGGCGGCGCACATGGTCCGGACCAAGGCCTTTCCATGTCTTCAGGCGCGATTTCAGTTGGTCAATGAGGCGGATGCCGTGCGGCTCAAGCTCGGCAGCAAGTGCCGTGAGCGTGTCCGGCGCATGACGAAGCCGGGCCATGGCCTGCGGCTCGGCCTGAAACGCCAGCACCGTGAAGGCTGGGGGATGAGGATCATTCGGCACGGCGGGGCGCGAGATGATAAGGTTCTCGTTGTCGGGCCGTATCATGCCCGCTAGTTCGATAGGCTCCTGTCCTTCGACCAGCGCGGCGGCAGGAAGTATCAGGCCGATTTGCGAGCTGAAGAACAACGGATCGGGTGGTTGCGCCGGGTCGTGCAATTCGCCCCGCGCTGCCCTGGCGAGCCAAAGCTGAATACGACGCGCGATGTCCTGGGCGGACACAGTCAGTCGGGCTTCAGCCCATGGGCGGTCATCTATGCACAGGGCACAAGGGCCGCCCGGCGGCGACCAGTTCTGATGCAGCGTATCGGGGAAGTCCGGACGCAGCGATACAACGCTGAACGGACCCTCGGTGAAGGGGAATACGACGGCAACGGGTTCAACGGCCTTGATCGGGTAGGCCAGGTCCTGTGGACGTTCGACATCGACATCCAAGGCTACTGCGGCGTGGCCGCTTTCGGATGACTGTCGCAGGCCAGCAAGGGTGATACCGGGCAGCGATCCCTGCACGGCGAGGGACGCCAGTTCTCTTGAGAGAACCGGCGTCAGTTCACCGATGTCGGCGACTTCAGCACCGAAGCTGGTCCACCACGCGTGCAAGGTCATGCGCTAGCCCGCCCGCGCCGGGGTCGAGATCACGCTGGCCGCACCGACCGTTGCCGACACCGACAGCAGCGTCGCGCCCCGCTCGGTGATTTCGATGGTCGAGGGCTTGGGCTTGCTTGATGAGGGCAGGTCCATCGTGACCTTGAAGGCTCCGTCCTTCATATTGGCCACACGCTTGTAGTAGTTGGCCGCTTCTCGGTGCGGCGGCTGCACATCTTTGTCTTCAGCGCTGCCCTTCACCGGGATCGACTTGCTGGTGGACATCATCGTGCAGCGCGGCTGACCCTGTGCTTCGTACAGCCATTTCACGTCGGGGGTGGGCTTGGTCTCGTCCTCACCTTTCTCGGGGCCAATTGACAGGTACGAGCAGTGATGCGGGATCTTGAAGATATCCCAGCGCAGCCGATCTTCCCGCTTGTGACGCCTTGTGGTCTGCACGATTTGATCGATGGAATCGTAGTTGATGTCGGACATGAACAGCGCGTGAGTTTCACGCGAACCTTCAAGGAAGGTCGCCTGGAACACGACGCTGTCCTGGTTGCGGTCGACGATTCCGTTATCATCCTGCCGCCAGCCGAACGGGCTGTGGATGAAGAACTGCACCCGCTCCGGCCCGGCAGTCGAGAACCCCGGCACGAGCTGCCCTGCATCGGTGATAAGATGCGCGCGCGATTCCAAGGTCAGGCCGTTCTTCTCCAGCCACTCCTTCAGTTTCGCGGGTCGGGAGAACACGCGGATGCCGTTGCCCTCCTTGAGGCGGTAGCGGGCCTCCTGCCGGATGATGCGCGCGCTGTCCTGGCAACCTTCTTCGAGGATGGCGGCAGCAGGGACCCACAATTCCCGGATTTTGATGCGGCCTTCACCCTGATACTTGGCGGCATGGTCAAGCCAGAAGAAATCCCCGGACCCGCAGCAATGATCGTCGTCGAGGTGGGTAAACAGCACGACATCGTAGTAGTCGCGCTTGGCAGCGCGCAGGTCAGACTTCAATTCGGTCGGCAGATCGATGCGCCGATCCCATGGGTCTTCGGGGTTGCGCATGTCGGCATAATCCACAAGCAGCTTTCGGCCGTCGGCAAGATCGAAGCGCGTGCAGTCGGCATTGCCGAGCGGATGAAATGTGAGTTTAGCGGTCATGGGGTCCTTCTTCCTGCTCTGCCCTTGCGGGCGTTGTGATGCGCCGCCTGGGCTTGCGCTTGTGCGGCTCGGTTGTGTTTGGCATTTGCATCGTCCTCCCTTTCGATCTCGTTCAATGAATCTGTTTAACGGCTCTCAAAAAAATTACCCGACAGGGCAGTAGACAAATTCGACGCCGCCAGTGTCGGCGGCGCTTTCGCGCCTGAGAAGAAAGCCCTGTTCCCAGAGTTGCTTGAACTTCATGCTGGCATTCGCGATCGAGAGGTTCCTTTGCGCCGCAAATTCTGCCGCGCGTGTCTGCGGACGGCTCATCGCGAACTGAAACGCCTCACGCGTGCCTTCACTCGGCTGAAGGCCAATCAGTGTTGCGTTCTTTCCCTGCCACACCAGCACTGGCTGTTCCTTCTTTTCGCCTGCCGCATCGATATTCTCGATCATGTCGGGATCAGTCAGATCGACTAGGCAGAACCCCTTGGTACGGCGAAATCGCCGGGCCAGTTCGATGATGGTTTCGGACGCGAAGGATATGTCCACGCGCTTTACATCCTTCATCGATACGCGGAAGACGACCGTGCCGGCGTGGTCTTCCACAAAGCCGAGCAGACGCTGATAGACTTCTCGTCCCTGGCTGCGCCCCCATCCTTCAGGGCGGTCCATGTATGAAATCAGGGGAAGCACCCGCGTCGTCACCTCGTTCATCGGGTTCATTTAATCAGATTCGGGTGAGACGTCAAGCACCCAGCCCAAAGGCAAAGGCAATATGTGTGCCCCACAGCAGCGGCAGGCCTTCGTAGCAATAGGCGCGGTTTGGTTCATAAGCGCCACGGGCTGGCTTTAGCAGGACGCGCTGGTTTGGAAGGCGCACGTCCAGCGACGCATCGAATTTGATCGCTTTGGCAGCGCAGCCCTTCAACCCGCAACCCCGGTCGGCCCCATGACGGGAAAGCCCTTGGCGGAAGACCTCCACAAGCAGGTCCGTATCCGAGAGCTGTGCCAGCTTGGGGAACTCGGTGCGCAAGGACGGTCGCAGCGTCTGCATGATGCCTAGGCCGCTGTCGGAGACGGCCACAGAAAGACGGTTGCCGCCCGAGTAAACTTGAAGAGCCGCATAGCCGTCCAGTTGCGTGGCACTGTGCGAGAAAATGTTGTCGATAAGTTCGGCGAAGATCGTCCAGGTGGCGCCTTTGAGTTCCTCCACGTCTAGACGGCTGCTGCATGCATAGGAAATGGCGTCGCTCAAGCGGGTCGGTAACTCCTCGTCGCGCTCATCCTTGTTGATTCGGGCGATCTCGACCAACATGCTGTTACCGCCCCGATGAAGGCGCGCCCCGGAATAGAACGGCCTTGAAGGCAGGATTTCGACATCGGTTGAGAGGTGATCGAAGAAGCCCATCCGGTTCAGGTAGCCCATGGTTCCGGATTCGCCCTCTTCGAAATTCAGGCGCACGCGGCGTGTCGTGTAGGCGAGCTGGTTGGCAAGTGAAAGCAGACGGATCGCGCCATCGACCATGATCTTGCAACCGACAGGAAACGCGAAAACGACCTCTGTCGTGTTGTTGTTGTGTGGTCCGCACGAATCCCGCAGCGCCGCTTCAAATCGTGAGGCATTGATCCAGTTTGCGGGGAAACTCACCGTGCAGAGCATACAACACCTTTCGCGAGTCACATGATCGAAAGATCGCCTGCTGCCAGATTAGGCTGGTCCCTTCGGTAGAAATATATACGGCCAACGTTGTTCAAAAAGGGCTGTCGGTCTTTCGAGCTGGAGCTGAAGGAAACAGGCTCACTAGGCACCTGAGGTCTGCTGTCGGGCGTCAATGACCATTGTTGGAGCCGAGGGCGCGACGGTGATCACGGCGCCCGCGGTCATCAGCACGATCAGCCCGCGCTCGGCGCCGGTCATGTCGAGATAGGCGCGAACTTGCGAGCGATAGTGATCGAGCGTCTGCGGATCGGGGTTCACGTCGCTCTTCCAGTCGACGACGACGCCGGGGCGACCCTCGGCAGTCAAGGTCAGCGCGTCCGCGATGCCAGCGGTCGCGGTCTCCTCGCCATCATCCGCGCGGGCGGCGTAAACGGGAAACTCGGCTAGCAGTGCCGGGCGCAATGCCGCGATCTCGGGCAGAGCCAGGGTCCGCATGACACAGCCCGCCAGTTCCTCGGCCGAAAGACCTGTCGCCGGATCGGCAACCGGCGAACGGCCGAGCGCCCGAATGAGCACGTTGGCGCGTTCGGTGAGGGCCGGCGTGACCGCATCGGTTTCTCCGGTCAGGACTTCCTCCATGAGCTTATGGAGGATCAGCCCGCGCTCGCGGCCGCCCTGGACCGCGACTGCCGCTTCAAGTTCACGCGGCTGGTCATCGCCCGAGCCCATCCAGATTCCGGCCTCTTCCTCCTGGAGCAGGGCGCCGGACGTGCTCTCGTCGCGGCTCGGCGCCAGCCAGGTGAGGCGCGTCTGCCGGGCGGCGATGGCCGCAGCCTCGGCCGCGAAGGTGTCGCGCGTCTGGGTATTGCCCGCGCCAGCGCCGGCGACTGCCTCCCCGAGCGGCAGATGCGAGACATCGAGGCCGGGCAGATCGGCAAGCGACAGATCGACGAGACCAATCCAGGCCGATCTCGAGGGCGTCGTATCGAGCCGGGGCAGAACGAGGAGCTCGCGGGCGCGCGTCGCCGCGACATACCAGAGCCGGATGCGTTCGCGATCCAGCTCGTCCTTTTCCGCTTGGCGCGCGGTCTCATAGCCCTCGGGCGCGACGCCGAGAACCGGGCAATAGAATGTGTCGGTCTGGCGGTCGATCACCGCGCTGTCGGGCGCCATGACGCCCGTCATGGTGTTGACGGGGATGACGATTGGCCATTCGAGGCCCTTGGCCGCGTGCATGGTAAAGAGCGCGACGGCTTCTTCCTGCGCGTCCGGCCGGCCTTCCACGGCGCGTGCCTCGTCGGTCCAGGCTGCGGTCATCGCTTCGGCGAAGGCGCGAAGCCCACGCACCGCGTAGCCCGTCGACAGGCTCAGATAGAGATCGACGTTGGCGAGTGCGCGTTCGGCCTGGCCGCGATGGCGCTCCAGAAGGAGGGGACGAACCCGCATCACGTCTACGGCCTGCGAGAGAAGCTCGTGCGGCGTCGTGCTGTTGCTGCGGCGGTAGAGCGCCTGCAGCTTTTCGATGATCTCGCGGGCGAGCGGATGAGCGATGGCGGCAGGATCGACGCCGAGATCGAGACGGGGAATCCGGTCGGGCTGTTCCTCGGAACGCGGCAGCGTCCAGACAATATCCAGGAGTTCCTCTTCTGTGAGGCCGACCAGGGGGCCGCGCAGCAACGCGCCGAGCGCCAGCGTATCGCGCCGGTCGGCCAGAACGCGGGTCAGCGCGATCAGGTCCTGGACCTCCTGGCGGCGGAAAAGACCCTTGCCGGCCTGCGTCGCCACCGGAATGCCGCGACGTTCCAGCGCCTCCTCATAGCGCCACAGTTCGGCGCTGGTCGGCGCCAGCAAGGCGATGTCGCCCGGCTGGCAAAGACGTTCCACGCCGCTGCGCCGGTCGATGATGGGCTGGCTGCCGATCAAGCGCGCGCACAGCTCGGCCACGGCGTCGGCTTCGGCGTCGCGCTGCTGCTCGGCGCTGGCCTTGCCGTTTTCGTCGGCGACAGCGATGTCGAGCGCCGCGACGCACAGGCCGTCGCCGGGATCGTCGTGGAACGGGTCGAGGGCTGTGAATCCGGGTTGGCCATCCGCCGACAGCACCGCCTCGAAGCGCTCGTTGACGAAAGTGAGGATCGACGCGCAGGAGCGGAAATTGGTGGAGATCGACAGGAGGCTGTCGGGATCCTGAGCGTGAAAGGCGTCGCGCGCCTGCACATAGGCGCTGACATCGGCGCCGCGGAAGCGATAGATCGCCTGCTTGGGGTCGCCGACCAGGAAAAGCGCGCCCGGCCGGATCCGGAATCGGGTCCAGTCAGGATCGCCATCGACCGGATCGCCGCACAGCCGCCAGAAGATTTCGGTTTGCAGGGGATCGGTGTCCTGGAACTCATCGACCAGGACGCGCGCAAAGCGCTGTCCGAGTGCGCGGCGGACATCATCATGGTCGCACAGCAGATCGCGCGCGGCAAAGATTAGATCATCGAAGTCGAGCTGGGCGCTCGCGCGCTTGTGGTCGCGATAGCGCTGCAGGATCGGACGCGCCTCCTCGATCAGCGCCGCCAGAACCTGGCTGGCCGCCGCCTGAAGAAGCGAAGTCCAGGCATCGCAGCAGGCGGTGTAGTGGCTTTCTGCGCCAATGTTCAGCCGCTCACCATCTGCTTTGGAGAGGCCCGCGTGCTTCGCCGCCTCGGTCCATTTGCCCTTCTTGCGATAGGAGGCGAAGGTGCCTGCCTTGGTGCAAAGGTCCGGGTGCGGACGCGAGGTCAGAAGCCCAACCAAGCCCGAGGGTGTCGTGGGATCGGGACCGGCCGCGAGCGCGGTCGCCATCTCGGCCAGCCGCTCGACGATCACGACAGTTTCCGGCTCGGTCGCCGCCGCTCCACTCATGAAGGCCGCGAAATCCGCTGTCGCCTGCCGGAACGCCGCCAGATGACCGTCGAGCGGGGAGACGGGCGGTGCCGCGAGGGTGCGGCGGCGCCGCATATTCTCGGCGATCTTATGGACAAGCGCCACGGTTTCACCGGGGCTGTGCAACACCATTTCGGCAAGGATGCCGCCTTGGTCGCCGGACAGACGCTCCCGCAGCCAGCCGTCGACGATCTCAAGGAAGGTGAGATCGGCCTGATTGCGGTCCATGACGCCGGCGCCGGGATCGATGTCGGCTTCGGCCGGGTAGGGCTTGATCAGGCGCTGGCAGAAGCCGTGAATGGTCGAGCAGGTGATTTCGTCGATCGCGGCGCTCGCGGTCGCGAGATTGTCGCGCTGCGCCTGCGACAGGCCTTCGGGCAGCGCCACGCGCAGCTCGGTCGCGACGTCGCCGGCCGAGAGGTCGGCGACAATCTCGCGGACGCGCGAGAGAAGCTCGCTGGCCGCCAGCTCGGTGAAGGTGACGGCGGCGATGGCCCGCGGAGCGACGCCCTCGGCGAGCATGACGGCGATGCGTCCGGCCATGACGGCGGTCTTGCCAGAGCCCGCACCGGCTTCGACGAGGATCGACCGATCATGGAGGCTGATCGCGTCGCGGCGCGCGCCGTCATCCTTGAGGGCCTTTGACACGCTGCTCATCATTCCGCCTCCCAGATTTGAGCGGCTTGACCGAGCCGTTCGGTCGCAGCCGGCAGCTTGCGTTTGCAGTAAGTGGCGCTGGCGTTCGCCGGCAGGGCGAAGGCGAGGTCGTCATAGTCGCCGCCCGTGTCGGGGCCTGGCAGCGCGGCGCCGCCGGCGAAACTGATCCTGGCCGCACTCAGATATCCGGTGATCTCAGCGAGCACCGCCTCGGGATCTTCGAGCTGGAGGTCGACCTGTTCGCGCGGGAACAGCAGTGAAGCGCTGATCGCGATATCGTCGCCCAGCAGCGCCTTCACCGCGAAGGCGTAGAGGCAGCGCTGAAGCTCCCGTCCGCCGTTCAGCCGGATCGCGGCCCGGGGAGCCCGGCCCGTCTTGTAGTCGCGAACGAGCGCGCGCTTGCCGTCGCCCGCGATGTCGAGCCGGTCGATATAGCCGGCGATATTGAACCCGGTATCGGGGATCGTGACCGGTACGCCGGGATCCCACGGGGTCGCCGCGTCCGACTTGGGCTCGGCCCCGCCGAAGGGCACCTCGCCATAGGAGCGGGCACCCGGCAGATGCGCATCGCCATATGCAAGAGCCCGGCCTGCCAACAGCCGGGCATCATCCAGGGTGCGCCCCCAGATGACGGCCGGCGGAACCGCGCGTTCGCTCTCCCAATCGGCGGCGACAACCCCTGCGGCCCGGTCCACAGCCGCCGTGACCGCCTCGGCGTCGGCGGATGCCAATCCACCGGCGCTTTCCAGGTCGTGCAAAGCGCGGTCGAGTACCATGTGAACCAGATCGCCGACGCCCAGCGCATCGAGCACGAGCGGCTCGGCGCTGCTTTCGGGCACGCGCCAGCCAAAGGCATAGACCCAGGTGAAGCTCAGCGGATTGCGCAGCAGACGCCGGAGCGAGCTGGCCGACTGGGTGCGGGCCAGGATTGCCAGAATGAGCGGATGATCGGGCCGGATGAGCCCGTCATGCGCCGTGATCTCGGTGCGCCGCCAGTCGCGCCAGCAGCCTTGCGCGCTGACCGCCTGCGGATCGGCGCTGAACTCCTGCGGCCGGGCCATGAGGCGGTCGGTTTCGCTGAAGGCGTGGGCCGGCACGGCGTTGCGGCGGAGATAGACCTCCTCGCCATGCCCGGCGAGCAGCGGGCTGCGTCCCAGCAGGCGGCCGTCGCTGTCGCGCCGGGCGCGCGAGAGGACGACTTCGCCGTCCGTGGTCGCCAGGATCGTCTCGAAATCGCGGCGATCGGCGAGGCTCACCGGAAGCGGGTCGAGTTCGGCAGTCGGGATGATATGGTCCGGGATCAGCCGGTCTTCGGCGATTCCGCGCGGCCAGCGCGAGGAGTTGAGGCCGATCAGCCGCACGAAGCGGCGCGGCGAGGCCGCGAGCGCACTGGCCGGCATCCAGGCGACGGACACGCAAGCCTCCAGCCCGTCGTCCTGCTTCAGTGTTTCGAGGGTGGCGTCGATCGAGGCCGCCGGTCCGGCGAGAAGGGCCTTGCGCCAGATGGCGAGCGCGCGGCCGGTAAGGAAGGCCTCACCGATCTCCGGCGCTGCGTCCGGCCCCTTGGCGAGCAGGTCGATGGCTGCGCGCAAGGCCGGGGTGTGATCGGCGCCGTCCGGCCAGTCCTCGGACTTCAATCGCCCCAGCAAGCGGTTCCAGGCGTTTGGCGTCGACATCGGCGCATCGGCCGGCAGGACGCGCAGCCAGCCTTCGGGAAGCGACTCAAACGGCGCGGAGTCCCGACACAGGGCGGCGAGGCGGCGGAGCCGGGACTGCGACAGACCGCGAACCGCGATATCGGCCAGCGCGGCGGCCGCCTGGCCTTCACGGGTGGTGACGGCCCTGACGCCATGGACGAAGTGCAGGTCGATATTGGCGTCCGCGCGCAGGGCGAGAAAGTGATCGTCATAGTCGGCGGGCGAGGCAGCGGCGATCGCGATGTCGGACGGCGCCGCCCGCCCGGAGGCGAGTAGCGACCGCGCCCAGCGCATGGCCTCGATGGCTTCGTGATAGGCCGTCGCGGCGCTGACGGCGCTGACCTCCGGGGTTTCCGAGGGTGCGCGCAACACCGCGACGCCGGTGCCTTCCAGCCAGGCCGGTGCCGGCCTCGGCCCGGCCGTCCATTGCACGGGAATATGCGCGGTGAGCGCCCTAAGGAGCGGCCGCCAGATGGGCGAGAGCTCGGTGAGGCCGGCGATCTCCATGGGGCCGAGAACGGCGGGCGCATGGGCGATACGGCTGGTCGCGGCGGCGACGATGTCGATGGGCCGGATCATGCCGGCGGGAAGCTGCGCCAGGACCGCCGCCTCCAACCGCGCGATGGCCTCGAGTCGCGGATGCTCGGCCGCGCGCGCCGCAAGGTCGATACCGGCGCGCCAGGCCTTGTGCAGGGTGTCCGCCGCCGCGTCGATCATGCCGGGCAGTGACTTGATGCTCTCGAGCTCGCCCATCGGCGTTGACGGCAGGGCGGCCTGGATCGCCGCGCGCAGGCTTTCCTCATTGATCGGCCGGACGAAACCTCCGGCGAGCCGCACCGCCGCCTGCTCGAAGGACATGACCTTCAGGCCATGACGGCCGGCGCGCGCCGCCGCCAGGCGGCGTTCCCGCATGGCGAGGCGGCCATGAACCACGAGGGTGGATCGACTCGCGACGGCCATGACCGCTTCCTTTCCGGGATTACTTCTTGTTCGGACGCTGGGTGAGCGCCGATGCGGCCGCTGTCTTGGCGGCCTTACTGCTCTTGGGATTCCGCAGCACCTTGGCGGCAGCGCTCGCCGCCCGCTTGCTGGTGACTTCGCCCTTTGAACCACGTTTCGGCATCGTCTTGCCCCCGTGAAATTCGCGCCGATCACCATTGACTGGCGCGGTAGATGGGAATAATAATTACACGGATCGCGTCGGTATGTCCATATACTTTTTATCCCCATCGACGCACGGAGACGAAAAGCAATGTTGGAAGGCGCCGCGGCGTTGAAATGGGGCGTGGAGCGCCGGCTCGAGTTCATCGAGTTCCGGCTGTTCTGGGAGGGCGGCGTCAACCGCTCCGACATCATCGAGATGTTCGACGTGTCCGTGCCCCAGGCGTCGAAGGACCTGACGCTCTATCAGGAGCGCGCGCCTCAGAATGCCATTTATGATAAGAGTGCCAAGCGTTACGTCGCCAGCGATAAGTTTACGCCCTGCTTCCTGAAGCCCGACCCCCATGGCTATCTCAATCAGCTTCGCTCGATCGCTGACGGCATTCTTGATCCTTCCCATGCATGGCTCGGTCATCTTCCGTCATTCGGCGTCGCCCCAAGCCCTGCTCGGGGTATTAGGGCCGAAGTGCTGAGGTCGGTACTATCGGCGATACGCCAGCACGCGGCAGTGGAGATCCGGTATCAATCGCTGTCGAGTTCTAAACCCAGATGGCGCTGGATATCTCCGCACGCACTCGGTTTTGACGGTTTTCGATGGCATGCTCGCGCGTTTTGTGGTGCCGATCGGAGCTTCAAGGATTTCCTCCTGTCTCGCATCTTAGAGACGCGGGCCTCGAAACCCTGCGAAGCTGACGCAAGCGAAGACAAGGATTGGCAACAAGAGATCACGCTGGAGATTGGACCACACCCCGGGCTTTCTGATACGCAGAAGAAGGTTATCGCGCTCGACTACGGCATGCGTGACGGGAAAGCGCATGTAAGGGTTCGTAAGGCTCTTCTTTATTACACGCTGAAGCGCTTGGGCTTGGATGTTGATCCAAGCACACGTGCCCCACAAGACCAACAGATCGTCCTTCTGGCGTCGCCGACGTCTGCTGAAGGTCAATCGCGAAATGCTGAAGGAGCCGTCTGATGCCCGACTCGAATCTGAAACAGGAGCTTAGGCGGCGATTGTTCAAAGGGATATTTGTTAATATTGCCCATGAAGTGAATACGGGCGTGGTGTGGGTTGGATTGCATTATGCTCGCGCTTCGAACTAGGACTGATATGGCGAGCAATGGCGGATCGCTCACCCGAACTGAACAAAAGACTACACTTTGGTGCGGCGCACGTGCCGAAGACGCTAAGCTTTCCTTGTTCGGCATGAAGCTCTCAGGGGGCGGAGCGCATCAATCCAAGACGATGATGTTCCGCGAACTCGAAGCCCTGATCGGCACTGGCGCATCGACGCCGGAAGAGTTTCGATCGGCCGCTATCGATGAGAACGCAATCGGCAAGGCGACGAGCAACACAAGGCGGCTGACTTTTAGGCATTTGGCCTCGCTCTATGGGCTCGTTGATCAGCCGCCTTTGACGAAGGCGCTCATGAGGACGTGGAAAGGCGACATTCAGGGCCGCCGCTTGCGGGCATTGCTCGTTGCTTTGGCGCGTGACCCGCTGCTGCGGGAGACAGCACCTGTCGTCATGACAGGTTCCGTGGGGCAAAGCCTGCAACGGCCATTGTTTGAAGAGGCATTCGTCGCAGCCTTTCCCGAACGCTTCAGCGAAAAGATGCTGCGGTCTCTCGCTCAGAACTGTGCCTCGTCATGGACCCAGAGTGGGCATCTGAAGGGCGCTGTCAAGAAACTACGGCAGCGAGTGACGCCCACTCCAACGACAGTCGCTTTGGCCGCACTCATTGCGACTGCATCCGGCTTCGGCGGGCCGGCTATCCTGAGCTCCGGCTGGATGATGGTTCTGGACCTGTCGCCGGAACAAGCTCTTGACGCATTGCGGCGAGCCGAAGCTATCGGGCTAGCTCGCGTCCGCTCAGCCGGCGATGTGACCGAAATATCCGTCCGCCAGCCGATGGCGACCGCATTGGGGGTGCCGGAACTTGAATACGTTTGACGACATCCTCGCCGCCTACAGCAAGCAAGTCAGGCTACCTTGGGCCGAAGACGCGCCTCCCGCGGGCCGCGTCTGGATCGTCTGGTACGACAAGTCGCTCCAACGTCGTTTCACGGGTCGTCTTGCGGAGTTCGAGCATGCGACGCTCAAGGCCGGGCACGGTTGGCGACAAGTCTCCCTCTCGGGCTGGTTCGGTTCCTGGATTGGGCAGCACGAATTCTTCGATGCGCTGGTCGAGCAACCTGCTGAAATCCGAGGGCTCCTGCCTGAAATTGAGAACAGTCTCGTTAACGAACTGAAGGATGCCCTGCGCTCCTGCACCGCGAATGACATCCTGGCCGTGGACGGCTGCGGTGCGCTGTTCGGTGTCGCGCGGGTCTCGACTTTGATCAGCCGTGTCGCGGACTCCATCTCTGGGCGGCTTCTTGTCGGATTCCCCGGCAAACACTCCGCCGGCGTGTACCGTCTGCTCGATGCACGGGACGGATGGAATTATCACGCCATCCCGATCCCGGCTGACAACGCATTGTGAGGGGCGACGCCATGCTTAACCGTGAAACTTTCCATACCGATCCGGCAGAATACAGACTGGCCAATCAGGGTGTCGCCAAGATTTCGTTCCCGCCGGCATCGGAAGCTCTGGAAACGCTGCGCGGAGAGCTCACTACCTTTGTATGCGACGGCGCTTATGCCAACGGCCTCGCTCGAATCCTGGAGGCATTCCTGGGGTCCGTTGGCCGAGGCGGCAGCGCGCCGGCGGTATGGATTTCCGGGTTCTATGGCTCCGGCAAGTCCCACCTTGCGAGCATGCTCGCCGCATTGTGGACGAACCTGGAGTTTCCCGACGGTGCCACGGCCGAAGGGCTGATCCATCATTTACCGCCAGAGGTGGCAGCACCGTTGAAAGAGTTGCGCATCGCGGCGAAGCGGGCGGGCGGTGTTGTGGCAGCGGGCGATACGCTCGGCACAGGTCCCTCGGATCCGGCCGAGGCCACGCTTGGCATCGTGCTGCGGGCAGTTGGGTTGCCAAGCGATCTTCGCGCGGCCCAGGTCGCGTTCTGGCTGGCCGATCTCGGCATACTGGACAGTGTTCGCAAGGCGCTGGGCAGCACGTTTGATACCGACATTCGCAACTTCATTCTGTCGCCCCGCTTCGGCGCCGCAGTGCTGAAAGAGAAACCGGATCTCGCGGGCTCGCCAAAGGACCTAAGCGGACTGCTCCGTTCGCAGTTCCCCGAGCCGCCAGCGGTCACCGTCGATCTCCTCGAAACGATGGTTCGGCAAGCCCTCATGCTGGGTCGAACCGAGTTGCCATTGACCTTGATCGTGCTCGACGAAGTGCAGCAATTCATCCGGCAAGACCCTGGTCTGACGCTGAAGATTCAGACGATAGCTGAACGGCTGGCCGGTCGGTTCGACGGCCGCGTGCTTCTCGTCGCGACCGGTCAACAGGCTCTGAGCGACGTTCAGGATTTGCAAAAGCTTCTCGACCGGTTCCCGGTGCAGATCGCGCTCGGCGAAGCGGATGTCGATGCGGTCATCCGAAAAACCGTCCTGCGAAAGAAAACGGGCGCCGAAAAGCCCATTCGCGGCATGCTGAACGCTAATGCGGGCGAGATCAGCCGGCACCTGCGCGGCAGCCGTCTGGCGCACACGGTGCAGGACGACGACGACGCAGTGCTCGACTGGCCGCTGCTTCCTTCTCGTCGTCGGGTCTGGGAGCGCATCCTGCGCGAACTCGACCGCACCGGTCTTGGCGGAACGCTGCGGGGGCAACTGCGGACCACGCTCGACGCGGCGCGCACCTATGGCGATAAGCCGCTCGGTCACGCGGTGCCGGTCGACTTCCTCTACGGACGGTTCTCGACCGAGGCGTACAACGCCGGGCTTTTGCCGGGCGAGACGCGGAATCGCATTGAATCCCTGCGCAGTGGACCGGACAAGGATCAGCTAAAGGCGCGCATCCTCATGCTGGTCTACATGCTCGGCCGCATCGCGCCGGAGGCGGACCACCATGGCGTCCGTGCGAAAGCGGAGACCATCGCCGACCTTCTGATCGTCGACCTCGCCGGAGAAGACGAACTGCGCCGCAAAGTGCCCGACTTGTTGCATGAACTTCAAGCCGACGGGGCGGTGATCGAGGTCGGCGGTGAATGGCGCTTGCAGACGAAAGAGAGCGCGGAATGGGAATCCGCGTATCGCAGCGAAGAGAAGGCCATTCTGGCCGATCAGTCGGGACTCACCCGGTCACGACGCGAGCTGCTCGAGGAGGCGATCGAGACCGCCTTGGCAGGCGCCGCTGGCGTGACGCACGGCTCCAGCCGTCAGCAACGGCGCATCCACCGACTGCGTCCCGACGACAAGGCTCCGGCAGATGGCATCCCATTGCGGCTGAGGAGCGGGTGGAACGAAGACCTGACGACGGTGGAGAAAGACATCGCGGCGGCATCGACATCGGATCCTTCCGTTCATCTGCTTATCCCGCGTCATCCGACACGCGACAACGAACTAACGACGGCGCTCACGACTTGGCGCGCCGCTGAGCACGTCCTGCAAGTGCGCGGGGTGCCGCAGACCGACGCTGGGCGCGAGGCCCAATCCGCCATGCAATCCCGTGCGAACAAGGCGCAGGCCGTCGCCAAGGAAATTGTCCGCGAAGCGGTGGCGCAGGCCCGTGTCTATCAGGCGGGCGGCAAGCTGATTGCCGGCGCGCCGGGCGAGGCGGTGAAGGAAGGGGCGACCAACGCGCTTGCCCGCCTTTACCCGCAGTTTGCCGACGGCGATCACCCCGGCTGGGACAAGGTGCGCGACCGGGCGATGCGCAAGGACCCGGACGCCATGAAGGCGGTGGATCACGCCGGCGCGCCGGAAAACCACCCCGTGTGCAAGGCGCTGCTGGCCGAGCTCGGCCCCGGCCGGAAAGGCTCGGACCTGCGCTCGAAGTTCACCAGCCCGCCCTATGGCTGGTCGCAGGACACCGTCGACGGTGCGCTCATCGTCCTGGCCAACGCGGGGCTGGTCCGCGTCACCGGTGACGATGGGAAGCCCGCTTCGCTTCCCGATCTGCCGCGCCAGAAGCTCGGCACCTGCACTTTCCGCGGCGAGACGACGATCATCACCATCGCGCAACGTATGCCGGTACGTGGCCTGCTGACCGACGCGGGCATCGCGTTCGAGAACAACCAGGAACACTTGGTGCTGACGGCGCTTCTCGAACGCCTCGAAACGGCCGCCCGACAGTCCGGTGGCGAGCCGCCCGCGCCGGAGCCGGAGACGGTGCCGAACATTGCCTCCTACAAGGGGCTCTCCGGCAATGACCTCCTTGCCGCCCTCGCGGCGGACGCGGCAACGTTGCGCGACAAGCTGAAGGCATGGAAGGCGGCCGCCCAGAAGATCGGCGACCGGTTGCCCAACTGGCGCCTGGCGGAACGTCTGGTCGCCCTGGGCGCCACGGAACAACAGGGTGATCTCGACGACCTGCGGGACGGACGGCGGTTGCTCGCGGACCCCGATCCGGTCCCGCCCCTGATCTCGGCGGCGGCGGAGACGTTGCGGGCGAAGCTCAACGCCGCCTATGCGGCCTGGGAGGCGGCATGGCAGAAAGGTGAGCAGCGGCTCGCCGACGACCCAACCTGGGCGAAGCTGTCGCCGGAACAGAAGCATAGCATCCGCCAGGAATGCGGGCTGCTGATGGTGACCAAGCCGACCGTAGACACGCCACGGGCGATCGCTGAGGCGCTGTCGCAGCGTGGACTGTCGGAATGGGAGAACATGGTGAAGGCGCTGCCGGCGCGCATCGAAGATGCGCTGGCCGCCGCCGCCGCGTTGCTGGAGCCCAAGGCGCGCGCCGTGAACCTGCCGGGCGCGCTACTGAAGAGCGAGGCGGAACTCGACGACTGGCTCGCCAGGGTCCGCGAGCGGATCGCCAAGGCGCTGGGCGACGGTCCCGTGATCCCGAAGGTGTGACGAGATGAGCGACCGCTACCTCCCCACCCCCCTCCGCCGCGCGCTGGAAAAGGCCGTGCGGCAGGCACGCGACGTAGCCGAGGAAGGTGCGCGCGATGCAATCCAGCGGCTAGGCGTCGCCGACGGCAAGGCGCCCCCCTACCTGAACGATGCGGAGAAGGATCTGCGTCGGCGGCTGCGAGCGCACGCCCGCGCTCTCGGCAATGGCTTTGACCGCGCGGCCGAAACACAAGAGACCAAGCGCCTGGTCGAGGCGACGGCCTATGCTCATTGGCACCGCATGCTGTTCGCGCGGTTCCTGGCCGAGCGGGACCTGCTGCGCCATCCCCAGCATGACGTCCCGGTGACCCTCGCGGATTGCCGCGAACTTGCCGAGGAAGAAGGGCTGCCCGATGGTTGGGCGGTGGCGGAACGCTATGCGGCCGCCATGCTGCCCGGCGTGTTCCGGCTGGACGACCCGGTGCTTGCTGTCGAGTTCGACCCGGTCCACACGCAGGCCCTCAATCGGCTGGTGACGGACCTCGATGCGTCCGTTTTTGAGGCTGAGGACAGCCTCGGCTGGACCTATCAGTTCTGGCGTGCGGCGGAGAAGGACACGGTCAACAAGTCGGGGGTGAAGATCGGGGCAGACGAGCTCCCGGCTGTCACGCAGCTCTTCACCGAGCCCTACATGGTGCGCTTCCTCCTGCACAACACACTAGGCGCCTGGTGGGCGGGCAAGGTGCTTGCGGCCGATCCGGCGCTTGCGCAGACCGCGGCCGACGAGATCGAACTGCGCGCGGCGTGTTCGCTGCCCGACTACAATTTCGAGATGCTGCGCTTCGTGCGTGAGGGCGACGATGGTCCTTGGCGGCCGGCGGCGGGCACCTACCCAGGCTGGCCGAAGGAGGCCAAGGCGATCACAATGCTCGACCCTTGCTGTGGGTCCGGGCATTTCCTGACCGAGGCGCTGGCGATCCTCGCGGCGCTCAGGCAGGCCGAGGAGCATCTGTCGCCCGCCGATGCCATCGCTACCGTGTTGCGCGACAATCTTCATGGGCTGGAGATCGACGGGCGGTGCGTGCAGATCGCGGCCTTCGCTGTGGCGCTTACAGCTTGGCGCATTGGCGGATGGCAGACTCTACCGTTGCCACACATTGCGTGGGTCGGGGCTCCGCCACCGCTGCCGAAGCGGGATTTCGTTGCGCTTGCAGACGGTGATGCGGAACTTGAATATGCTCTAGCGGCACTCCACGACCTATTCGCTCAAGCGCCGGTGCTCGGAACCCTCCTAGAGCCTGCCGGCGGCGATCTCTTTGAAGCAGAGAAGCTGCGGATGATAGAGCGGCTTCTCACACCGTTGCTGGCAAAGGCACGAAAAGCTGAGCCTGAGCAGGTTGAGGGCGTCGTTGCAGCTCGGGGTATGGCTGACGCCGCCGCGCTACTGCATCGTACATACGTTCTTCAGTCGACAAATGTCCCCTATCTTGGTCGCGGTAAACAGGACCAAGCGTTAGCGGACTACATCTCGCGCCGCTTCGAAGCGGCAAAAGCCGATTTGGCTTCGGCAATGATCGCTCGCATGCGAGGACTCGCGTCCAAAGGCGGAACGTACTGCGCGGTGACGCCACAAAGTTGGACGTTCCTAGGCAGTTATCAACTTTTCCGCATACAGATACTTGATCAACAAAAACTCGATTTCATGTGCGCTCTGGGATCGAAAGCGTTCGAGACGATTTCTGGCGAAGTCGTTAACACAGTTCTTGTATCAATTTCGAATCACAACCCCACATCTGATGCTGTTTTTATTGGAATTGACTGCAACAACGAGGAGAGCGCTACAGAAAAACAAATCAATCTGAAGCTCGGCCGAACATCCGAGCTCAAACAGTCCCAGCAAATCAAGAACCCAGATGCGAGAATTATCCTGGGAGAGTTCAATAGTGGCCGATTGTTAGAGACATTTGCGCAGAGTTACCAGGGAATAAAGACGGGAGATGATCCACGATATCGTCGCGTGTTTTGGGAGCCCCTTCTTCCATCTGACAAATGGCGCTTTATTCAGACAACTGTTGAAAGAACAAAATCGTTTGGCGGTCTCGACGGAGTAGTCGATCTCAGCAATGGCGGGCGCCATATAGCGCGATTGCAAGGATTGGGGGCTCACGGTCGCGCTGGATGCGTGGTGAGCCAAATGAGTAGCTTGCAAGCTTCGATTTATCTTGGCGAAGCTTTTGACAGCAATGTCTCAGCTCTCGTCGCAATTGACCCAAAACATGCAAGTGCGATTTGGGAGTTCTGCGCATCACCGGAGTACGAAAAGCTAGTGAGAAGAATAGAGCCCAGCATGAAAGCAAACAATGCTGTGCTAGCAAAAGTACCGTTTGATATAAAGCATTGGCAGAAGGTGGCCTCTGACCGCCATTCCAATGGGCTTCCCAAACCCATTTCAAACGATCCTACACAGTGGATCTTTCACGGGCATCCGAAGCCTGCAGAGCATGGCACAACGCTTCTTACTGCGCTCGCGCGTCTCGGCGGTTACCGCTGGCCCGCAGAAGCTGATCCCGACATGCGCCTATCCGACGAGGCGCGAGCGTGGATCGCGAAAGCTGCAGAACTCCCGGCTGGCGACAATGACGGCCTGCTTGGCGTCCCGGCCGTCGCCGGCGAGAAGCCGTTGGCAGACCGTCTGCGCGCCTATCTCGCCGCCGTATTCGGCACCGACTGGTCCGACGCTCTGGAGCGCCGCCTGGTCGCAGAAGGAGACGAGGTTTTGGACAAGAAGCAGGCCCGTGACGGCTCGCTCGAAGCCTGGCTGCGCGACCGCGCCTTCCGCCAACACTGTGCCCTGTTCGGCCAGCGCCCCTTCCTTTGGCACATCTGGGACGGGCTGAAGGACGGCTTTTCGGTCTTCGTCCACTACAACCGCTTCGACCAGGCCGCCCTGCGCAAGCTGACCTACACCATGCTCGGCGACTGGCTGGCACGCGCCCAGGCGGAGGGCAACCAGCTCCGCTACGAGAAGGGACGAGAGCTGCAACAGAAGCTGGAGAAGATTCTGGAGGGCGAGAAGCCCTACGACATCTTCGTGCGCTGGAAATCGCTCGCCCAGCAGCCGCTCGGCTGGGACCCCGACCTAGACGATGGTGTGCGCCAGAATATCCGCCCCTTCATCATCGCGGGCGTTTTGACCCATGACCTATCGAAGATCCTGAAGGACAAGGATCGCGGAAAGGATGTCCCCTCAGCCCCCTGGTACGACGTGTTCAACGGTGAGCGCCGCAACGACCATCACACCACACTGGCCGAGAAGCGCGCCGCGCGTGAGGCCGCAACGAAACGGGTGGAGGCGGCGAAATGAATCGGTGGGAGGGCTGGCCCCAAGACGAGGCGCTAAGAAACCTGCTGCTAGGGTACTTCCTGAACTTTGCCCGTTTGGAGTTCGCCATGAAGGCCGGAGGCTTCGGGGCGATCCAATACGGCGCCTATCAGCCATCCTGGCGCGCCTTCAAAGAGGCGATGAGAGGGCAGCCTCTTCCCGACGGTTTGAAGGCCGCGCACCAGTATCTATGGGACTCTCCGCCCAACAAGCAAACGGACCGGCACGAATGGAGGCCAATAGAGCCGCGGGACGATTGGGCATTCGTGATCGACTGTGTCAAGACCGTGCGAAACAACCTCTTCCATGGTGGAAAAATCCCGTTCCGCCCCAATCGCGATCCCGAGCTGATCTCCCAATGCGACCGCATCCTCTTGGCGCTGGTAGCGCATGGTCCTGAGGATGTCGCACGCCAGTTCGAGGTTGCCGCCGCATGACGACGCCTCTCGATGCCCTCGTCACCGCCTTGCATGACGCCGCGAGCTACAACGCGGCGGCCGAGGCGCCGCCGGAGGCGGTGGTGTGGTGCGACGCGAACCGGGAGTTCGAGCCACTTCTGCCCACGCTGCGAGAGCGGCTTCCGGAGCTGCTGACTTACGGCGAGTTCGATTCGGGGACACGGACGGGACCGGCGGTCTGGCTGCGAGCTGCCGTTGCCGGGGCCGTTCCCGCCGTCAATATTCCCGAGGGTACCACGGCGATTCTTTATCTGCCCGGCGTCGCCCGCGAGACGCTGAAGGGCGCCGACGACTGCCCGCCTCTCCTACAGCCGCTGGTCTGGTTCACGGTGGCAGGCACCGTGTTCGGGCATGTCAACGGCAAGGACTGGACTTTGCGTGGATTCCTCACCTCCGAACGTGGACCGCTGAAACTCAGCATTGCCGACGACAACGCGACCCGTGCAGCGCTCTCGCACGCGGCGCTGCGCTTTTGCACTCGCCCCGTCGAGGAGCTGCGCGGCCAACGCTGGAGCGCAGACCAGCTCAACGCCCTGCTTGCCCCTGACCTCGCCGCCGACATGCTCGACTGGATCGACGGCGCCTTCACCGAGATGGGCGATCCGGCGCGTTTCGCGGCCTTCGCCAACATTGCCGAAAAACAATTGAAGTTTGATCCGCGCAAGCTGTCCCCGCAAGATGCCGTGCGGCGTCTAGCCAAGCGCGCAGGGCGGTGGGCGGAGGTGTGGGCGCGCTTCGCCGCCTCTACCGGGTTCGAGAACGTCGTCACCTATCTCGGTCTCGAAGAGCCGGGAACGCTGTTCGACCGTTCTGAGAACCGGGATTCCTATCCGCGCCTGAATGCTCAGGACGAGAAGAAGCTGAGGGAAGCGCTTCTGTCGCTTGCCGACCTATCGCCAGAAGCCGCGAGGAAGCAGCTTGCCGGGCTCGACGAAGAACATGCCTGGCGGCGAGAGACGGTCTGGGCGCGGCGCGGCGAAGCGCCCCTGGCGCAGGCCCTCTCCTTCCTCGTGAAGGTCGCGGCAGCCAGGCCTCTGCCGGGCCATGAGGGCAACGCATTGGCCGAAGCCTATGTCGCGGCAGGCGCCGATGTGGATTGGGCCGCGATGCGCGCGCTCGCAGCGGCGCCGCGCGAGCTCGACCGTGAGGCCATAGCCGCCGCACTGCGTGCGGTCTATCTGCCCTGGATGGAACAGGGAGCAGTCGCGCTCCAGGAGCTGATCCGGGTCGGCAAAGTGAAGCTCGCCGCTCCGTCCGAGCCTGGTCCTGACGCCACTACGATCTTGTTCGTGGACGGTTTGCGCATGGACCTTGCCCGCGAGCTCGTCCGCCGCCTCGAAGCCGAGGGCGTGAAGGTTTCGCTGGGCTGGATGTGGTCCGGGTTTCCGACCGTGACCGCGACGTGCAAGCCGATGGTCTCACCAGTGGCGTCCCTGCTCAACGGTCCGCCTACCACATCCGACGTTCTGCCGCTCTCCCCGGAGGGCAAGCCGGCAACGAAACCCGTGCTCTTCAAGCTGATGGAAGCGGATGGCTGGGAGACAGGTAACGCCCTCCTTCCCGACGTGAAGCTCTGGGCGGAGACAGGGCGCTTCGACGAAGAAGGGCACGCGCTGGGTGCGCGCCTTGCCGAGCGGCTCTCGGCCGGCATCCGCGATGCGGCCGACCGCATCCTTCAGTTGGTGCGGTCCGGGCGGAGCCTTCGCATCGTCACCGACCATGGCTGGCTGCTGATGCCGGACGGATTACCCCACGCGGCACTTGATGTCGGTCTGGTGGAGCCCAACGGCAAGCGAACACGCTGCGCCTTGGTTAAAGCGAAGGCGCAAACGTCCTATCTCCAGGTTCCGTGGACCTGGAACCCCGAGGTCTCGGTAGCGACGGCGACAGGGGCGCGGTCCTTTTATGCGGGCTATGAGTACGCGCATGGCGGCGTCAGCCCGCAGGAATGCATCCTGCCCGTCCTGGAGGTGGCGAGCGATGGCGCAAAGCGGGCAGTCAATGTTGGGCAAACCAGATGGGAGGGACTGCGCCTGCGCGTCGAAGTCACCGGCGGTGCCGACCTCCGCATCGATCTGCGCCTCGGTTCGGAGACCAGCGGACCGAGCCTGATCAAGGGCGGCCGGGTCTTGGACGAGCGCGGCCGCACGTCCTTCCTGGTCAGCGACGAACACGAGCGTGAAGCCGCATGCCTTGTCGTGCTGGATGATGACGGTCGGGTATTGGCCCACCGTACACTGACGGTCGGGGAGGATTGACGTGATCGAACTCGACGACCTTGATCGCAAGGCGGCGGAAGCCTTCCCGGGCCACATCGTACGCAAGGATCTGGTGCGCCGTTTTCGCGGCCAGTTCCCCGTGCCGACCTATGTTGTCGAGTTCATGCTCGGCCGCTACTGCGCCAGCACCGTGCCCGAGGAGATCGAGGAAGGTCTCCAGATGGTGCAGTCGCAACTCTCCGACCGGACGGTGCGCGCGGGCGAAGAGGAGCTATTCAAGTCTAAGGCGCGCGACCGCGGCTCCGTCCGCATCATCGACATCATCACTGCCCGGCTCGACGCCAAGACCGACAGCTATCTGGCAACGCTGCCTAGCCTCCGCCTGAACGACGTGCGCATCTCGGACAAGATCGTCCTGGATCATGAGCGGATGCTGACGGGCGGCTTCTATGCCGAGATCGAACTCGGCTACGACGCGAGTATCGCGCAAGAGAAGGGCGGCAGGCCGTTTGAAGTCCTCAGCCTCCGTGAAATTCAGCTATCGACACGCGACATTCTGGAGAAGATCGCCGCTGGCCGCGGCCAACTGACCACACGCGAGTGGAAGGACTTCCTCCTGCGTAGCATCGGCCTAGAGCCCGCTGCTCTGAGCACCCGCGCCCAAGACGCGACGCTGCTCCGCATGATCCCGTTCGTGGAGCGGAACTACAATCTCATCGAACTCGGCCCGCGCGGCACAGGCAAGAGCCATCTCTTCCAACAGGTCTCTCCTTATGCGCACCTCGTTTCCGGCGGAAAGGCCACGGTCGCGCGCATGTTCGTTAACATGGCGAATGGGCAGCGCGGCCTTGTCTGCCAGTACGACGTCGTCTGCTTCGATGAGGTGTCGGGCATTTCCTTCGATCAGAAGGACGGCGTCAACATCATGAAGGGCTACATGGAGTCGGGCGAGTTTTCACGCGGCCGGGAGAGCATCCGCGCCGAAGGCAGTATCGTCATGGTCGGCAATTTCGATGTGGACGTGCAGCACCAGCAGCGGGTGGGGCACCTGTTCGGACCTATGCCGCCGGAGATGCGGAACGACACGGCCTTCATGGACCGCATCCACTGCTACCTGCCGGGATGGGACGTGCCCAAGATAAGCAAGGAGCTGTTCACCGACCGCTTCGGCCTCGTCAGCGATGTTCTCGCGGAGTGCTTCTCGGGCCTTCGCTCGCAAAGCCGCGTCAACGTGCTCCAGGGGCGCGTGCATTTCGGCGGCGCCCTTTCCGGCCGCGATCAGAATGCGGTCAATAAGACCGTCTCCGGCCTGTTGAAGCTTCTCTATCCCGATCCGACCGTCGCCGTGCCGGACGACGATTTGGAATGGGCAGTACGTCTCGCCCTGGAAGTTCGCCGTCGCGTGAAGGAGCAGCAGAAGCGCATCGGCTCGGCCGAGTTTCGCAACACGCAATTCAGCTACGTGATCGGCTTGGACGGGGTGGAGAAGTTCGTCTCGACTCCGGAGTTGCAGAGTGAGGACAGCATCGGCTCCGACCCTCTACCTGCCGGCCAGGTCTGGGCGATCAGCCCGGGCGGCCAGGATGAAAGTACGGGATTGTTCCGTATCGAAGTGACCGAAAGCCCCGGCGGTGGCGTTCGCATCCTGAACCAGTCTCCCCCCGGCCCGTTCCGGGAAAGCGCGCGCATCGCGGAGCAGAACCTCTATGCAAGGTCACGGGAACTCGTCGGCGAGCGCAATCCACGCGAGCACGAATTTGCTCTCCAGCTTCGATCCTTCGACGCCGCGAAGAGCGGCGAGCAACTTGGTGTCGGCGTCCTCGTCGGGCTTTGCTCCGCCTTGCTCGGCAAGCCCTTGAAGGGTGGCTTGGTCATCGCCGGCGGAATTACCCTGGGCGGCTCTATCGAACCGATCCACAACCCGATCGACGTAATCGAGCTCGCAATGGAGAAAGGCGCCAACGCCGTCCTCGTGCCCGTATCCAGTCGCAGGGCCTTGATCGACTTGTCGGACGATGTAGCCACCAAGGTTCAAGTTCTCTTCTACGCCGACGCGCCGGATGCCCTGCGCAAAGCACTGCATGACTGATATCTTCGCAGGTTGTAGTGCAATCGGTTTGACTAAACGCGGCTGTTTATGACCCGCTCAATTTGGAAGGCGGAAGCCGATATCTGCGCGAATCCAGGAGCGACCCCAAAGATCATGGCCGTGGTGTTTGCATAGTCGCGACTGAGCGCCTCGACCATTCCGTTGATAGGTGCGATAGCGAATGAGCCCGGGGTGGCGGAGGCCAGATCATAGTCGGGGCGGTCGAAGAACATGCGCGCGTGGCGCACGCAGTCTGCGCCAAGATCGCGATCTGCAAGCGCCGCTTTTCCGACCTCCGAGCCAAGCAGGCAGTGGAGGTCGTAATAGTGTCGCGACACGCGCTGGCCTTCCTGCCGGAGAACACCGCGCCGTTCGTACCAGCGGCGCAAGCCATGGGCAATCACCACCTTGTCCCAGAAGGTGCGGGTGGCTTCGATCGTGGTGACGCCGGCGACGGTTAGGTCGAGTCCATCAGCCTCCTCGCTGACATAGGGTCGAATCGTAGTGGGACGGTTGGGATCGAGCGCTGACTTTGCGCCGGATTCGATGCGCACGGCCGGTCGCACATAGGTGCCGTCGCGCGGCTCGACTTCGGGATACCAGACGAGCAATGTCTGTCCGTCTGGATCGGCTTCGTCGATCTCGACGCGCCCGGCGCCATTGGTTGCCTCGGCGAGCCGCGCGCTAAGAAGTTCGTGGAGCGGGCCTGTGATATAGGCACGGCACGCGTCCCGGATAGCATCGAGCCTGGCGCGACGTTTCTTGTTCGACAGAGCCTCCAGTTCCTCGACCGAAGCGGCCTCATTGAGGTCGTCGCGGAAGACGGTGACGTCGATGTCCTCGGAAAAGCGCTCGATCAGGCCATAGGCTTTCGACAGCGATGTGCCGCCCTTGAATAGGAGGCGAGGTCCCCCAGCAGGTCGCTCGTGATAGAGCGCATTCAGCGTCCAGCAGACCCAGAAATCCTTCTCCACATTGCCGACCGGCGTGCCGAGCCGATTGGCGGTGGTGAGAAACAGATCGAGCCGGTCACCCGGCGACGCGGCGATGACCTGCCTGTACGCGGCGTCGGTCATGGCTGGCCCTCGTCCGCATCGGTTGCGCTGAGCAGGCCTCGCAGGAACTCCTGCATCCAGATCGGCAGCGCCGATAGTCCGGCGCGCAGATCGTCGCGGATAGGCTGCCCGTGCTTCGGGTCGGCAAAAAGGCGGCGCAGCGCGGTCCGGATGCGCGGCGACAACTACGATGGCCGGTTGAGCGGCGACTATGATGGCCGGTAGGATCGGTTGTCTGGTCTGATCGTAGGG
>NZ_PHHF01000071.1 GCF_003034225.1 Edaphosphingomonas fennica
TACGATCAGACCAGACAACCGATCCTACCGGCCATCATAGTCGCCGCTCAACCGGCCATCGTAGTTGTCGCCGCGCAGACGCACCATTCCGATGAATGAGCTGGACGAGATGGTTGTGGGCCATCTTGAGGAGCGGCTGTTGGCGCCCGATCGGCTGGAGGAACTACTCTCCGGTCTCCTGAAACGCCGGGAGGAGCATACGGAGCGTCTGCGAGGGCGGGTCGCCGAACTGAGGAAGCAGGCGGCAGATGCCGAAGCCAAGCTCACGAGGCTTTATGAGGCAATCGAGAACGGTCTCGCTGACCTAGACGACTGCAACCTGAAGGGACGAATTGTCGAGCTGAAGCGGATGCGCGATGCAGCTAGGGCAGACGCGGACCGGGCGGAAAGCCGTGCGGACGATAAGGGCAAACGGCTGACCCCCGAGCTTTTGCGCCGATTTGGGATCGAAGCGCGCAAGAAGATCCGGGCGCGTGACGGCGGTTTCCGTCGAAGCCACGTCCAGGCGCTGGTCCAGCGTATCGAGGTGGGAACAGACGAAATCAGGATTATGGGTTCGAAGCCAAGGCTCCTCCAGACGCTCGTGGCGTCCGGAGGAGGCTATGGAGTGGAAACGGCGACGCAGGGCGTTCGCAGTTTCGTTCCGAAATGGCTCCCCGGGCCTGATTCGAACAGGCGGCCGTCCGATTAACAGTCGGATGCTCTACCGCTGAGCTACCGGGGATCACCATTCGTCCCGACCAAGGCGTCGAGGCGAGGCGCGCCTATAGCAGCGGCTTGTCGCGGGTTGCAAGCCCCTCTTTTCCGCTTTTTCAGACGGCGAACTGTTCCATGGTGATGCGGTCGTCCAGCGCATGTTCGGGGTCGAACAGCAGGGTGAGCGAGCTGGCCCGGTCGATCGCGACGGATACCGTCGCCACGTCGCGCACCTCGCGCTGGTCGGCCACCGCGCTCACCGGCCGTTTCACCGGATCGAGCACGCGGAACTTGATTCGCGTGCGTTCGGGCAGGATGGCGCCGCGCCAGCGGCGGGGGCGGAAGGGGCTGATCGGGGTCAGCGCGATCATCGCCGAATCGAGCGGCAGGATCGGCCCCTGCGCGGAGAGGTTGTAGGCGGTGGAGCCGGCCGGCGTGGAGGCGAGCACGCCGTCGCACACCAGCTCGGGCAGCACGACGCGGTCGTTCACCAGCACTTCCAGCTTCGCCGTCTGCCGGGTTTCGCGCAGCAGCGACACCTCGTTGATCGCGGGATAGGATACGGTCTCGCCGTCCACCGTCTCCGCATCCATGCGCAGCGGCGTCACCGTAAAGGTCTTGGCGCGCCCGATCCGGTTTTCCAGAAGATCGGGGCTCCATTCGTTCATCAGGAAGCCCACCGTGCCCAGGTTCATGCCGAACACGGGCAGGATGCGCCGCCTGTCCAGCATGGCGTGCAGCGTCTGGAGGAGGAAGCCGTCCCCGCCCAGCGCCACCACCAGCGTCGCTTCCTCGATCGGCACCCATTCATAACGGTCGCGCAGCACCACCGCGGCCGCCTGCGCGGCTTCGGTGGGGGAGGGGACCAGCGCCAGCCTGTGCTCGGTCGTCATCCGCCGGTGACGCTCATATGGCGCGCCACGGCGGGCGCCACCCCGCGCCGGTCGATATGGAAATCATGATGTTCGGGTTTCCTCGTCATCGCTTCGTCCAGCAGGGCGTCCAGCGCCGCCGGGCCGCCCGCGCGCAGCGCGCCGCGCAGGTCGACGCGCGCATCCTGGCCCAGGCAGAGGTAGAGCATCCCGCCGACGGTGATCCGCACCCGGTTGCAGCCGGCGCAGAAATTCTCGGTCAGGGGCGTGATGAAGCCGACCCGCGCGCCCAGCTCCTCCACGCGATAATAGCGCGCCGGGCCGCCGGTGCGGTCGATCAGCGGGGTCAGGGTGAAGCGGGCGGCCATCGCCTCGCGCACCCCGGTCAGGGGCAGGTAGCGATCGGTGCGATCCTCCTCGATCCACCCCAGCGGCATCGTCTCGATCAGGGTCAGGTCGTGCCCCTCCGCCGCGCACCAGCGCAGCATGGGCTCGATCTCGTCCTCGTTGAGGCCCTTCAGCGCCACCATGTTGATCTTCACGCCCAGGCCGGCGGCCGTGGCGGCGATGATGCCGTCCAGCACCTTCTCCACCTCGCCCCGCCGGGTGATGTGGCGGAAGGTGGCGGGATCGCGGCTGTCCAGGCTCACGTTCACGCGGCGGATGCCGGCATCGAACAGGGTCTGGGCGTTGCGGGCCAGGTTGGTGCCGTTGGTGGTAAGGGTCAGTTCGTCCAGCCCGCCGGTGGCGAGATGGCGGCCGATCATCCGCGCCAGATCGGGCACGCCGCGCCGCACCAGCGGTTCGCCGCCGGTCAGCCTTATCCGGCGGACGCCGCGCGCGACGAAGGCATCGGCGATCGCGGCGATCTCCTCCAGCGAAAGGATCTCCGATCGCGGGCTGAAGGCCATCGCCTCGGGCATGCAATAGCGGCAGCGCAGGTCGCAGCGATCGGTGACCGAAATGCGCAAATAGGTGATTCGGCGCCCGAATCCGTCGATCAGGGCTTTAGCCGGGGCGATTCCGGCGGCACCCGTCTGCGCCATGCTGGTCATGGGGGTGAAGCTAGGGCCGGGGCGGGCCAGGGGCAAGCCCGGCGGGCCGGGTGCAATCATGTCGTTAACGTAACGTGGCATCATTTTCGCCCATTGGCGCGGACGGCGAGGCGGACTAGCATCGCGCGAAACCATCGATCGAAGGATGAGAGCTATCGCGCCGCGCCACGAAAGCGTTGCGGAACAGGCCAGTGGCGGGCCTGTAACCGCCATCCCGGCGATCTTCCTGGTGTCGTTCCGTCATCGTGACGAGATCGGCGGCATGGCGGAACGGGCCGGCTGGCGCGTGGTCCTGGCGGGCAGGGGCGAGGCGGCGGATGTAGAGCGCCCCTTCCTTTCCAGCGCCGCCCAGGTGGCCGTGGTCGATGCCCGCGGCGCGCTGGAGGAAGGGCTGGCCGCCGCCCGCCTGCTCGCCGATCCGGTGGAGGCCAATGCCGGCGCGCTGCTGGTGCTGCTGTCGCGCGGCGATGTCGCCGCGCTCGATTCGGTCCATGCCGCCGGCGCGACCCATTATCTGGCCAGCCCCTTCGGCGAGACGGAATTCGCGCAGATGCTCCGCTTCGCCGATCGCCATGCCGATCGGCTGGCGCGGGGGCGGCGGGACGTGGCGAAGGCGGATGCCGCGCCGGAACGCCGCCGCGATCGCCGCAGCCGCGATGCGCTGACCGGGCTTGCCGATCGCGCGGCGCTGCGGCGCTGGGTGGATCGCCATTGCGGCGCGCCGGCGGCCGCGCGCGCCGGCATGGCGGAAGGGCCGGCCTGCGTGCTGATGCTGCTTGCCGTCACCCGTTTCGATGCGATCAACGCCGCCTTCGGCAATCTGGCGGGGGACAAGGTTCTCCAGGCGGTCGCCCGCCGCATCGAACGCCAGCTCGATCCGGCGATGGCGCGGCGCGGCTGCGTGGCGCGGGTGGCCGGCGCGGAGTTCGCGGTCGCTCTGGCGCCGCCGGCCACCGTCGAGGATGCGGAGCGGCTGGCGGCGGAGCTTACCGATGCGATCGCCCGGCCCTTCGCGGTGGACCAGCATGTCGTCTCGCTTTCCTCGCGCATCGGCATCGCCGCGCCCGACGGGACGGAGGAGGGCGATGCCCTGATCCGCCGCGCCAGCCTGGCGCTGGCCGAGGCCCGCGCGGGGGACGGCGCCGCCCGCGCGCTGGATGCGGTGGACGAGGCGCAGGTGGCCCGCGCCAGCCGGCTGGAGGTGGACCTGCGCGTCGCGCTCGACCGGGACGAGATCGGCATCCTTTTCCAGCCGCAGGTTTCCGTCACCACCGGCGCCGTCGTCGGCATCGAGGCGCTTGCCCGCTGGCGCCATCCGGAACTGGGGGCGCTGGGGGCGGCCACCCTGTTCGCGACGGCCGAGCGATCGGACTATCTCGTCCAGCTTTCCGAACATGTGCAGGCCAAGGCGCTGCGCATCGCCGCCGGCTGGGGCGGGGCGCGGGCGGGGCTCCGCCTCGCCGTCAACGTCACCGCCGCCGATATCGCCCGGCCGGGCTTCGTCGCCCGCTTCCTGGCGCTGGTCGACAATGCCGGCTTTCCCCGCGCGCGGCTGACCGTGGAAGTCACCGAAAGCGGCCTGATCGACGATCTCGGCCATGCGGCGGCCATGCTGGGCGAATTGCGCGCGGCGGGACTGCGGGTGGCGATCGACGATTTCGGCACCGGCTATTCCAGCCTCGCTTATCTGAAGGCGCTGCCGCTCGATTACCTCAAGATCGATCAGCGGCTGGCGCAGGACATCACCGGATCGGCGCGCGATCGGGTGGTGGTGCGCGGCGTGATCGAAATGGCGCGATCGCTGGGCCTCGCCGTGATCGCCGAGGGGGTGGAGACGGAGGAGCAGCTTGCCCTGCTGGCGGCGGAAGGCTGCAACATCTACCAGGGCTATCTCTGCGCGCCGCCCCTTGACGAAACCGCGCTGGCGGCGCTGGTGGAGCGCGAATAAGGGGAACCGGGCGGCCGTCCCGTGCGTCCCCTGAGGAAGCCGCCGGCCGATGGTGCCGGCACCGGGGGGAGGGAGTATTTGACTGTCATGCGCGGCGTGCCGCTCGCCATCCTTGCCCCTGTCGTCATCGCGGCCGCGCCGGCCCCCGCACCGGAAACCCCGCGCGACATCCTGATCCAGGCGGCGTTCCAGGCGGCGGACAAGGCGACCGCGCTGGCGCTGATCGGCAAGGCCATCCAGCGGGCCGATGCCATCCTGATGACGGACCCGCGCAACCGCGAGGCGGCGATGCAGCGCGGCATCGCCATCGGCTACCGCGCCAAGCTCACCCGCAGCCGTTCGGACGCGCAGATGTCGCGCCGCATCTTCGAAAGCCTCGCCGCCGCCGATCCGAACGATGCGGAGGTGCAGTTGCTGATCGCCGGCTGGCACCTCGACGCGATCGACGATCTCGGCGGCCTCGTCGCGCGCACGGCGCTGGGCGCGCGCCACAATGTCGGCCAGGCCGCGCTCGATCGCGCGGTGGCGCTGGCGGGCAACCGGCCCTTCTTCGCCGGCATGGCCGCGCTGATGCGCATCCGCCACGATGACGACGATGTCGCCGCCGCCCGCCGCCTGGCCGAGGAGGCCGCGTCCGCGCCCGTCGCCACCCCGCTCGATCGGCTGATGAAGCGCAGCATCGATCAGGTGCTGCCGGCATTGCGCACCGGCAACGGCAAGGCTGCCCAGGCGATCGCCCGCAAGCTGCTGCCGTTCGGGCGGGTGGGCACGTAGGGAGGTATCGCCGGCCGCGCCTCTCCCTTTCCTGAAACGAAGGGGCGGCGCGCCGCACGGGGTTCCGGTATCCCGATACTGCTCGTTCGATCGCCCGTCTCGCCGATCGTGAAGCCGGTTGCCGGCGCCATGGGCCGGCCATCCACCAACATGCATCTGGAAAGGCGCTCCGTGTGCCCGTCCGCCCCAAGTCCCTTCCTTCCAGGGAGGGTTGATCGGGGGCTACGCGGCTTCCAGCAGCCGCGCCGCCTGCGCCCGCGCCTCGTCCGTCACCGCCGCGCCGCTCAGCATGCGGGCGATCTCCTCGCGGCGGTCGGCGGCGTCCAGCGCGGTCACGCCGATGCGGGTGACGGTGCCGTCGTGGCTCTTGGCGATCAGCCAGTGAGCGTTGGCGCGCGCCGCCACCTGCGGGCTGTGGGTGACGACCAGCAATTGCGCGCGCGCAGCCAGCCGGGCCAGCCGCTCGCCGATCGCGCTCGCCACGGCGCCGCCGACGCCGCGATCGATCTCGTCGAAGATCATCGTCCGCGCGGCGCCTTCCTCGGCCAGCGCGACCTTCAGCGCCAGGATGAAGCGGCTCAGTTCGCCGCCGCTGGCGATCTTCACCAGCGGCGCGAAGGGCGCGCCGGGATTGGTCGATATCTCGAATTCCACCCGGTCGCGTCCGGCCGGCCCCCATTGCGCCTCGGCCAGCGGCTCCACGGCGGTGCGGAAGCGGGCGGCGTCCAGCTTGAGCGGCGGCAGCTCGGCCGCCACCGCCGCGTCCAGCCGCGCGGCCGCCGTGCGGCGCGCCTCGGTGAGCGCGGTCGCGGCGTCGAGATAGGCGGTGCGCGCGGTCGCCGCCTCCGCCTCCAGCCGGGCGATGCCCTCGCCGCCCGCCTCGATCCGCCCCAGCCGCTCGCTCAGTTCGGCGGCGAGCGCGGGCAGGGCATCGGGTTCCACGCGATGCTTGCGGGCCATGGCGCGCAGCTCGAACAGCCGGGTCTCGGCTTCCTCCAGCCGGTCGGGATCGAAGGCCAGCGCCTCCTTGGCGGCGGTTAGCCGGTCCTCGGCCTCGCCCGCCTCGATCACCGCCCGGTCGAGCGCCTCGAGCGCCTCGGTCAGCAGGGGATGCTCGCCGGCGATCCGGTCCAGCCGCCGCGCCGCCTGCCGTAGCTGCGCCGCGCCGCCTTCCGATCCGTCGAGATGTCCGGTCACGGCCTCCAGATCCTCGGCCAGCCGCGCGCCCTTCTGCATGTCGGCGCGGGCGGTGGAGAGCGCTTCCTCCTCGCCCGCCTCGGCCGCAAGCGCGTTGAGCTCGGCCACGGCATGCTCCAGCCATTCCCGGTCGCGCGCCGCATTTTCGAGGTCCGCGACCGCCCCGGCCAGCCTTTCCTCAGCTGCCCGCCACGCGCGATGGGCGTTGGCCGCGGTCTGCGTGTCGATCCGTCCGAAGGCGTCGAGCAGCGCGCGGTGCCCGCGCGGGTTCAGGAGGCCGCGATCGTCATGCTGGCCGTGAATCTCGACGAGATGGGGCGCCAGTTCCTTCAGCAACGCGGCCGATGCCGGCTGGCCGTTCACCGTCGCCCGGCTGCCGCCGTCGGCCTTCACGATGCGGCGGATCACCAGCGGCTCGCCCGGCTCGGCCTGCAGCCCGTTCTCGACCAGCAGCTCGGCTGCCTCATGGTCGTCCGGCAGGTCGAAGCTCGCCGTCACCACCGCCTGCTGCGCGCCGTTGCGCACCAGCCCGCTGTCGGCGCGCGCGCCCAGCGCCAGCCCCAGCGCGTCGAGAAGGATGGATTTGCCGGCCCCGGTCTCGCCGGTCAGCGCGCCCAGGCCCGGCCCGAAATCGAGGTCCAGCGCCTCGATCAGCACGACGTCGCGGATCGAAAGCGCGCTCAGCACGGCAGGCCCGCCGGGGCGCTCATGCCGGAACGGCGGGGATCAGGCCGGGTGCTTCTGCACCAGCGCATAAGCGCGCTCGTACCATTTCGATCCGGGATAGTTGGCGCCCAGCACGGCCGCCGCCTTCTTCGCTTCCTCGGGCACGCCTAGCGAAAGATAGCATTCGGTCAGCCGCATCAGCGCCTCGGGCACGTGGGTGGTCGTCTGATATTCGTCCACCACCTTGCGGAACCGGATGGTCGCGGCCAGCCAGTCGCGCCGCCGTTCGTAGAAACGGCCGATCTCCATCTCCTTGCCGCCCAGATGGTCGCGCACCAGGTCCATCTTCAGGCGGGCGTCGGCGGCATAGGGCGTGTCGGGGTAACGGCGCACCACCTCGCCCAGCGCATCGAGCGCCTGCTGGGTGATCTTCTGGTCGCGGGTCACGTCCTGGATCTGTTCGTAATAATCCACGCCGATCAGGTAGAGCGCGTAGGGCGCATCCTTGTTACCGGGGTGGATCGAAAGGAAGCGCTGCGCCGACTGGATCGAGCTTTGATACTGGCGCGCCAGATAATAGCTGAAGGCGCTCATCAGCTGCGCGCGGCGCGCCCAGGCGGAATAGGGATGCTGGCGCTCCACCTCGTCGAACAGGGCGGCGGCGATCTTGTACTGGCCCTTGTCCAGCCGTTCCTTGGCGGCGTTGTAGAGCGTGTCGACGTCGCGGGCGACATATTTGGTGTCGGCCTTCTTGGCGCCTGAGCTCGCGCAGCCGGCAAGCGGGGCGATCAGGGCGATGGCGACGGCAAGGGCGACCGGGCGGGCAATATAGCGCATGGCGGTGGGTCTTAGACCAGCCTTTCAAAGCCGCCAAGCGGGAAGGGAAGGGTGTGCGCCCGATTGCGAAGATTGTGCGGGGAAGACGGGCAGGCGCGGCCCCGCCATCTGCAATGGCAGGAGGCTACAGGGGCAGCAGGGCGGCGGCGATCCAGCGGCCCTCGGCGCGCAGCACGCCCCAGGCGCGCGCGGCCGCGCGGCTGTCCATCGCCTCCACGCCCACGCCGCGCGCCTCGATCGCGCGGACGAAGGCCACGGGCGGGCGGATCATGTCGCGACCGGTGCCGATCAGGATGAATTCGGGCGGGGGCGCCATCGCCAGCAGATCGGCCACGTCCGCCTCGGTCAGCGTCGCGACGTCGGTTGCCGTCCAGTCGCGCGCGTCGTCAGGCGTCAGCTTCAGCCCGCCGGGGACGTAGCGATCGGAAACGAGGAAGCCGCGTTCGCGGAATCCCCGCACGATCGGCCCTTCGGGGGCCGGATCGCGCTCCATCTTCGGGCCGTTCGCCATTCCGTTCCCCTCGGGCGCCCCCCCCTCAGGGAACGGCGCCCTCGTTATTCTCGCGCTTGGTCACGCGCTCGGCGCCGGTGGCGGCGGTCTTGGGCGCGAAGCTCTTGGCCGTCACGCCCAGCGAGATCAGCAGCGAGGAGGACACGTAGATGGAGGAATAGGTGCCCACCAGGATGCCCAGCATCATCGCCGCGGTGAAGCCGCGGATCACGTCGCCGCCGAACAGCAGCAGCGATCCCAGCGCCAGCAGCAGCGTCAGCGATGTCATCACCGTGCGCGGCAGCGTCTCGTTCACCGAAAGATCGACCAGTGCGCGCATGTCCATCTGGCGATATTTGCGCAGATTCTCGCGGATGCGGTCGTCGATCACGATCTTGTCGTTGATCGAATAGCCCACGATCGTCAGCACCGCGGCAACGATGCTCAGGTCGAACTCGATCTGGGTGAGCGCGAAGAAACCCATCGTCACCAGCACGTCGTGGATGATCGCGACGGCGGTCGAAAAGCCGAACTGCCATTCGAAGCGGAACCAGGAAAACAGCGCGATGCCGATGATCGAAAGCACCACGGCGGTCACGCCCGTGCGGATCAGCTCGCCCGAAACCTTGCCCGAAACGGTGTCGGTGCGGCGGAACTGGACGCCCGGATATTTGGCCTCCAGCGCGCCTTGCACCTTCTTCACCACCTGGTTGGTGGCGCCTTCATCGGTCGATTCGGGCAGGGGCAGGCGGATCGAGACGACGTTGGTCTGGCCGAACTGCTGGAGCGAGCTTTCGCCCACGCCCAGCCGGTCGACGTCGCGGCGCAGCTCGTCGAGCGATACCGGCTTCTGGAACTCCGTCTCGACCATCAGGCCGCCGACGAAGTCCACGCCCAGGTTCAGGCCGCGGATGCCCAGCAGGGCGACCGAGGCGAGCGTCAGCAGGCCGGTCAGCGTGAAGGCGATCCACCTCAGCTTGACGAAGCCGATATTGGTGTTGTCGGGAACGAGCTTGAGCAGGCGCATGGTCCGGTCCCCGGATCAGATGGTGATGTGCTGCGGGCGCTTGGCGCGCAGCCAGCGGGCCACCAGCAGGCGGGTGAAGGTGACGGCGGTGAACACCGAGGTCGCGATGCCGATGATCAGCACCACGGCAAAGCCCTTCACCGGGCCGGTGCCCAGCGAGAACATGATGACGGCGGCGATCGTGTTGGTGATGTTGGCGTCGAAGATGGCGCGGCTCGCCTCCTTATAGCCCAGCTCCACCGATTGCACGGCGTTGCGGCCCCGGCGCTGTTCCTCGCGGATGCGCTCGTTGATCAGCACGTTGGCGTCCACCGCCGCGCCGATCGTCAGCACGAAGCCGGCGATGCCCGGCAGGGTCAGCGTCGCGCCCACCAGCGCCATCACGCCGATGATGATCAGGATGTTTATGATCAGCGCGATGTTGGCATAGACGCCGAAGCGGCCATAGGTCACCAGCATGAACACGATCACGGCGACGGTCGCGATCACGGCGGAAAGCGTGCCGGCGCGGATCGAATCGGCGCCCAGATCGGGGCCGACGGTGCGTTCCTCCACCACCTTCAGCGCCACCGGCAGCTTGCCGGATTTCAGCGCGATCGCCAGCTCGTTGGCGCCCTGCACGGTGAAATTGCCGGAAATCTGGGCCTGGCCGCCCTGGATCGGCTCGTTGATGTTGGGGGCGGAGATCACCTTGCCGTCGAGGATCATGGCAAAGGGCTTGCCGACATTCTCGGTCGTCACGCGGGCGAACTTGCGGCCGCCGGAAGCGTTGAAGCGGATGTTGGTGACGGGCCGGCCATTCTGGTCGTAGCCCTGCGAGGCGTCGATCAGCTCGTCGCCGTTCAGCATCACGCGGCGATAGACGGCGATCGCCGGCACGCCGCCGGGATTGTCGGGATAGGGCAGGATCTGGCTGCCCGCCGGCGCGCGGTTGGCGGCGATGTCGGCGGTGGTCACGGTCAGGTCCACCAGCTTGAACTCGAGCTTGGCGGTCTTGCCCAGCAGCGATTTCAGCGCCTCCGGGTCCTGCAGGCCGGGCACCTGCACCACGATGCGGTTGCTGCCCTGGCGGATGATGGTCGGCTCGCGCGTGCCCATCTCGTCGATGCGGCGGCGGACCACGTCGGTCGCCACGTCCATCGCGCTGTTCACGGCATTGTCGAGGCCGGACTTGGTCGGCGTCAGCACGATGCGCGACGAATCGACCACCGCCACGTCCCAGTCGCGCTGCCCGGTCATGCCGGCGGGCTGGGTCAGGGTGCGGATGCGCTCGACGGCGGTATCCAGCTTGGTCGTGTCGCGCACGAAGAAGCTCAGCTTGCCGCCGGCGGTGGAAATGTCGCCGATGTCGATCTTGGTGTCGCCGCGCCGCATCTCGGTGCGGACATTCTCTTCCATCAGCTGCACGCGCTGCTTGGCGACGTCGGCGGTGTCCGCCTCCAGCAGGATGTGGCTGCCGCCGGCCAGGTCGAGGCCGAGGTTGATCCGGGGCAGGCCGGAAAGCCCGGCCTGCGCCAACGTCGTCTCGGGGATCAGGCTGGGTATGGCCAGCAATATGCCGATGGCGATCGAGCCGAGGATCGACCAGACCTTCCAGCGCGGGAAATCCAGCATGGTCGGGCTCAGTCGTTGGCGGGCTTGGCGCCGCCGAGCGGCTGGACGTCGGTCAGGGTCGCCTTGACGACCTTGATCTTGACCTGGGAGGCGATCTCCACCTCCACCTCATGCTCGTCCACCTTGGTGACCTTGCCGATGATGCCGCCGCCGGTGACGACGGTGTCGCCCTTCTTGACGGAATCGATCTTGGCGCGGTGCTCCTTCAGCTTCTTCTGCTGGGGGCGGATGATGAGGAACCAGAAAATGGCGCCGAGCAGGACGAACTGGCCGACAAGCATGGCGACGCTGCCGCCCGAGGAGGATGCGGCGCCGGCGGCCTGGGCATATGCGGGGGTCACGAACATCTGGGATTGGCTTCCTGGAAAGCGCGGCCGTCAACAAGGCCCGGGAAAAGCGGGCGCCTATCACGGGAAGGGCGGCCCGCGCAACGGTGGCCGTGTTGCAGGATGTTTCCGGGGCCCGGCCGGCGATCAGCCGCCCGGCGGGAACACGATCAGGGTGGAGGTGCCGTGGGCGACGATCCGGCCCCGCGAATCGGTGATCTTGGCCTCGGTGGCGATGATCCTGCGACCGGCCGTCAGCACGCGCCCCTCCGCGCGCACCTTGCCCGTGTCGGGCGCGATCGGCCGCGCGAAATTGGCCTTGGTCTCGACGCTGGTATAGCCATATCCCGGCGCCAGCGTGGCATGGCCCGCGCAGCCGGCGGCGCTGTCGATCAGCGTCAGCGCCCAGCCGCCGTGCACCACGCCCAGCGGGTTGAGCAGATCGGGGAAGGGCGTGCCTTCGAATATGGCCAGGCCGTCGCCCACCTCGACCAGCTCGAATCCCATCAGCCGCGCGATGGGCGGGGCGGGCAGGCGGCCGGCGATCATCGCCTCCAGCGCCTCTCGCCCGCTCATTCCGGCGATCTGCTCGGGCGTCGCGACGCCATAGACCCGTTCGTTCGCGCTCATGATAAGTTTCCTTTCACAACCTAATATCTACGCGCCCGCGGGCTCTGCTGCAATATCGGGCGGACATGCGGCTTGCATGTCCGGGCGGACCCCGATAAAGCGCGCCGCCTGAGGCCCGGCAACGGGCTTCGGACAAGCAAGGTCGGGGCGTAGCGCAGCCTGGTAGCGCATCAGACTGGGGGTCTGGGGGTCGCAGGTTCGAATCCTGTCGCCCCGACCATTGCTTTCCGGGATCACCGCCCCCAGCGGACCGGCCGCCTCTTCCACCGATCATGTCCCGAAATCGCCGAACGGCCCCGAAATAGCGGGTCGCGATGCCAAGGGCTGTTCCGTGGGAAGGAAAACCGATCTAGTTAACCCCCATGCAGTGGGACGTTCGCCGGCGCACATCGCGGAATCTTGCGCTGGCCACGGCCCTGTTCGCCTGGCCGGTCCCCGCGCTTGCGCAGGTGGCCGGGACGCTGGACGCCGTGGATGCCGCGCCGCCGGTCGCGCCGCAGGGGCCGGACCTGCCGGCGCCCGGCCCGCTTTCGCCGATGGACGACCTGCCCGACATCGGCATCGCCTGGCCCGATCTCGATGCGCCGGACGAGGTGCCCGCCGCCACGGCGGAATCGCCGCCGCCCGCGTCGCCCGCCGCGCCCGGAACCGCGCCGGCCCAGATCGCCCAGCCCGCCCCGCCGGCCGAAACCCCGCCCGCGGCGTCCGTGGATGCCGATGCCCAGCGCCGCTATCGCATCGTCATCGACGGGCTCGACGGGCTTGCCGTCGCGAAGGACAGGCTGCGCGGCCAGTTCGACGCGCTCTCCGCCCTCGTCGCGGGCGAGCGCAAGGACGCTAACGTCGCCCAGATCGATCGCCGCGCCCGCAGCGACGAATCGATGCTGCGCGAATTGCTGCGCGCCCACGGCTATTATGACGCCCGCGTCCGCACCCGCGTGGAAGGGCAGGGGAGCGGTGTCGTCACCGTCACCCTCATCGCCGATGCGGGCGAGGTCTATCATTTCTCGGCGGTGGAGCTGGCCGGCCTCGAAGCCGCCGGGGACAAGGCGGAAAGCCTGCGCAACGCCTTCCCCGTCAAGCAGGACGACGTGGTCGATGCCGCCGCCGTCAACGCCGCGGTCGCGGGCCTCAAGGTGGCGCTGGGACGCGAAGGCTTCCCCTTCGGCAAGATCGAGGAACCGGATATCGTGATCGATCACGATACCCATACCGCCACCCTGAAGCTTGCGGTCGTCCCCGAACATGCCCGCCGCTTCGGCCATATCGAGATACAGGGCCGCCAGCTCTTCTCGGTCAAGCATCTCGGCCGCATCGCCCGTTTCTCCCCCGGCGATCCCTATGACAGCGCCAAGGTGGACGATTTCCGCCGCGCGCTCATCCAGACGGGCCTCGTCTCCTCGGTCACGATCACCCCGCGCGCGGGCGCCACGTCCGACACCGTGGACATGGCGGTGGCGCTGGAACGCGCGCCCCGCCGCACCATCGCGGGCGAACTGGGCTACGGCACGGGCGAAGGTCTCCGCGCGGAGGTGAGCTGGCAGCACCGCAACCTCATCAAGCCCGAGGGCGCCGTCACCTTCCGGGGCGTGGCCGGCACGCAGGAACAATTGATCGGCGCCCAGCTCCGCCGCAACAATTTCAAGGATCGCGATCGGGTGCTGACCGCGCAGGTGCTGGCCAGCCACACCAATCGCGATGCCTATGACGCCCGCACCCTCACGCTCGGCGCGGGGCTGGAACGGCAGACCAACATCATCTGGCAGAAGGACTGGACCTGGTCGCTGGGGGCGGAGCTGCTCGCCTCGGACGAAAAGGACGTGGTCGGCGCCACCAACATCCCCCGCCGCCGCACCTTCTTTATCGCCGCCGCGCCCACCAGCCTCAGCTATGACGGATCGGACGATCTGCTCAATCCGATGCGCGGCTTCCGCCTCGCTGGCCGCGTCTCGCCCGAAGTCTCCTTCCAGGGTAGCCCCTTCGCCTATGTGAAGACCCAGTTCGACGCGACCGGCTATGTGCCCCTGAGTGATCGCGCCACCATCGCCGGCCGCGTCCGCGTGGGATCGATCCTGGGCGCCAGCCGCGATCGCATCGCCCCGTCCAGGCGCTTCTATGCCGGCGGCGGCGGATCGGTGCGCGGCTATGGCTATCAGCGCATCGGTCCGCGCGATCTCAACAACGATCCGATCGGCGGCCGCAGCCTTGCCGAATTCTCGCTGGAGGCGCGCGTCCGCTTCGGCAATTTCGGGGTCGTTCCGTTCCTCGACGGCGGCAATCTCTACACCGATGCGTTCCCCGATTTCTCCGGGCTGCGCTACGGCACCGGGCTCGGCGTGCGTTATTATTCCAGCTTCGGGCCGATCCGCGTCGATGTCGGCACTCCGCTCGATCGCCGCCCCGGCGATGCGCGGGTGGCGGTCTATGTCTCGCTGGGGCAGGCGTTTTGAGCGTGGACGATCCCGCGACGGCCCCGCCGCCGGAGGAGGAGGCTCCCCCGCCGCGCCGCCGCAGGCTGTGGGCGCCGCTGCGCTGGCTGCTCTGGTCGCTGCTCGGGCTGGTGGCGCTGGCGGGCGCGGCGCTGCTCGCGATCGATACGGGGCCCGGCCACCGCTTCCTGGCGGATCGGATCGCGGCGCTCTCGCCCTCCTCGGGGCTCAAGATCCGCATCGGCCGGATCGACGGATCGATCTGGGGGCGCACCCGCCTGCGCGATCTCCGCCTCTATGATCCGCGCGGCCTGTTCCTCGAGGTGCCGGAACTCGACCTCGACTGGAAACCCCGCGCCTGGATCGCCAACACGCTGCACGTCGATCGGCTGGCCACCGATCTCGCCATCCTCCACCGCCTGCCGAAGCTCAATCCGTCGAGGAAGGCGGGGCCGATCCTGCCCGGCTTCGATATCCACCTCGGCAATCTCGATATCCGCGCCCTCCGGCTGGAACCGGGCGTCGCCGGCGATCCGCGGGTGGCGCGGATCAAGGGGCGGGCGGACATAAGGGGCGGCCGCGCGCTCGTCGATCTCGCCGCCGCCACCAATGCCGGGGACGATCTCCGCCTGCTTCTGGATGCCGAGCCCGATCGCGACCGCTTCGATCTCTCGGCCCGGCTCGATGCGCCCAAGGGCAGCGTCGTCGGCAAGCTGGCGGGCACCGACCACCCGATCGTGCTCGCCGTCGCGGGGGACGGCACGTGGAAGGTGTGGAATGGCGGCGCCCAGCTCGATATCGGCCCGCATCGCGTCGTCGATCTCAAGCTCGGCGTGCGGGAGGGCAGCTATTCGCTCTCCGGCGGCCTTGCGCCCGCGCCGCTGCTCAAGGGCAAGCTCCAGCGGCTTACCGCGCCGCGCATCCTCGTCACCGGCGAGGCGAAGCTTGCCGATCGCAAGCTCGATTCCACGCTGTCGTTGCGCTCGCCGGCGCTCACCGTCGACATGACGGGCGTGCTCGACCTGGCGAAAAGCGCCTTCCAGGGCACCCAGCTCAACCTGCGCCTGCTGAAGCCGCCGGCGCTCTTTCCCAACATGACGGGCACCAACGTCCGCCTGCGCGTGCTGCTCGACGGCCCGTTCAAGGCGGCGACCTTCGATTATCTCCTCACCGCCGATCGCGCGGCCTTCGACGATACCGGTTTCGAAGGCGTCCGCGCCCAGGGCCGGGGGCAATTGGCGGGCGTGCCGGTGAAGCTGCCGGTGCGGCTTGCCGCGCGGCGCGTGACCGGGGTGGGCGATGTCGCGGGCGGCATCCTCGCCAACCTGCTGGTGGACGGCAAGCTCGACGTCACGGCGAAGGACGTGCGCGGCCAGGGGCTGGCGCTCTCGTCGGACAAGCTCAAGGGCAAGCTCTCGCTCTATCTCGATCTCGTCACCGGGCGTTACGATGTCGGCGTCTCGGGCGGGCTCACCCGCTATCTCATCCCCGGCATCGGCCTGGTCGACGTGACCAGCGACCTCAAGGTCGTGCCCGGCGCCGGCGGGCGCGGCACGATGGTGCAGGGCACCGGCCGCGCCTGGGTGCGGCGGTTCGACAACGCCTTCTTCGCCGGGCTGGCCGGCGGCCTTCCCGATATCGAAACCGGGCTGGTGCGCGGGCCGGACGGGATATTGCTGTTCCGCAACCTCCGCCTGCGCGGGCCGGCGATCACCATCACCGGCGATGGCATGCGCCGGCGCGACGGCACCTTCCAGTTCGAAGGCAGCGGCCGGCAGGGCCAATATGGCCCGTTCACCCTGAAGCTGGACGGCGATATCAGCCGGCCGAAGGTGGATCTGGCGCTCGCCCGGCCGATGGACGCGCTGGGGCTGGATGCGGTGCGCGTCCTGCTCGATCCCAATCCGCAGGGCTTTGCCTATACCGCCGATGGCGGCTCCATTTTGGGGCCGTTCACCAGCAACGGGCAGATATTGCTGCCGCAGGGCAGCCCGGCGACGATCGGCGTCGCCGCGCTCGACGTCGCCGGCACCCGCGCCAGCGGCGCGCTGCGTTCGGAAACGGGCGGCTTCCTCGGGCGGCTGGGCCTTGCCGGCGGCGGCATCGATGGTGAGCTGCTGTTCCGCCCCGTGCTGGGCGTGCAGGAAATCGAATCGCATCTGGCGCTGCGCGATGCGCGTTTCCCCGGCCCGCCGGAAATCGGCGTGCGGCGCGGCCGGGTCGACGGCTCGATCCGCCTCGATCCCGCCGGCCTTTCCATAAACGGCCGGCTTGCGGCCTTCGGCGTGCGCCGGGGCGGCTTCACCCTTGGCCGGCTGCGCGCGGAGACGGAGCTGGCGGCCGGGCGCGGCAAGGTTTCCGCCACGCTGGCCGGCACGCGCGGCCGCGCCTTCGTCTTCAACGTCGATGCCGATGTCGCGCCCGATCGGGTGGCGCTGAACGGCAGCGGCCGGCTGGATGGACGGCCGCTCCGGCTGGTCACGCCCGCCGTCCTGACGGCGGAGGAAGAAGGCGGCTGGCGGCTGGCCTCCACCCGGCTGGAATATAATGGCGGCGGCGCCACGCTTGCCGGCCGCTATTCGCCCACCGCCGTGGAGGTCGATGCCGGGCTGGAACGGATGCCGCTCACCGCGCTCGACATCCTCGTGCCCCGGCTGGCGCTCGGCGGGCAGGCGACGGGCCGGCTCGAATATCGCTGGGCGCAAGGCGCGCTTCCCACCGGCCGGGCCGATTTCAAGGTGCGCGGGCTTACCCGTTCGGGGCTGGTGCTCTCCTCCACGCCCGTGGACATGGGGCTGGCCGCCGCGCTCACCGGCGATCGGGCGGTGGCGCGCGCGGTGGTCGCCACCGGCGGCAAGACGATCGGCCGCGCCCAGGCGCGCATCGCCCCGCTCACCGGCGAAGGCGATATCGTCAGCCGGCTGATGAATGCGCCGCTCTTCGCCCAGCTCCGCTATGTCGGCCCGGCCGATACGCTCTGGCGGCTCACCGGCATCGGCACGATCGACATTTCCGGCCCGCTCTCGGTCAGCGCCGATGCCACCGGCCGGCTCGCCGATCCGCAGATACGCGGGTCGCTGCGCACCGATGCCGGGCGGGTGGAAAGCGCGGTCAGCGGCACCGTCATCTCCAATGTGAAGGCGCAGGGGCGGTTCAACGGCTCGCGGCTGGTGATCGACAGCCTCACCGGCACCACGTCCGACGATGGCAGCATCAGCGGGCGCGGCAGCTTCGATTTCGCCTCGGCCAGCGGCTTCGCCATGGATCTGGCCGCCGATGCGAACCACGCCGTGCTCATCAACCGCGACGATATCGGCGCCACCGTCACCGGGCCGATCCGCATCACCGCCGCCAGGGGCGGGGGTATGATCGCGGGCGACGTCACGCTGGATCGCAGCCGCTTCCGCCTCGGCCGCGCCGCCGCCGCCGAGGTGCCGGTGCTGAAGGTCACCGAGGTCAACCGCCCGGTGGACGAGGATGAGGATAATTCCCCGCCCATGCCCTGGCGGCTCGATCTGAAGGCGAAGGCGCGCAATCGCCTGGCCGTCACCGGCCTCGGCCTCGATTCCGAATGGCGCGCGGATCTGGAGATTCGCGGCACGATCGACAATCCGGCGATCAAGGGCCGGGCCGATCTGGTGCGCGGCGGCTATGAATTTTCCGGCCGCCGCTTCGATCTGGAACGCGGATCGATCCGCTTCCTCGGCGAAACCCCGATCGATCCGGTGCTGGATATCGTGGCGCAGGCCGATATCAGCGATCTCAACGCCACGATCCGCGTCTCGGGCACCGGGCTCCGGCCGGAAATCAACTTCACCAGCATTCCGGCCCTGCCGGAGGATGAGCTGCTGTCGCGGCTGCTGTTCGGCACCTCGATCACCAATCTCTCGGCGCCGGAGGCCCTCCAGCTTGCCGCCGCCGTCGCCTCGCTGCAAAGCGGCGGCACCGGGCTCAACCCGATCAACGCGGTGCGCCAGGCCACCGGCCTCGATCGCCTGCGCATCCTGCCGGCCGATACCACCACCGGCCAGGGCACATCGATCGCCGCCGGCAAATATATCACCCGCAAGACCTATGTGGAGCTGATCACCGACGGCGCCGGCTATTCGGCCACGCGCGTGGAATTCCAGATCACCCGCTGGCTCTCGCTCCTCTCCAGCATCTCCACCATCGGCCGCACCAGCGCCAACGTGCGGGTGTCGAAGGATTATTGAGGCGGCATCGCTGGCCAGCGCCGCCGATCGGGTCTAGCCTCCCTCCATAATCGCAAAATTGGGAGGAAGCCTTTGTCACCCACGATGCGTGCAATCCTCGGCGGCGGCCTGATCGCCGCCATTCTCGATCTCGGCTGGGCCTTCATGCTGGCCGCGCGCGACGGCATCGGCCCCGCGCGCGTGCTGCGGGTGGTGGCGAGCGGCCCGTTCGGCGATGCGATGCGCGAAGGCGGCGCCGGCGCCTCGGCGGTGGGCGCCTGCGTCCACGTCCTGCTCGCGCTGGTCATGGCCGCGGTGTTCGTGCTCGTCGCCCGCCAGGCCCCCGCGCTCGTCCGCCGGCCGATCCTGTGGGGGCTGGCCTATGGCTTCGGCCTCTATGTGGTGATGTATTGGATCGTCCTGCCGCTGCGCTGGCCGGAACGCTTCCCCAACCGCGATCCCTATGACGTCGCCGCCGCGCTCTTCACCCACATGGTGCTGGTCGGCGTGCCGATCGCGCTGGCGGCGGCGCGCGCCTTCAGGGCCGGTGCCTTCAGGGGACGGCTTCGTTGACGACGGGGTGGGGGCGGAACAGCCGTCCCTGTTCCGTCACCAGCACGATCACCAGCGCGACGAGGCCGAGCACCAGATAGCCCAGCGTCACCGGTACGGTCGTCCCGTCGTAAAGCTGGCCGATGACGATGCCCAGCGCGGCGCCGCCGAGCGTGGAGGTGAAACCCTGGATCGAGGATGCCGTGCCGGCGATATGCCCCACCGGCTCCATCGCCATCGATCCGAAATTCGATCCGGCAAGGCCGAAGCACGCCATCGTCGCCGCCTGCAGCAGGGCGAAGCTCAGCATCGTCTCATGCCCGCTCAGCGCGATGGCGGAATGCGCGCCCGCCGATGCGATGAAGCCGATCAGCGCCCAGTGCGATACGAAGCGCGTCCCCAGCTGCTCGACGATGCGGGAGTTGAGGTAGGAGGTGAAGCCCATCGATGCCGCCATGCTGGCGAAGATCACCGGGAACAGTTTAGGCTCGTGGAAGATGTCGGTGAAGATCTGCTGCACCGAATTGATGAAGCCCATCAGGCTGCCGAACAGCATGGTGGACGCCAGCGTATAGCCCCGCGAATAACGGTTGCCGATCACCACCCGCGCCGCGCTGGCGATCTTGCCGGCGGATATCGGCCGGCGGTCCTCGGGATGCAGCGTCTCGGGCAGGCGCAGACCGGCCCACAGCACCAGCAGCGCGCCGAAGAAGGCGAGGAACAGGAATATCCCCCGCCACGGCGCGAACAGCAGGATGAACTGGCCGATGCTGGGTGCCAGGATCGGCACGGCGAGGAAGACGATGAAGGATAGCGACATCACCCGCGCCATCTGCCGGCCGGAAAAGCGATCGCGCACGATCGATACGGCCAGCACGCGCGATGCGGCGGCGAACACGCCCTGCGCCACCCGCGCGGCGATGATCGACGGGAAATCCCAGGAGAAGGCGGCCAGCACGCTCATCGCCGTGAACAGGCTCATGCTGGCGATCAGCACCGGCTTGCGGCCGAAGCGGTCGGCCAGCGGGCCGTAGACGAGTTGCATCGATCCGAAGCCGAAGACATAGGCGGCGATGATCCATTGCCGCTGGTTCTCGTTGTGGATGCCCAGCGCGTCGCCGATCGCGGGCAGTGCCGGCAGCATGGAATCGATGCCCAGCGCGTTGATCGCCATCAGCGCGGCCACCAGCGCCACGAACTCGCGGAACCCCAGGTTGAAGGCGGGCGCGCCGCCGCTGTCGCCGGTGGGTTGGGACATCATCAGGCCTCGATTGTCTAGACGCGCGCGGGATGGCGGGCAGGGCACGGAGGGGTCATCACCGGGGCCGCCATCGTCTAGAGAAGGATAAGGGCTGGCCTGTCAAGCCGTTGGGGGCGCGGCGCCCGCGCAGCGGAAACGGCTTTCCGCCTAGAATATCGCCAGTTTCTGCCCTTCGACCAGCGCCAGCCCGATCTGGCTCAGTGCCAGCGCCACGAGGCCGGCCGCCAGCGCGACGGCGAAGGCCGTCGCCCGCTCCCGCCAGTGGAAGCTCCCGACCAGCCCATGCACCCTGGCGGAAAGATAGACGTGCACCGGCACCTCCACGCAGCCCAGCGCCGCGATCATGGCGAGCTGTCCGCCCCAGTGATAGGCGGCCGGCAGGCTGATGACGATCCAGGCTGCGCGGATCAGGTTGGCATACATCTGCGCCGCATCGACCTTGTGGGCGAGGAGGAACTGCTCCATCCGCGCATTGGTGAGCCGGAGGAAGATCGAAGGCGCCAGCAGGTAGATATAGGTCGCGGCGAACCAGTAGCGGCTGTCGTAGAGGATATGGACGATCGCCTCGCCGCCGCCCACCAGCGCGCCGACGCCGGCGACGTAGAGCCAGCGGAACGGCCGGCCGAACTTCAGGAAGAAGCCGGTATCGGGGCGGTCCTGCGCTTCCCGGTGGTTGACATAGGCGATGTAGAGGAAGCGCCGGGCATAATTGTCCGAAAGCAGCGTCGGCACCGAGGTGAGGTTGGATGCGATCGTATAGATGCCGAACTGCGGCAGCGTCATGAAGCGGGACAGCAGGATCTTGTCGATCTGGCGCACGAACACGCTGGCCACGCTGGATATGAAGAATGGCCGCCCGCCCACGATCAGCTCGCGGAAAACCTCGCGGTCGAAGCTCGGCCGCCGTGCCGCGCCCGGCAGCAGGAAGCTCGCCACCGTCTTCACGCACGCGCCGGACACATAGCCCCAGACCAGCGCCCAATAGCTCGGGATCATCAGCGCCAGCAGGATGGTGAACAGCGTCTGCACCAGCGCGCCGGTCATCTCGAACAGGGTGAGCTGGGCCAGCCGCCCCTCGCGCGGGGCGGTCACGTTGAACAGCGATTGCGATCCGTCGATCAGCAGCACCAGCGCCGCCACGGCCAGCGGGGCGGCCACCTCGGACTTGGCGGAAACGCTGGCGATCGGCCCCGCCAGCACGATCATCGCTATGGTGATCACCAGCCCGCGCAACGCCCGGAACGTCCAGATCGCGTCGAGGAAGGCGGGCTCGAAGAAGCGCTTGTGCCGGGTGACGACGGCATAGACGCCGATGTCGGAGATCATCGTCAGCACGATCATCCATGACATGATGATGCCCATCACGCCGAAATCATGCGTGTCGAGCAGCCGCGTCAGGATCATCGAGCTGACGAGGCGCAGCCCGTTCTGGAAGCCCAGCGAAATCAGGATCAGCGACGACGGCCGCGTCGCCAGCCGGTGGGCGCGGCCGATCAGGCCCCGGGAATCGTTCGGGCTGGATGCGTTCAAGGCCGTGTCCGTCGGGTCAAGGGATCGGGGCCGCCGGTTGCCGCATCATCCCTGCACCACCTGGCGCAGATAGGCGCCCAGCCCGCCGCCGAACAGATAATCCCGCGCCCGGCCATAGGCGCGCGCGGCGATCGCCTGGCGCCGGTCCTCGTCCGCCAGCACGGCCCGCGTCCGTTCCTCGAAATCGGAAAGGTCCCAGGCAACGGGCACATAGGTCTCGTCCCGGTCGAACAGGTCGGGCGCGGTCACGAAGCCGTCCATGCCCTGCTTGATGACGACGCTGCCCATCGCCATCGCCTCATAATCGCGCCAGCATAATTCGCCATAGCCGAAGGGGCTGAACGTGCATTTCGACTGGCGAAGCTCGGCCATGAACGCCTTCAGCTTCAGCCCCTGGCCGCGGGCGATGGCGATGCCTTCCAGCGCGCCCGCGCGCTCGTCGGCATCGCTGCGCATCGCGGCATACCAGGGAGCGCCGCGTTTGGCGATGCGGGCGTTGAGGTCGATGGTGCGCGGCTGGCCGCCGATCTCGGCGAAGGGCCGGGCGAACAGCGGCATGATCCGCCGGTCGGTGATGAAGGCCGGCCCCACGATCAGCTTGGCCCAGAAACGGTCGGGCACGGCCATGGTCGCTTCGGGCAGCGGGCAATCGTGGCGGCGCGCGAAATAATCGGTCAGCACCGTGTCGCCCAGCACCGGCCGGGCATAAGCCGCGCGATCGGCCAGGCTGCTCTTCTTCACATAGGCGTCGATCGCGTCGACCACGCCTTCCACGCCCAGGAAGCCGCTGTGCGGCGTGCCGTCCAGCAGCACCAGCCGCGCGTCGGGATAACGATCGCGTAGCGCCGGGGCCACGATCGGCGCCGTATCGCCCAGCCGCACCAGATCGGGCTGGAAGATCACGGTATCGGCATCGGGCAGCGCCTTCAGCCCGCTGGCCGCGTGGGCCGCGAAATGGGCGGGCAGCTCGGCCGCCTTCAGCTCGATGTCCAGATCCCCGGCGCCGGCGATGCGCCGCCAGTCGAGAAAGGGGTGGACCTGGCTGAGCGCGATGGCGTTGGGATCATACAGCACCAGCACGCGCCGGCGCGTGCCGCGATATCCGCTGCCCAGGTCATGCGCTTCCAGCCGGGAAATGGCCCGGCGGGCGCGGAGATATCTGGGGCCGTGCAGCCGGTCGGCCGCGGCGCGCAGCAACGGGCGCGCCGCGCGCCGCAGCCCCGAACGCATCAGGCTTCGAGGTCCACCGAAGGCGTGGGCGAGGGGGCGCCGGCCGGGGCCTTGGCGACGCCCACCATCGCCGGGCGCAGCAGCCGATCCTTGATCATGTAGCCCGATTGCATTTCATGAACGACGGTGCCGGGCGCGGCATCCGGGCTTTCCACCTCCATGATCGCCTGGTGGCGATTGGGGTCCAGCGGCTCGCCGACCGCCGCGATCCTGGTCACGCCGTTGCGCTGGAACACGGTCTCCAGCTCGCGCGCGGTCATCTCGATGCCCGTCACCAGCGGCTTGATCCGCTCGTCGGCCGCGATCTCGGCGGGGATGGCCGCCAGCGCGCGGCCCAGATTGTCGGCGACGGAAAGCATGTCGCGGGCGAAGCCGGTCGCCGCATAGGCGATCGAATCGGCTTTCTCCTTCTCCAGCCGGCGGCGGACATTCTGGGTCTCGGCCTGGGCGTAGAGCAGGTCGTTGCGCAGCTTCTCCAGATCGGCCTCCAGGGCGGCGAGGGGGTTCTTGCCAACCTCCTCGGGGCTTTCGGCGGGGTTGGCGCCGGGGGTCTGTTCCGGGGTCGTCTCGTCACTCATGCCATCAGTCTCGTCAATGTCTGCGCGGTGAAATCCACCATGGGAACGACGCGCGCATAGTTCAACCGGGTCGGGCCGATCACGCCGACCACGCCGACCACGCGGCCGTCGCCGCCACGATAGGGGGCCGCTATCACGGATGAGCCGGAAAGGGAGAAAAGTTTGTTCTCCGATCCGATGAAGATCTTCATGCCCTGGCCGGCGCGCGCGCTATCCAGCAGGCGGGCGATCTCCTGCTTGCTCTCCAACTCGTCCAGCAGCTGGCGCACCCGTTCCAGATCGGCGGCGGCATCCGGATCGATCAGATTGGCCTGGCCGCGCACGATCAGCACCGGCCGCGCCTCCCCATCCTCGGACCATGTCGCCAGCCCGCGCGCGATCAGGTCGGCGGCGGCACTGTCCAGCATCGCCCGGCCCTGGCCGATCTCGGCTCGCAGCCGCTCCTCGGCCTCGCGCAGGGTCAGCCCGGTCAATCGCGCGCTTACGTAGCTGCTGGCCTCCACCAGCAGGTGGGCGGGCGTGCCGGGCGGCAGATCGACCACCCTGTTCTCCACCGATCCGTCCGCCCCCACCAGCACGGCCAGCGCCTGATCGTGGGAAAGGGGGACGAAGCCGAACTGGCGCAATACCGGCTCGTGACGGGGCACCAGCACGATGCCCGCGCAGGATGAAAGGCCGGAAAGCACCGCGCTCGCCTGCGTCAGCGCATCCTCCACCGGGCCGCCGGTGATTCGCGCCTCGATCGCGGCGCGCTCCTCGGGCGACGGCTCGGCCGCCTGCATCATCCCGTCCACGAACAGGCGCAGGCCGCTTTCGGTCGGCATCCGGCCGGCGGATGTATGGGGCGCCGCCAGCAGGCCCAGCTCCTCCAGGTCCTGCATCACGTTGCGGATCGACGCCGGGGAAAGGTTGAGGCCCGCCAGTCGCGCGATCGTGCGGGAGCCCACCGGCGCGCCCGTGCCCAGATAGCTTTCCACCACCACGCGGAAGATGTCGCGCGCCCGGGCGGAAAGTTCGCTGATCGGCGGGGTCGTCATCGCCGGGGAATGTAAGGGGATGGCGGGCGGAGGGGAAGGGCTTTCCCCGCCGACCATTATGGTCGGACGGGGTCTGCAGGTGTCCCGGATCGATCTCCGGGCAAGCGCTCAGAAGGTAACGACGATACCCACGGCAAGCGCCTGCGTCGCGATCGCCAGCGCAAGGCTGGTCGCGGCTTCGAACATACGCATGGTCTTCTCCATATGCGCGGGCGGGATAGCCCGCGTGGCGCGGACGCCGGCGGCGCACCCGGCTTTGCAGCCGGGCGGCGGGCCGCCGTGTCTCGTTGTGCGCTGCACAATGAATAGTCGACCGAAACGATTTTCCGCAATTGAGAAATGCAACCGCACGATTGCGCTAACTGCAATCGTGCGGTTGCTCTGCCAGACGGCTCAGGCGCGGGCCGGCTCTGCCGCGCTGGCGGCGCGCGGGCGATAGACGAATTCGAAGATGATGCCCGCCGCGATCAGCAGCACGATCGCTTCCACCACCTGCACCGCGAGCAGCGTCCAGGTCGTGCCGGCCACGCCCACGAAGAACTGCATGTTGGGCAGCACCACGAACAGCCCGCCCCACAGGCCCCACCACACCGCCTTGCCGATGCCGCGTTCGGGATAGAGCCGCACGAACAGCCACAGGAACATGGTGATCTGCACCAGATAGGTCAGGAACAGGAACGGCATCAGCGGCGCCATGTCGCCCGCCGCGCGCTGCGGGTAGCCGACATACAGATCGGGCACGAACGTGGCGTGGAAGGCGATGTCCGCCACGAAGATCAGCACGGATATGATGGCGCACGTCACCAGGAAGCGCGCGTTCAGCACATGTTTCATTCAGGTCCCCTCTCATTTCCGCTCGCTGGCGGAAATTAACGATACAACCTGAATCGTATATCGATCAATCGCCCCGATGCGGGCCGGCGTCGCCGGGCCGGACGCTTAGCCCGCCAGCGCCACGAACCGCGCCGCCGCGATGAAGTCCCGCCGCCGCGCCGCCCTGGCATCGGCCGCCAGCGCATCCTCGCCCCATTGCTCGGCCTGCCACAGCTCGTCGAGATGGGTTGCCGCGAACGCCGCGTCCGCATCGACGGCGCCTTCCGCCACCGCCAGCGCCGTCACCAGCGATCCGCCGATCGTCGTCAGCGGAGACAATCCCGCCAGCGCGAACGCATCCCGCGCCACCGTCGCTTCGGCCAGCCGCGTCACCGTCGCCGCCGGCTGGGCCTTGTGGATGATGCCGGTCGCGATCGTGAAATGGATGTCGTATCGCCGCTGCGCCCAGTCGATCAGCGGGTCCCACGCCGCCGCCTGCCGGGCCACCAGCTCCGCCGGCTCGTCGGCGCGGTAGCAGAGCAGATCGGTCTCGCCATAGACGGCGATGTCCCCGGCGAAGCGCGCCGGGTCCGGCGCCACCCGGTCGATCGCCGCATTGGCGAGGCCGGTCAGCGGCATGGATCGCGGATCGATCGTCTCGCCCTGCGCCGTCCATTCCGCCGCGATCGCCTCGGCCAGCTCCGCGCCAGGCAGCAGCAGGGGGTTGCGCGCCGGCGTCTTCACCGGCCGCCCGTCCAGCCGGATCGCGAAGCCGCCGGGCTCCGCCGCCGCCGCGACTTCCTTGTAGAACCGCTTCACGGCTTCGGCGTCCGCCACTTCCGTGCCAATATCTGCGGCACGATCAACGACTGGAGGAAGCCGATCGCGAACAGCGGCACGCCCGCGGCCGGCAGCCCGCCCGCGCGCAGGATATCGCCGACCCAGATCCACATCCCCAGCACCATCAGCAGGGCGCCGCTCGCGCGCATGGCGGAGATGATGGTGTAGCGGGTGCGCGCCAGCCGCTCCGCATCGTCCCGGTTCATTTGAGTTCCTTCAATATGGCGGAAAGGTCGGCCGGGTGGCGGGCGACATGGTCGGCGCCCTCGGCGTGCAGCTCGTCCGCGTCATGATAGCCCCAGGCCACGCCGATCGCCGTCGCGCCCGCGGCCTTGGCCATGGCGATGTCGAACCGCGTATCGCCGATCATCACGGTGGTTTCCGGCACGGCGCCGGCATCGGCCATCGCCTGGATCAGCATGGAGGGGTGCGGCTTGCTCGGATGGCGGTCGGCGGTCTGGAGCGTCACGAAGCGATCGGCGATGCCATGATGCGCCAGGCAGAGGTTGAGCCCGCGATCGGACTTGCCGGTGGCGACGCCGAGCAGCCAGCCATCGCCATCGGCCGAAGCGATCGCATCGGCAATGCCGTCGAACAGCGGCTCCGCCACCAGCCCGCGTCCGCGCAGCGCGTGGAAGCAGCCCTTATAATCCTGCGCCATGGCGTGATGCAGCTCGGGATCGCCTGCGGGATGGAGCGCGCGCACCGCCTCCACCAGGCTGAGGCCCACGATCCGCCGCACCGCATCCCGCCCCGGCAGGGGAAGGCCGGCGCGGGCGAAAGTCTCCTCCATCGCGTCGCAGATATTGGCCTGGCTATCGACCAGCGTGCCATCGCAATCGAAAACGGCGAGGCGGTTCACTTGCGCCCCCGGCCGCGCCTTTCGCCCTTGCGTTCCTTGCGGCGGGCCTTGGCGGCGGCGCTGATCGCGCGGCGCTTGCCCTCGGCCGTCTCGCTGAACTTCGGTTCGTCGAGCGGCAGCGCATCGCCATCGGCAAGGTCGAAGCCCAGCGTCTCCAGGCTTTCGGCGAAATGCGACGGCAGCTCTGCCCGCACGTCGATCTGGCCGCTGTCGGGATGATCCACCCGCAGCCGGCGGGCGTGGAGGTGCATCTTGCGGCTGATGCCGCCGGTCAGGAAGGCTTCCTGTCCGCCATATTTGCCGTCGCCCACGATCGGGTGGCCGATCGCCGCCATATGCACGCGCAGCTGGTGCGTCCGGCCGGTATAGGGTTGCAGCTCGACCCAGGCGGCGCGGTTGCCGGCGCGCTCGATCACGCGATAGCGGGTGCGCGCGGGGCTACCCTCCTTCTCGTCGACATGCATCTTCTCGCCGCCGGTGCCGGGCTGCTTGGCGATCGGCAGCTCGATCATGCCGTCGTCGATCGAAGGCACGCCGGCGATCAGCGCCCAATAGACCTTGCGCGCGGTGCGGCTGCTGAAGGCCTTGGCGAAATGGCCGGCGGCATTGGCGGAACGGGCGACCAGCAGCACGCCGGACGTATCCTTGTCCAGCCGGTGGACCAGCTTGGGCCGGCCTTCCGCCTCGAACTGCACGGCGTCCAGCAGTCCGTCGACATGGCGGTCCGTCTTGGTGCCGCCCTGGGTGGCGAGGCCGGGCGGCTTGTTGAGGACGATGGCCGCCTTGTCGCGATGGATCACCAGCGACTGGGCGAATTCCGTATCCTCGGGCGAAAGCGGCGGGCGGGCCTTCTTGGCCTTGGGCGCGGGCGCCGCCGGGGCGCTGTCCGCCGGGGGCACGCGGATGATCTGCCCGGCCTCGATCCGGTCGCCCGGCGCTATCCGCCTGCCGTCGACCCGCAACTGGCCGGTGCGCGCCCAACGCGACACGACGTTGAAGCTCGCATCCGGCAAGTGGCGCTTGAACCAGCGGTCCAGGCGGATGCCGTGATCGTCATCGCTGACGGTGAACTGGCGGACATTGTCCGCCGCGGGATCGCCGCTCATGACAGCGCCTTTCCAAGCAGGAGGCCAAGGACGAGGAGCATCACCGATCCGACGACCGAAGTGACGGCATAGACCGCCGCCAGCCCGTGCTGGCCGTTCTGGAGCATGCCGAACGTATCGAGGCTGAAGGCGGAGAAGGTGGTGAAGCCGCCCAGCACGCCGGTGGCGAGCAGCAGCCGGATCGGCGCGGTCATTTCGGGATCGCTGCCGGCCAGCGTGCCGACCAGCGTTCCCATCAGGAAACCGCCCGAAAGGTTGATGATCCAGGTGCCCCAGGGGAAATCGGGACCCCAGAGGTAAAGGGCGATGCGGGAAATCTGATAGCGCAGGCCGGCGCCCAAGGCACCGCCCACCATCACGAGAAGAAGCGGAGGCATGGCGGACGCTCTACCCTGTGGAAGATCGGGTGAACAGCCCAGAAGCGCGGTCCGGCTGCGCGCTTAAAACTGGCGGCCGGGGCAATGAAGCCCGAATCCCGTTGCATGCGGTGCAAGGATCGCGCAGCTTGATGCCGGGCAGGAGCCGCAAAGGCCCGCCTATCCACAAAGGGGTCGCAAACTATGTGGGACAATGCTCTGCACTATTTCTACGAGGCGGCGAGCCTCGGTTCCATGCGCCTGGCCAGCGACAAGATCGGTGTCGCCGTATCGTCCATCAGCCGGCAGATCGCGCAGCTTGAAAGCGAAATGGGCATTTCGCTGATCGAACGGGGGCGCCGCTCGATCCGGCTGACCGATGCCGGGCGGCTGACCTACGAATATTATCGCAGCCAGCTTGCCGATCGCGAGGCTTTGCTGAGCCAGATCCACGCACTGCGCGAGGTGCGGACCGGCCGCATCAACCTGGCCGTGGGCGAGGGGTTTTTCGGCCCCGCCTTCAACGCCGTGATCGATGGCTTCCAGCGCCGCAATCCCGGCGTGACCATCACGATCGCGACGGGCGCGGATGCCGATCTCGTCCGCATGGTGCTGGAGGACGAGGCGCATATCGGCCTGATCCTCAACGGCACCAACGAGCCCAAGATCCGCGTCCGCGCCACGATCAGCCAGCCCCTGATGCTGCTCTGCGCGCCGCGCCATCCGGCGGCGCGGCTGGAAGCGCCGACGATCGGGGATCTCGCCGGTTTCGACCTCTGCCTGCCGCCGAAGGGATTTCCCACGCGCGCCCTGCTGGACGATGCCGAGCGCCGCGCCCAGGCCTATCTGGAGCCGCGGCTGGTGACGGCATCGCTGCACATGATGCGGGAAACCGCCAAGGCCGGCCGGATGGTCACGGTGCTGCCCCGCATCTGCGCGCTTGCCGAAATCGGGGAGGGATCGCTGGTCGCCCGTCCGCTGTGCGACCCGGAATTGAAGGACAGCGCGGTCAGCCTGATCCACCGGCTCGGCCGCCAGCTCGATGGCGCGCCGATGCGGCTGCTGGGCCTGCTGGAAGCGAAGCTGAAGGCGCTGGGCGAACCCGAGCCGGTGGCCGCCGCCGCCTGATCGCGGCGCCGGCCGCCTGCTTCAAAGCGTCGCTTCGATCGCGCGGGCGGCCCGATCGGGATCGTCCGCCTGGGTGATCGGGCGGCCGATCACGAGCACGGATGCGCCGGCGTCGAGCGCGGCGCGCGGCGTCATCACCCTTTTCTGGTCGCCCGCGTCGCCATCGGCCGGGCGGACGCCGGGCACCACGAAGAAGCCTTCCGGCCAGATCGCGCGGGCGGCGGCCACCTCATTGCCCGAACAGACGATGCCGTCGATCCCGGCGTCGCGCGCCAGCGCGGCCAGCCGCTCGACCTGGGCATGCGGATCGGGCGGCAGGCCGATCGACTGCATGTCCGCCCCGTCCAGGCTGGTGAGCATCGTCACCGCCACCACCTTGGTGCCGGTGGGGGCGGCCGCCTTGGCATCCTCCATCATCGCCCGTCCGCCGGCCGCGTGCACCGTCAGGATCGCGGGATCGAGCGGGCGCAGCGCCTGCACCGCCTTGGCGACGGTGTTGGGGATGTCGTGCAGCTTCAGGTCCAGGAAGATCGGCAGGTCCAGCGCCGCCATCTCCTTCACCCCGGCCCGGCCGTTGGCGCAGAAGAATTCCAGCCCCAGCTTGATCCCGCCCACATGGTTGCGGATGCGGGTGGCGATGGCCATCGCCCGGTCGATATCGGGCGTGTCGAGGGCAACGTAGATCGGGCTCGTCATGATACCGCCGGCGGAACGGGGATGGTGGAGGGCGAAGGCGTCGCTTCGATGATGTTGGGGGCCTGGGGGGCCGGGGCCGCCGGGATCGGCGCGGGGCCGCGCGCCTCGGCCAGGGCGCGTTCCGCGCTTTCCAGGCGGCGGCGCAGCGTCCAGCGGGTGGTGCGGTGCAGGATCCATGGCGGGATCAGGCCGATGAAGAAGGCGCCGAATATCAGCATCGGCAGCTTCACGTCCGCTTGCAGGCCGCCCCACAGATTGATCGTCACCGTATTCCAGTTCCGCGTCGCGAAGATCACCGCGATCACCGCGATAACGACCCAGAACAAGGTTCGGAGGAATTGCATCGACCCTGTCTCCTTGATCGCACCTTTTAGGCAGAAAGGCGCGCCTTTGGCAAAGGGGCTGGTGGGTTAACCCACCTCCCTTTCGAGCTGGCCGAACAATTGCTGGATGGATTTGAGGCGCGGCCGCTCCTGCGCGAGGATCGCCCGGAAGGCGCGTTTCCGGAGGCCCGTTATCGTTCCGGGCGGCAGGGTGATGCCGGGCGGCAGGGCGGAAACGACGATGTCGATCAGCCGTTCGGCGCCGTGCAGCCGGCCCCACAGATAATCATTCTCGCGATAGTTGCGGCTGAAGAAGGCGCCGAAGCTGTTGAACTGTATGCCTTTCAGCGTCGCCTCCGCGCCGCCTTCGCGGATGGCGGAGCAATCGTCCGGGGAAATGCGGTCGACCAATATAGGATTGAACTCGTCCGTGCCCTCGACGTGGATCAGCGGCAGCGTCGCGATGTCGTAGAAGGGAAAGCCCAGATAGGTGAGCAGCACGATGCGGCGTTCCGCCTTGGGAAGCGCGGAAAGCGCGGTGGCCATGATGTCGTCGGCGCGCTCGTCCACCAGCCTGAGGTCGCGCGCCGCGGCGATGGCGGCCATGGCCGCGGCCGGCGCCTGCGTGGCCTTGGCGGCGGCGGCGATGGTCTCCGGTCCGAAGAAATCGTCCATCTGCCGGTCGAGATAAAGGGCGAGCGCGGCATAGGCCGCGTCGCGCGCCGCCTGAAGGGCGGGTATCTCCGTCGCGGATTGCTCCTCCACCTCGCTGATGCGGCGGATCACGCTGCGCAGGCGGCGGATGCGGAAGCCCAGATCATGATCGCGGAAGAACAGGATGGCGGCCGGGCTGGCCCCGTTCGAGGAAAGCGCCCCCGGCTCGGTGATGCCGATGCTCCGCACCTCCGCCCATATCGCCCGGCGGATATCGATGTGGCGCAGCCGGTCGCCGCCCGCCAGCGTGGCGATCTGGTCGATCATGTCCTCCACCACGCCCGAAAGCTTGAGGTGGCCGTAGGCGGCATAGGCATAGCCCGCGCGCCTGGCGGCGGCGTCCTGCGCCTTGGCGCGCCAGGCGGCGAGCCGGCCGGGCGTGGGGCTGTCGAGGAAGAAGGTGCGGCCGAACAGGCTGTCGATCGCCCCTTCCACCTCCGGCCGGATCGCCTCGACGATCCGGCGCATGCGGCGGATGCGGGCGGATCGCGCCGCGATCGCATCCAGATTGTCGCCGATCGGCTGTTCGCGCGGGATATCGGAAAGCGCGCCGAAGATGGTGGCGAAGAAGCCCGGCAGCTCGTTCTCGCCGCGGCCGATGCGGATCGAATGGGCGCCGGGCTTGGGATCGATATAGACCATGCGGCGATCGACCTCGCGCCGCGCCGGGCGATCCTTCAGCGCGTCCGTCGCCGGGCCGAAGGGGGCGTTGGCCAGCACCGATCCGTCGATCAGCACCGCATCCCCCGTCGTCCCGATCGCGGCGTGGCGGGGCAGGGCGCGCGTGAGGAAGGCCTCGCGCCCCGGCCAGGTCCGGTCGCGCGCTTCCAGCACCCCGTCCAGCTCCGCCACGGTGAAGGGCGGGAAGGCGCCGGGGAAGCTCGCCGTCGCCCGCGCGGCGAAGACGAGGTCGGGCACGTCGCCCAGCCGCCGGGGGGAAAGGCCGTGATCGCTGAAGCTGATCTTCAGCCGATGCTCGGTCTCCACGATCTCGGGCGGGGAATTGAGCGCCAACCGCTCGGGATGGCCGTGGAAATCGGTGACGGTGACGAACAGGTCGAGCGGCTGGCCCGGCGGCAGCAGCGGATCGCCGTCCCCCGTTTCCGCCATCGCATCCAGCGCATCGAGGATCAGGCCGGAGAATATTCCGCCACCGAAGGGCGGTTCGAACCAGCGCGCGCGCACGAAGCGCGACAGCTTGGTCCGTATCTCCTCGCGCGCCTCGGCATCGACGGTGCGCTCGATCGTGCCGCCGCGCTTGCCCGCCGCCCACCAGGCGATCGGCGCCGCCCACATCTTGGTGGCGCGGGAGAGCGGCCGGGCGTCGGGATCGAGCAGCACGTCGACATCGGCCTTCTCCAGCCACAGCTCGGTCAGCGGCTCCAGCGATTGCCCCCGCGCGATCGCCTGCGCCAGGAACACCCCGTTGATGCCCCCCGCGCTCGCGCCCGCGACGATATCGATCAGCACGCGCAGCCGGACGCCGGTCTCCCGCTCGATCGTCTCCAGAAGCTCGCGATAGATGGATTCGCTGCCCGCCGCGCAATCCTCGCCGGCATGAAAGGCCCGGCTCGCCCGCGCTAGCCGCCATACCTCCAGCGTGATGCCGTGCATGTAGACGGCCAGGCTGATCCCGCCATAGCAGACCAGCGCCAGCCGTAACTCCTTCTCCCGCATGGGCCGGGGTGTGGCACGGGCGGGGTGGGGATGGAAAGGGGGCATGCGGCGCAGTGGCCGTGGCGGGAGCCATCTCGACTCTCGCGCCCGCACGCGGCATGGGGCGCAGCCATGACCGATCGTCCCCGTTTCCAGTTCAGCGTGGCCGCCACCGATGGCGCCGCGCGCACCGGCACGCTCGCCATGCGGCGTGGCGATATCCGCACGCCGGCCTTCATGCCGGTGGGCACCGCCGCCACCGTCAAGGGCATGAAGCCCGAAGGCGTGCGCGCGATCGGGGCGGATATCATCCTGGGCAACACCTACCACCTCATGCTGCGCCCCGGTGCGGAGCGGATGGCCCGGCTGGGCGGCCTGCATGATTTCATGCAGTGGGACCGGCCGATCCTGACCGACAGCGGCGGCTATCAGGTGATGAGCCTCAGCGATCTCGCGAAGATCACCGAGGAAGGGGTGGCGTTCAAATCGCACCTCGATGGTTCCCGCCACATGCTGACCCCGGAACGATCGATGGAGATCCAGCGGCTGCTGGGGGCTGACATCGTGATGGCGTTCGACGAATGCACGCCCTTTCCGGCGACGCGCGACCGCGCCGAATCCTCCATGGAACGATCGATGCGCTGGGCGAAGCGATCGCGCGACGCCTTCGATGCCGGCGGCGATCATGCGGCTTCCTCCGCCTTGTTCGGCATCCAGCAGGGATCGATGGAGGAGGATCTGCGCCGCCGTTCCAGCGAGGCGCTGACCGGCATCGGCTTCGACGGCTATGCGATCGGCGGGCTCGCGGTGGGCGAAGGGCAGGCGGAGATGTTCCGCGTGCTGGATTTCGCGGTGGACATGCTGCCGGCGGATCGGCCCCGCTACCTGATGGGCGTCGGCAAGCCCGACGATATCGTCGGCGCGGTGGAACGCGGCATCGACATGTTCGATTGCGTGCTGCCCACGCGATCCGGCCGCAACGGCCAGGCCTTCACCTGGGACGGGCCGATCAACATCCGCAACGCCAAATATGCCGAGGATCTGGCCCCGATCGACCCCGAATCGCCGATCGCGCCGTGGAGCCGCGCCTATCTCCACCATCTCGTCAAATCGGGCGAGATGCTGGGCGCGATGCTGATGACCGAGCATAATCTCTGGTTCTACCAGCGGCTGATGGCGGAGCTGCGCGCGGCGATCGCCGAGGGGCGGCTGACGGCGTTCGCCGATGGCTTCCGCGCGCGATACAAGGGGAACAAGGCATGATCCGCCCGGCCCACGCCGGGGATGCGGCGGCGCTTTCCGATCTGGCGGTGACGACCTTCTTCGAGACCTTCGTCGAAGGCTTCGGCATTCCCTATCCGCCGGCGGACCGCGATGCCTATGTCGCCGAGAAGCTGGCGCCCGCCATCTTCGCGGCGCGCATCGCCGATGCCGATCATGGCGTGTGGGTGGCGGAACAAGGCGGCGTGGCGATCGGCTTCGCGGTCGCGGGGCCGTGCGGCCTGCCCCATGCCGATGTGGCGGCCGGGGACATGGAGCTGAAGCAGCTCTACCTGCTCCGGTCCGCGCAGGGGCTGGGGCTGGGCGGCCGGATGCTCGAAACCGCGCTCGGCTGGATGGAGGCCAGGCAGCCGGCGGCGATCTGGATCGGCGTCTGGTCCGGCAACCTGAAGGCGCAGCGTCTCTATACGGCGCTGGGCTTCGAAAAGGCCGGCGAATATCAGTTCCCGGTCGGCAGCTGGCGCGACGAGGAATTCATCCTGCGCCGGCCGGCTTCGCGGGGCTGAGGGGCTTTTCCCTTCCTTTTCCGATGACTGGCCGGTCCGCTTGACAGTGGCCGGATCGGGGCCTGATATGGAACATATCAGGAACATTTGTCATGCACGAGTCGCACCCCTCCCTTGCCGCCCTGCGCGGCCGGATCGCGATGCTGGCCGGCGCCGCTCCGGCGGAAGCGGGGCGGATCGTCACCGGCCATGGCGGCATCGACGGTGCGCTGGGCGGCGGGCTGGCGCGGGGGCGGCTGCATGAGATTTTCGCCGCCGATGCGGGCGAGGCGGGCAGCGCCGCCGGCTTCGCGGCGATGCTGGCGCTGCGCGCGCGGGCGGCGGAGATGGCGGATGGCGATGCCGATGTCGATGCGCATCCCGGCGAAGGGCTGCTCTGGCTGCGCTGCGACGAGGCGGAACGGCGCGGCGGCGGCCTCTATGCCCCCGGCCTCGCCGATCTGGGCGGGGCGGCGGACGGGCTGCTGCTGGCGGTCGCGCCCGATCCGGTGGCGCTGCTGCGCGGGGCCGGCGATGCCGCCCGCTGCCCCGGCCTGGCGGTGGTGGTGGTGGAATGCTGGGGCGATCCGCGGGTGCTGGACCTCACGGCCACCCGCCGGCTGACCCTGGCGGCGGAGGATTCGGGCGTGTCGGTGCTGCTGCTCAGGATCGACGCGCGGGCCTCGCCCAGCGCCGCCGACACCCGCTGGCGGGTGCGCGCCGCGCCTTCGCGGGCGCTGGCGGCCAATGCGCCGGGGCAGGCGGCCTTCGAAGTGGAATTGCTGCGGCAGCGGAGCGGGATCGCCGATCTCCGCTGGCGCGTGGAGTGGGATCGTGAACGCATTGTCTTCCGCGAAGCCATCCGGGAACCGGCGCTGCCTGGCGCTGTGGTTCCCCTTCCTTCCCGCGGATCGGCTGCGGGCGGCGCGACGGCGGACCGGCGCATCGCCTGAAGCGCAGGCGCCGCTCGCCTTCGTCGAGAAGGTGAAGGGCGCGCTGCGGCTGGCGGCGGTGGATGCGCAGGCGCTGACGCTCGGGCTGGAGCCGGGCCTGCCGCTGGCCGATGCGCGCGCCCGCGTGCCGGACCTCGCCGTGGCGGATCATGATCCCGATGCCGATCTCGCCTGGCTGGAGGCGCTGGCCGAAGGCTGCGGTCGTTACACCCCGATGGTGGCGGTGGATGCGCCGGATGGCCTGCTGCTCGATATCAGCGGCTGCGCGCATCTGTTCGGGGGCGAGGCGGGGCTGGTGGCCGATATCGAGGCGCGCCTGGCGCAAAGCGGGCTGGCGGTGCGCCATGCGCTGGCCGGCAATGCTGCCGGCGCCCGCGCGCTGGCCCGGTTCCAGACGGTGCCGGCCGCCGATGAGGCGACCGCGATCCGCCGGCTGCCGGTGGCGGCGCTGGGCCTCGATTCCGAAGCGGAGTTGGGCCTGCGCCGCGCCGGGCTGAAGCTGGTGGGCGATCTTGCCTGCCGGCCGCTGGCGGGGATCGCCGCGCGTTTCGGCGGCGATGCGGTGATGGCGCTCCGCCGCCTGCTGGGCGAGGCGGACAGCCCGATCGTCCCGCGCCGCACGCCGCCGACGATCGGCATCGAGCGCCGCTTTGCCGAGCCGATCGCCCGCACCGAATATGCGCTGGCGGTGCTGGGGGAACTGGCCGGCGAGGCGAAGCGGCTGCTGGAGGAACGCAAGGCCGGCGGCCGGCGGTTCGAAGGCATGTTCTTCCGCAGCGACGGGCTGGCGCGGTCGATCCGGGTGGAGACCAGCCGGCCGACGCGCGATCCGGCGATGGTGATGCGGCTGTTCCGCGAACGGATCGGCGCGCTCGATGATCCGATCGATCCCGGCTTCGGCTTCGATATGGTCCGGCTGTCAGTGCCCCTGGTCGAGCCGCTGGCGGCCGCCCAGCTGCGGCTGGAAGGCGGCGCCACCCATGAGGCGGAGATCGCGGCGCTGGTCGATCGGCTGAGCACGCGGCTGGGCCGGGGCCGGGTGCGGCGGCTGGTGCCGCGCGACACGCATATTCCAGAACAGGCCCAGCTCGCCTTGCCGGCGGTGGCCGCCCCGCCGCCCGCCGCCTGGGATGCGGCCGGCCCCGGCGATCCGCCGCTGCGGCCCATCCATCTGTTCGATCCGCCCCAGCCGATCGATGTGATCGCCGAGGTGCCCGATGGCCCGCCCCACCGCTTCCGCTGGCGGCGCGACGCGCATGAGGTGCGCCGCTTCGAAGGACCGGAACGGATCGCCGCCGAATGGTGGCAGCGGGCCGATGGCGCGATCGACCGGCCGGGGCTGACCCGCGATTATTATCGGGTGGAGGATGCGCGCGGCCGCCGCTTCTGGATCTTCCGCCACGGCCTTTACGAGGAGAAGGCCGATCCCGCCTGGTATCTCCACGGGGTTTTTGCATGACGGATGGGGTCACGCCTTTCCGCCGCCCCGCCGGCGATCGGCCGTCGGGGGGCGAGGAAGCCGATGCCGGCTTTGCCGAGATGGTCGCCGCCACCAATTATTCCTTCCTGCGCGGCGCATCCCATCCGGCGGACATGGTGGCGCGCGCGATCGGCCTCGGCATGGCCGGCATCGGCATCGCCGATCGCAACACCGTGGCCGGCGTGGTGCGCGCCCATGTCGCGCTGAAGGAAGCCAAGGCGGCGCTCGCGGCCGCGCAGGAGGAGAATGGGGAAGAGGCGAGGCCCCTCGATTTCCGCCTCGCCGTCGGCGCGCGGCTGGTCTTCGCCGATGGCACACCGGATATCGTCGCCTATCCCGCCACCCGCTTCGGCTGGGGGCGGCTCACCCGCCTGCTCACGCTCGGCAACCGGCGGGCGGAGAAGGGCGATTGCATCCTCCATTTCGCCGATCTGCTGGCTTATTGCCAGGATCTGCTGCTGATCGTGATGGCCGGCGACGCGGACGAATTCGTGCTCCGCCGGCTGGCCGATGCCTGCCCCGGCGCGGTCTGGCTGGGGGCGACCATGCCGCGCGAGGGCCGCGATCATCGCCGGCTGGCCGGGCTGACGGCGCTGGGCGCGCGGGCGGGCGTGCCGCTGCTCGCCACCTGCGATGCGCTTTATGCCGGGCCGGAACAGCGGCCGCTCCACGATGTCGTCACTTGCATCCGCGAAGGGGTGACGATCGCCGAGGCGGGCCGGCTCCTTCATGCCAATGCCGAACGCCATCTGAAGCCGCCCGCCGAAATGGCGCGCCTGTTCCGCGCCTGCCCGGAAGCCGTGGCGGCATCGGCGGATATCCTTGCCCGCATCCATTTCGATCTCGATCAGCTCGCCTACGAATATCCGCACGAACCCGTGCCCGAAGGCTGGACCCCGCAGGGCTGGCTGGAACATCTGGTGCTGGCGGCGGCGAATGCCCAGCATCCCGGTGGCATCCCGGCCAAGGTGCAGAAGGTGCTGGATGAGGAACTGAGCCTGATCCGCGCCCGCAACTACGCTTATTATTTCCTGACGGTGCACGATATCGTGAGGTTCGCGCGCACGCGGGATCCCCCGATCCTCTGCCAGGGGCGGGGATCGGCGGCCAATTCGCTGGTCTGCTACCTGCTGGGCGTCACCCCGATCGATCCGGTCGAAAACAACCTGCTCTTCTCGCGCTTCCTGTCCGAACAGCGGGGCGAGCCGCCCGATATCGACGTGGATTTCGAGCATGAGCGGCGCGAGGAGGTGATGCAATATGTCTATGAACGCTACGGCCGCCACCGCGCCGGCATCGCCGCCACCGTCATCCATTATCGCCCGCGCAGCACCCTGCGGGAGGTGGGCAAGGCGCTCGGCCTGTCGGAGGATGTGACCGCGCGCCTCGCCGATACGAGCTGGGGCAGCTATGGCGGCGAGGTGCCGGACGGCCGCTTCGCCGAGGCGGGCTTCGATGCCGCCAATCCCGAAATGGCGCGGCTGCGGGCGCTGGTCGGTCAGCTTCTCAAATTCCCGCGCCACCTTTCCCAGCATGTCGGCGGCTTCGTGCTGACCGAGGACCGGCTGGACGAGACCGTGCCGATCCACAATGCCGCGATGGCGGCCCGCACCTTCATCGAATGGGACAAGGACGATATCGACGCGCTGGGGCTGATGAAGGTCGATGTGCTGGCGCTCGGCATGCTCACCTGCATCCGCAAGGCCTTCGATCTGATGCGCCGGCATGGCGAGGGCGATCTCATGCTGGAAACCGTGCCGAAGGAGGACAAGGCCACCTACGACATGCTGTGCGAGGGCGACAGCATCGGCGTGTTCCAGGTGGAAAGCCGCGCCCAGATCAACATGCTGCCCCGCCTCCGGCCCAGGGAGTTCTACGATCTCGTCATCCAGGTCGCGATCGTGCGGCCGGGGCCGATCGAGGGCGACATGGTCCACCCCTATCTCCGCCGCCGCGCCGGGCAGGAGAAAGCGGACCTGCCCGGATCGCGCGACAATCCGGATGAATTGCGCGAGGTGCTCGGCAAGACCTTCGGCGTCCCCCTGTTCCAGGAACAGGCGATGAAGCTCGCCATCATCGCCGCCGGCTTCACCGCGGACGAGGCGAATGAGCTGCGCCGGGCGATGGCGACGTTCCGCAATGTCGGCACCATCCACAGGTTCCGCGAAAAGATGATCGGGGGGATGGTGGGGCGCGGTTACGAGCCCGATTTCGCCGCCCGCTGCTTCAAGCAGATCGAAGGCTTCGGCAGCTATGGCTTCCCGGAAAGCCACGCCCAGTCCTTCGCCAAGCTGGTCTATGTCTCGGCCTGGCTCAAATGCCACCAGCCGGCGGTGTTCGCCTGCGCCCTGCTCAATTCGCAGCCCATGGGCTTCTATGCGCCCGCCCAGATCGTGCGCTGCGCCCGCGATCATGGGGTGGAGGTGCGGCCGATCGATATCAATGCCAGCTTCTGGGACAGCAGCCTGGAACGGGGGGAGGATGGCCGCCTCGCCCTGCGGCTGGGGCTGCGCCAGATCGATGGCTTTCGGGAGGAGTGGGCGGTGGCGCTGGCCGATGCCCGCGCCCGCGGGCCGATCGCCAGCGTCGAGGCGCTGGCCCGCGATGCCGGCCTGCCGGCGCGCGCGCTGCGCCTGCTGGCCGATGCCGATGCCTGCCGGTCGATCGCGCTGGACCGGCGCGAGGCGCTGTGGGAGGCGCGGCGCACGCCTGCGGGCGAGCTGCCTTTGTTCGCCGCCGCCGCCGCGCGGGAACTGGGGGATGAGGCGGATGCCGCGCTTCCCGCCATGCCGCTCGCCGAACATGTGATGACCGATTATCAGGTGACGCGTCTGTCCCTGAAGGATCATCCGATGACCTTCCTGCGCGATCGCTTCCGCCGCGCGGGCGTGCTGAGCTGCGCGGAGGCGGAGCAGGCGAAGAATGGCGCGCAAATAAGGGTGGCGGGCGTGGTGCTGATCCGCCAGCGGCCGGGCAAGGGCAATGCCGTGTTCGTCACGCTGGAGGATGAGACCGGCATCACCAACGTGCTGATCTGGGCGCGGCTGTTCGAACGCTATCGCCGCGCCGTCATGGCATCCCGCCTGATGGAGGTGACGGGCGAGCTGCAGAAAAGCCGCGAGGGCGTGGCGCATCTGATCGCCACGCGGATCGTCGATCGCACCGCCGCGCTGGACGGGATCGCCGCCGATCGCCCCCGGCCCATGGCCGATCCGGGCGAAGCGGCGCTCCCGCCGCGTCCGGCCCATGCCTCGCATCCCCGCAATGTCCGCATCCTGCCGAAATCGCGCGACTTCCACTGATCGGGCGTCATCGCCCGCCGATTTCATGGAACCCAATCCACCCCTTCGCCGGTTGTGCAGGCATCAGGCCGGAGAGGGGAGGGATCGCCCGATGCTGGAACATCTGCCGCAATGGATCGGCGCGCTGATGCGCAATGTCCGCGCGGGCCATGCCAAGCTGGCGATCGTCCAGCCGGAACTGACGATAACCGGCGTGCACATCGATCTTTCCAGCCCCGCTTTCCCCGATGGCGGGCGATTGCCCGAACGCTTCACCGCCGATGGCGCCGGCGTCTCGCCGCCCCTCGTCTGGAACGGCGTGCCCCCCGGCACGCGCAGCCTGGCCCTGATCGTCGAGGACCCGGACGCCCCCGCGCCCAATCCGCTGGTGCATGCGATCGTCTGCGGCATCCCGCCGGGCGAGCGCCGGCTGGCCGAAGGCGCGATCCGGGCGGATGGCGGGGGCGATGCCAGCGGCGGCGATATCGGCCGCAACAGCGCGTTCGGCGAAGGCTGGCTGCCCCCCGATCCCCCTGCCGGCCATGGCAGCCACGATTATATCTTCCAGCTCTTCGCGCTGGCGGACGTGCCCCTGTTCCGTCGCCATCCCGGCCGCTCCGCGCTCCTCAACGCGATGGAAGGCAAGGTGCTGGCGGCGGGTCTCCTCGTCGGCACCTATTCGCGCGGCGAGGCGGCCATGACCGGCGGCGGCAAGGCCGTGCCGCGTGCCGTGGCGCGACACGGCTAGGCCGGATCGCCCGGACGACGGACTCGGATCAGGCCCGGATCGAAATCCAGGTTGCCAGCGCAGCGGCGATCAGGCGGCCGTCGCGATCGTGGATCGCGGTGCCTGCTCGATGCTTGCGGCCTTCGCTGGCGATGGGCCAGCCCGTCACCAGCAGCGGTTCGCCCGGCCGTGGCCTGCCGTGGATCATCACCCCGATCCGCCCCAGCACGGCCGGCCCCGATCGCGGCTGGACCGCGAAATAGCCGGGGCAGTCGAGCGCGGCCCACAGGAATTCGGGGCGAACATGGCCGCCCTCGTCCGCCAGATCGGCGGTGGCCACCCACAAGGCGGCGACCTGCCCGGCCGCGTCGCCGACCGGGCCGGGGAAGATGCGCAGGCCATCGCCTTCCGCCCGTTCCGGCCCGCAGACGAAGCAGCCGGGAAAGACATGCTCGTCGAAGCCCGCGAAATGGCGGGAAGCGTCCTCGGCAATGGGCAGGGCCGGCGGGGGCGGCACATCGATCGCGATCTCCGCCGGTTCCGCCAGCGCGACGAGGGCCTCGTCGTCGATCAGCCGGATGGCGTCGCCGTCCCGCGCAAGCTCCATCTCCGTCGCCAGCGGCGGCGGCAGCTTCAGCGTGACCATGCAGCCGGATCCGCCGATCGGCGCCGCCACCAGGCCGGCGACATAGCCGCCATTGCCGCTCTGCGGAGGGCCGCGAAACCGATGGTCGATGTGCAAGGGGAGCCGCCTTTCCGTCCTGATCGCCCGGCGCGCGTGCCGAGACGCCGTTGCCGGATGCTTATAGGCGGGCGCCGGCGTCCGGTCGATCAGAAGGCGGTTTCGCCGCTGAACAGCGTCGCCGTTCGCCCGCCGATCCAGATCGTCCCGGCCGCATCGCGATCGACGCGGATGCGGCCGGTGCGCCCCAGCCGGGTCCCCTGCGCGGCGCGGTAGGAACCCTGCACCCGGCCCGACGCGAACAGCCATTGCGCCACCGAAGCGTTGAGGCTGCCCGTCACCGGATCCTCGATGACACCGCCATGCTGATCGCTGAAGAAGGCGCGCAGTTCATAGCCGATGTCCTGCCCGGCGGGATGCGGGCCGACGACGCCCACCTCGATCCGGCCGCCATGGCTGCGCGCGGGTTCGACCGCCAGCACCGCCTCCGCCGATGCCAGCATCACGCCGATCCAGCCCGGCCCGTTGTCCACCCATTGCGCATCCACGATCTCGGCGCGGGATATGCGGAGAAACGCGGCAACCTCCTCCAGCCTCGCCTCGTCCACCGCGCCCGTCCGGATCAGCGGCGGCGCGGCGAAGGCCAGGCCGGCCGCGTCCTGGCGGATGGGGACGAGGCCCGCGCCGCATTCCTGCACGATCCTGCCCGATTGCTTTGGCACGCCGCCCGCGGCCAGCCAGGCGTGGCAGGTGCCCAGCGTCGGATGGCCGGCAAAGGGCAATTCGCGTTCCAGCGTGAAGATGCGCACGCGATAATCGGCCTCGGGCGTGGTGGGCGGCAGCAGGAAGGTGGTTTCCGAAAGGTTCAGCCATTGGGTGATGCGCTGCATCGTATCGGTGTCGATCCCCTCCGAATCGGCCACCACCGCCAGCGGATTGCCGGAAAAGGGGTGTTCGCCGAACACGTCGATCAGCTGGAACGGGCGGGGCATAAAGCGGGTCTCCTCTTGGCGAAGTGCCGGGCGGCGGCAACGCAGATGGCAACGACGATGGTTATGGCGACGATCGATCCGCCGATCGGCTCATCGATCAGGATGGCGGCCAGCGCCAGCCCGCAAAGCGGCTGGAGGAGCTGGAGCTGGCCGACGCTGGCGATGCCGCCCAGGGCCAGCCCGCGATACCAGAAGACGAAGCCGATTAGCATGCTGAACAGGGCGACATAGGCCAGGCCGGCCCAGGCGGCGGACGGCACCTGCGTCCATCGGGGCGCGGGCAGGGCCGTCATCAGCCCGATCATCGCCGGCAGCGCCAGCACCAGCGCCCAGCAGATCACCTGCCAGCCGCCCAGCCGCCGCGCCAGCACCGCGCCTTCGGCATAGCCTAGTCCGCAGACCAGGATCGCCGCCAGCATCAGCGCATCGCCCATTGATGCCGTGCCGGCGCCGTCGCGCAGTGCGAATCCGGTCACGGCCGCGCTGCCCAGCGCCGCGAACAGCCAGAAGGCGGGCGCCGGCCGCTCGCCGCCGCGCAGCACCGCGAAGATGGCGGTGGCCAGCGGCAGCAGGCCGGTGAACATGATCGAATGGGCGGTGTCGATATGGCGCAGCGCCATCGCGCTCAGCAGCGGAAAGCCCAGCACGGCGCCGCCGGCCACCACCAGCAGCGGCACGATATCCGAAAGGGCGGGCCGGGGCTGGCGCAGCGCGGCCAGCATGACGAGCGCGAGGCCGCCGGCGATCGCCGCGCGCGCCGCCGTCAGGTAGAGCGGATCGAAACCGCCCATCGCCAGTCGCGTCGCCGGCAGCGATCCGCTGAATATCAGCGCGCCCAGCAATCCGTTGATCCACCCGCTCGTCGTCCGGTCCATTGCGCGATCCATTCGGTGTTTTTCCTCCGATGCGGCGGCGGGGCTGGCGGCGCGAGGTACGGATCGATACAGTTCGACCAAACTGTACCGGTTCACGGAGCAATAAGGATGGATGTGCCGCTTGCCGCGCCCCAGGGCTCGCTCACCGAACGGCTGGCCGGGGCCATGCGCCAGCGCATCGCCTCGCGGGCCTTGCTGCCGGGGGCGAAGCTGCCCTCGATCCGCGCGCTCGCCGCCTCGGCGCAGGTTTCCAAGTCGACGGTGGTGGAGGTCTATGATCGCCTGGCCGCCGAAGGCGTCATCCATTCGCGGCGCGGGTCGGGCTTCTATGTGGCCGGGCATCTGCCGCCGCTATCGGTGGCCGATGTCGGCCCCCGGCTCGATCGCGCGGTCGATCCCTTCTGGGTGTCGCGCCAGTCGCTCGAGGCGGGGGAGGACGCGCTCAAGCCGGGCTGCGGCTGGCTGCCGCCCTCCTGGCTGCCGGAGGACATATTGCGCCGCGCGATGCGGGCGTTGGCCAGGGCGGATGAAGGGGCGCTGGTCGATTATGGCACGCCGCTCGGCCTGCCGGCGCTCCGGCAATTATTGTCGCGGCGGCTCGCCGAACGCGGGGTGGAGGCGGCCCCGGACCAGATCATGCTCACCGAATCCGGCACGCAGGCGATCGACCTGCTCTGCCGCATGCTGATCGGGCCCGGCGACGTCGTGCTGGTCGACGATCCCTGCTATTTCAACTTCCACGCGCTGCTGCGCGCCCATCGCGCGCGGATCGTCGGCATCCCCTTCACGCCCTCGGGGCCGGACATGGATGCCTTTGCCGAGGCGCTGGCCCAGCATCGCCCGCGCCTCTACGTCACCAATTCCGGCGTCCACAATCCCACCGGCGCGACACTGGCGCCGGCGGTGGCGCATCGCCTGCTCCGGCTGGCGGAGCAGCATGACCTCGTCATCGTCGAGGACGATATCTTCGCCGATTTCGAGGATGAGCCCGCCCCCCGTCTCGCCGCGCTCGATGGCCTGGAACGCGTCATCCAGATCGGCAGCTTCTCCAAGACGCTCTCGGCCAGCGTGCGGTGCGGCTATGTCGCCATCCGGCGCGACTGGCTGGAACGGCTGCTCGACCTCCGGATCGCCACCGCCTTCAGCGCGCCCCGCCTCTCGACCGAATTGGTGTCGCGCGCGCTTCAGGACGGCAGCTATCGCCGCCATGTCACCGCGCTTCGCGAACGCCTGCATCGCGCCCGGCAGCGGACGGCGGCGCGGCTCGCCGCGATCGGCATCCGGCCCTGGATCGAGCCGCGCGCCGGCATGTTCCTGTGGTGCCGCCTGCCCGATGGCGTCGATGCTGCCGATCTCGCCCGCACCGCGCTGGGGCAGGGCGTGGTGCTGGCGCCGGGCAACGTCTTCAGCCTTTCGCAGACGGCGGGCCAGCATATGCGCATCAACGTCGCGCAATGCGCCGATCCCAGGATCTTCGAGGTGCTGAAGCAGGCGATGCGCGAGGCCGCCTGAAGCGATCAGGCGACCGGTGACGCCTCGGCCAGCGGCGTGGCCGGCACCGCCTGGAATGCCGGGGCGGAGCGTGACTGCCGCCGCGCCATCACCAGCATCCACGCCGTAAACGGCACCAGCCAGATCACGCGGCCCTGATAACGGCTCTGCGGATCGGAAAGCGCGCCGCCCAGGAAGGCGTTGACGGCAAGCCCCACGGCGATCAGCGCGATCCACGCCCAGACGGCGCGTTCGCCGGCGGTCAACGGATCGCGCTCGTCGCGCCGCCGCCGCAGCGCCGCTATGCCCGCCGCCGCCATCGTCAGCAGGGCGATGCCCACCGTGCCGTAATGGATGATGCTGAGCGTCCTGGTCGGCCACAGGCCCCGGCCCGCCGGGGATGCCGCCATGCGCTGGCGGATCGGCTCGGGCACCGTGCGCCAGCACCGCGCCTCCGCCTTGCAGCTATAGTTCAGCCAGCGATCGTCGAACATCGCCGCCTGGAGGAGCGAGTTCTTCACGATCATGCCGGCCTGTTCGATCGGATAGGCTTTCAATACCGCCAGCGCGAAGGGAATATCCTCGGCAGACAGCGCCTTGCGCTCCGCATCGGTGGCGAAGAGGAAGACGCCGTCCCGCTTGTCCGTGGACCAGAGGAAGGCGCCGGAGGTCGGTGCGATCCGATCGGCGAACCGGCAGACCGTGAAGTCCGCGCCGGGGCAATATTCCCTGATATAGCGCGCGCCCGGCCCGTCGCCGATGAAGCGGGCGGTCAGCAGCGGCGCCATGTGCGGCGGATGGCCGAATGTCCTTTCGATCGCGAAATTGGTCAGCATCGTGCCCGCCACGGCCAGCGCCACGGCGACCGCGCCGGTGCCCAGCGCGAAGCGGGCATTGGCGCGCGGCAGCAGCCTGAACGCGGCTATGATCGCCGCTGTGACCGTCATCGCCAATATGATCAGGACATGCGTCGGATGCGACATGGTGCACAGGATCACCAGCCCCGCCAGGACGAGCCGGTCCCTCCGGCCCATCGGCCCGCGCGAGGCGGCGAGCACCGCCAGCGCCAGCATGCCGAGCCCGGCGAAGATGTCGGCCAGCAGATAGGATGTGTAGAAGGGGAGCGGCGTCAGCAGCGCGAGCAGGGCGGCGGTCAGCAGGAAGGTCCGGTCGTCCTCGATGCCGATCGCCCGCAGCGCCAGCCGGACGAGCCATAGCGACAGGATCGATCCGATCGCCACGAACAGCCAGAAATTGCTGAGCAGATAAGTGAGGTAGAGGCCGAACCCGAAATAAGGCGATCGCCCGCCCATGATGAAGCCGCTGGAAAGATCGTTGCCGCGCTTGGGGGCGGCCGCATCCTGGTCGGCGGTGGGGCTCGCCGGCCTGGCCGTGGGCGATCGATGCGCCGCCGCGTCCTCCGATCGCGTCCAGACGGTCGAGATGCGCCCGCCGGAGGCCAGATGGATCGGGAAGTCGGCCGATCGCACATAAGTGGTGGTGTCGGGGAAGAAAAAGGGCTGGCCATTTACGATGGCGGGCCATGCCATCATGGCCACCATCACTATTATCAGGAAATAATAGGATATTCCCTTGCGGTTGTGCATATCGCCTGCTGCTTCCCCCGCGCCCGGATGAATGCGTGAACCTTCCCCTTGGTCCCGAATGTGCCGTCTTGCGCCATCGCTACATGCCGAAGGACAGCGGATAAGCCGATATGCGTTAGCATGTGCACCCTATGCGCAAAAGCCATTATTGGACGATCAAGCGTTTGGGGCGGATAATTATTTTGCACGGCGGCATATTTTCTCGCGGGTCATCTTTTCGCAATGACGAAACAAGGGTGCGGGTGGACGGGATTCATGGCCGCGCGGCGCCGAATCGGGGCACGTTCTACCCTTCTTGATCCCCGCTGCTGCGGCTGCCCTGTCGGATAGCCTGGAAATTGCGGTTAATTATTTGTTAAACATGAAAAATCATCCGCCTCGCTTTGGCGGGCCGACCGTTCTTCCCAGAATGAAAGGCGGGCCGATGGGTATCGGGCCGTCGTGGGCCGGCGCTTCCGGTCCAGGTCGCAGAAGGCGGCCTCCTATCCAAGAAGGACGACAACATCATGGCACTTTCCGTTAACACCAATGTCGGTGCGATGGCCGCGCTCCAGTCGCTGACGGCGACCAATCGCAGCCTGGAAACCACGCAGAGCCGCATCACCACGGGTCTCAACGTGGCGTCGACGAAGGATGACTCGGCGAAGTTCACCGTGGCGCAGACGCTGCGCGGCGATCTCGGCAAGCTGAGCGCGGTCACCTCCTCGCTCAACAACGCCAAGAGCGTCACCGACACCGCCATCGCCGGTGCCGAGCAGGTTTCCGACCTCATCAACCAGATGAAGGCGAAGGCCCTCGAGGCTTCGGACGCGGGCCTCGATCAGGACAGCCGCGATGCGATCGCCAAGGACCTGACTGCGCTCAAGGAGCAGGTCAACACGATCATCGACGGTTCGGACTTCAACGGCACCAACATCCTGAAGAACGATCCGGCCGATGCCACCAACGACCAGATCGTTTCGGCGCTCCAGTCGATCGCTTCGGGTTCGTCGGCGCTCACCGTTTCGAACCAGGGCTATACCAGCCTGTCTGAAACCGCTTTGGGCGATGCCACCAACACCGGCACCCTGACCTGGGTGAAGACCGGCGGCAACGACATCGACCTGAGCGACAGCTCGGGCGGTGGCGGCGACACCGGTGCCCAGAAGGCCACCGATTTCGGCGCGGCGCTGGATACCTTCTTCAGCAAGGTTCAGGACAGCCTGAGCACGCTGGGCGCGGCTTCGCGCAAGATCGAGGGCCAGCTCTCGTTCAACAGCAAGCTCACCGACGTGGTGACGAGCGGCATCGGCAACCTGGTCGACGCGGATCTCGCCAAGGAATCGGCGAAGCTGCAGGCCCTGCAGGTCCAGCAGCAGCTGGGCGTCCAGGCTCTCAGCATCGCCAACCAGGCGCCGCAGACGATCCTGTCGCTGTTCCGTTAATCGGCAACGGACGATCGGCTCCGTCCTCCTCTTCCGGGGGAGGGCGGGGGTGTCGAAAGGGAAAGGCCGGGGTGGTTCGCCATCCCGGCCTTTTCTTGTGCCCGCGTCCAAGTCGTTAAGCATAAAAAAGTCGGGCGCGGATTTGGGTGGCCCCGGAATCCTTCCCAGAATGAAAGGCGGGCCGATGGGTATCGGGTCGTCGCGGATCGGCGCTTCCGGTCCAGGTCGCAGAAGGCGGCCTCCTATCCAAGAAGGACGATATCATGGCACTTTCCGTTAACACCAATGTCGGTGCGATGGCCGCGCTTCAGTCGCTGACGTCGACCAACCGCAGCCTGGAGACCACGCAGAGCCGGATCACCACCGGTCTCAACGTGGCGTCGACGAAGGACGATTCCGCCAAATATACCGTGGCGCAGACGCTGCGCGGCGATCTCGGCAAGCTGAGCGCGGTCACCTCCTCGCTCAACAACGCCAAGAGCGTCACCGACACCGCCATCGCCGGTGCCGAGCAGATCTCCGACCTGCTCAACCAGATGAAGTCCAAGGCTCTAGAAGCCTCGGATGCTGGCCTGGACGACGACAGCCGCGTCGCGATCACCAAGGATCTGCTGGCTCTCAAGCAGCAGGTCTCCACGATCATCGACGGTTCGGACTTCAACGGCACCAACATCCTGAAGGGTGATGGCTCGGCGACCGCGCAGGGCGTTTCGGCGCTCCAGTCGATCGCTTCGGGTGCCTCGGCGCTCACCGTCGACAACCAGGGCTATACGACGAAGGCGACGACCGCCCTCGGCGATCTGACCGACGACACCGATTTCGCCGGCATCGATACCAGCGATCCGACGAACATCACCGCCGCCGCGTTCAGCACCGCCACCACCGGCGTGATCGACAAGCTCGATGCCTTCTTCGGTGAAGTTCAGGACAGCCTGAGCACGCTGGGTGCGTCTTCGCGCAAGATCGAGGGCCAGCTCTCGTTCAACAGCAAGCTGACCGACGTGGTGACGAGCGGCATCGGCAACCTGGTCGATGCGGACCTCGCCAAGGAATCGGCGAAGCTGCAGGCCCTGCAGGTCCAGCAGCAGCTGGGCGTCCAGGCTCTCAGCATCGCCAACCAGGCGCCGCAGACGATCCTGTCGCTGTTCCGTTAAGGGACATGATCAGTTCCACCCCAGCCCTCACCCACGGGGTGGAACATCATGCGGAAGGCCGGGGCGGTTCGCCGTTCCGGCCTTCTTGCATGTCGGGGAAGGCGCGACGGCGCCCGATTCCGCAGGATTTTCGGGCGATGGACCGCATCCGGAACATTTCCGGCGGCATTAACCACCAATCCCCCTAGGACGAGGAGTCGCCGGGCAGATAAGGGAATTCCCTTAGTTGGTATTAACCGGTCCATCGAAGAGAGGCTGGCCTCATGTGCGCGGTACCAGACCGTGCCGTCGTCTAGTGGGGAGGACGAGACCAGAAGTCGGAACATTATCGAACGAGGTTCTTTCTGATGAACGTCAGCGTCGCTTCCGGAGGATCGGCCCATAATGCCGGCACCGGAAATTCCGAAATGAACTACCGGCTCACCCTCCAGCTATCGGTCGAGGATGCCTGTGCGCTCTGGGATGCCGCCGCGGAGCGGTGCATGAGCGTGGGCGGCCTGACGATCGAGGATGTCGAAGAAACCCTCGGCCCGCGCCAGGATCCTTCGATCGAAGATTGCCTGATAACCCTTGCGCTGCCCGCGCGCATCGCCGGCTGCACGCTCACCGATTTCAACCTGGCCGATGCCGGGGACGGCCTCCCCGTCGCCCCGGGCGCCCAGCGCAATATCCGCGCGGCGCCGGCCCATCAGGGCATTTCCTCCACGATGCGGCTCTACGCGCCCGTGCCGCACACCGCCCGCGTCGCCTGATCGATCGAGCCTCCGTTCGATCGCGGACGGGGCAGGATGCAAAGAAAACCCCGCGCCGACCGATCGGCGCGGGGTTTCTTTTCGTGGCCGTCCGGGGATCAGGCCGGGTTGGAGATCGCCACCAGCCCGTTCACCGACATGCGGATGCCGTTCACGCCCAGCATCACGTTGGTGCCGTCGGTCACGACATCCTTGACGGTGGCGACCGAATTGATGGTCACGGGTACCTTGTTGCCGCTGGCGTCGAGCGCGGCGATCGACAGCGTATAGGCGCCGTCGGCGGCGCGAGTGCCGTCGGCCAGCGTGCCGTCCCACTGGTAGCGGCCCTGCGCGTCCGCCTCGATCGTCTTCTCGCTGACGACCTTGCCCTTCGCATCCTTGACGGTGGCGACGATCGAGGCCGGCTGGCCATCGGCATAATAGGTCCAGGTCGCGGGCGCCTCGCCCAGGCCGGCCACGGGCGAATCGAACCGCGCCTCGCGGCCGATGAAGCTCGATGCCTGCGCCATGTCCTGCGAGGCGAGCTTGCCGATGATCTGCTGCAGCTTGTCGGTCTGCTGGATCGATTGCTCGACCTGCGAATATTGCACGAGCTGCTGGGTATATTCCGACGTGTCCATGGGATCGAGCGGGTCCTGATTCTGCATCTGCGCGGTCAGCAGCTTCAGGAACATGTTGAAATCGGCGCCGATCTGGCTCTTGGCCTGCTGGTTCGCCGTGTTGCTCATGGTCGATGCGTCGGTATTCGAAACGGTCGTCATCTCGGTCGTTCCCTTCAGGCCCTTACGTCCACTCGGCCGCTGGCGCGCAGCGAACGATAAGCGGGTTGATCGTCGGTCGGGCCGCTGCCCAGGGCCGGACCGCCCTGGGCCTCGCGGCCGTCGAATGCTTGCTGCCCGCGCTGCCAGGCCGTGCCGGCATCGCCGCCGCGGCTGTCGAAGCGGAAGGACTGGGCGTCCGCCCGCACGCCGGCATCGGCGAGCGCGCGGCTCAAATCGCTCGATTCCCGGCGCAGCATGTCCAGCGCCATCGGGCTGTCGGCGGCCATCACCGCGCGCAGGCTGCCGTCGCGCTCGAAGGAAAGGCGCACGTCGATCCGCCCCATCTCGGCCGGATCGAGCCGGATCAGCACCTCGCTGCGGCCGGCGGAGATGCCACGCGCGATCTCCACGCCCATCTCGCGCCCGATCCGCCCGGCCTCGGCCGTGACGACGGCCTGCGCGGGGGCATGCGGCGCGGCGGCGCCATAGGGATGGGCCACCGCGCGAGGCGCGATGCCGGGCAGCGCCTGGCTGAACAGCGGCGAAGGTAGGCCATCGGGGCCGTCCGGCGCGGCCTGCCCGGCGGCGGCGTTGGCGGCCGTCGCGGTCTCTCCGGCCGGCCTGGCGGCGGGACGCGCCTCGATGGAGACGCCGGCTGCTTCGGCATCCGCCGTGGCGAGGGGATTGTCCGGCGCGATCGGGGCGTCCGCCGTGACCGGTGCCGGGGCGGGCGCCGCCGCGAGCGCCGTTGCCGGGCGCTGCGGCTCGATTGGCTGGGCGGCGGGCCGGGTTGCGCTATCATCCCCGGCGATGTCGACCGGCGCTCCGTCCTTATCGGCACCGTCATCGTCGGCGCCAGGATCGTCTGCCGCGATATCCATGTTGCCGGCGTCCGCCGCGACGACGGGCATCTCGGCGACGTCCTTGGCCGGGACGGCCGGCGCCGCCGGCTTGTCCGACCGGGTCGAAGCCAGGGTCGCCGGTGCGACCTCGGGCTGCGCCGCGGTCTTCACCGATGCCTCGCGCGGTGCGGGCGGGATCGGGCCGGCGGCATCCGGCAGCAGGTTCTGTTCCTCGCCTTCGGCAACGGCCTCTCCGGCCGGCGCCGGATCGTCGGCCGGAGCCGGCTGTTCGGAAGGCAAGGGCAGGGAAGGGGCGGCCGTCTGGGCGATCTGGCTGGCCTGCGTATCGGGCTGGGCGGGAAGATCGGCCTGGTTTCCGGCCGTCACCGGCGTCGCGCCGCCTTCCGCCGTCGCATCGGAGCCGGCGCCGATCAGCGCGCCGAAGCCCGCCGCCGCCGCGCTGGCGCCGGCCGATCCCCCTTGCGGGCGGGTGGATGCGGCAACGGCCGGGGCAATCATCGATATGGTCATTCGGCCCTTCCTGTCGGTGCGTTTCGCACCTCACATTCCATTATAGGATGGAAAGGCGCGGTCGGGTCGCGCCCTGCGCCGATCCGGCTCATCCGATGGTGCCGATCGCGCGGATCCGGGCGCGGGCGTGGATCTCGTTCTGCGAAAGCACCACGGTCGCCGGGCGCACCCGTTCGATGATCGATCGCACGAAGGGGCGGATCGTCGGGCTGGTCAGCAGGCAGGGTATCTCGCCCTCCGAGGCCAGCCGGTCATAGGTTTCCCGCACGGAGGCGATGAAGCCCTGCAGGCTGGAAGGCGCCATGGCGAGGTGGCGCTCGTCCCCCTGGCCGACGATGCTCTCCGCGAACTCCTGGTCCCAGCGCGGCGCCAGCGTCACGATCGGGATGGTGCCCTCGCGGGTCTGCGCCGCCGATATCTGGCGGGCCAGCCGGCCGCGCGCATGCTCGGTGATCTGGGTGAGGTTCTGGGTGTAGGCGGTGGCTTCGGCGATGCCTTCCAGGATGGTCGGTATGTCGCGGATCGAAACGCCTTCGGCCAGCAGGTTCTGCAGCACACGCTGCACGCCGGAGACGGAGATCTTGGCCGGCACGATATCCGAAACCAGCTTCTCCGATTCCTTGTGCACCTCGGTCAGCAGCTTCTGCGCCTCGGTATAGGATAGCAGGTCTGCGATGTTGTCCTTGACGATCTCGGTCAGGTGGGTGGTGATGATCGTGCCGCTGGAAACGACGGTCAGCCCGCGGAAGCCGGCCTCGTCGCGCAGCGACCGGTCGATCCACAGGGCCGGCAGGTTGAACACCGGCTCGCGCGTTTCCTCGCCCGGCACGCCCGCCGATCCGCCGGCGGGGTTGATGACGAGCAGCTTGTCCAGCCGCAGCTCGCCGCGCGCCGCCTCCGTTTCCTTGACGTAGACGACATATTCGTTGGGCTGCAGCGCCATATTGTCGAGGATGCGGACGGACGGCAGCACGAAGCCGTAATCGATCGCCATCTGCCGGCGGAGCGCGCGGACCTGATCGTCCAGCCGGGGCTCGGCCTGGCTGTCGTTGATGAGCGGGAGGAGGGCATAGCCCAGCTCGATCCGCACCGCGTCGATCGCCAGCGTGCGGGCGATCGGCTCCTCGGCCTGCGCGCTTTCCTGCTCGCGCGCCATCGCCTCGGCCATTGCGGAGCGGGCGGCCTCCGCCTCGTTCCGCCGCGTCATCTTCCAGGCGAACCAGCCGCACAGGGCGGCAAGGCCGGCAAAGGGGATGAAGGGCATGCCCGGCACCAGCCCCAGCACCGCCATCAGCGCGGCCACCATGCCGAACGCCTTGGGATAGCGGCCGAGCTGGTCGCCCAGCGCCGCGCCCGTCTTGCCGGCGACGCCACCCTTGGAAACGAGCAGGCCGGCGGCGGTGGAGACGATCAGCGCGGGGATCTGGCTCACCAGCCCGTCGCCCACCGTCAGGATCGTATAGGTGCGGAAGGCATCGCCGAACGGCACGCCGTGGATCACCACGCCCACGATCAGGCCGACGACGATGTTGATGCCGGTGATGAGGAGGGCGGCGACCGCATCGCCCTTCACGAATTTGGAGGCGCCGTCCATCGCGCCGTAGAAGCCGCTCTCCGCCTCGATCTCGGCCCGGCGCTCGCGCGCCTGCGCCTCGGTTATCATGCCGGCGGAAAGATCGGCGTCGATCGCCATCTGCTTGCCGGGCATCGCATCCAGGCTGAACCGCGCCGCCACCTCGGCGATGCGGCCCGCGCCCTTGGTGATGACGACGAAGTTGATGACGATCAGGATGATGAAGATGGTGAGGCCGATCACCGTCTCGCCGCCCATCAGGAATTCGCCGAACGCCGCGATCACGCCGCCGGCCGCCTGGTGGCCTTCATGGCCGTGGCCCAGGATCAGGCGGGTGGAGGCCAGGTTCAGGCCCAGCCGCAGCATGGTGACGATCAGCAGGATCGTCGGGAAGCTGGAAAGCTGGAGCGGCTTTTCGATGAACAGCGCCGTCATCATGATGAGGACGGAGGCGGTGATCGAAAGCGCCAGGCCGAAATCGAGCATCCATCCCGGCATCGGCAGGATCAGCATCGCGATGATCGCGATGATGCCGCCGGCAAGCGCGAGGTCGCGGCCGGGGCCGAGCCGGTTCAGGAACTGTTCGAGCTGGATGGGCATGCGGGGCTCCGAGGGCGGGCGGCCGGGATCAGGCCGCCGGCGAGACGGGAATGCCGTCCTCGATGAAGGTTCTCAGCTTGTTGCGCATCGTCCGCACCGAAATGCCGAGGATGGTGGCCGCCGATGTGCGGTTGCCGCGGCAGTGGGCCAGGGTGCGCAGGATCAGGGCGCGCTCCACCTCGGCCACGGTGCGGCCGACGAGGGCGTCGATCATCCGTGCCGGCACCGGCGTCGCGGCGCCGGCCTCGCCGCGCAGGCGGGCGACGATGTCGCGCACGTCCACCGGCACGTCGATCATCACCATGTCGCCGCGGGTCCGGCCCAGCCGCTCGATCGCCTCGCCGGTGGCTTCGCACACGGCCAGGGCATCCGGGTTCGCGCGCGCCATCACGGCCGCGATCTCGGATGCGCTGGCCGGATCGCCGACCAGCAGCAGGTGGGCGCCATCGGGTGGCATCAACGATCCTGCCGGATGATTTCGGTAAGCGTCACGCCCAGCGCGCTGTCGATCAGCACCACCTCGCCACGGGCGATCAGGCGGTTGTTGACGAATATGTCCACGGGCTCGCCGACGCGGCGATCCAGCTCCACCACCGCGCCCGGCTTCAGCTTCAGAAGCTCGCCAATGTCCATGCGCGACCGGCCCAGCACCGCCTGCACCTTCACCGGCACGTCGAACACGGCCTGCAGGTCGTCGGCGGAGGGCGGCGCGGCGGATGCGGCCCGGTAATTCCACCCTTCCGCCTGGTCGTCAGCCGCCGTCTCGCCGGTTTCCGGGCCGAAATGGGTCGGCGCCAGCAGACGGGCTTCGGGGTCGTTGGTCATCTCGTCGTCCTTCATGCGTTCATCCATTGGCGGATCACCGAAGCGGATTCGGCCGGATTGGCGGCGATCGCGTCGCCGATGCGCCGCAGCGCGGATAGCTTGATGCGGCCGTCGACCTGGGCGAGCGCGATCTCCTGATCGAGCATCGGCACCTCCTCACCCTGGCGCAGCTCCTCCAGCAGGCGCATCGCCTCCTCGTCGCCGTCGGCGGCGCGGGTGGCGAGGTCCAGCATCTCGGGCTGCTGGCCGGTCAGCAGGACGGGCTCGGCATCGTTGGCGGCCGTGGGCATCAGCCTGGGGCGCAGCATGCGGATGCCGATCAGCACCACGCCCGCCAGCACCAGCACCTTCAGCAGGCTGAACAGATTGTCCGTGGTGATGCCGAAGGGCAGGGCGCCATCGGCCAGGCCGGGCTCCTCGGGCGCCACGAAGGCCATGCTTTCCACGACCACGCTGTCGCCGCGCTCGGCATCGAAGCCCACGGTATTCTCCACGAGGCGCGTCAGCCGCTGGATCTGCTGCTGCGAAAGGCCCTTCGGCCCGCCGTCGACCATCACGGCCACGGTCAGCCGGTTGATCTTGCCGGGGCTGCGCACGCTCACCGTCTGGGTGCGGCTGTTCTGGAAGGTGATGTCTTCCGAGGATTCGTTGCGGGCGGACCGGCGGGTATCCTGGCCGTTGCCGTTGATCGGGCCTTCATTCTCGGGAAGCTGGGTGGCAACCGTCACGCCTTCGGCGCCGGCCGCGCTCTCGTCATTCTGCTCGCCCGATTCCACCGTCACCTGATGCGCGATCACCTGCTTGTCGGGATCGAACATTTCGGCTTCCTCGCGCATCTGGTCGCGGTCGAGCTGGGCGGAAACCTCGGCGCGCACCTTGCCGGTGCCGACGATCGGCTCGACCATCGCCTCGATCTGCGAACGCAGCCGGGCCTCGACGGCGGCCTGCCGCTCCTCGATCTCGGAGGAACCGGCGCCGCCGCCTTCGCCCGCGCGGGCCAGCAGCGCGCCCGACTGATCGACGATCGAAACGCTTTCGGGGGCAAGTTCGGGAACGGAGGAGGAAACCAGGTAGCGGATCGACTGCACGGCCTCGCCGGTCAGCTTGCCGCTGGTCTTGACGGTGACGGCGGCGGTCGCCTTGCGCGGCTCGGCGGCAAACATCGCGCGCTCGGGCATCACGATATGGACGCGCGCCTTGCTCACCCGCTCCAGGCTCTCGATCGACCGGGCAAGCTCGCCCTCGATCGCGCGGGTCTCGTTCATCTTGGCGCGGGAGGAGGAGACGCCGAACGGTTCCTCGGCGTCCAGCACCTCATAGCCGATCTTGCCGCCCAGCCGCTCGCCGGCCATCGCCATGCGCAGCTCGGCCAGCTTGTCCACCGGCGCCAGGATCGACGTGCCGTCCGGCGAAAGCTGGAAGGTCACGCCCTGGGCCTTCAGCTTCTCGGTGATCGATTGGGCGGCCGAAGGTTCGAGATCGGTGTAGAGATAGCCCATTTCCGAAGAAGAGCCTCTCAGGGCGAGCGCGCCGATGCCCAGCAGCAGCGCCAGGGCAACGCCGCCCATGATGAGCAGGCGGCGGGTGCCCAACTGCGCGATCAAATTCCGCATTCCGTCCAAGGCTGGCCTCGTGTTTCGATCACAAAGGCCGCTGCCCTTGCACCTCCATTATAGGAGGATATCGACTAGGCAACTCTTGCCGGTGCAGATTCTCTTCGCGTCTTTTTCTTCAATTATCCTTGGTTTCGCCCAGCAGCGGGCCAAGCTCCGCCAATATGGCGGCGCGGCGGTGGGCGGCGTCGACGGCCAGGCCGCCTTCCTCCCAGAAAATCAGCGCGTCGCTCTCGGCCATCTCCTCGTCGGCGATCACCGTCAGCGATAGCTTGCGCCGTTCCTTGCTCACCCGCACCGCGATCAGCCGCTCCATATCCTCGGCTATGGCGGGGTGGACGCGGATGCCGATGCGGGTGCCGCGGCTCACTTGCTCCAGCACGCGGCCCAGCGCCTCGTCCGCCGCGCGGGCGGGGGCCTGCTCCACGGCATGGCCCGCCAGCACCTCGGCGGCGGTGAAGGCCAGCTTGGCGGCGTCCTTCATCACCGCCTCGGTCGTCTGGGCGATGCGGGCGTCGATGTCGTCCAGCGTCGCGTGCAGCGCGTCGCACGCCGCCAGCACCGCCGCGTCGCGTTCGGACCGCGCCTGGGCGAGCCCCGCCGCGAAGGCGTCGCTCCGCGCGCGGGCGAGGATCTCGATATGCTCGGCGCGCAACCGGGCGATATCCGCCTCCAGGCTCGCGATCCGCTGCTGGAAGATGGCTTCGTCCACCGATGCCGGCGGCGCCTCTTCCGGGGCGGACGGAAAGCGGAAGACGCGATCGAAGCCGAAGGGCTTTACGTGGATGGCTGCCTCCATCGTCGACCTTTCATCATGTCCTGCCGGCGATGCCGGATCAGTAGATCATCGCATCGTCGCTCTTGGGATCGACGAGCATGATCTCGCCCCGATCGCCGAGCGATTTCGCCAGCCGCACCAGGTTGGCCTGTGCCTCCTCGCATTCGCGGGCGCGAACGGGGCCCATGGCGGCCATGTCGTCGCGCATCAGCTTGGCGGCGCGCTCGGTCATGCCGGCATAGAACATCTGGCGCATCTCCTCCGGCGCGCCCTTGAGGGCCAGCGCCAGCTCGCGCTTGTTGCAGTTGCGCACGATCGTCTGGATCGCGGCGGGCAGCAGGTTGGCGAGGTCCTCGAAGGTGAACATCAGCGCGCGGATGCGCTCGGCCGATTCCGGCGCGCGCTCGTCCAGCGCGGAAAGCATCGCCTCCTCGGTCTGGCGGTCGAGCGCGTTGAACATCTCGGCCATCGTCTCGTGCGGGTCGCGGCGCTGGGCGCGGGAAAGATTGCTCATGAACTCGCTCTTGAGCGTCAGTTCGACCTGCTGGATCACGTCCTTCTGCACGGTATCCATGCGCAGCATCCGCATCACCACGTCGGTCGCCAGCTCCTCGGGCAGTTCCGAAAGCACGCGCGCGGCATGGTCCGATTTCAGCTTGTGCAGGATCACCGCCACCGTCTGCGGATATTCGTTCTTCAGATAGCCGGCGAGCACCGTCTCGCTGACGTTGGAAAGCTTGTCCCACATCGTCCGGCCGGATGGGCCGCGTATGTCCTCCATGATCTCCTTCACGCGCTCGGGCGGAAGGATGCCTTCCAGCAGCCGCTCGGTCGTCTCGAACGATCCGTGGAACGTCGCCATGCTGGAGACTTCGGAGGAGAATTGGACGAGGAGATGTTCGACCACGGCGGAAGGCACGCGGCCAAGCTGGGCGATGCTGGCGGAAAGCTCCTTGATCTCGTCGGTCGAAAGCTGTTCCCAGATCGGCGCGCCATGTTCCTGGCCGAGCGCGAGCATCACCACCGCCGCGCGCTGCGCGCCGGAATATTTCTTCAGCTCCGCCGGCTCGGCGACCGGCACCATAACGCTCATGCCATGCTCCCAAAAATTTGGCGCGTTCGCGGCCGTCCGGGCCTCGATCCCTCTATCTTATAGGAGGAAGCCCGGCACGGGCCCGATCGGCGGAGGAAATTTTGACGATAAATTTGTCCAGCGGGCTGGTCGGTCTCAGTCTCCTTTCGGGCACCAACGGCTTCCAGAGCGGTTCGGGCACGACCTTCGACAGCGCCGCCGTCATCAAGGCCAAGGCCGCCTTCACCACGCCGGTCGTCACCGCGCCGTGGGAGGTGAAGACCGATGCCAAGTCGCCGTCCGAACAGATCGCCGCGATCAAGGCGATGCGCACGATCATCGACAAGGGCGCGGGCACCGACCTGGGCGACCTGCCCGATATCCAGACCTCCTTCACCGCTTATAAGGCGCTGGTGAACCTCAAGGTGCTGGCCGACAGCGCGGCCAAGCTCACCACCTCGTCCAGCGAGCGCAAGTCGCTGGAGGCGACGTTCGCCAAGGGGCTGGCCGATCTCAAGGCCTATCTCGGCCAGGCGCCCAGCGATCTCGTCAACCTTTCCTTCAGCCGGCCGACGAGCATGACCGAGAGCGTCGGCGTCAAATCGAGCGCCGACGCCTATCAGGTGATCGCCAAGGGTGTCGGCACCGCGCGCGACGCCGCGGTCCCCGGCCTCACCGGCAACGAGGTGCTGAAGATCGATCTGTCGCGCGGATCGATCCGCGACAGCGTGACGGTCGATCTCTCGCAGACCACGCAGCCGCCGACGCTCGATTCCGTCGCCGCCGCGATCAACGCCGCCATCGCCGCCGTGCCGATGCGCGATACGGCCGGCAACATCGTCCTCGACGAGAATGGCGACCCCAAGGCGCGCTGGCATTCCAGCTTCGCGGTCGAGAAGCATGACGGCAAATGGGGCCTCACGCTCAAGGTCAGCGGGTCGGAACGCATCGCGATCGATCAGGTGGGCGGCGACGACCGGCTGATGGTCGTCACCGGCCAGACCGCGCTCGACGCGCCGGCCAGCGTCCAGGTGCTGACATTCGACGATCCCGCCGGCAATCTCGACCGCTCGATTTCGGGATCGATCGCCGGCATCGATCGCGAAGGCACGGCGCAGGCCGCGCTTTCCGCCAATAATGCGAAGAAGACGGGGACGAGCGGGGCCGACGCGCCCAAGCCCGCGCAGGTGCTGGCCGATACGCGCGCGGGCGCGATCGTCACCGATGCGCAGGGCTACAGCTATGTCGTCGGCACCACCGAGGGCGATCTCGGCGCCAACCTCGCCGATGGCGACAAGGATCTGTTCCTCACCAAGCTCGACAGCGAAGGCAAGGTCGTCTGGCAGCGCACGCTGGGGCTGGCCGGGGAATCGAGCGGCGCCGCGATCAGCATCGCGCCCAATGGCGATCTGGTCGTCGCCGGCACGGTGCAGGGCAGCGACAGCGACATGCTGGTCGCCCGCTTCGGCGCCGACGGGGCGGAGATATTCTCCACCACCGTGGCCAAGGTCGGCAATGAAAGCGCCACCGCCGTCACGGTCGGTCCCGACGGGTCGATCTTCGTGGGCGGCAAGGCCTCCACCGGCGGCGGCGATGCCTATGTCGCGCGGCTGGATGCCAACGGCAAGGTGCAGGAACGGCTGACGATCGACAGCGGCGGCGCCGATACGGTGACGGCGCTGGCGGTCGACGGATCGGGCAAGCTCCTGATCCTGACCAAGGAGGATGGCGGCACCGCGAAGCTCCGCCAGGTCGATCCGCAGGCGCTTTCGACCGAGCTCGGGTCGATCACGCTCGGCACCGCCGATGCGCGCGCGATCGCGGTTTCGGATACGGGCGAGATCGCCGTGGTCGGCGCCACCATCGCGCCGATCGCGGGCGCGCAGGTGAACGGCATGGCGGGCGGCCGCGACGGCTTCGTCACCCGCATCGATACCGCGCTCGGCAGCGCCAGCACCACCTATATCGCCTCGGCCGGCAGCGACCAGATCGACAGCGTCGCTTACATGAACGGCGCGCTCTATGTCGGCGGCCGCACCACCGGCGATCTCGGCGGCACGCGCACCGGCGCGGTCGACGGTTTCGTCAGCCGCATCGACGCCGCCACCGGCGCGATCGAGACGACCCGCCAGTTCGGCCGCGCCACGCAGCAGACCGAACCGGTGCTGGTCTCCGCCGCCACCGGCGGCGATACGGCGCTGGGCGCGCTTGGCCTCACGCGCGGCACGGTGAACCCCGCCGAAACGACCACGCTCACTTCGCAGACGACGCTGCGCGCGGGCGACGAATTCAGCGTCAGCGTCGATGGCGGCCGGGTGAAGAAGGTGGTGATCGAGGCCGGCGAGACGATGAAGTCGCTCGCGGCCAAGATATCGAAGATCACCGGCAATGCCGCGAGCGTGATGGCGACGACGATCAACGGCGTCACCAAGCTGCGCGTCACCGCCAAGGCGGGCCGCTCCGTCGAGCTGGTGGCGGGGGCCGAAGGCCGCGACGCGCTCGTCAAGCTCGGCATGGAATCGACCCGCCTTGCCGCCAACAAGCCGCCGAGCGACAAGGACCCGAAGGTGAAGCCCGGCGGCACCTTCGGCCTCAATCTCAGCGCGGCGCTCAACCTGCTCAACGCCAAGGACGCGGCCTATGCCGCCAAGCAGCTCGAATCCGCCATCTCGATGACGCAGACGGCCTATCGCTCGCTTTATTGGGATTCCACCAAGGCCGCTCAGGTCGATGGCACGCTCAACGGCCAGGGTTCGGCCTACCAGCAGCGCCAGCTCGCCAATTATCAGGCCGCGCTCACCCGCCTCACCGGCGGCGCCTGATCGCGGGGAACAAGGAAACAGCCATGGCCACCGCGCCCACGCTCCTCACCGGCATCCACCAGTCGATGAAGCATCTGGCCGAACGCCAGCGCGTCATCGCGGAAAATATCGCCAATAACGAAACCCCCCGTTTCAAGGCGCGCGAGGTGGAGGCGCCCGATTTTTCGGAACTGCTGGCGGCGCAGGGCACGCGCGGCGCTCCCCGCGTGGTCCGCCCCCGCATCAGCCTGACCAGCGGCATGGCGGCGCTTGGCGCCCGGCCGCCGCAGGCGGGCAGCAATGTCGTGCTGGATCGCGACACGACCGAGACCAAGCCCGACGGCAATAACGTCACGATCGAGGATCAACTGCTGAAGATGGGGCAGGTGCAGGCCGATTTCACGGCGATGACCAACCTCTACCGCAAGCAGATGTCGCTCCTGAAAAGCGCGATCGGCCGCAACTGAGGGGCGGCGGCGGCGCCACGGCCGGGGGCCGGCCGTTTCCCGCCGCGCATGGAAATCGCCCGCTCGCCGGTCGGCAAGCGGGCGTTCGCGCATGTCGAGGCCCCGGACATGCGCGATATGGCCTTCATGACGCCATTCCCGATCGGCTCATGCTGAAAATGCGTAATATTCGCTGCCGGATCGCCCGCCGCGGCGCGTGCCCTTCATATAATGAACCTAGGGTGCCGATCCTCCGCGATCGCCACCCGCGCCATGCCCGGTCGCCCATGCATTCCCGATGGACCGGCCGACCCAGATAAAGAGGTCACCGCTCGATCGTGGCCCGAACGCAGGTGAACGTTATGCACGCAATGTTCAGCCGGATGGCCATCGCCGGCAAATTGATGACGGTGGCCGGATTATCGATCGGGCTGCTGCTCGTCCTCGGTTTTTCCTTCATCATCTACCAGTCCAATTCGGTGGTCGAAACGCTGTCGCGCGATGCCACCACCGCGCAGGCGGATTCCGAAACCAACGCGCTCGAGGCCGAGCTTGGCCGCGTCGAGGCCACCGCCCGTTCGATGACGGCGACGGTCGCCACGCTCCGCCAGGCCGGCGCCCGCGATCGCGGGCTCGCCATGGCGACGCTCAAGCCCAATATCGATGCGTCGCCGCTGATCCTCGGAAGCTGGGTCGTCGCCGAACCCAATGGCTTCGATGGCCAGGATGCCGCCAATGTCGGCCGCCCCGGTTCGGAAACCGGCGAGTTCATGGCCTATTGGGTCAAGAACAGCGCGGGCAATGTCGTGCTGCAGCCGATGAACGGTCGCAGCGAATATGGCCGCGATTACTACAAGACGCCGCGTGACAGCGGCCTGCCCTCGCTGATCGAACCCTATGTCGAGGAAGTCGACGGCAAGCCCGTGACGATAACGTCGATTTCGATCCCCATAAAGGCGGACGGCCAGGTCGTCGGCGTGGCCGGAGTCGATCTCGCCCTCGATGACATTTCGGCGCGCCTCGGCAAGCTGAAGCCGTTCGGCACCGGCAAGGTCATGCTGCTTTCCAACCAGGCGATGTGGGTCGCGCATCCCGATGCGGCGCTGCGCATGAAGCCCTATGCCGATCCGGGGCTGGACAAGGTGAAGGCCGCGATCGCCAGCGGCGAGACGATCACGCTCGACGACATCGACATCGGCGGCGTCGCGGTGGAACGCACCATCCGGCCCGTCCGGTTCAAGGGCCTCAACACCACCTGGGCGGTCGTGCTCGACGTGCCCGAAGCCACGATCAACGCGCCGGCGAACAGCCTGGCATGGCAGCTCATCGTCGGCGGCATCCTGATCGTCGGCGCCGCGCTCGCCGGGCTCTTTTATGCCGCGCGTTCGATCATCGGCCGGCCGATGGCGGAACTCAGCACCGCGGTCGATCGCCTCGCCAAGGGCGAGAATCTCGCCGTGCCGCAGACGGACCGCCATGACGAGATCGGCACGATGGCCCGCGCGGCGGACGTGTTCCGCCAGGCGGCCGCCGATCGCGCCGCCGCCGATGCCCGCGCCGCCGAGGAGCAGAAGCTCATCACCAGCGCGATCGGGGATGGGCTCGCGGCCCTCACCGACGGCGATCTCACGGCCGAGATCCGGACCGACTTCCCCGGCGCCTATGCCGTGCTGAAGGCCAACTTCAACGAAGCCGTCACGGGTCTCCGCCGGATGATTGGCGCGGTGATGCAGAGCGCCGGCGCCATCCGTACCGGATCGCAGGAAATCGCCCAGGCATCCGAGGATCTCGCCCGCCGCACCGAGGCGAACGCGGCGAGCCTGGAGGAGACCTCCGCCGCGCTCGCCCAGATCGACGATCGCCTGAAGGCGACCGCCAAGGCCGCGACGCGCACCGTGCAGCGGGCCGATCAGGCGATCTCCACCGTCAGCGGCGGCCGCAACGTGGCGGACGAGGCGGTGCAGGCGATGGACCGGGTGCGCGAAAGCGCCAAGGGCATCGACGAGGTGATCGAGGGCGTCGACAAGATCGCCTTCCAGACCCGCGTCCTCGCCATGAACGCGGCGGTGGAAGCCGGCCGCGCCGGCGAGGCGGGCCGCGGCTTCGCGGTGGTCGCCGATCTCGTCAGCGCGCTTGCCATGCGCGCCGAGGAGGAAGCCAAGAAGGCGCGCGATCAGCTCACCCTCACCCAGACGGACATCGGCACCGCCGTCGAGGCCGTCCAGCGCGTGGACAATGCGCTGGCGAGCATCGCCGAGGGCGTGGGCGAGGTGCATGGCCTGCTCGATGGCATGGCCAGCGACAACCAGGCCCAGTCGTCGGCCATCTCGCAGATCAGCGTCGCGGTCTCGACGATGGATCAGTCGACCCAGCAGAATGCCGCGATGGTGGAGGAGACCTCGGCCGCCGCGCGCAACCTGAATTCGGAGGTGAATGCGCTTTCCGAACAGGCATCCCAGTTCAGGATCGGGTCGGAAGATCGCGGCGGCGGCCATGGCGCCGGCCGGCTCGCCGCCTGAAGTGGCTCCGGCCCGTCGTTCGGGCCGATATCCGCCGGCCCCCGATCCCGCGACGGCGGGGCAGGGGGCCGGCCTGTCCTACAATAGTTGCGTTGCGTTATGATCCGCCTCGTCCCCGGACGGGGCGGATTCGCCTTGTTCCGGCACGCCGGATCACCATATCGGGCGCGAAGTTGAAGATGCGTTCTATATCCTCAACTTCCTCAACTTCGTTGGAAATGGGCCGCCGCCGGATGCCCGAAAAACGCGAAGGCCGCATCGTCGACCTTCCCTTTTTGGCTGCTTGGCGCTAAGGCGGCGCGATTTTTCTCCACGCGACTCTAACATCAAGGGGCCTGATGGCTAAGGAAGAACTGCTCGAAATGCGCGGGCAAGTAGTGGAACTGCTGCCCAACGCCATGTTCCGCGTCCGGCTTGAGAACGACCATGAGATTCTCGGCCACACCGCCGGCAAGATGCGCAAGAACCGCATCCGCGTGCTGGTGGGCGATGAAGTGCTCGTCGAACTGACGCCTTATGATCTGACCAAGGGCCGGATCACCTATCGCTTCAAGTGATCGGCCGTCTCGGGCGATCGGCCGGGGGCCGCCTATGCCGTCCCTGATCCTCGCCTCGGCCAGCCCCCGCCGGCTGGAACTGCTTGCCCGCCTCGGTATCGTGCCCGCCGCCGTCGATCCGGCGGAGGTGGACGAGACGGCGGGCGCCGGCGAACTGCCCTTGCCCTATGCCCGCCGGCTGGCCGCCGAAAAGGCGACCGCCGTCGCCGCGCGGCATCCGGGCTGCGTGACGCTGGCCGCCGATACGGTGGTCGCGGCCGGGCGCCGCATCCTGCCCAAGGCGGAGGACGAGGCCACGGCCCGCCGCTGCCTGGAACTGCTCTCCGGCCGCCGCCACCGCGTCATCACCGCCGTCAGCCTGATCGACGCCGAGGGCCGCGCCCGCCATCGCGAATCCGTCTCGATCGTCACTTTCAAACGGCTGACGGAAGCGGAGGTGGATCGCTATCTCCGGTCCGGCGAATGGCACGGCAAGGCCGGCGGCTATGCCATACAGGGCCGCGCCGAAGCCTATGTCCGCTTCCTTTCCGGCAGCCATTCGGGCGTCGTCGGCCTGCCCCTGTTCGAAACCCGCGCGCTGCTGGAAGCCGGCGGCGTGATGCCCGGCGAAGGCGATCTTGGCTGAATGGCTCTATGAGGACGGCATCGGCGAGGCGCGGGCCGCGCTGGTGGATCAGGGCCGCATCCTCGAAGCCGCGATCGAGCCCGACGACGCGGGCCCCCGCGCCGGCGCCGTCATTCCGGCCCGGCTCACCAAGGTCCTCATTCCCGGCCGCCGCGCCGTCGTCACGCTGGAAGGCGAGGGCGGCGAGGCGCTGATCGAGCCGCCGCCGCGCGGCGTCACCGAAGGCGCCCGCCTGCTGGTGGAGATCACTCGCGCCGCCATTCCCGAACCCGGCCGACCGAAGCGCGCCATCGCCCGCGCCGCGCTGCCCGATGCGCTGCCCACGGACGGCCCCGATCTCCTCCAGCGGATCGCCGCCACCGGTATCCCCGTCGTCCGTCTCGCCAGCCATGGCGAGGATCGCCTGGAGGCGGCCGGCTGGTCCGAGCTTCTCGACGAGGCGCTGACCGGCGAGATCGCCTTTCCCGGCGGTGCGCTCCGCCTCTCCCTCACGCCGGCCATGGCCCTGTTCGACGTGGATGGCCCGCTGCCGCCGGCCGAGCTGGCCGTGGCCGGCGCCCGCGCTGCCGCCCGCGCCATCCGCCGGATGGGCATAAGCGGCTCGATCGGCATCGATCTGCCCACCGTCGGCGCCAAGGCGGATCGCCAGGCCGCCGCCGCCGCCGTCGATGCCGAGCTTCCCCAGCCGTTCGAGCGGACGGCCGTCAACGGCTTCGGCTTCCTCCAGATCGTCCGCCGCCGCAGCCGCGCCTCGCTGCCCGAATTGCTGCGCAGCGAACCGGCCGTTGCTGCGGCCCGCGCCCTTCTGCGCCGGGCGGAGCGCACCGCCGGTGCCGGCACCGTCCAGATCGCCGCCGCGCCCGCCGTCATCGCCGTGATCGCGGCGCGCCCGGATTGGCAGGCGCTGCTGGAGCGCCGCCGCGGCCTTCCGCTCGCCTTGCGAAGCGAGGCTTCGCTCGCCATATCAAGCGGGCATGTCCACATCGGCCCCCTCCCGGCGTAAGCGCGGCGCCTGCCCGCTCTGCGGCGCTCCCGCCACCCCCGCGCACGCCCCCTTCTGCAGCCAGGGCTGCCGCGATCGCGATCTCCTGAACTGGCTCGGCGAGGCCTATCGCACCCCCGGCCCGGCCAGCGATCCGGAGGGGCAAGAAATTGTCGAAGACGGGCTGGACAGGCCCTAGCAGCCTTGTCTATAGGCCGCGCTCCAACGCTTCCTGCCCAGGTAGCTCAGTTGGTAGAGCACGTGACTGAAAATCACGGTGTCGGCGGTTCGATTCCGTCCCTGGGCACCATTACCCCTTCCGGAAGCGTCCGCAGGCATTCAGAAATTTCCGTTGGAAAACAGACAGGCTGACGGTTTATCGACGGTATCGGATACCGACGCGGAGCAGATACTGTCATGCTCACCGTTTCCGAACGCTGGCTCCTTATCTCGTTTCCGATCTTGAGCGGGAAGATCATATTGACGTCTGGCGCGTGCTTCGTGTCCGGCGCGATATCCCATCGTGGATGACCGAAACGGACAACTGATCGTCTCTACTCGTCGACTTTCCGGACGTTCGAAGTTCGTTTGGCAGGCGCTTAAAGCCGCCGTTCCGGCCTCTGGTTGCCTCCCGAAACCGGTCATCGTTCTCATTCCGAACCGATGACAGCTATTGTGCAGCCGATTTTGAACTTGAGGTGGCCGCTTTGTCGGCGGCAACTGCCAAATCGCATTGAAAGTTCGCTGGTTTTATAATCTGGCAATGGCTTTGTAATGCCTGTTCTCATATTCGATTCCAGGGGGAGGGGAGCGGATGAGGCGCTTGCTAAGAAGAACAATCTTCGCGTCGGGCGTGCTGATCCTTGCGTTCCTGATCCTGTTGGCGAGCTTGCGGCTGCTGGCCTGGTTTCGCGAATCCGACGCCTCGATTCCTCCAAGCACGACGTTGATCGAAACGTCACTTGGTGCCGTTGCCATCACGATCAGCGGCCGGGCCGACGGATCACCTATTCTACTTGTCCATGGCACTGCGGCCTGGAGCGGTTTTTGGCGCGATGTAGCCGCTCATCTTTCAAGGCAAGGCTGGCGCGTCATCGCGGTGGACATTCCACCGTTCGGTTATTCGGCAAGGGATCCGGCAGCTCGATACGACCGCGTGAGCCAAGCAGCTCGCCTCAGCGAAGTGCTCCAGGCATCCACCGATCAGCCCGCTGTCGTCGTGAGCCACAGCTTCGGTGCCGGTGCCGCGACGGAGTTGACCCTAAGGTCGCCAGCGCAAGTGCGCAGCCTGATTCTGGTCGATGCGGCCCTGGGCAAGCTCGATCCAGTTGGCTCGGGGAGCCTTGTCGAACGGACGTTGTCGACCGCCGTTATCGCGCAGCCGCTGACATCTGTCACCCTAACAAACCCATGGGCGATCGGCCCGCTCATGAGAAGCATGGTGGCGCAAGGATATGACGGACCGCTGGATCACGACGTTGCGTCAGCCGATGCGGCGACCGGGGACCACGGCCGACTATGCAACGTGGCTGCCGGTGCTGTTCGCCGCGGATGACGGCGGATGGAGCCGTCGCAGCGAGCGGCTGGCCGCGATCGCGCGACCGGTCGCGATCATCTGGGGCGCCGCCGATACGGTGACGCCGCCGGCTCAGGGCGAACATATAGCCGCCTTGACCCGCGCAAGATCCTTCACGCGCTTGCCGGGCGTGGGACATATTCCGCATATCGAGGATCCTGCGGCGTTTTTTGGGGCCTTGGACGCAGCGACCGCACCGGACAGGGGGAAATGATGAGGCGACATAAGCTGTTGGTCACCGTGTCCGTGGTTGCGCTCGCGGCCGGGGGTGCCGCCCTTTATGCCTTGCCGTTGGCCGCCGATCCCACGGGGCCGAAGGATTGCGCCGGTATCCTGCCGCCGCTTTCCGCTTTGGCAGGCGTGCCGGCAGCCGTGGCGGAGCCCAATTGGGCGCAGCGGGCGGGCACGATCAATGATGCGAGCTGCCTGAACCGCACGCCGGTTGCCGGTGTGGTGGCCGTCCGCAATGAGGCGGACGTCGCCCGCGCGCTCGCCTATGCGCGGGCGCATAAGCTGACGGTGACCGCCGCCGGCATGAAGCACAGCATGGGCGGGCAGGCATTCCGTGCCGGGGGTGTGATCCTGGACATGCGGGGGCTGAACGCGATCCGGCTCGATGCGAAGACGCGCACCGTTTCGGTGGGATCGGGGGCGACCTGGCACGCGATCCAGAACGCGATCCATCCGCAATTCGCGGTGAAGGCGATGCAGTCGACCGACATCTTCACGGTCGGCGGGTCCATCTCAGTCAACGCGCATGGCATGGATCACCAATCGGGTGCCGTAATGGGTTCGATCCGCAGCCTGCGGCTGATGCTGGCCGACGGTCGTATCGTGACCGCTTCGCGGACGGAGAATGCCGATCTTTTCGCGCATGTGGTAGGGGGATACGGGCTGTTCGGGGTGCTGTTGTCCGCCGAGCTGGAAGTCGTTCCCAATGACGTCTACCGATCCGAACGAAGCCTGATCAGCTATCGCGATTTCCCCGAGACCTTCGCCGCGATCGAGGCCGATCCGGCCATTGGCCTCACCTACACGCATCTGTCGACCGCACCCGGCAGCCTGCTGCAGGAGGCGCTCGTTTATGCCTACCGCAAGGTACCGGCCGATCAATCGCTGCCGCGTGCGCCTCTGGGAGAGGTGTCGTCGACCAAGCTGCGGCGGCTCACCGTCAATCTTTCCAAGCGCAACGACTTCTTCAAGGCGGCGAAGTGGTGGGCGGAAAAGAATGTCGAACATCGCCTGGAAAGCTGCACCATCCCACGCGCGCAGGCGATGGGGGACGGCGAAGCCTGCCTCGTCTCGCGCAACGATCCGATGCACGACAGCGTCGCCTATCTGCGCGACGCGCTGCCGCGCGAGACGGACATCCTGCATGAATATTTCGTACCGCGGGATCGCCTCGTGCCGTTCATCGATGGCATGCGGGCGCTGTTCCGCGAACGGGACGTCAATCTGGTCAATGCCTCGATCCGGGCCGTGGGGGCGGAGGCCAATGCGTTGAGCTATGCGCCCAAGCCGGCATTCTCGGTTGTCCTCTATCTGAACCAGCCGGCCGATGCCGGGGGCACGGCGGCGATGGCCAGGCTCACCAGCGATCTCATCGATCTGTGCGATCGGGAGGGCGGACGCTTTTTCCTGCCCTACCAGCTGCATTATACGACGGCGCAGCTGGTGCGTTCCTATCCGGAGCTGCCGGCCTTCCTGGCCGAGAAGCGCCGCTGGGACCCGGACGGGCTGTTCAGCAACACCTGGTATGCGCGCTATGCGCCGGCCGTCACCGGGTTGCAGACCGGCTGAAGCAGCCCGCCGCGATCCGCCCCTCGATGACGAGCGGCGCTCCGTGGCGATAGAGCGCCAATGCGAATCCGCGGTCATCGGAGCGCGCGAGAGTCGCGCCCCGGCGGCGCTCGACAACGACTCCGCCCGCCGCCGCGATGGCTCTGGCGGCATGCGCGGCATCGCCGACGACGGCGACCTGCCTCCCGGCCGGACCGACAAAAGGCAGGCCCGCCATGATCGCCAGCCAGCCGCCCAGCACCAGCCCGAGCTGCGCGGCCACCCGCATTCCGCGTCTAATAATCGTAGACATGTTCGATCGTGCCACCGGCAGCCTCGATCCGCCGCATGGTCGGCAGAAGCGCGGCCACCTTGGTCGAAACGCCGATGCGCCGCCATCCTGGCCGTTCCCCAAGCGGCATCGACAACAGCAGGCCGGTATTCCCCAGCCCGGACATCCTGCCCCGGGGCAGCGCTGCGGTGAGGAAGATGTCGTCATTGCCAGCGATTTCCACCAGCGTGACCGGCGATGCCGCAAGCTTGGCCAGCAACGCGCTGAACTGGGCGTATCGGGGGGCTTCCACCTCCACCAGTCCGCCGGGCAGCGTGCGCACCGGCTTCAGCTGGGAATCGATCGCCAATAGGGCTTGCGGCGTCGCCCGCGCCACGAAACGGATCGTCAGGGCATCCCGCCCGAGCGCCGCACCGCTCGCCCTGTCGATCAGCCGGGCATAGCCCGCCTTGACGCCATATTCGGCCGTCAGCGCAAAGCGGCGCTCCCAATGTCGGAACAATAGATCGGCTTCTTTAGTCCGCCATCCCTCGGTCAGCGCTTCGCCGAAGGGAAAGCGATACCACGGCGTTTCATGCATGAAGGCGCCATAGGCTTGCTGGGTGCGCGCGGCATGCCGATCGTCCGCGCTGGTCCAGCCGCTGAACCATTCGGCGAAGCGGCCGATCGTCCGCTCATAAGCCGCCTTGATGGCGAGTTCGGCCGTATAGCTGATCCCGATCGTATAGATCATGATCTTGGCGTCGCCGGCATCGCCTTTCCCCCGGGTCACGCCATTCAGCGCGCAGAAGCTTGACCAGAAGGCCGCGATATCCGTGCCATAGGGATAGCTGCTGGGCGGCCGGCCTGCCGCCAGATGACGGCCCAGGCTGTCGGCCGAATAGACGATATGCCATTCGGGATAGGTGAGCCATGTCCGGGCCTCGGGACGGCGATCGCTTTCGGAAAGCAGCGATCGATAATCTCCCTGGACGAGGCCGGGCATCGGGGATCGGCAGCCGATCTCGATATAGGCCATCGGCGCCGCTATCGCCGCGATGGCGACGGCACCGAGGCCGAGCGCAATCTTCCAGCGGCGTTTCACGCCGGCAGTGCGGAGACGCGCGCGGCCAGCCGATAGCCGATCCATATCGCCACGCCGCCGATGATGAGGTGCGGAAGATTGGCGAAGAACCGTGTCGTCAACGGCAGATCGAGCGGCCCATAAAGGAAGATGCCACCGTCCAGATAACCGCTGCCCGTCAACAGGCCGAGAACGCCATCGGCAAAATAGAGGGGACCGAACAGCCGGAAATAAAGGCGGGACGCGCCATAAGAGATCGCCGCCGCCGCGCCCGCCCACAGGCCCGAGGCCAGGTGAAGACTGTCGTCATAAAGGTCGAGCTTGAACAGGCCGAACAAGTTGCCCTGCGCATCGTGAAAGGTCGGCACATAACCGATGGCGACAACCGCGATGAAGCCGACGAAATAAACCCAGCCCAATCTCCTGACTTGATTCATGCCCCTCTCTCCCCCAAACCTTGAAGGTAGCCGATAGCATCATCCAATTAAGAAGCCGATAGGGTTGGGCGGAACCGCATCCGTATCAGGGCATCCTCATCGGATTATGCCGGAAATTGGCAGTTCTTAGGGACTGCAGGTGCCACTGAAGGAATGTCTGCTTTTGGATGGCGGCCAAGCGCTGCACCACGAGCAAAGTCGGCGTTCACTGTCGTGACGTTGCCGACATGTCGCAAGCGCGGCGCCTTCGGCTTGGGCCGACACATGATCGCCGCGTGAAGGCGCTGGCTGCACCGGTTCTGCACATTGCCTCCACCGCATCCGGATAGCGGCCAGATCAGCGCTTCACGCAATCGGGGCAAATACCTATGGTCAGCGTATTGCCCTAGATGGACCCGACAAATTCGTTCGAGTATTTCGGCGATGACTGGCCGGATTATTTTGGCAGATATTTGAAATATCCATGCAGGAATATTTCTGGAAAATTCATCCGTTGGATCAAGTGACTGGGATTGCAATCATTCGGTGACAGTGTCAGCCGTTCGATCGCACCCAGATCTCGACAGGTGCAACGAACTTGCCGGGCGCCGGCTTACCGACATCGATCCGTTCGGCGGTGACTTTCTCCCCGGATTCGAGCGTGAGGCTCACCCAGGGCTTGGGCATGCGGCCGAAGGTCATTTTCTGGATGGGTTGGCCGGTGGCCGCGTTCATGATGGTGGCGATGATGCTCATGCCGCCGCCTTAGCGAGGGCATGGTGCGCCCGCCAAGCTACAGATTCGAAACGCCCAAATATCCGCCGGATCGAGGAAAGCCCACGGCGGCCGTTCGTGCGGAGGGCCGGAGAGTTTCCTCCCCGGCCCCTGCGTTCAGAACGGGAACAGCGCGTCGTAGATCTGCTGGCCCCAGCGGGCCTGCTGCGCGTCGGTGAGCTGGCCGCGCCCGCCATAGCTGATTCGCGCTTCGGCGATCTTGCTGTGGGCGATGCTGTTGTCGCGGGCGATGTCCTCGGGCCGGACGACGCCGGAGACGATCAGCTCGCGCAGCTCGAAATTGACGCGCATCTCCTGCCGGCCGCGGATTAGCAGGTTGCCGTTGGGCAGCACGCCCGTCACCAGCGCGGCCATCGTCATGTTGATCTGCTCGCTGCGGGTGGTGTTGCCGCTGCCGGTCGATTTGGAAGCCGAATTGGCCCCCACCAGCTCCGGATTGCCGGGTTCCAGGCCGAACAGCCGGCCAAGGCTGGCATTTTCCGATCCGTCGCGGGTGCGCGCGGTGGAATTGTCGAAGCTGGCGCGATCCTGGATGTTGATCCGGATCGTCAGAATATCGCCCACGCGCGATGCCCGCTGATCGCGGAAGAAGGCGCCCGCGCCGGTGCGGAACAGCGAGGCGCCCGTCGGCTGGGGTTCGGGCGGCGATGCCTGGCCGGCGCGGTGGGCGGCCGCCTGGTTGCCGAGCGACGGTTCGATGATCGGCGCGGTGGGATCGTCCATCGGCGACATCTTCGGCGCGCGGCCGACATTGGCGAGCCGGTCCGCGACGCTGCAGCCGGAAAGCAGGGTGGCGATCATCAGCGCCGATGCGATGCGTTTCATGTCCCTTGACCCTTTCATTGCCCGGCGATGCGGACGCGGCCCGGCTGGTCGACCACGGCATCCAGCGTGCGGTTGGTGCTGAGGCTGACGACGCGCACGGCGTCGCCCTTGCCGCCGTCGGTCAGCGCGCGGCCGGGGGCGGTAATCGTCAGCCCGCCGGAAACCACCGCGATGGTTACGGCCTCGCCCCGGCGGACGAGGCGCGGCATCACGATATCGGTGCCCTTCACGATCGCGCCCGCCATCAGCCGGCGTGCGGCTTCCTTGCCGGCGGCGGCGGCCGGCGGCAGCGCGCCGCGCGCCGCATTGGGGCCGAGCGGCGCGGTCTCGAAATCGGCGGCGGACATCAGCTCGCCCTTCTCGATCGTGCGCGCCAGCACCGGCGCCTGCACCGTGGCGGGCGGGGGAGCGGGCAGGGCGGCGGCCGGGGCCGGGGCGCCCGCCACGGCCAGCGCGATGGAAAGCAGCAGCGCCATGATCGTCAGCGAAGCTGCGCGCTGGTGGCGAGCATCTCGTCCGAGGTCTTCACCACCCGGCTGTTCATCTCATAGGCGCGCTGCGCGGTGATGAGGGCGGTAATCTCCGACACCGGATTGACGTTCGACGCCTCCAGGAAGCCCTGGTTCAGCACGCCGAAGCCCGGCTCCCCCGGAATGGCGACGTTGGGCTGGCCCGATGCGGCGGTTTCCAGGAACAGGTTGGAACCCATGGCCTCCAGCCCGGCTTCGTTCACGAAGGTCGCAAGCTCGAGCTGGCCGACGGTCTGCAGCTCGGTCTGGTCGGCCATCTTCACCTGGACCTCGCCGGTCTTGGAGATCACCACGTCCACCGCGCCCTGCGGAATGGTGATGGCGGGTTCGATGCGATAGCCGTCGGTCGTCACCAGCTCGCCCTGGTCGGAAACCTGGAACGATCCCGCGCGGGTATAGGCGGTCTCGCCCGAAGGCATGGTGATCTGGAAATAACCTTCGCCGTCGATGGCGAGGTCGTAGGGGTTGCTGGTCTGCGTCATCGCGCCCTGTTCGGAGATGCGATAGACGCCGCCGGTGCGCACGCCGGCGCCGATCTGGATGCCCGAAGGCACGCGCGTGCCGTCCGCGCTGGTGGAGGCGCCGGGGCGCGAGACCTGCTGGTAGAGCAGGTCCTGGAATTCGGCGCGCTGCCGCTTGAAGGCGGTCGTGTTCATGTTGGCGATGTTGTTCGAGATCACGTCGACATTGGTCTGCTGCGCGAGCATGCCGGTCGAGGAGATGGAAAGAGAGCGCATGGGTTCAACCTTTCAGTGAAGGAATTGAAGGGGGATCAGTTGACGCGGCCGAGCTTGTCGATCGCCTGCTTGCGCATGTCGTTCAGGCTTTCGGTCATGCGCATGCTGGTCTGGTAGGATCGCAGGATATCGATCATCGTCGTCGTCTCGACGATCGGCTGCACGTTCGATGCCTCGACGCCGCCGATCTTCAGCCTGGCCTCGCGCGCGGTGAGCACGCGGCCGCGCGTGCCTTCCATCAGCCCGTCGCCGCGCGGCGACACGTTAATCTCGTCGAACGTGGTGATGGCGATGCGGCCGAGCGGCCCGTCGCGGCCCATCACGGTGCCGTCGCCGGCGATCGTGACCATCGTCTTCTGGTCGTCCGGCACGTTGATGGCGCGGCCATTCTCGTCGAGGATGCGCTGCCCGCCGGAGGTGGCGAGATCGCCGGTCTCCAGAATCTTGATGAAGCCCGCGCGCGTATAGGCGACGCCGCCGCCCGGCGCCTCGACATTGATGTAGCCCGGGCCGTCGATCATCACGTCCAGCGGGTTGCCCGTCGCCTGGAAGGCGCCCTGGCTCGCATCGTGGACGGCGCCGTAATCGAGCACGAAGCTCGTCTTCTTCGCGTCCTCGACGGGGGCTTCCTTCGTCTTCTCCACATATTCGTGGAACAGCGGCTGTTCCCGCTTGAAGCCCACGGTGGAGGTGTTCGCCATATTGTTCGCGGTCACGTCCAGCCGCCGCCTGAGCGCCTGTTCATGGCTGAGCAGCACAAAGGATGAGACGTCCATCAACCCACCTCGGAAAAATCGAGACCTTTTTGGCGCCAGGCAAAAGTTGCCGCACGCTCATCCTATAATAGGAGGGAAATCCGGTTCCCGGTGCGCCGCCTGCCGATTTAGGCGGGCCGGGACCGGCGGCTCCAAGGGAGTGAATGCGTGCAGAGCAATGCAATCAGTGAAGCGGTGCCGATCGAGGCCAGGCCTGCGGGGCGTTTCGGCAAGCGTGCGAAGATCATCGCCGTCGCCGCGCTGGTGCTGGGCGGCGGGGTCGCGGGCTATGCACTGATCGGCGGCGACAAGGGCGAGGACGTGGCCTCCGCCGCCGGGGATGCGGGCAGCGATGCCTATGTCGAAGTGCCGCCGATGATCGTGAACCTGCGCAGCAGCGACGCGCAGGCCCGCTTCCTCAAGCTGCGCTTCATCATCGTCGCGGCCGATGCCGGCAAGTCGGAGAAGGTGAGGCAGAAGCTGCCGGTGATCCTCGATGCGCTCCAGCCCTTCCTTCGCGAATTGCGGCCGGACGACCTCAACGGATCGGCGGCGGTGTTCCGCGTGAAGGAGGAGATGATGTCGCGCGCGACCAATGTGCTCGGTGTCGGCGTCGTCCGCGACGTGCTGATCCAGGACCTCGTCCAGCAATGAGCGGCGGCGGCGACGATTTCGAGGATTTCGCCCTGCCCGAACCGCCGGTGCTGCCGGTCGGGGCCGAAGTCACGTTCGACCAGGCGGGCATCGACGCGCTGTTCGGCTTCGATGCCGCGCTGGAACCCGCGCAGAAGAGCGGGCTCAAGGCCGTCATCGAATCCAACACGATCAGCCACGAACGGCTGCCGATGCTGGAGGTGGTGTGCGAACGCATGGTGCGCACCTTCGCCACCAGCATGCGCAACCTCACGTCCGACGCGATCGACGTCAGCCTGGAGGAGATCACCTCCGTCCGCTTCGGCGAGTTCATGAAGCGCGTGGCGCTGCCCGCCATGCTCGGCGTGTTCAAGGTGAAGGAATGGGAGAATTACGGTGTCGTCACCGTCGATTCCAGCCTGATCTACGCCGTGGTGGATGCGCTGCTCGGCGGCCGCAAGGGCGGTGGCGCCGTCCGCATCGACGGGCGCGCCTTCACCACCATCGAAACCATGCTGGTGTCGAAGATGGTCCAGCTCGCGCTCGACGAATTCTCGGCCTCGTTCGAGGCGATCGAGCCGGTGACGATGGAGCTGGAGCGCGTGGAGAGCAGCCCGCGCTTCGCGGCGATCGCCGGCCCTTCCAACATCGCCGCGGTCGCCACCTTCCGCGTCGACATGGAAGGGCGCGGCGGCAAGTTCAACATCCTGCTGCCTTATGCGACGATCGAGCCGGTCCGCACCAAGCTGCTCCAGCGCTTCATGGGCGAGAAGCTGGGCCGCGACCGGATCTGGGAAGCGCATATGGCGGCCGAACTCTTCAATACCGAGGTCGTCGTCGATGTCGTGCTGGGCGAAAAGCATATGCGCCTGCACGACGTGATGAACATGGCCGTCGGCCAGACGCTCGCGCTCAATCGCGGGCCCGACGATCCGCTGGAGGTGCATTGCGGCGGCGTGCCGCTGGGCCATGCCCATATCGGACAGCGCTGCAGCAACATCGCCATCCGGCTTGCGACCGACATTTCGAAAGGCTTCCCCAAATGACTTTCGCCGTCTTCACCAATCTTCTTCTGACGCTGCTGTGCGCGGCGGTGCTGGTGCAGTGCACGCGGATGATGCGCAGCTTCCGGGCGATCAAGTCGGGCGATCTCGGCGAGACCGTGGCGCAGCTCGATCGCGCGACCGGCCAGGCCCGCGCGGTGCTGGGCGAGCTGAAGACGCTGCTGGCCACCGACGGCGCCGCCAATGCGCGCGTCATCGCTTCGGGCGAGGCGCTGCGCGACGAGCTTTCGGTGATGGTCGGCATCGGCAATGCCGTGGCCGAACGGATCATGGACGCCGCCGCCACCGCATCCGATCGCAAGGATCAGCCGGCCGACGAAGCGGATGTCGTTGCCGAGGCCATCGCCGAGGCCGCGGCCGAAGCGGCGATCGACCAGCCGGTCGTGCGCGCCGCGCCGCGCAAGCGCTCGCGCTCCAAGCCGAAGCGTCCGCGCCCGGCGGTGGCGGCCGTCGCCGATGACGGCGCGATCCCCGCCGAGACGGTGGCGGAAGCCGCGTGATGGCGCCGCCTCCTTCGCTTTTCTCGCGCATGAGCGGGGTGGCCGGGCAGCTTCCCGGCGTGGTCCGCGATCTGGTGCGCAAGCCTTCGCTCCTGTCGCTTACCGCCGGCGTGGCGGGCCTTTCCGTCATCGCCAACGCCGTGGCGGTCGCGGCCCCCACGGCCGAGCAGCCGGCGCCGGCCAGCCGGCTGGGGGCATCGATCCAGCAGAGCGTGCGCGAGCGCGATCAGGCGATCGCCGATCAGAAGCGCGGGCTCGACCTGCGCGAACAGGCGCTGCGCGCCAGCGAGGCGCGGCTGAAGGCCGATCTCGCCCAGCGCCAGGCGGAAGCCGCGCAGCCGGCGTCGTCTTCGGGGCGCGGCGGTGCCCAGGGCAGCGATGGCAATGATTCCTACGACGATCTCGCCCGCATCTACCAGACGATGAAGCCCGCCAAGGCGGCGGTGATCTTCGAGCGGCTGGATCTCGACGTGCAGACCGAGATCGCCCGGCGGATGCGCGAGCGTTCGACCGCGATGATCGTATCGAACATGACGCCCAATGCTGCCGTGCAGCTCAGCATGGCGCTGGCGGGCAAGCGCCAGCTCCAGCCCGTGGTGGTGGAACAGCAGCCGCAGCAGCCCCCGGCGCGGCGCCCGAATGGTGCCGCGCCGCGCGGGCTGGCGGCGCGATAGGCGGCTTCACGCCTGGGCGGCATCGCCGGGCGGCAAGCGGGAATGAAAAAGCCCCGGTTCGGCACGAGACCGGACCGGGGCTTTTTCTCTTATCGGTCGGATTGCCCGGCCGAAGCCAGTCAGGCGACGGGCAGGGCGGCGACCTTCACGATCAGCACGCGGGCGATGCCCGGATTGACGCGCTTGAGCGAGGCGGTGACGTCCGCGCTCAGCCGTTCGGCATCGACGGCGGTAAGCTCGGACGCATAGAGGCGCGCGAATTCCAGCGTGGCGGCAAGCGAGGCGGCGCGCAGGCGCGGCATTTCATCCTGCATCGCGCTGGCGGCCGCGGCATCCTTCGCCTCCAGCACCAGCGAGAGCTGGAAGGAGCCTTCGATCCGGCTGGGGCTGAAGATCGGGGTTTCGATCCGGTCCATCTGCACGAAATGGGATTCGCCGCCTGCCACCGGCGATCCGGCATCGGCGGCGCCGGCGACGCTGCCGCTGGTCATCGCCGAAAGAGCGGTGGCTGCGGTCACGACAGTCTTGCGCATCTAGGTCTCCGCAACAGGCGGTTCGGCCTGCTCAATTGTTGGGCCGCGAATCCGGCGGCGCGCTCTTATCTCCTATAATAGGATGAAAATGTGTGAAGCAGGTGCCTAGATGAGCCGCGATCAGCAGCCCGAGAGAGTCAGGGTCGTATCCTCGGGTCAAACGACCGCGATCCCCCGCCGCCGGCGCGGCGACCGGGAAGCCGATGACGCGGCCGCGGGCGAGATCGTTGCCGCCACCGCCGACGCCGTCGACGCGCTGATCGATCCGCCGGCCGCGACGGGGCTGCCGACCATCGCGCTCGCCCTGCTGTTCATCCTGGGCTGCGGCATCGGCGGCGCGCTGATCGGCGCCTTCGGCCTGTTCGAGGTGCAGCCGTGATGAAGCTGCCCTTGCTGCTCGCCTCCGCCGCGGCGCTCGCGGCGCCCACGGTTCCGCCGCCCCCGGCGCCGACCGCCGCGTCGGCCGCCGAGGACGATGTCGCGATCGCCTCCACCCCGGCGCCGCCGCAGATGGCGCGCCTGCCGGGCTTCGCCGCCGATCTCGCCCAGCAGCCCGACATCTCCATGCCCGCCGCCTGGAAGATCATATCGGAGGACGTGGCCTGGCGGATGCTGGCGCGGGCCTCCGCCTCCGGCCGGCAGCAGGCGCGCTGGGATTATGCGCGCAGCCTGATCGGGCGCGGGCGCGGGTCCGAGGCGATCGGCGTGCTGGACGTGATGCGCCAGGACGATCCCGATCTCGCCATGGTCGATGCCTTCAACCTTGCGCGCGCGGCCGCGCTGACGATGATGGCGCGCCCGGCCGATGCCTTCGCGCTGCTGACGGGGCCGGGCCTCGTCAACAATCCCGAAGCCTGTGCCTGGCGCCTGCGCACGCTGGCCGAAACCGGCTTTGCCGAAGCGGCGATGGGGCAGGTGGCCTGCGCCAAGGCGGCGATCGACGCCCGCAAGGGCGACGCGCGCCAGCCCTTCATCATCGCGGCCGCGCGGGCGGCGGTGGAAAGCAACCGCCCCGATTTCGCGCTGCACTGGCTGGCGCTGACCCCCGATCGCGATCCCGCCGCCAATCTCTATCGCGGCCGTGCCTATCTGGCGCTCGGCCGGTCGGACGAGGCGCGGCTGCGCTTCGCCCGGGTGGAGAAGAGCGGCACGATGGGCCAGCGGATGGATGCGCGCCTCAGCCTGATCGAGGCGGAAACCGCCAGCCATGCGCTGACGCCGGCGGCCGCGCTGAAGAAGCTGGATGCCCTGCGCTATGTGTGGCGCGGCGATCAGGTCGAGGAACGGGCGCTGCGCCTCAGCTATCGCCTGAACAGCGAGATGGACAATCTGCAGGGCGCGCTCAGCACCGGCGCCACCCTGTTCCGCTTCTTCCAGCCCAGCCGGCAGGGGCCGGATTTCGTTCCGGGCCTGCAGGCGAAGCTCGCCTCCGCGCTCGATCCCGCCAGCAAGCTGCCGCTGGATCAGGCGGCCGGGCTCTATTGGGATTATCGCGATCTGGCGCCCAGCGGCGCGGAAGGCGATTTCCTGGTGACGCGGCTGGCGGACAGGCTGCAGGCCTCCGGCCTCTATGCCCGCGCCGGCGATCTTCTGGAGCACCAGCTTTTCGTGCGCACCCGCGATATCGCGCAGGGGCCGCTTTCGGTGAAGGTGGCGACGCTCCACATCCTCGCGGCGCGCCCCGATCGCGCGCTGGCGGCGCTGCGCAGGACGGCCGCCAACCCCTATACCGACGAGATGATCCACGCCCGCAAGCGGGTGGAGGCGGTGGCGCTCAGCCAGCTCGGCAAGGTGGACGAGGCGTTCGCCGTGCTGCAGGACGTGCCGGGCGCCGGCCCGCTGCGGGTCGAGATATTGTGGAAGAACCGCAACTGGGCGGCGCTGGCCAGCGAGATGGCGCCCACGCTGCCGCGCGCCGGCAGGATCAGCGACGTCGATCAGGCGGTGCTGCTCCGCTATGCCGTGTCCCTGGCGATGCTGGGGCAGGAGGATGGGCTGGCGGCGCTCCGGGCGCGCTATGCCGCGTCCTTCCAGGGCCTGCCGACCGCGCCGGTGTTCGAGATGCTGACCGGGACGGTGGGATCGGTCGACCCCGCCGCGATATCGCGCGCGATGGCCGCCATCCCCAGCGTGAGCCCGGCCGGCGAGATCGCCGAGCTGGTCGATGCCGGGCCGATTCCCGCCGGCAAGGCCGCAACGCCCGGCCCCAGGGGGGCGTAAGACCCGTCGGGCGCGGCCCGATCCGCTATTTGGCGGCGAGGGCGAACTGGAAGTTGAGGCCGACGAAGATCTGCCATTGCGGCGTGCCGGCGCCGTTGGTCCAGACCGAATATTGCGGTTCGACGAAGCCGTTGATGGTGGTCTTGCCCACCTGCCACACCTTGCCCACGCCCAGGCCCAGCGGAATATAGTCGCCGGCCTTTTCCAGATCGAAGGTCCAGGTGCCGGTGGAGCGCATGTAGAAGCCCTTGGGCAGGTTGTAGATCAGCAGCGGCTGGAAGGTCATCAGCGAGGTTTCGGGCCGGTCGTCGTCACCCGCGAAGGAATGCTGGTAGGTGAGGAGCGAGCCGATAAGCCCCCATTTTTGCGGCGCGATCAGCAGGCCGACGGCGCCGGCCTGCCACTTGCCGCTGCCGGTGACGTGCTTGCCGGCAATGGGGGCGACGAGCAGAGGCCCCACTCCCAGCTCCATCTTCCCGGACTTGAAGGGGATGATGTCCATCAACGTGAGATCGCCGAAGGCGGTGGCGTGGCCGGATGCTGTGGGCGTGGTGACGAGCGGCAGGGTGAAGCGCAGAAGCTGTCCGCGGCCGAAGGTCTTGTGCGGGATCAGCCCGCGAAACAGAAGCTGGTTGGCATCCTCGTCCGGCACGTCGGTCAGCTTGGGCACGTAATAATCGTGTATGTTGAAGGTGATCTTCGGCGTCAGCGGATTGTTGGCGTCGTTCTGGCCGCTTTCGCTCTGGGCCAAGGCCGCCTGTCCCCAGGATGCTGCGAGCAGGAGGGCGGCGAGGGTGAAACCGGCACGCTTCATGGCGAACTCCCCGGATCCTGTGGAGCCGTTGGCGCGAGTCTCGCAAAAGCGCCCCGGAGGGCCAATCGGTAGAACTACCCGGTTTGGAGGGGGATTTGCGGGGCCACCCTTATGGGGCACGGGGAATGGAGGATGCGGAGCGTTGCCTAACGGTGACCTGTCCTACCTGGCAGCCCATCCACGGATGAGGCAAATTCAGCCCTGATTTCCGAGCATCTGCCCAGCCGGTTCCTGAAGCCGCTTGCGCAGGAAAAACCGGCGCTGGCCCACCGGATGGTCCTCCAGCTCGCCGAACAGCTCGAATCCCAGCTTCTCGTAGAAGCCGCGGGCCTGGAATTCGAAGGTGTCCAGCCACATCCCCACGCAGCCATGGGCGCGGGCGATGCTTTCGGCTTCCTGCATCAGCGCCTTGCCGTAATTGCCACCGCGCCACTCCTCCGGCACGGCGAGCAGTTCAACGAACAGCCAGTCATAGGCGATCTTGCCCCACAGGCCGCCGACATCCCGGCCGGCCTGGTCCGTCAGCAGGATCGCCACCGGGCGCAGGCCGGGGTCGCCCGCGCGGCTGGCATTGAAGGCGCGCAAGGGAGCGAGAATGGCCTCGCGATCGGCGTCGGACGGCGTGTCGGGTATCGTGATGCGGAGCGTCATCGGCCGGCGGTAGCAGAAGCGCCGGGGACGAAACAGGCGGGTGCGTCATGCCATGCCGCCCCAAAGGAAAAGGGCGCCCCGTCCGTGACGAGGCGCCCTTGCTGCCGACGGTTGCGACCCGCGGTAAGCAAACAGGCGGGGGAGGGGCGCGGCCCCGCACGGGCCGGCCCGTCCGTCAGCGCAGATAATTGACCAGCGAAAGCCCGTTGAGCTGGGCGAACACCGAATAGGATGCCTCGAGGGTGAGCTGATATTGCGCCATGTCGACGGCGACCTGGCCGAGATCGGCATTCTCGGTCTCGCCGATCACCTCGGTCATCAGCATCGAGCGATCTTCCGCCCTTTTGCCGATCTGCTCGACATAGGCCATCTTGCGGCCATTCTCGCCATTGACGGTGCGCACGTCCGTCAGCCCCGCATCGAGGGTATCGACGGCGGCGAACAGCGCAGTGCGCTCCGCATCGGTGAGTGGGCTGGAAAGCTCGCCCAGGTCGGCGAGCGCGCCGAACGCATCGATGAACTTGCCGGCGAAATCGCTGGCGACGATGCCATATTCGACATCGAGATCGTCACCCACCCGGGCCGATCCGCGCACCTGATCGTTGGCGAAGGCATCGGCCGGATCGAGGCCGATCGTGTCGGACAGCGTTTCCGGCTTGAGCGGCTTGGTATCGGTCTGCGAGCCGCCGAACAGCGAGCGGCCGTTCACCTTCGTGTTCATGATGGTCTTGAAGTCGTCGAATGCGGCCTCGATGTTGGCGGCCAGATCGCGGCCATCGGAAATACCGAGCGAATCCATCACCTTCTGGCGCAGGTTCGTCATCGACTTTTCGAGGTCGCTGAGGTTCGCGTCGTAGAATTTCAGCGTCGTCGTGGTGTTGCCGGCGGACGCCTTGTAGCCTTCCTGCCGTTCCAGCAGGGCGTTGGCCGAAAGGGCGCGGATGGCATCCCCGCCGAGCTGCGAATAATTCTGCGCCTTCTTGCCGGTGGCGAGCTGGGCCTGGCCGGCGGCGAGCAGCGACTGGGTGCGCTGCAGGCTGCCCATCATCACGCTGTTGAGCTGGGTAGTGGCTACGCGGTTCATGGCTGTCTCCCTGGAGGACGGTGGCGGCTGGCGCGGATCAGCCCACCATCTCCAGCAGCGTGTCATACATGCTGCTGGCGGTGGTCATGACCCGGGCGGCGGCGGAATAGCTGTTCTGGAGCACCACCATCTGGGCCAGCTCCTCGTCGATGTTCACGCCCGCGAAATTGTCGCGCCGGCCGACGGCGTCGCTCAGCCGCGCGCTCGCCGCATCGAGGTTGGTCTGCGACTGGGCGGACTTGGTGGCGATGCCGGCGATGAACTGGCTGGTGATCGCGTCCACCGATGCCTTGCCCTTGTTGCCGAGGTCGATCGCCTTGGTCAGGCTGTCGACGAAGCCGCCGGCGCCCCGGAAATCGCCCGGCCCGATCGCTTTCTCGCCGATGGCGGCACCCAGGTTCAGCCGGGCGAGGGGAAGGTTGGCGGTGTTGTCGAGGATGTCGGGCCGGATGAAGGCGCCGTCCACCGCGCTCTTGCCGGCAAGGTCGGAGAAGGACAGGCCCGATCCGTTGCGGCTGGTGGAATCGGCCGGGATCGTTATGCTCGCCCCCGCGCTCGAGGCATTGGGGGTGAACTGGATGCGGCCGCGATCGTCGAGCGCGAAGCTGCCATAGCCGGAAAGCGGGCTGGCGTTGAGCTGGGCGATGACATCGCCGAACGTCTCGCCACCGGTGGCGGTGTAGGTATAGCTCGCCATCGGCCGGCCGGCGGCGTCGCGCAGCACGACCTCGGCGGTCTCGCCGGCGCCGAAGCCGGCCGGGTCGGCGGCGGTGAAGCCCGATGGGGTGATCGCGCCGCTATCGCTGCGGATCACGTCGTTCAGACCGAAATAATGCGAAAAGCCGACACCAGCGCGGCTGGCGGGGTTGGCTTCGGCCTGCGCCACGGCGACGCCGTTGGGCGCGGCATCGGCGGCGATGCTGAGGCGGCCGTTGACGAAGGAGGCGGTGGCGAAGCCGGCGAGCCCGGCATTGATCGCGGCGACCGCGTCGTCCACCGTGGCCGTCGGCCCCAGCGCATCGAAATCGACATCGACCTTGGCGAGCAATGTGCCGTCCGCGCCCATGACCGCGAAGCTGGCGGCGCCGGTGAAGCCCAGCCGGTCGGTGCCGGCGAGCCCGGTCTGCCGTCCCTGCAGGCTGGCGGGGGCGGGAACGGTGGTGCCGGCGTTGGCGGCCGCGTTCAGCCCCTCGGCCAGCGCGGAGAACAGGTCGCCCACCTGCCCCGAATAGGCCGGCAGCACATTGTCGCGCAGGTCGATCAGCGAACCGAGCGTGCCGCCGATCGCGGAGGAATCGATCTTCTGCCCGGTGGAGGCGCCGAGCGTGCCGTCATTATTGGCGAAGCGGATGTCGATCGCCGAATAAAGCGGCTGCGCGGCGCCCGGCCCGCTATTGTAGCTGAGCTGGCGCAGCCGGCGGTCGAGCAGCACTTGGCCGCTGTCGGCCTCGATCATCATGCGGCCGTCCGGCTGCTCGCGCACCGTGACCTTCATCAGGCCGCTCAGTTCCTCGATCGCGGCGGCGCGTTCATTCTCGATGCCCGACGTGCTCTGCCCCAGCGCCCTGCGCTGCGCGACGGAATCGTTGAGCGTGTGGATCTGCTTCAGCAGCGTGTTGGTGCGATCGACGGTATAATTGACCTCGGACTCGACATTGGCCTGCAGGCCGTTGGTGTCGCCGCGAAGCTGCTTCAGCAGGTCCAGCATGTCATCGACATTGCCGGTGAAGGTGGCGATCGACTGGGGCGTCGCCTCCAGGCTCGACATCTGCGTGGCGGACGAGGAGACGGCGGCGAGGCGGGCGGCGAGGCCCGTCGTCGATCCCACGCCGCCCAGCAGGGATTCGAGCTGGTCGAAATAGGAAGAGGCGGTCTTCGCCCAGCCGGCGCCGGCCGACCGGTTGTAGACCGTGCTCTCCAGGAACTTGTCAGCGACGCGCGAAGGCTCGCTGACATAGACGCCGCTGGTCCGCCCGCCGCTGACCGTGCTGGACGCCGCCACCTTCTCGCGCGCGTAGCCCGGCGTGTTGACGTTCGCGATATTGTTGGAAACCGTCCGCATCGCCGCCTGTGACGCGGACAGGCCGGACACGGCGGTGTTCAGGATGTCGTTCAGTGACACGGGCGGTTTCCTCTGGCGTTCATGGTCTTCTGGCGGGCGGGATCAGGCGGATCAGCGCTTCATGTTGCCCAGTTCCTGCAGCATCTCGTCCACCGTGGTGATGATCTTGGAGGACGCGCTGTAGGCGCGCTGGAAGCGGATCATGTTGGTGAATTCGCCGGCGAGATCGACGGTGGAGGCTTCCAGCTTGCCGGCCGCGATCTTGCCCGAGCCGAGCGAGCCGGCCGGATTGACCGAAGGCGTGCCCGAATCCAGCGAGGTGATGTAGGCGTTGCCCGAAACCGCCGTCAGCCCGTTCGGGTTCTGGAAGGTGGCGAGCGGGAGCTGGTAGATCGGGCGGGTCGATCCATCCTCGAACACGGCGCTGACGACGCCGCTGTCGGAGATGTTCACCGAGGCGACGGCGCCGAGGATGCCGCCGTTCACGCTGGACGAGAGCAGCGAGGAATCGCTGCTGAACTGGGTGATGCCGTCGAGCCCGCCCTGCGAGCCCAGCGAGAGCGAGATCGGCGAGGCATCGGCCCCGTTGCCCCAGTTGACGGCGAGATCGTCGAACAGGCCGGCGGTCGATCCCGCGACGTCGAGGCTGCCGTCGCCGTTGAAGGCGAGCGATCCGCTGCGCAGCAGATTGCCTTCCGAATGGATTTCCACCGCCCATTCGTTCGTCGCGGTCTTCACGAAGGCGAAGGAGACGGTGTGGGCATTGCCCTGCGCGTCATAGACGTCGACCGAGCGTTCAAACTGCGGTTCCACCGTGCCGTTCATCATGTCGCCGGCCGCGGCGTAAGGCGGCGTCGTCGGCGGCGTGGCGGTGGATTGCAGGTTGGCGCGCAGCGCGATCTTGGTGGTGGCCTGCGCGGCGCCGCTCAGCTCGTTGATGTCGACCGGGCGCAGCGCGTTCATGTTGCCGTTGTTAACGAAGTTGCCATTCTCGTCGAGCGGCCAGCCCTGCAGATAATAGCCGGCGGTATTGTAGAGCTGCCCGTTCTTGTCCGGCACGAAGGAGCCGGCGCGGGTGAAGGCGATCGGCGCGTTCGGATCGGCGCTGGAGCGCACGACGAAGAAGCCCGCGCCGTCGATGCCGAGATCGGTGAGGCTGCCCGAAGACTGGAGCAGGCCCTGGGCGGAGATCATCGCCTGCGGGGCCGCGGAGACGCCGCCGGCGGAATAGCTGTTCTTGGTGCCGCTGTTCGTGACCAGCGTGCTGAACTGGGCGGTGGTGCCCTTGTAGCCCACGGTGTTCACGTTGGTGATGTTGTCGGCGACGGTCGCCATCGCGGTGGACTGTGCCCCGAGGCCCGAGACGCCGGCATAAAGAGCGGAATAGAGGCTCACATGATTCTCCTATGCGTGGTGACGGGCGCGGCCGTGGGGGCACATGCCTGTTCCATCGATCATTGTAGGAGGGAGAAGAAGCCGACCAAATATAGGCAAAATTTTCCGGGTGCGGGGGCCGCATCCGCCATCGCCATCCTATAATGCGGGAAACGGCATTTGAGGCAGGACATGGCGCTCCGCATTTCCCTTCGCGACGGCGAGAAGATCATCGTCAACGGCGCGGTGCTGCGCGCCGCCGGCCGCACGGACCTGTGCATCGAAAACAACGTCACGCTGCTGCGCGGCCGCGACGTGATGAGCCCGGAAGAGGCGAACACGCCGGCCCGCCGGCTCTATTTCGCCTGCATGATGGCCTATATCGACAGCGCCGATCAGCAGCGCCACCAGGATGCGATCGTCACGCTGGTGCAGGCGCTGATGGAGGCGCTGGAATCGCCGGAAGCCAAGGCGGTGTGCATCAGCTTCGCCCAGAAGGTGGCGACATCCGATTTCTATCGCGCGCTGGCCGATTGCCGCTGGCTGATCGATTATGAAGCCGAGGCGATGGCCCGGCCGGTGGCCACGGTCGCCTGAGGCCCAGCCCGTGCTGACACTCGCGTCCGCCGAGGCGGGGCTGCGCGCGCTTTCGCCCGATCGCCGCTACGGCCGGGTGGTGGCGGTGCGCGGCGCGCTGATCGAGGTGGAGGGGCTGGCCGGCGCCGCCCAGATCGGATCGCGCATCCGCGTCGCTTCCCCCGGTGGCACCGTGGAGGCCGAAGTCACCGGCCTCGATCGCGGCATCGCCCACTGCCTGCCGTTCAGCGATCCGCAGGGCATCGCATCGGGCGCGCGGGCGGATATCGCCGCCGGCCAGTTCGCGCTGCGCCCTTCCACCGCCTGGCTCGGCCGGATGATCGACGGCCTCGGCCGCCCGGTCGACGGCAAGGGCGTGCTGCTGGCGGGCGCCGTGCCGCGCCCGATCAAGGCGATGCCGCCGCTCGCTTCCGCCCGCGCCCGCGTGGGCGCCAAGATCGAGACCGGCGTGCGCGCGCTCGATATCTTCGCGCCGCTGTGCCTCGGCCAGCGGCTGGGCCTGTTCGCGGGTTCGGGCGTCGGCAAGTCGACCCTGCTGTCGATGCTGGCGCGCTGGACGGAATGCGACGTCGCCGTGATCGGCCTGATCGGCGAGCGCGGCCGCGAGGTGCAGGAATTCGTGGAGGACGATCTCGGCCCCGATGGCCTTGCCCGCAGCGTGGTGGTGGTCGCGACCTCCGACGAACCGGCGCTGATGCGGCGGCAGGCGGCCTGGACCACGCTGGCGGTGGCGGAATATTTCCGCGACCAGGGCCTGAACGTGCTGTGCCTGATGGATTCGGTCACGCGCTTCGCCATGGCCCAGCGCGAGATCGGCCTGGCCAGCGGCGAGCCGCCGGCCACCAAGGGCTATACCCCCACCGTGTTCGCGGAGCTGCCGCGCCTGCTGGAACGCGCCGGGCCGGGGCTGGCCGGGCAGGGATCGATCACCGGCCTGTTCACCGTGCTGGTGGACGGCGACGATCATAACGAGCCGGTGGCGGACGCCGTGCGCGGCATCCTGGACGGCCACGTCGTCATCACCCGCCGGATCGCCGAACGCGGCCGTTATCCGGCGATCGACGTGCTGAAATCGGTGTCGCGGACCTTGCCCCACGCGCACAGCGAGGAAGAAAATCTGGTGCGTCTCGCCGCGCGCCGCACGCTTTCCACCTATGGAGACATGGAGGAGATGGTGCGGCTGGGCGCCTATCGCACCGGCGCCAGCGCCGAGGTGGATCAGGCGGTGCTGCTGGCGCCGAGGATCGAGGCGCTGCTGAACCAGTCGAAGAACGAACGCGGCTATGCGGGCGAGGCCTTCGCCGCATTGGCCGCCATCATGGAGGGACCGGAGCCCGATGAAGACGCCCTATGACGGCGCGATGCGCGTGCAGCAGCGCGAGATCGACGACGTGCGCGTCGCGATCAGCGTGCAGGTGAGCCAGCTCGTCCAGATCGAGAACAACCGCGCCGAGGTGGAGGCGGCGATGGAGCGCGAGGCGCGGATCGCGGCCGGCGACATCCTGTTTTCCTCCCACGCTTATGTCGAACGCATGTGCGCGCAGCGGGCGCGCCTGCGCGAGGACCAGGCCGTGGTGGATGCCCAGCTCGGCCGGCTGCGCAACAAGGCGATGGCGGCCTACAGCTCGTTCAAGGCGATCGAATCCGCGGCCGACAGCTTCCGCACCGAGGCCGAGCGGGCCAGGGAGAATGCGGAGCAGGCCCAGCTCGACGATCGATCCGCCACCGCCTTCGCGCTCGGCCGCGGGCCCGTGCGGCGGCGCTCGCCATGATCGGGCGGCTGGACGGCCCGCACGGCGACATCCAGCAGGTGGATGCCCGTCAGCGGGCCGATCTGATCCTGGCCGAGGCGCGGGCGCAGCTTTCCAGCCGCCTGTGGCAGGCGGCGCTGGGTACCGGGGACGACGGCGCGGCCGTGGCTGGCACTGGCGGCGCGGGCAGCGAGTTCAGCCTGGATTCGCTGATCGCGATGTTCAGTGGCGGGCTGGACGCGCGGGGCGCCGCGCCGGCAATGGCGTCGCCGCAACCCTCCCAGCCCCCGATCGCTTATGGCGATGGCGGGCGCGACATGGCGTCCGCGCGGCGCCGTGATGGCGATGGCCGTCGGGACGACGGCGACGCTGGCGGGGTGGGCGGCCTCGGCCCCAATGCGCGCTATCGTGCCACGCTGCAGTCGGCGGCCGCGCGCACCGGCATTCCCGCTGCCGCGCTGGCGGCGATCGTCAATGCCGAATCCGCGCGGGACAATGACGGGCGCTGGCTGGAATATTCGCGCAACCCGCGATCCAGCGCCGCCGGCCTCGGCCAGTTCCTCGCCGGCACCTGGCAGGGGGAGACCGAACGGCCCGGCACCTGGCTCAACACGGTGGCGCGCGCCAATGGCTGGCTGGACGCCGCTGGCAAGGTGCGCGACGATGCGCGCTCCGCCTTGCTGGCGCTGCGTTACGATGGCGACGCCTCGATCAACGCGATCGCCGATTATGCCCGGTCCAACATCGACCAGCTCGAAAAACGCGGGCTGCGCGTGGGCGAGGGGGCGGAGGCGATCGCGGAGATCGCCTATCTCGGCCATCATCTCGGGCTGGGCGACGCCGCGCGATTCCTCAGGAATGGCGGCCTTGATCCCGATCGCGCCCGCCTGCTGCTGAATGCCCAGGTCGGCACTGCCCGCGCGAGCGAACGAATCGCCGCCGCCGGCGATGCCAGCAGCGCGCACCGCGCCTGGCTGCTCGACTATGTCGGCCGCAATCTGCGCCCGGATCGCTTCCAGGTCCTTGAATCCAAAAGCTGAAATCCCGCGATCGCCGGATTTGTCTCTCCTGCAAAAAATATGGGAGAAATGGCCGCAATCCATATGGGATAAGAACCTTTGTTAACCTTTGTCGGCGACATAGGCCCCCGGTGAGGGACAGCATGCGGATGCGCAGGCGGCCCCTTGAACAGGGAGGCACAACATGTCGAAGACCACTGTCGCGCTGGAGGCCGCCGTCGCGGTCGTCATCGCGAACACCCCGGAAGGCGATGCGCGGCCCACCGCCCGCCAGCGCGCCGAGGTGGACAAGGCGTTTGCCCGCATTCTCAAGCTGATCGCGCCGCGCATCCGCCACTTCATCCGCCAATATGGCCTGGGCGGCCATTGGGATGATGCCGAGCAGGTCTGCGCCATCGCGGTGCACCGCGCCATCCAGGCCTATGAGCCAGAGAAGGCCCAGTTCACGACCTTCGTGAACTGGCAGATCCGGGGGGAACTGCAGAGCCTTCGCTTCCGTCTGATGACCGATCAGCGCCCGTCGGCGAAGAAGGTCGATGCGACCACCATCTCGCTCAACGCCATGATCCAGGGCAATGACGGCGAGGAAGCCTCGCTGGAAGCGGTGATCGAGGACGAGGACGCCCTCGCCCACACCGAAGCCGGCGCTTCCGACTATCTCGCCCGCCGCGCCACGGAATCGCTGGTCGACAGCTATGTCGAGCATCTCCGCACCACCGCGATCAACCAGCTCCGCCGCCGTCCGCGCCCCAAGAAGCGCGCGCCCCAGCCGCAGCCGTCCGATATCGCCGCGCACCTGCCGGTCCGCTTCCGTTCCAAGGTCCACGGCATCGAGCCGGAGGAACTGGAGAAGCTGGAGCAGCGGCTCGTCCGCAACCGCGAGATCGTCGAGGCGCGCCTGTTCGACATCGCGACGCCCAGCTTCGTCGAGGAGGAGGCCGGTGTCACCAAGGAGCGCGTTCGCCAGATCACCAAGCGCGCCGCCAAGACCATTGCGGAGCTGGCCGGCAGCGAGCCCAAATTCGCGATGATGGCCGAATATCGCCGGCCCGGCGTGCTCCGCGCGAAGCCGCGCAAGGCGTCTGTCGAGGCATCGGTCGAAGCTTCGCCGAACGCCTGATATATTACAGGATATTTATGGGATGATCGGCGGCTGCCCCGCCATCCTTCCATAAGAAAAGCCCCGCCGGTGCCCATCGGCGGGGCTTTCCCGTTTGGCGGATCAGGCGTCGCGGGCGACCTGGAAGCCGGCGAAGGACTGGGTGACGGGCATCAGTTCGATGCTGTTGAAGTTGAGATGCTTCGGCTGGGTCGCGACCCAGAACAGGGTTTCGGCGATATCCTCGCCGGTCATCGGATGCGCGCCCTTGTAGAAGGCGTCCGAGGCCGCCTGATTGCCGCCGGTGCGCACGGTGGTGAATTCGGTTTCCACCATGCCCGGCTCGATCGAGGTGACGCGCACGCCGGTGCCGTGCAGGTCCGAACGCAGGCCCAGCGAGAATTGCCGAACGAAGGCCTTGGTGCCGCCATAGACGTTGCCGCCGCCATAGGGATAGGTCGCGGCGACCGAGCTCAGGTTCAGGATCGCGCCCCTGCGTTCGATCAGCAGCGGCAGCAGCCGGTGGGTGATGGTGACGAGGCCGGTGACGTTGGTGTCGATCATCTGCCGCCACTGGCCGAGGTCGGAAACCTGCGCCGGGGCGGTGCCGAGCGCGAGGCCGGCATTGTTGATGAGCACGTCCACGTCGCGGAAGCCGGCGGGGAGGGCGGCGATGGCCCGGTCGATCGCGGCTTCGTCGCGCATGTCGAAGAGGGCGGGGTGGACCTTGTCGGCGCCCAGCTCGGCCACCAGCGCCTCCAGCCGGTCGGCGCGGCGGCCGGTGGCGATCACCTTCCAGCCCGCGCCCGCGAAGCGCCGCGCGGCCGCCGCGCCGATGCCCGCCGTAGCGCCTGTGATGAACACCGTTCCCGTCATGTCCCGTCCTTCCTTAGCCGGGCCGCCGCACCGGGGGCGGCCGTTCCGAGGCCCCTCTACGCCTTCCGGCGGGGAGGACGGAAGGGGCGTTCAGCCGGTGGTGAGGGAAAGCACCGCGCCCGTCGCGGCGGCCGCCATCAGCGAGGCCAGCGCCATGTGGAGGCGAAAGGGGGCCGATCCCAGCACCGCCGCATAGACCGCCTTCGCCGCGACGTTGGAAAAGAGCGCGACCGCGATCGCCTGGGCGGCGACCTGGGGGGCCAGCCGGTCCATCATGCCCGTTACCGTCACCGTCGCGGCATCGACGTCCGCCAGGCCCGAAAGCGCGGATATGGCGAGCAGGCCGGCATCGCCGAAGAACTGGCTGGCCGCCTGGGCGAGGAAGGCGACGCCCACCAGCAGCAGCGCCATGCGGACCACGGAATCGAGCTCGAACGGATTCTTGTGCCGCTGCTCGGGGTGGCTGGCGGCGCCGCGCCGCGCGAGGAAGGCCGCATAGCCGATCATCACGGCGGCGCCCGCCAGTAGCGGCGCCACCAGCAGCGGCACCAGCGAGGATGCCAGCGTGCCGACGAGGAGCGCGGTGCGGAGGAAGGATATCGCGCCCGCGCTGACGGCGCCCGCCGCCAATGCCTCGCCGCTGGCCTTGTCCGGCGCTTCGGTCGCCGATCGGCGGGCGTTGGTGATGGTGACGGCGGTGGAGGAGACGATGCCGCCGACCGCGCCGGCGACAAGCTCGCCCCGCGCCGATCCCAGCAGCCGGACGGCGATGTAGCCGCCATAGGATATGCTGGCGAGGACGATCACCAGGGTCAGCGTCCGCGCCGGCGATATGCCGCCGAACGGGCCGATCGGATCGGCCGGCACCACCGGCAGGACGATGAAGGTGAGGGCGAGCAGGATCACCGCCGACCGCAGCTCCGCCCAGCGCAGCCGCCGCATCGCGCGGTGGAGGAATTCGCGGCTGGACAGGATCGTCAGCAGCGCGACGCCCCCGGCCGAGGCCACCGCCATGCTGCCCAGCATGGCGAGCGCGCCCAGCGCGAAGGTGAGCATCGCCGCCACGACCGTGGTGACGCTGTGCGACTGTTCGTCCTGCGTTTCGCGATATTGATAGAGGGTGACGGCGCCGGCCAGCACCAGGAAGAAGGTGGCGAGCACCAGGCCGGTGGGCGCCGCCTGCCCGGTAAGGTCGCGCTCGATCAGGCCGGCGGCGCCGCCCAGCATGCCGATGAGGGTGAAGGTGCGCAGCCCCGCCGTGCGCTGGCCGCGCGCCTCGTCACGCTCGCGCCAATGCCGTTCGATGCCGATCGCGGCGCCGATCGCAATCGCCAGCGCCATCCGCCGGAACAGCTCGATATCGTCCATCGGCCGATATCGTCACGGCCCCGTGCCGAGGTCAATCCTCGGAAAGAAGGGGGGCGGCGCCGGGGCCTCGATCGGAAGCCCGGCGCCGCCGACCGATCAGCGCGCGCCTTCGGCGTAGAAGCGCTCGAGATCCACGCGCATCGTGTGCAGCGCATCCGGATTCAGATAGACCATGTGGCCCGCCGGATAATAACGGAACTGCAGGTTCTGGCGCAGGTTGGGCGCGAGCATCATGTGCTTCAGGTCGCGCTCGGTGGAGAAGAAGGGCGTCGCCATGTCGTAATAGCCGTTCAGCGACAGCACGCGCAGATGCGGGTTGATCCGCATCGCCGCCGAAAGATCGGCCGTCACGTCCGCGACATTCTGGGTGCGGCCGTCGGGCGCGCGGTGCGACCAGTCCCACTTGAAGTCGCCGCCGTCGCGGGCGCTGCCGCGATAGGTCAGCTCCGTCTCATAGCCCAGCTCGCGGGTCAGATAATCCTGGAAGCTGCTGACATAGAGGCCGGTGATGCCGGTGCTCGACGCATCATATTCCGGCTCCTCGCCGGCGGCGTCGTCATCGATGCCCATGTAGCGGGAATCGAAGCGGCCGACGGTGGCGCGCTGGTCGCGCAGCAATTCCTTGCGGAAGCGGCCGAGATCGACGCGCAGGTTGGCGCGCTTCAGATAATCGACCGACAGGCCGGTGAAGCGGCTGAGCTGCCGGGCGATCGAATCCTCTTCCTCGGGCGTGATGTCCTGCCCCTTGAGGAGGGCGGCCGCATAGGGGCCGTTGGCGAAGGCGCGGGCTTCTTCCACGAAGCTGGCGAGATCGGCGGGCTTGTCGGCCACGCGGTTATGATACCAGGCGGTCGCCGCATAGCTCGGCAAGTAGCCGATGTGGATGGTATCGAAGCCGGACTGGCGGATGCCGTAGTTCATGATCGAGGACAGCAGGATCACGCCGTTGAGGGCGACGCCCTCATCCTCCAGCTTGTAGGCGAGCGCGCCCGAGCGGGTGGTGCCGTAGCTTTCGCCGAAGATATATTTCGGATCGCCCCAGCGCTTGTTCTTGGCGATGTAGCGGGTGATCGCCTTGGCGAAGGCGTCCACATCCTGATCGACGCCGTAGAAGGTCGAAGGCTTGGTATCGCCCAGCGGGCGCGAATAGCCGGCGCCCGGCGCGTCGATGAACACCATGTCGGTGCTGCCGATCAGCGTATCGGCATTGGGGCCGACATCGAAGGGCGCGGGCGCCACCGAGGTGGGATCGGTGGTGCGGACGTGGATCGGCGCGAAGGAGCCCATGCGCAGCCACAGGCTCGCCGAGCCGGGGCCGCCATTGTAGAGGAAGGTCACCGGGCGCCGCTTCCCGTTCGACGACGGTGCCGTGTAGGCGGTGTAGAAGATGCTGGCGGTGGGCTTGCCGTTCGCGTCACGGATGGTGAGCGTGCCGGCGGTGGCGGTGTAGCCGATGCTCCGCCCACCGACCGAAACCTTCATGTTCTTGGACTTGGCGACTTCCTCGACAGGCGCGGTCGCCCAGTTGGCGGCGATTTCGGTCGCGACCTTCTTCTCGATGCTGTCGGGCGCGTTCTTGGCGGGCTCTTCGGGTTTCTGGGCGGCGGCGGGGAGGGCCGCCAGCAGGCAGGCGGCAAGGGTAACGGTGGTGGAAAGGCGCATGGATCGACCCGATTATGGTGTGGGGAGCCGCACCATGGAGGCCGATCGCCATCCGGCAAGCGCCTTTCGACAAACGGCATTCATCGAAAAGCCATGCCTTTCCAGCGTCGTGCTTCAACCCACCGTGCGCCAGACGCCCTTGGCGTCCTGCTGATACTGGAAAATGATGCTGTCTGTCGTCTGATCCGCGCGGATCAGCGTGATCCGCACGGTGCCCCGGTTCGATCCCGCCTTTGCGCCGCCATCCAGCAGGCGGACATAGCCTTCCTTGCCGCTGGTGGATTTCCACGGCCGGGTGGCGCCGATCGCGTCTTCGGACAGGCTATCGCGGATCACCGGCTGGAGCGCGGCGATGTCGCTCTTCTCCAGCCCGCGGAACATGAAGCGGTTGAGGAGCTGGGCGTCCGCCGGCGCGACGATGGCGACGGGCGCCGCGACGGCGGCGAGAAGGAGGAGGAAGCTCGACGCATTTTTCCGCATGGTGATGATCCTATCCTGCAGGTCCCGGAACTTGGACCGATCGGCCGGCCTGAAATCCTTGAGCTAGGGTCGGGACCCATAAACAGGATTCCCTTGGCGTCGGGAATGTGATTCATATGTGGACGCCCCCTTGGCAAGGGC
>NZ_PHHF01000045.1 GCF_003034225.1 Edaphosphingomonas fennica
ATGCCCTTGCCAAGGGGGCGTCCACATATGAATCACATTCCCGACGCCAAGGGAATCCTGTTTATGGGTCCCGACCCTAGATTGAAGCCATCTTCCAGATACTCCCGCAGCTTCTCATAGAAGCGGCGCTCTTCGTCGCTCATCAAGAACGACTCGGTATGGACCCAGCGGCGTGCGAAGAGCGGTTCTCCATCTGGCCTGCATGCATCGGCCTTGGTCCGGCGAAACATCACTGTGTTCAGACGATGTCGGTTCTCGACCATCTCTTCCGGGCTGTCGAAGAGCGTGGGATTGAGAAGCTGGATAAGCATCCAAAACTGGAAGTGATTGCCCTGATGCGGCGTGGCCGACAGTAGGATCAGATCGCGTGTGTGGCCCTTCAGTGCTTCGGCGAGCTTATAATTCTCCGTTTTCCTGACCTTGCCGCCGGTACGATATGCGGTCAGGTGATGTGCTTCATCGAACACCACCAAGTCCCAGCGCGGGGCGTCCTCACCATCGCGCAGCGCGAGCGCAACCGGCCGCTGACCCTCGGCCAGGCGCTCGACCACCTCTCCGATCCTCGCGCGGTCCTGCTCGTCAACGAGCGCTCGGGTCTCCGGACGTGCTGCGCCGGCTCTACATCGCGCGCGACGATGATCCGGCAGGAGACGGCGCGATGGCGGTATTGATCGACCGGGCGGAACAGGCCGGGATCGAGGCGATCGTGCTGTCGCCGGCGCTCGGGGACTTCAACGAGGATTTGCGGATGCTCGGCATCGATGCGCTGCGGGCAGGAATCCGCGTCCAGATCGCGCCGCAGGACGTCGCCCGCTTCATGGAGCTGGCAGCGTAGCCGGAATAGGATGCGGGGCGGCTCATCGCCGGATGCTCCCCCATCGCAAGAGGCCCGCGCCTCGGCCTTCGAGAGGGCGATCGGCCGTCAAACGGTCCGGCCAGGCAACCTTGGGGCCGACTATTTTCCGGCGGCCCTTCGGGCCTTTCCATCGCGAACCAAAATAGTCGGCCCCTTCGGCCCTCCGCTGCGCTTCGGCCCTGNACCAAAATAGTCGGCCCCTTCGGCCCTCCGCTGCGCTTCGGCCCTGCGCTGCCGCTCCGGGTGCCAGTCCGGCCCGCCCGACGGCTTCGTCGCCATGAAGGCCGCGACGGTCGCGGTCCAAATCCGACGGAGCATCCCATGAGCGAGCATGACGACCATGAACCGCAGCACACCTCTTCCCCGACCGACCACGCCCTGACCGAGCTTCAGCTCTATGGCTACCGCCCCTACGAGGACGAACCCGATCCGCGGCCACTGCCCGAAGGCAACGCCGTCGCCGGCGCCATCGCCGACATCTTCGACGCCCTGATCGCCACCCTTGGCGACACCCGCCTCGAACCCGACCTCGACGATCTCCTCTGGTCGACCGTCAACGTCTTCCACCGCGCCGCTGAGCGGATCGCGCGCGACCTCGACGACAACGAGCAGGCGCAGCGCCGATCCCAGCGGGAGCAGGATGGCACCGAAGTCAAATCGGTCGAGCTCGAGCGGCTCATCGCGGAAGGCAGGACGCTGGTCGAGCGACAGGATGCGTTCGAGCTGATGCGCGACCAGGCCGGCGAGCACTACGAGCGTCACGCCGGCAAGCCTTGGCTCCCGCGCAGCGGGTCGAAGGTCAACCACCGCAATCTCACCTCGGCGATGATCGACAGCCGCGACTTCCTAGCCGCCAGAAAGCGCGCCGAACAGGAAGTGCTCCTGCCGTCGGGTCCGAAGATCGCCTTCACCGGCGGACTCGAATTTAGCGATCACCGGCTGATCTGGGCGAAGCTCGACCAGGTCCACGCCAAGCATCCCGATATGGTGCTGATGCACGGCAAGTCGCCGAAGGGCGCCGAGAAGATCGCCTCCCGCTGGGCCGACCACCGGGGCGTGCCGCAGATCGGTTTCGCGCCCGACTGGACGAAGCACGGCCGCGCTGCACCCTTCAAGCGCAACGATCAGATGCTCGAAGTGCTGCCGATCGGTGTGATGGTCTTCCCCGGCACCGGCATTCAGGACAACCTCGCCGACAAGGCGAAGAAGCTCGGCATTCCTGTCTGGAGGTTCGGCGGCGCGTGAGCGCCGCCTCATCATTGAGTCAAACTTCCGATACGCCTTACTATATTCAATAGGTTGAGCTTCGGGGGAAACGGCGTGAATAAGAAAGTAAACAAAACAGTACTTGAAACCATTCTCGATTGGTCAGTCGATCGCCCACTTTGGCAAAGGGACGCCTTGCGCCGGATCGTGACCGGCGGAACGCCCGATGAAGCGGCGGTCGGCGAAATACTGGCCTTGTGCAAGAAGGAACACGGCGCTGATGGCGTCGAATTGGAGCCCGCGGCACTCGAAACCGCACACTTGCCGGCAACACCGATCGGCGGTGAATCGATAGCGCTTGTCAGCCTGGGCGATATTGCCGGTGTCAATCAGCTTGCCCCCGGCCAGACTTTGCAGTTCGAACCTGCCGGACTAACGATCGTCTACGGACCGAACGGCTCGGGCAAGTCTGGTTATGGACGCGTGCTCAAGCGGGCCTGCCGCGCGCGCAAAGCGGGTGAGATCATGCCCGATGTCTATAACGCGCCGCCAGTCGGCAAGGCCACGGGCACCTTCACGATCCTCAAGAACGCCACAGCTGAGCCAGCCGTCGCCTGGACTGACGACGGCAAGCCGGACCCGGTGCTGTCGGCGGTTAGGGCCGGGACTCATAACCACCATGTGATGGCGGCGGCGAGGTGGATGCTGCCGAGGAAGACATCGGCGCGGCGGTC
>NZ_PHHF01000031.1 GCF_003034225.1 Edaphosphingomonas fennica
AAAGTGGACGACTTTTACGCCGCCCGCAGCCGGACAATCCCGCCGCTACCGTGGTCTAGTTTTCCACCGCCGTTCTCACGCGGGTTTCGATCAGCGACAGGAATTCGTCGAAGATGCTGTTCTGCAGCGCGATGGGCAGCGCGAGGATGCGATTGAGCCAGCGCTGGATCGGCGGCATCTCGTCCTTCAGGACGCCATCCTTGTCGCAGAGCTCCAGGCCGGTGCGGTGCTGGAAATCGTCGAGCGTGGTGCTCGAGAGCTTGCCGGCCGCGAGCAGGTCGAACCAGGAGAGGAGCGCGGCGCAGGCATATTCGCTTTCGAGGTTGTCGGCCGGGTCGAACAGCCCCTGCCCGCCCGTCTGGCGCTGGCCGCGCGTCAGCGCGCCGAGACTGTCGAGCCGCCGTGCGATCGTGCTGGTGAAGCGCAGCTCGCCCTTGCAGTCGGTGGTCACCGGCCGGAACAGCGGCGTGGTCGCCTGATGGGTTCGGTGCGTTCGGCCGAGCCCCTGGATCGCGCGGTCGGCGCGCCAGCCGGGTTCGAGGAGCAGGTGGACGCGCTGCTCCTGGTTCATGACGTCGAGCGAGGCGTGATAGCTGCGACCCGTGCCGCCCGCGTCGGAAAAGACCAGCATGCGCTTCTTGCCAGCCATGAAGGCTGCGGCCTCTGCCTGGCTGGTCCGCGCCGAGCGGCTTTCGAGCTTCTGGCGCCCGTCGCTCGCCGTGATGAGGCGTTTGGTCCGGCCGGTGACCTCGGCGACATTGTCATGGCCGAAATGCTCGAGCAGCGCATCGAGCGCCGACATGATCGGGGGCATGGCGCAGAGCTTCTCGATCAGCGCGTCGCGTGCGGCCTGGGCCTCGGGATTGTAGACGGGGTGCCCGTCATCATTCACCATCGGCAAAGAGCGCGGCGTGCCGGTGTCGTCCTTGAAGACGCGCATCTGCCGGGTCGGGAAGGCACGCTCGAGGTAATCGATGATGTATTCTTTGCAGTCGCAGTTTATGTCGAGCGTGGCGGCAGGAGGCGCAGGTTTCCTTCGGTTTTCCATGATTTCACTCCAGATAATTACAGTTCCTTCGACCTCAACAAGTCGAAGGAAGTTAAATGCGAACAAGATCATCATTGCCGTTTCGAGCGGCCCCGCTCCGGGTCGAAGACCCGCCCAGACACGACACCCTACTCACCGCATTCCTCTCCTCTCTGTCGCTCGACGAGAGGTCAGCCTGTGCGGTTCTGTTTGGCGCTGCTGCCCGCCATTTCCTGCATTGGCTGGAACTCCATGGGATCGCGGTCCGCACGATCGACGATCGGGCTGTTCGGCGGTTCGAGAAGCACCGGTGCCGGTGCCACCGGTATTCAGCGCAGCAGCCAGTATATAAGGCGGACATGGCAGCGCGAGTCAGACGCTTCGTCCGCTTCCTGGAAGATCAAGGCTACGTCGAAGTCGACGACGGGATCGACGATCTGCCACGGCACCTCGCCGACTATTTCGACGCGATCAATAGCCTGCAACTCGCGCAGGGACCGGCGCAGTCCTATCGATCCGAGGCCGAGCATGTCGTGGCCTGGCTTCGCATTGCGCGACGACGGTGGGCCGATATCGACGACACGATCATCGACCAGTACGCCGTGCATGATTGTCGTTGCCCGGTCTGGCGCAAGCGGGGCAAGCTGGTCACCACGGGCACCAAGCGGCGGCGGCGCTGCGCTCGGCACTTCGTCGAGTTTCTGCGGGGTCGAGGCGTCATCCCATCGGTCGAACCGGTGGTGGACGATAACCCGCACATGGCGGCATATCTGACATGGCTCAAGCAACATCGCGGCGCGACCGACGAGACGATCCGGCGTTACCGGACCGATATCACGCGGCTCATGCCCATGCTCGGCGAGCCTTCAAAATGGGATGCAGCCGCTCTCAGGCGCGCGTTCCAACGACGAAGCAAGGAGACGCCGGGTTCGGCATCGCTGCTCGTCACGATAATGAGGAGCTACATTCGGTTTTTGATCGTGCAAGGCGAGTGCCGACCGGCATTGTTGCACGCGATACCATCAGTGCAACGCTACCGCCTTTCGGCGTTACCCCGTCACGTTGACCCGGCCACGATCGAGAAGATCATTGCAGCCTGTCCGACTGATCGGCCGGTGGAAGTCCGCGACAAGGCCATCATTCTCCTGCTCGCCAGGCTCGGATTGCGAGCGGGCGATGTCCGGGACATGCGGCTCGACGATATCGATTGGCGGGGCGGGTACATCCGGGTCAAGGGCAAGACCCGAAGGCCGGACCGGTTGCCACTGCCGCAGGATGTCGGCGACGCGATTCTGGCATATCTTGCGGCAGCCCGCCCGAAGGCCGTCGAAGAGCATCTGTTCCTGCGCGTGCAAGCTCCGTTCCGGCCATTCAGCTCGTCCGCGGAGATCGCAGGCATCGTTGCACGCACGCACGAGCGCGGTGGGATCGAAGGGGTGCCGACCGGGTCGCACATATTCCGGCATTCGCTTGCCACCAACTTGCTGCGCACCGGCGCGGGCTTGGAGTCCGTTGGGACCATCCTGCGTCACAGCTCGCCCGAGACCACTGCCATCTACGCCAAGGTCGATCTGCCGATGCTCATGAAGATCGCGCAGCCCTGGCCCGGAGACCTGCCATGTTGAACACACACATCTCAAGATACGTCGCTCTGCATCGCAGCCTGGGTCGCAAGTATTCCGAACAGGACCGGATGCTCCGCCAGTACGCTGCCTACGCCGAGGGTTTCGGCGATCGGCACACTCAGGTCCAGCGCATCTACGACTGGTGCCACACGTCGAGCTCACAATATGTGGCCCGCCGGAGGTTCGACACCGCACGTAACTTCAGCCTTTTCGCTCAGGCCGAAGATTCAGGCCACGAAGTTCCGCCTGCCGGCGTCTTCGGCCGGGGCAAGCGGCCACGCCCGACGCCGACCATCATTGAACCGGACCAAGTGCGGGCGATCATGACTGCAGCATTGGACGTTCCACCCCAAGGCACGATCAGCCCATACACATACCATTACCTGTTCGGCCTGCTCGCGGCGACAGGTCTCCGGATTTCCGAGGCCCTCGCGTTACAATGCAACGATCTGGTCGAGGATGGCCTGATCGTCCGCAACGGCAAGTTCGGCAAGCAGCGGCTGATTGCCTTGCAGCCATCGACGCGCCAAGCACTCGAAGCCTATCTCGCCCTCCGCGAGAAGCACGCGGCCAGGGGCAACGACCTGTTCGTCACTATCCGGGGACGGGCACCGCACAAGGTGCGCGCCCACGTCGTGTTCGTCAGATTAGCCCGGCAGCTCGGATATCGTGGACCAACCGGTACGGCGGGCATGCGACTCCACGATCTGAGGCACACCTTCGCTGTCCGCTCGCTTGAGGCATGTCCGCCCGACAGGGAGGCGATCGCACACCACATGGCCGGACTCAGCGTCTATCTGGGGCACGCGTCGGTCGCCAACACGTATTGGTATCTCGAAGCCACTCCGGTGCTGCTGCGCGACATCGCTGCCGCCAGCGAGCAACTTTACCGGGGAGAAGCGGCATGACGGCGCTCGCTCCCCATCTCTCGGCATACCTGCGTGAACATCTGCCACGCGAACGTGCCGTCAGCCCGCACACGGTGAAGACTTATGCCAACTGCTTCGTCCTCCTCGTTCAGTTCGCTGCCGATCGGCTGAAGCGTCGGCCGACCGATCTTGAGATCGAGGATCTCGGCACCGACATGATCATGGCCTTCCTGGACCATGTAGAGACCGGCCGCGGCAGCTGCGTGCGGACCCGTAATGGCAGGCTCGCTGCGATCCGGTCCTTCTTCCGGTATATCGAGTATCGCATTCCAGCCTGCCTCGATCAGGCTCTCCGCGTCAGATCGATCCCGACCAAGAAGACTGACAAGGCGCTGATCGACTATCTCGACCGGGCCGAGATCAAGGCGTTGCTCGACGCCCCCGATCCCCGCACTCGGCTTGGCACCCGCGATCGCGCCATGCTGCATCTGGCCTATGCCGGCGGGCTCCGGGTATCGGAACTTGTGTCGCTGCAGCTGCGCGATTTCCCGGACCGCTCCCTGTCCACCGTGCACATCATGGGCAAGGGTCGGCGTGAACGGGTCCTGCCGCTCTGGAAGGAGACCCAGTTCGCATTGCGCGCGTGGCTTGCGATACGGCCCGACGCGCAAGCTGCCGAGATATTCCTCAATGCCAACGGGCAACCCATGACCCGTGACGGGTTCGCATTCCGTTTGGCCGAGCACGTCAAGACCGCGGCAACGAAGCAGCCGTCGATCCTCGGCAAACGGGTTACGCCGCATGTGTTGCGCCATTCCAGCGCGATGCACACGCTCGCGGCGACCGGGGACATCCGCAAGGTCGCGTTGTGGCTTGGCCATGCCAGCATACAGAGCACCGAGACATACCTGCGGGCCGATCCCGAGGAGAAGCTGCAAATCCTCGCGGCTCATGGTGCCCCCGCCATCAAGCCCGGGCGCTTCAAGCCACCATCCGATGCCCTGATTACCATGCTTACCGATGTTCGAAGGCGGGCCTAGCCCGTCACCGAACATTCCCCCTGACCCTCATATTATCTGGAGTGAAATCATGGAAAACCGAAGGAAACCTGCGCCTCCTGCCGCCACGCTCGACATAAACTGCGACTGCAAAGAATATGTCTAATGTTGAGCTCAACATTACACGTACTCACGGGGACTAAGATCAANTGTCTAATGTTGAGCTCAACATTACACGTACTCACGGGGACTAAGATCAATTTCCAAATTTGCCCGCTCGTCGGGCGATAGGTCGCCGAGGCGCCGATCGAGGATCGATTCCGCGGTCGTGACCAGCTGAAGGACCACCGACTGCCCCGCTGAGAGATGCGCCTTCGCCGCCGCGATCACGGTCGGGAGTTTCATGCTGAGGAGGAGCTGGCCGAAGAAGCGCTGCTTGGTCGACTCGAACCGCGAGCGCGCAGACGCCTTGGCACCGCTGTTGAGCGTCGCATTTTCGAGTCCGTCGACCACCGCCGTCAATTCTAGGGCATGCTCCATGTTGCGGTGGATGATGCCCCAGGCGTCGGCATAGGCGTCGTAGATCGCGATCTGCTCGTGCGTCAGCTCATGCCGCAGGATGTCATATTCGACGCCGGCGAAGCTGAGCGCGCGGGCGGTGTAGAGGCCGAGCGCCTTCAGGTCGCGAGCGACGAGCTCCATCGCGGCGATGCCGCCCTTGCGGATGCCGGAGATGAACTGTTCGCGGTTGCTGAAGGCGGTTTCCGGCCCCCACAGGCCCAGCCGCACGGCATAGGCGAGGTTGTTGACGTCGGAGGCGCCGGTTGCCGAGGCGTAGAGTACCCGCGCGCCGGGCAGATGGTTCTGGAGCAGGACCCCGGAGATGCCCTGCTGCGAGCCCTCCTTCTTGCCGAGCGCCCCTTCGCCGCCGGCGACGCCGCCCATCTCATGCGCCTCGTCGAAGCCGATCACGCCTTCGAAGTCGTCGCCTGCCCAGTCGATGACCTGCTGGAGGCGGCTGTGGTCACCGCGTGCCGAACGAAGCGTCGGGTAGGTGACGAAGAGCACGCCCTGCTCCAGCGGTATCGCCTGGTCGATCTTCCAGTTGGAGAGGGGCTGGATGTCGGCCGCGAGACCACCGAGCGCGGTCCAGTCACGCCGCGCGTCTTCGAGCAGCGCCTCGTTCTTCGAAATCCAGATGTTCCGGCGGCGCCCGGCGAGCCAGCTGTCGAGGATGCACGCGGCGACCTGCCGCCCCTTCCCCGCCCCGGTGCCGTCGCCGAGGAAATAGCCCATGCGATAGGCGCGGCCATCCTGCGCTTCCTCAAGGCCGACGCCTTCCTTGGCGGGCCTGAACTTCCCCGGCAGAAACTGGTCCCAGGCGTGACCGGCATAGACGACGGTTTCGAGCTGCGAGGCCGACAGCAGGCGTTCGGAGACAGTGCGTTCGGGGAGCCGCGGCACATAGGCCGGGATCGGCGCCGCGATCGAGCCCATCGCGACGGATTCGACCAGGGCAGTCGGATGTTCGCCGGCGGCGTCGAAGGTGATCCGGCTCGGACGATAGGGAAGATAGACACCGACCTGGTCGAGCAGCGGCGCCGGCGTGTCGAGCGGCGCGTAGTCGACGGGCAACACGTTGTTGCGCACCGGAGCGTGATAGGGCCGCGGCTGCGCGCGATTGCTCTTCATGGCGCGGAACAGCGAGGGGCTGCTCGATCGCTTGGGAGCCGGTGCCGATGGCGCCGCGAGGGTCCCGCGCTCGTGGATCGTGAGTGCGCCGATGAGCTCACGGATGGAGGTGCGCTGGATCGTCGCGGGAATGGTCGTGCCGGGGACCTTGTCGATCACGAACAGCCGGACCGCGATGCTGGTGCCGTGCTTCAGATAGCATTTCTCGAGCCGCACCGACGTCCGCACGCTGACATCGCGCAGCGTGGTCTCGAAGAGATCGCGCATCCGCGCATTGGGTCCGAACCAGTCGGGCATGATCGCAACCAAGCGGCCGCCGGCCTGCAGTCGGCGAAGGGCTGCCTGGAGATGCCGGACAGCGGCGTGTGCGTCGGCGCCCAGCCCGACCGACCGGGAGAATGGCGGGTTCATGAGCATCAAGCTGGGGCGCGCCGCTGCCGCCAGGCTCGAGTTGATCGTGGCGCCGTCGTGTCCGGTGACGGTCGCGTCAGGGAAGACATCGGCGAGACGCGCCCGGCGGCCCGATGCGTATTCGTTGAGCTGGAGGGAGCCGAAGTCGCGGCAATGCGCCACGAGGAGCCCATTGCCAGCGCTCGGCTCGAGGATCACATCGTCGCTCTGGATATTGGCGAGGACTACCGCCACCGCAGCAAGATCGACGGGTGTCGAGAACTGCTGCCATTCGATCTGATCTTCGCTGCGAACGGTCTGGGTGGGCAGCCGGTCGAGCAGGTCGCAGGCCGCAATCACATCATCGAGCGAGGTCAGCGGATAGGGACCGAACTGGAGGTGGTGGGCGAGTGCATGCTCGAGAATCTCGAAGCTGTCGCGCTGGGTCCAGAGCCCGTCCGCGTCGGTCCCGCCATAGCCTTCGATCATCGCCGCATTGAGGTCGGCCCGGGTGATCGGGTCCGTCGACCTGAGGCGGTCGATGAGAAGCGTGGCCGCACGGCGTTCGGCCGCGGTGGCGGTATCGAAGAGATCGGACATGGTGGGGTCTCCGGACTGGCTGCCCCATCGGCAGCATCAATCCTTCAACCCCCCTTCCCTTTGCCCAGTCGCGCGGTGGTTGGCAGGGGCCGGCTACGCAATCGCGGAAAGCTTGGGGTTCGCCGGGAGTTTCCGAACCAGCGCTATCGCGCGTCCTGGCCAAGCTGGCGGATGCGGTGCAGCCAGTGTTTCCGGTGTCCGCCACCCTTTTCGACGCCGCCGATGATCGAATAGCGAAAGCGGATAGAGGATCACGAGATGGTCGGCCCACCGGATGTCGATCTGCGCCTTGTGGATCGTGTCCGCAGGATCGGCCTCGCGCCATTCCTTGGCCGAGCGCAGGATCGGAAAATCCAGGGACGCGATATCGATCCTGCGGACTTCGTGGATGCCTGCCTCGGCACCCGCCGCATAGGCATCCGCCAGCGCGTGAACGAAGCGCGCCCGATCAGTATCGGGGTGTCCATCGATGATCGCAATGCGTGCCATGCGCTCCTCCGGACATTGCCTTCCTCTCCCGCGTTGCCTCCGGCAATCAGGAAGTTCCCCAAGGTGCCGCGCCAATGCCAGGCTGTCCTTGGCGAGACCCTGGTCATCGCCGGCTCATCTCGAGAACCTTGGCCCAGTCCTTGACGCCCTTGGGGGGCATGGGGGTGATTACGAGATCCGGCCTGGCGTAACGCAGGGCTGCCCGCTCTGCCGCGATCGCGCCTTCGGCATCGTTGTCGACGGCCAGGATCAACGAGGTCAGCGATGACGGCAGCAGGAGCTGGTCAAGCCGGCGGGCTCCAAGGCTCGTCCAGCACGGTATGTCGTGGAGGATGGTGAAGGCGCGCGCGGTTTCGAAGCCCTCGGCCAGCGCCAGCACAGGAACTGCCTGCCCTCCTCCCTGCCATGCGCCTTGCCCCGGCTGGCCGAGCATCAGCTTCATCCGATATCGGGCTGTCAGTGGGTCGAGGAATATCCGCTGGACAGCAGTCAGGCGCCGCCCTTTCCGCACCGCGACCATCAGCGCAGGATGATAGGTCGTCCACGGCTTGGGCCGATAGGGGCAGCGCGGGTGGAAGCGCAGGTCATGGGTGACAGGCCAGAGATGTCGCAGGCGAAGATAGCGTTCGGCGAGCGTGCCATCGAGAGGGAGCGCCTCGTCCCAGAGCCGCTCTGCGTTGCCGGACCGCGCGGTGGGCGTGTCGGTGTAGGCGAAGCGACCACGGCTCGGGACCCGCCGAAGCTCACGCAGAACATCTTCCCGGTCGCACCCGGCAAAGCAGGTGACGAGAATGCCCTGGTTGCCTTGGCGAATGGAGAGGCTGGGCGTGCTGTCGGCGTGGGCGGGACACGGGCACATGGCGGTGCGTCCGTGCCAGGTTCCCCCGAGCGAGCCGACTAGATCGATGAGGTCCTGGGTTGGTCTGAGCGCGACAAGGGCCATTGGCAGTTCCTTTCGCGGCCCATGCTCCCCCTTGCCTCTCTGCTGGCTCACCTTATCCTGGGGCGCAGCTTACCGGCTATGCGGGACGGTCGATCTGCTCCTCTTAAAGAATCAAATCTTGAAAACGCCCAAGCGGAGCGCGGGAGCTTCATAGATTCATTGATTCTAAGATTCAGGGGCCGTTTACGACGGTAAACCAATAGGTTGAGTGCCCTCCTTGTGAGGAGACGGGGGCTTCAGTGTGAGGGCTCGGGGGCGTCTGTGCGAGCCAGGGGGGGCGGGAGCCTGAGTGATCGGGGGACAATGTGAGTTCTCGGGGGACTCAGGCGAAACGGGCTAAAGAGCTGCCAGGAAAGCCCTGAATCCCCGTATGTTTTTGCTTCGGGGAAGATCGCCGACATCGGAGATGCTCTTTTATGTGAGCGATTGGGGGATCGTGGCCGAGGCGTGCGGATCTTTGCGTGAGGTCTTGGGGGCGGCCCGCGGAAAGGGGGCGTTCGAAATAAGGAATTTCCCCACATTTATGTGAGCGATCGGGGGATGCCAAGAAAAGCCAATCAAACCAACGCGATATGAAGATCTATATGTGAGTCGGCGGGGGTGACGCGCCGCGCGGCCCTGCTCGCCGCTTCGGGCCGGACGCGCGGCACGAATCTTTTATGTGAGTTTTCGGGGGAGCGAATGCGACTCGGCTTGGGAACGCGAGTCGCGTGCCGAGGGCTCCGCGGCTTTATGTGAGCGCTTGGGGGCTGGTGATCGCATGGCCCGACGACGTCTCTATGAGCGTCTGGGGGCACGTCTATGTGAGTGAACGGGGGGCGGTTCTCATTATGACAAGCTGATGGTATGCAACTCACATGAAGCTCGATTCGGACACCGTAGAAATCGAGGTTCCGCCTGACCTGGAGGGACTGAGCCGGACGTTGCGGGTCGCTGATGTGATTCGCCGCCGCGACCTCGACTTTGTAAGTAAACCTGGGGAATTAGTCGAATCCGAGTTCGAAACGGGGTCGTTGAGTGCGGCCGGAAGAAAGGCTTTCGCGCTGATGTTGCGGAAAGCTGGACCGGAAGCCGGCGAGGACAGCAAGACGTTCACGATCACCAAGAAGGAACTGCGCGGCTCGCACAAGGGTAACGAGCGCATTCAGCCGGTGATGGACGAACTTCTACGCGTGATCGTCCGTATCCGGACCACCTCGAAGAAGGGTAAGCCTGCGATCATGTCGCAGTCGCTGCTGTCGAGCTGCGTCGAGGAAATTTCCGAAGACGGTATGAGCGTCGTCGAGTTTCAGTTCTCCGAGAGCTTCAAGCGCGTGATCCAGCGTTCGGATTACTATGCGCGGGTGAACCTCGGGGTGATGCTTGCGCTCCAGTCGCGCTATTCGCTCACCTTGTACGATCTTGGCTGCCTGATCATCAATCGGCAGAACCGCGTCGTCAAAATGAACGTCGATGAACTGCGCCGGCGCCTGGGTGTGCCCGACGGCAGCTTCAAGAACTTCGCCGAGTTTCGGCGCGACGTGCTTGTCAAATCGAAGGCGGAGATCGACCAGCTCGCCGATTTCATCGTGGAATGGGAAGAAATCCGGGGGACCGGGCGCGGCCGGCCGGTCGAGGCGGTAAAGCTGACCTTCAGCCCCAAGGACCCTGTCGAGCAGGAAGAGACGGCAAAGGAGCTCGATCGGCCCAAGGTCGGACGGCGTGCTAGGCGCGACGGCAGCGTCGAGGAGGTCGCGGCCATTCCGGCGGCCGCCCCTGTGGCGGCATTGCCGTCGAGCAAGCCCTTTCCCACGGGATCGATGCATTTCAGCGGGGATCAGCGCCTGCTGACGATCGTGGCGGATTACGGGGGCGGCTGGGACAAGGATCTGATCGCCGGCGCGTTTCGCGAGAAGATGGGCGACCGGCTCAAGACCCTAACGGGCGTGCCGCTCTACAAATCCTGGGAAGGCTTCTGCAAAAGTTTCGTCGGGCTTCGTGGCCGGCCTTAGGGATAGCCTGCCCTCCCCCGATTCCTCACATAAAGCGAGAGCGGGCCTATTCGGGCGCCCTCCCCTCCCCTTCGGCCAGATCGATCAGCGCCATGATCCCGTCCGGGAGGCTGAGGTTGCGGTCGTCGCACCAGCGCACGAGGCGGTCTCGCTCAGGAGGCGACAGGCGCATGCTGATATGGAGCGACCGGGCCGGACCGCGCTGGGGCTTGCGCTTGGGTGTGACGCCGAGATCGGCAGTAACCTGCGGAAAATAATTGGCTGGGAGCGCCGATCCGGCGGGCTCGCGTTGGACCGGCGGGGTGCTGGCAGGTTTTGGCGCGGCTGTAGCGGCAACGAGCCCGCGGAGACGATCGGCGGGCGCTTCGGGTTGCTCCAGGCGCTGCCGTGTCGATCCGATGATGTCGCCCATGCTGCTCACGGCGGCCTTGTCTTCAGGCATCGACTGCCTCCTTGTTCTGAATTTCGCTGAGAATATCGGCGAGGATGCTTTGCGCGATGCGGCGCGCTTTCTCCGTCTTGGCGAGGTTGGCGGCTTCGACCTCAGCGAGGGTCATCCGGTAGTTCGACATGGCGCGAAAGGCGTCGAGCGTGAACATCTGGTCGGTGAAGGTCGGGAGGGCTTTCCTGATTTGACCGTCGATCTCCCACTCGGCTTTGGAGCGGGCCACCTGCCCCGTCTGGGTAATGAGCACGCGGTATGGAACGCCGCGGCACATTTTCTCGAGCATATCGCTGGTTTCGACGGTTCGCTCGAGATCGAGCCGCGATGACCGTGTCGGGATGACGACGAAGTCGGAATCCATAGCGGCATAGGCGGTCTTGAAGTTCGACGTTCCCTCGGAATCGACGACGACGAGCTGGGCCGCCGCGCGCGCCCGTCCGATCGCGGCACCGATATCCGAGTCCCGCAGCTGCGAGGCGTCCTCGACCGCGATGCGCGAGTCCCCTCCCCTGCCCGCTGCGATCCGATCCCGGTGCCAGTTCAACAGGCTGTTTTGACGGTCGGCGTCGAGCATGAACACCGAGCCGCCCAGTGCCTCGAATTCCGATGCGAGGGCAAGCGCTAGCGTCGTCTTGCCTGCTCCACCCTTGCTCTGCGCGATAGTGATGACTGGCACGAAATAGCTCCCTGTGGGTCGCGGGCGCGGCACCCATGTGACGTGGCACAGGCAGCGCGGCACAATTGATCTGCGCTCCTGATAGCGCATGTGTAGGCGCGGTGCAAGGCGACCTCGCTACTGGCCGCGCTGGGAAAGGCACACGCGCTACTGACGGCGCTAGTAGCAGCGAGGGCGCAAGTGCTAGTAACCGAACACGCGCCAGCGCTGCGGCACGCGAGGCCGTAAGCGCCAGCGCGCTGCGCCGCGCGAACGCTAGGCAGCGCGCCATCGCGGCACCCAGCGCGTTACAACACGCGGCACATAACGCGGCACAGCACGGAAACGGCCGAAATCGGCCAAACGGCAGCACGCGACTCTCGCGTCGATGGCGTCTTCATCGCGACGATAGCTGGATCAGGAGCGCGCCAGAAGTCGATCGATCTCCGCCATCTGCTCATCGAACGAGTCGAAAACCTGCCTTAGGCTTCGATCGACAGGTGGGGGAGGGGGCTCCAATCGCGGTCGGCCACGCTGGGGAGAGGCATATCCGAATGTCACCGCGAGATCTCCGGCCACGAAAACGCGCCAGGAACGACGCCGCGTGACTTCAACCAGCAACCCAGACCCGACACCGCGCTCCAGGAGCTTGCTCGCACCAGCTATAGTGAGGCCGAGAGCCTCGGAGACAAATTGCGGTGAGAGAAGAGGACGGTGAATGGTCAGAGCCGCCAAAGAGGGGAGGGCTCCCGGTCTGTACTCGCTGACGATCGCGCGCTGCGCGTCACGATAGAGTCGTTCGAGCTGGTCGAGCCGCTCAGTCCCATCAGCGGCAGCACGTTGCAGCGCCCTCACGATCGGCAGCCAGTCCGTGTCGGACAGCCGCGGCTTCAGCCGCATAGCCTTGGCGCCGCCGCAGAGGCAGGGCAGTGGGACGTGGGATAGACCCTGATCACGAAGGGAGAAGGGTAGCCCAAGCCAGGGCGCGATCGTGCCGAGTTGCCGTGAATATTGCCTGACACGGTCGATGGCACGAATGAGGGGAGGGTGCTCGGCCGCCTCGGGCTGATCGAACACCGACGGGGGAAGTGCATCGCGCCATTCGAGCGGGTCGCTCGAGAGCAACGCTTGCCGCCAACCGTCAAATTCAGCGAACTCGTCGAGATGGGTCGCTCGAATGGCCCGGCCGGGGATATTGAGCCCGCAGCCCCAGGAAAATACGTCGATTTCGTCGATTTCGACGCCCTGCAATTGCAGGGCCTCCGCAAAGCCCGTCCATGCCGCGCGGAGAGACCAGGCCGAACCGACAGAACTCGCCGAAATCCGGGCATCAAGACGGGCGATGGCCGCCGAACAAGAGGCTATGGCCGTGACCATTTTCGGAGTATAGTCGGGGCCATACCGGGAAACTGCGTGGGCATTGACCATGCCCGATTGTGAACCGAAAAGGAATTTCGGTAAAGTATGCTATGATGTGTAGTCGTGATAATGGGTGTTTATCGCGACCCCATCATTTAAGAGAAAGCCGCGCTATCTCTCGCCGCCATTGTCGGTTTCCCCATACGACCGGACTCTGGCTTACCGCGCGACGTAGCGCGCCAGATTGTCCCCAAACCGCCGGATTCTGGGTAGCAAACCCCCGGACTGGTGCGGCCTCTGCCGAGAAAACCCCGCAGACTGCCCGCATTTTCGAGCTCGCCAGGATGTGAAAGCCGACGCTGCCTGTCCGCGCGGGAGAGCCGGGCTGACAGCGGGTTCTGTGGCCGTCGAGATGGGCCGATCGAACTCGACCACCTCAATCAAAGCTGGCCATAAGGTCCTCGAATTCATATCATATGGGGGCAACCGGTCGTTTGACCCCATTATATGGAATGTGACAAATGGCCCTGATCGGCTACGCGCGCGTCTCGACCGACGAACAGGACACCGCCGCGCAGCTCAGTGCCTTGCGCGCTGAGGGTTGCACGGTGATCCTCGAGGACAAGGCGAGCGGTGGCAGCCGCGATCGGCCGAACCTTGCACGAGCGCTCGAGCGCGTGCGGCACGGCGACACGCTGCTGGTGGTCCGGATCGACCGCTTGGCCCGGTCGCTCTCGCATCTGCTCGAGATCGTCGAGACCTTGCGGGGGAAGGGGGCCTATTTCCGCTCGATCCACGATCCCATCGACACGTCGAGCGCGCAAGGCATGCTGATGACCCAGATGCTCGGCGCCTTCGCCGAATTCGAGCGAGCATTGATCCGCGAACGGACCAGGGCCGGCCTCAAGGCCGCTGTCGCGCGCGGGGCGAAGCCCGGGAACCCGAAGATGCGCTCGCGCGATCCAGCGGCGATCGCAGACATCCGGTACGCCCTCAAGGAGCGCTATCTCCATGAACTGGTCGATGATCGGCACCGATGGTTACCCACGGTCGCGCGACTGCGGCCACACCTCCCCTGGGGGATCGTGCTGCGACAAATCCGCGCGATCACACCGCCGGTTCGTTCGTTCAGTGAGCGGACGCTCGTGAAAGCGTGCCGAACGCTGGTCAAGGCAGGGTATGCGGACCCGACGATCCTCGATCCGGCGCCGCGCTTGCCGCCTGATACGCGGGTCGCGCGGCTTGTCGCCGATCGACGAAAGACGCATCCGGATTCTTCGCTGCGAGAAATCGCCGCGTGGCTGACACGGGATCTGCGTGAACCAACTCCGCGGGGTGGGCTGGCGTGGTCGCCTGAAGGGGTCCGGCGGGTGATTGACCAAGCCGAGAAGCTGCATTTGATGGACACCTGAGCGGGGCTTGGAAGGAAGTCCCGCGAGATGACCGCTACACCTCCGCGAAGGCTGTGTTGCCGGCGAAACGGCGTAGTTTGAACTTTGCGAGGGTCGAGCGCCGCCGCCTCCGCTGCTTTGCAGCCTCAATTTGTCGAGTGAACGTGGGAGACCAGTGGCCCGTGGCGGCGGGATAGCTGTCAAGCAGCTCGCGATTCATCCCGGCGACGAAGGTGTCGATTGCCGGCGGTGCGTCAGGGCCGAACAGCGCGGTGGTCGTCCCTGGATCGGAGTCGATGATTGCGTGGGCGGCCGCAAGGAGGCACCGGCGCAGCAGTGGTGTTGCCGTGGCGAGTGGGTTCGGTTCATCGTATGAAAGAAATCGGTAGTCGCGCATGCCGGGCGTTATCGCGTCGCATGCGAAATCGTTGAGCGCGATGGCCCTGGTCCTGCCTCCCCAATGGTCGTGGCCCGGCGGGGATCGGTTCAGGAGGCTGCAAATGTCGCGCACCTGATCGAGGAGCTGGCTGGCCGATGTGAAGTTGAAGCGGAACTGGTCGGGGGTTTTGCCTGCCATGGCACCCATCAACTGCAACTCGAATGTAATGGCGTGGTCCCAGCAGGCCCGGGCGGCCTTTTCAGCGTCGAGTGTCGACACGGAAGCTCTTTCCAGTGGTCGCCAGCATGCCCCGCAGATCATTCGTAGCGGCCCGCGGGCCGGCGTCGCAAAGCGCCAGTTCAGCGATCCGCACGCGTTGCACCGGTCCTCCAAAGGCCAGCGGTGCCGGTGGCAGAACCCTGAAGCGGCCAATACCCATTGCTGCCGGACGTAGGCAGGTTCGTCATTGGCAAAGCCCTCTGCGAGGCACCGGCTACACCAGGAGATGCCGAGCCTCGGAACGGCGCTGACTTCGGGATAGTCGACCGGGCGGGGTAGGTGCTCCCAGACCAGAAAGTCGAGCGCGAGAGCAGGGTATCGCCGTGCAAGGCTTTGCTCGGCCAAGCGAATTGCCGACACGTCCAGGCGATCGGCGGCGGCTTTCAGCCAAGCCTGCATCGGCCGAATATCGGGGTGTCGCCAGTTGCCTTTGCGATCTCGAACCGCTTTGGGCTTGGAAAGCGTTCGTCCGCGGCGCGATCGGCGCTGGCGCGCATGCCAGGACGTGAGCAGTTCGTCAGCGAGCGGTACATTGGGTGCAATCATGCCGCGCGCCGGCGCATCGCCCGCTTGGCGCTGGCAATTACTTGCATCGACACGAGCGGGAGCAATAGCTGGTCGTCTTCGAAGCTGTCGGCGTCGATCATCTCGCGGCCGTTGCGGATCGCCTCAATGGCGACAGCCTCCATGATTCGGAATATCCGGCCTGTCACGCCCTCGGTTAGCGCAATGACGCGTTGACGGACCTCATGGTCATCGAGCCGGGAAGAACGGCGTAAGGGCAGCAATCCCGCGAAACTCGCCATAAGCTGGCGCAGGCTGTGATCGTTACGCCATGGGGCAAGCTCGAAAGCGGCAAAGCGGTCGGCGAGATTGGGATCGGTGAGGATCGCGATGCGCGCATCTTCCGTGCCCGCGCATACGATCGGGATGCGCAAATCGTTGGTCAGAAAACGGATAGTGTTGAGGAATATCCGTTGCTGGCGCGGCGAGCCCGCCAGCATCTTATCGATTTCGTCGAGCACAAGCACCTTGGTTCCGAACTCGCCAAGGGTCCGTCGTGCGAGTGAGCGCAGCGATCGCAGGCTGATATGATCGAACTCGGCATAGTTCATCGCCAGCATAAGCTCAGTGTAGAATTCGTCCTCAGTCGGTTGCGGCGGCATCTGCACCATCACGATCGGCATGGTCGTGAGACCGGCGCGCTTGTCGTACCTGCTCGCGTGTAGTTCAGCGAAGCGGTTGAGGATTTCACTCTTACCCATCCCGGTCGATCCGAACAGCAGCAGGCAGGGCATGCGCCCGCGCTGCGGATAGGTCAGCAGATCCTCAAGCCTGCCGAGTGCCGCTTCGGCTTGCGGAAGCGAAACCCATCGGTCGCGTCGCAGCCAGTCGATGCGCTCTTCATCGGATAACACCGCCTGCTCGCGATATGCGGGAAACAAATGATCGTAGAGGTCGGTCATAATCGTTCCTCGATCTGGAACGGGACAATAGGCTCCGTATCATCCGGCTCGGGCGATGTGGGCGGCGGCGGCAGAGAGTGCGGGGACGGCGGAAAACCTGCTTCGAGGGCATAGGCAACACGCTGCGCGGATTTTCGGGCCGCCTTAGTCTTGTGGATCGCGTCAAGGACGATGCGCCGCTGCTCGTTGACCATGTCAAACAGCGACTGTTCATCGACAGCCTGGCGCCCGCGCTCGCGCAGCGTTCGGACTGCCAGGTCGTGCTCGAACTTAGTGATGGCAGGCCGCCGCCGATCACTAAGCGGGACCGTCAGATGCTCGTTATCGGACAGCTCGACGTAGACTGCCGAGAGGTTGAGGGGATTGTATTTGATCGGGAGCTTTTGGCCGCAGTTTGCGATGAGGCTGGCTAAACCGCCGTGCCAGTAGAAGGCGTGGAACAGCTCGATACCCTCACGCCTGATCTTCCGCATTTCGAAAGGGAGAAAATTCAGCAGGAAGCGATCGGGATCGGCCGGGAGCCGGAGCGGATCGGGGCGAACACCGAGCCCGTCGGCCCAGGCCGTGAGGGGAGGAATGCCAAGCTCGCTATGAATCGAACCATGATAGACGCCAACTTCAATCGTAAACCATTGCTCGAACTCGCGCAGTGTCATGCAGGCTTGGCCTTCCGCGTCGTAATCGCCTTTGGCTTGGATATTTGAGAAGGTCGTACCCGGTAGGAGGTGCACGGCGCCGATCGTTGTTCCGATCAGGCGCTCAATGTGGCCGCCGTAGTGGGGCGTACGTCGGGGCCGGTACTTGAGATTGATGCCATGCTGCTGGCAGCCGCGCTTCAGCGCCCGGGACCGGAACTCTGGGGCATTGTCGAGATGCAGTGTCTTGGGAATGCCGAAGATGGGATAATCAATCTTGATCTCCCGCTCCTCAAGCCAAGCCATCTTTGGCAGGACCGCGTGACGGATCGCCATGCCGACTGACGTGGCCGACGGGCTTTCGAGCGAGATATAGAAGCCTGGGATCACGCGCGTCGCGATGTCGATCTGCAGGGTCAACGTCGGGCGACCGAGAGGTTTGCGGAAATGTTCGTCGACGATGATGATGTCGGCAGGCGTGTGATCCATCTGGACGATCTGAAGAGGATGGTCGGCTGTGTAAGATCCGATCACTGGTCTATATCGATCAGACGCTGCTTTCGCCCCGTCGCGCTTCCTGATGAGCCGCTCCCGGTCGATCGTGGCAACGCGTGCGGCGATCGTCTTACGCGTTGGAGAGCGTAGGCCGCGCTCATAACAGGCGTGCCGGATGTCGCGTACCAGTCGCGCGAGGGTTGGCTTGGGGCGGGTTAGGTAGAACTGCTCGATTTCGGAGGCGACGAGCTGGTCGACCTCTGGCGGCAGGCGGCGGCGTCCTTTGGGAAAGCCTTCGGGCCGATCGACAAGGGAACTGGTAACGGGATCTTCCCGGTAGCGCGCCACCAGCTCAAAAAGGCGCGACCTGCTCAGACTCAGTTCCGCGCTCGCATCCAACATGGCGGCGCGGGTAATTTTAGGTAGGTTGGCGAGCGCACGAATAGTCGGCTCGCGATTGCAAGCGATGCTCCAGGCTGTAGAATCCGCTCTCGTAAGAGCCGTGCCCGTTTCGGCCATAGCCTATCCCCGATCGTGCCAGGGACTCGTGTTGCCGGGTCCGCCGGTATTGTATCAGAAATTGGACAGGCAGGCGAGAGTCCGGAGGTATTGTAGCAAGGTGAAGATTGAAATCTCTAGTTTTTCCGGTCCGCCGGTTTACTCAAACTGACAAGCAGCTCAGACCGGGCAGGGGCTTCACGCGTGGAAAAGACGGTTTTCTGGTCATGGCAGAGCGATCTCGACAGCCGGGTCACGCGCGAGGTCGTCCGTTTCGCGCTCGACGCCGCGATCATGATGTTGTCGGCCGACGTCGAAGAGGCCGATCGACCGAGCCTGACCTCGGACACGCAAGGGGTCGCCGGCACGCCCGATATCGTCGCAACCATTCTTCGCAAGATCGACGAGGCGGCGGTCTTCGTCGGGGACGTCACGCCGATCGCCGTGTCCGAGAGCGGCAAAGCCTGCGCGAACCCGAACGTCCTCCTCGAGATGGGCTATGCGAACCGAGCGCTGAGCGAGCACCGCGTCATCCAGGTCTGGAACACCGCGTTCGAGGGCGCCACGCTCGACAAGCTGCCGTTCGACATGCGGGGTAGGCGCGGACCGATCGCGTTTCACCTGCCGGTTGGCGCCGATACGACCGAGCTACGCCGCGTGCGCGGAGAATTGGCAAAGCAGCTCGCGGGCGCGTTGAAGGCCTCATTGGACGAACTTCCCCCGCTGCCGCCAGAAGCCATTCCCTGGCAGTCGCATTTCCCGGGTGATGCCGACGTCTGGTTTGATCGGTCCGAAGTGCAGACGGTGACCAATCCGATGCACGGCACGACGAAGCTGCGGTGGAAGCCGCACTTCGCGGGCTATGCGCGGATCATTCCGTCGAAATGGGCGGCGAAGCCGGGAGCAAAGCAAGCTCTGGCTGGCAGTGAGGGGCATCCGGCGCTGCTGGCACAGCCCAACGCGCTCAATTTCGGAATCAGCAAGGGCGGAGCGATGGTCTACTGGCCAGGCACAGCGGAGGAGGGCGTCGATCCCACGGTCGCCTTGACCCAGTGGTTCGAGAAGACCGGCGAAATCTGGGGCGTGGGCGGGGGGTTCCTGTTTCAGCGAGATGAAGAGCGGCTCACCCTGTCGACCGGCTATTTCTACCAGCGCTGGCTCCATTTTCTGGAGCGGAACTGCGCGCTGGTGCTCGCCCATGGTGGTTCGCTGCCGATCCATGTCCGGCTCGGCGTCACCGACATCAGGGACAGCTGGTGGCCGCGCGGCCCGTTCCAGTTCAATGACGAAGGCCACGCGGCGGTTGAGGACTCCTACGAGTACGATGCAACGCTAACGTCGATCGGGGTAGAGGAACTCCAGCGCGTCGCCGTCGCGGCCTTCAACGGCCTGGCCGCGGCTTACGGCATGGAGCCGTTCACCCACGACCAGATCATCGAACAGTCGAGGCCCTGAGCGTGGAACAACTGCCCGCCATAAGCCCAGTGACGGACCCGCCATCGGGATCGGGGGTCGATCTGGCATGGGAAGTGACGAAGCTTGGGGCCGGCCAGACGATCACCGTCAACAAGGCGCTCATCGATGCCTATCAGGCCGCCTCCTCGCCCCACAGCATCCGCGCCCTCAAATCCGATCTGGAGGCGTTCGATCTTTGGTGTCGGTGCTCGCACAGGGCGTCGCTGCCAGCGACCCCCGAACTCGTGGCTGACTATCTGGACGCAAGGGCGGGGAAGGGGGCCAAACCGGCTTCGCTCGGCCGCTACAAGGCGTCGATCGCGAAGATCCACCAGCTTCTCGATCTGAAGGATCCGACGCAGACCGAGCTGGTCAAGCTGCGGCTCCGGGCGATCCGGCGCGAGAAGGGGACGGCGCAGGTCCAGGCACGGCCGCTGCGCTTCAAGGGGCCGGTCCGTGATGTGGAGCGCGAGGCACCGCGAGGGCTGAACGTGCGGGCGTTGCTCGAGGCCTGCCCCGACGATCTGCCGGGACTGCGCGATCGCGCGCTGCTGTCGGTTGCCTATGATACGGGGCTGCGCGCCTCCGAGTTGGTGGCGATCGCGGTTGAGCACATTGTCGAGGCGCTCGATCCCGAGGCGCGGCTTCTCACGATACAGCGCAGCAAGGGCGACCAGGAAGGGGAGGGGGCGACCGCGTACCTGTCGCCGCGCTCGGTGCGCGCGATTGCGGCCTGGACGCAATCCGCAGGGATATCCTCTGGTCCGCTGTTTCGCCGCGTCCAGGTGCGGCGCTACAAGGCGCGAGCAGCGGTGAAGGGGCGTCGAATCGATAGTATCTCAAGCCGCGAAACCTGGGATCTACGCAAGACGCTCTCTAAGCCGGCGGTGCCGGCCCGGTTGGAGTTTGATGTCGGCAGTGTTGCCCTGCATCCCGGGTCGATCGGACCGATCTACCGGTCGATCATCCAGCGGGCGTTCGATCGCGGGGCTCTGAGCGATCTCACCGCCGACGATCTCGCGCGACTGCTCAAGGGGGTCAGCGCGCATTCGACACGCGTGGGGCTCAACCAGGACCTGTTCGCAAGCGGCGAGGATCTCGCCGGAATCATGGATGCGCTGCGCTGGAAGAGCCCGCGCATGCCGCTTGCCTACAATCGCAATCTTGCTGCCGAGGCGGGCGCAGCCGGGCGTTTGCTCAATAAATTGGCCTGACTGGTAAGCCGACTATCTGTCCAATCGCGAACTCGCCTAGGCGGCTCCGGGGCCTGAGACTGCTCTGGCTATCACCAACGAGATAGGGTAGGGGGGTATGCTATGGGACATTTGACCGAAGGCAGTGATGAGCTCCTGAAGCGCGTGCGACGTATCGCCGGGCAGGTCACGGCGATCGAGAAAGCGCTGACCGCCAACGCCGATTGCACGACGACTCTGCATCTCGTTGCAGCGGCGCGCGGCGCCATGAACGGGCTGATGGACGAGATTATTGAAGAGCATGTCCGAGCCCATGTGGCGGACCCCGACCTCACGGCCGAAGATCGTGCCGCGGGAGCAGACGAATTGATCGCGGTCATACGCCGCTACGCGAAATAAGGCTGAGATCATGACGACGTCCCGCGATATTGACGCCTTTGTGCACGACCATGTGTATCTGGGGGCCTCTCACGACGACAACGCTCGTCGGACGCTGTGGGTGGTGGTGCTGACGGCTGTGATGATGATCGGCGAGATTTTCGCCGGCTATGTCACCGGATCGATGGCGCTGCTGGCCGATGGCTTCCATATGGCAACGCATGCTGGCGCGTTGAGTGTCGCAGCGATTGCTTATGCCTATGCCAAGCAGCATGCATCGAACCGGCGGTTCAGCTTCGGAACAGGCAAGGTCGGCGACTTGGCGGGCTTCGCCTCGGCGCTGGTGCTGGGCCTGATCGCCCTGGGGATCGGGATTGAATCGATCCTTCGGCTGTTCGAGCCCATAAAGGTTGCCTTCGGCGAGGCGACCCTGATTGCCGTCGTTGGGCTTGGCGTGAATATCCTCAGCGCCTTCCTGCTGTCGGGCAGCCACCACCACCATCATGGGCATGACGATCATGCCCACGACCATCATGCCCATGGCGGCGACAACAATCTCCGCTCGGCGTATGTGCATGTCCTCGCCGACGCTCTCACATCGGTATTGGCAATCGCGGCCCTTCTGGCAGGCCGCTACCTTGGCTGGGTGTGGATGGACCCCGTCATGGGGATCGTGGGAGCCGTCGTAATCGCCCGCTGGTCCTGGAGCCTGATGCGAGATACCGCCTCAGTCCTCCTCGACTCGACCGACAGCCATGTTGCCGAGGAAATACAGGATCTCGTTGAAGGGCCAGGCGATGTGCGTATTGCCGATCTGCATGTCTGGCGTGTCGGTCCCGAGGCCCATGCCGCCATCGTCGGAGTGGTCGGCAGTGCGGGGATCAATGCAGGCGTGATCCGCGACCGGCTCGTGCCGGTCCATGAGTTGAAGCACCTAACAGTCGAATGCCACTGACGAGGTTGCTGTTAAGTCGCCGTGCATAGACCTGTGCCGTTTCGATGGCACGACCGGGTGGTGTCGAGGGTGCGGTAGGTCCAAACCCGAATGCCGGGCATGGAAGAAGGCGCAGCCTCAACAGCAACGCAAGATTGCTGCCGATCTTCCGCGCCGGCTCGCGAAACTGGCGGGTCGCGAGTTGCAGAAATGAGCGCGAAGGCCCCGCGCGAAGACTAGATTCAAGATTCCAGATGCGTCAGGATCGGACATTCCGGCCGATTGTTACCGTGACAGCTCCTCGCCAGATCCATCAGCGCTGCTCGCATCGCATTAAGCGCGTCCGCCTTGCGGCCAAGGTCGGCTGCGCGGGACTCTGCCAGTGCCTTGACCTCGGCACTGGCGCGGGCCCGATCGGACCATAGATCAAGCAGCTTTCGGATTTCTTCGATTGGAAAGCCGAGGTCGCGGGCATTGGCTATGAACCGAAGTCGATGCACATCGGCATCCGAGTAGTCGCGATACCCACTATCCCGCCGCGCCGCCGACGGGATCAGGCCGATTTTCTCGTAATGGCGGATCATCCGCTGAGAGACCCCGCTCGCGTCCGATGCCGCGCCGATGTTCACAATTCCACCCGGTTGAGCCGCAATGCGTTCGTCACGACGCTGACGGAGGACAGTGCCATCGCGGCCGCCGCGATGATCGGCGAGAGCAGGATGCCGAAGATCGGGTAGAGCAGCCCCGCAGCGATCGGGACCCCGGCAGCGTTGTAGATGAAAGCGAAGAACAGGTTCTGGCGGATGTTGGACATCGTTGCTTCGCTCAAACGGCGCGCACGAACGATGCCGTTCAAGTCGCCCTTCAGCAGGGTGACGCCGGCGCTTTCGATTGCGACATCGGTGCCCGAGCCCATCGCAATGCCGACATCGGCGACGGCGAGCGCGGGCGCGTCATTAACTCCGTCGCCTGCCATGGCCACGATGCGCCCCTCAGCTTTCAATCGCGAGACCACATCGCTTTTCTGATCCGGCAACACTTCGGCTTCGACATCATCGATTCCAAGTTTCCGCCCGACCGCTTGTGCTGTTGTGCGATTGTCGCCCGTCAGCATGACAACCCGGATGCCCTCCTTGCGAAGCGCCGCGATAGCCTCAGCCGTCGTTTCTTTGATTGCATCGGCAATGGCAAGGATGCCGGCGGCCTGTCCGTCGATCCCGATGAAGATGGCGGTCGCGCCGTCTTGGCGCAGCTCATCCGCCTGCGGCTCAAGGGCGCGAACCTCGATCCCGTTTTCTGACAGGAAGCCGGCATTGCCCAGCGTGATGCGCTTGCCATCGACCGTGCCGATCGCTCCCTTGCCGGTTGGGGAATCAAAGTCGGTGACCTCGGGAAGCGCAATCCCCCTATCCTTGGCGGCGGCGACCACGGCCAGCGCCAGCGGATGTTCCGATGCCCGCTCCACGCCGGCGGCAAGCCGCAGCAGCTCGGTCTCCTCATAGCTTGTCGCGGGAACGATGCGGGTAACCGACGGCCGGCCCTCGGTCAGCGTGCCGGTCTTGTCGACGACCAGTGTGTCGATCTTCTCCATCCGCTCCAGCGCTTCGGCATTCTTGATCAGCACGCCGAGCCCTGCACCCCGGCCGATGCCGACCATGATCGACATCGGCGTCGCCAGCCCCAAGGCGCAGGGGCAGGCGATGATGAGGACAGCGACAGCGGCGATCAGGCCATGGGCCAGACGCGGCTCTGGTCCCCAGATTCCCCACACGCCAAAGGCAATGAGCGCGATCAGCAGGACCGCGGGCACGAACCATCCCGCGACCTGATCGGCCAGGCGCTGGATGGGTGCCCGCGAACGCTGGGCGTCAGCGACCATCTGGACAATACGCGCCAACATCGTGTCGCGTCCGACCTTCTCCGCGCGAATGACGAGGGCGCCGCTTTGGTTGATCGTTCCGCCGATGACCGCATCGCCCAGCGCCTTTGTGACCGGCATCGACTCGCCCGTCACCATCGACTCGTCGAGCGAGGATCGGCCGTCTTCGACCTTGCCATCGACGGGTACTTTTTCGCCGGGCCGCACACGGAGACGATCACCGACGGCCACCTGCTCGAGCGAGACCTCCTCATCATCCCCGTCGGCGCCAATGCGGCGCGCGGTCTTGGGCGCGAGGTTGAGTAGCGCCTTAATTGCGCCCGAAGTCCGCTCGCGGGCGCGCAGCTCGAGCACCTGCCCCAGCAGCACGAGCACGGTAATGACGGCGGCGGCTTCGAAATAGATTGCGACTGTGCCGTCCATCATCCGAAACGCTGCCGGGAATACCGACGGGGCGATGGTTGCTACCACGCTGTAGGCCCAGGCCACGCCCGTGCCCATCGCGATCAGGGTGAACATATTGAGGTTTCGTGTCCGCACGGACGCCCACCCACGTTCAAAGAATGGCCAACCCGCCCAGAGCACGACCGGGGTAGCCAGCGCAAACTGAAGCCAACCAGATAGTCGGGGCGGTACAAGATTGTGCAGCGACGGGAAGAGGTGGCTGCCCATCTCCAGGACAAACACCGGGATGGTGAGCAGCAAGGCGATCCAGAAACGCCGGGACATATCCAGAAGTTCACCGCTCGGCCCAGTGTCTGCCGTCACAAGGTCCGGCTCAAGGGCCATGCCGCAGATCGGGCATGGCCCGGGATGATCCTGGCGGACCTCCGGGTGCATGGGGCAGGTCCAGATTGCGCCCGGTTGAGCGGTTGCCGCCTCCTTCTCACCCTCGGACAAGTAGCGCTCCGGGTCTGCGACAAACTTCGTGCGGCAACCCGCGCTGCAGAAATGATAGTCCTCGCCGTCATGCGAGGCATGATGTGACGTTCCCGTCGGATCAACCATCATCCCGCAAACCGGGTCTTTGACCGTTTTCACGTCCGTGCCGCCAACGCGCTTGCCGGCGCAGCAGCTATGGGCGCCCGAATTGCTAGCTGGAACAGGATCAGTCACAGGCTCGTCTCCTTATCGACGAAATGCAATCTGGGGTCTGACATCGTGTCAGGGTCAAGCCCGACATGGATATATTTTTGATGGCTGATTCTGCTCTGGCGTCTCAGCCGGACAACAGATTGTGGATCGCCGTTGCAGCCTTGGCGGCCTGACCGGCGGCAACAGCAATTTGATCCAGCCCTTCGACCATGTCGCCAGCAGCGAACAGGCCGCTGACCGTCGTTTGTTGATGCTCGTCGACGACAATACACCCTGCTGGGTCCAGTTTCGCACCGGCCATGTGCGCGAGTTCCGAGCGAGGGGAGGTTCCGAGGGCAACATAAAGGGTGTCGAACCGAAGCAATCGGCCATCGATCAATTGAGCGATCAGATTCTTTCCATCGATCGACAAATCTCGGACAGGGGCGCGTTCGACCGCGATACCGCCTCGAGCCAGATCCGCCTTTTCGGCCTCCGACAGTTGCGAACTGTCTTGCGCGAGCAAGGTGACGGTTTCGCTGTAGTGGCGAACGAACAGAGCCTCGGCCGCACCATGATCGGAGCAGCCCAGTACGGCCACCCGCTTGCCGCAGACCTCATAGCCGTCGCAGATCGGGCAATAGCGGATCAGCCCTTGTACGAGGCCTCGATCATGCGTTTCCAGCGCCATTCGCGGACGATGATTTTTTACGCCTTGGGCAAGCAATATCGTGCGGGTATTGACGGCCTCGACACCTGTAGTGACCAGGAAGCCCGTCCGGGTCTGTACAATCCCATTGGCTAAACCATCGGAGAGCTTCGCGCCGTAACGCAGGGCATGCCGGCGCATCCGCGACAGCAGATCGTCGCCCGATATGCCGTCTGGAAAACCCATCAGGTTGTGCGTGGCTGGAATGGAGGACGCGCGGCCGTCGCCGGCATCGATGACCAGCGTAGAACGCAGAAACCGGCCCAGATAGGTGGCTGCTGTCAGCCCTGCCGGGCCACCGCCTATGATGACGCAATCGTACATGCGAGCCTTTCGCTGACCTCGGCCGTCACTGATATTACGCGGTACGATGCCTCTTCCCTCGAACAGAGACACGCTCTTCCAAAAAAAGATCGGGTCGTGAGGGGTAAACGCCAGCGCTGCGTAAATTGAGATGAAGCCCATCGCCTGGCAGGATGGGCAGGCGAGGTGCCCACGGGTCGCAGCGTGGCGCCGGGGCGAGCGGATGTGGGGAAGACGGATTGGAATCAACCGATCGCGCTCCGTGTCGCTCGCCCCGCAACAAAGGTTGCAGCATCACGGGCAGGGGCGTCCGCATCATAGTGGGGTGGGAGCAATGGAGACCTACAGCCCTTTCTCGGCCTCGATGGGCCAGGCGCTTTGGGTGATCATGATCGTCGCTGGCCCCCCGCTGATAATCATGTTGGTGGTCGGGCTGATTATCTCGATGATCCAGGCTGCTACATCGATCAACGAACAGACCGTGAGCTTCGTCCCGAAGCTCCTGGCGTTCATCTTGTTCCTCGCGCTTTACGGGGCAACCGCTGGCGATCTCCTGATCGACTATACCCGTGATCTGCTGACGCATATTCCAGACGATATCAGATGACGAGGACCGCTTTTTATTCGGGGTGACCGCGCAAAAACTGGTCGTATATGGGGCGGAGTGCTAGCCTCGAATAGGATCGACGCGAAAGGGGAACGGGGTTTGGCGGAGTTTGAATTGCTGGCGCGGCAACTGATCCAGCGATGGAAGGAAGACCCGAACGCGACGTACCAGAGCTGGTTTCTATGGGACGAGCGCATCAAGAATTTTCGCTCGATCAGGCGTGGTCTGGCTCAAGTGGTTGCCGAGATCGAAGCCGGTCGGTTTGGCGTGGCCTATCGCGGTTCTTCTCTGGAGACGGTCGTTCATTCAGTCGCCGAGCAGAGGCAGATATTCAAGGGGGCGGATCATGCGTTTCTCTGGTGAGAACGGCGGTGGAAAACTAGACCACGGTAGCGGCGGGATTGTCCGGCTGCGGGCGGCGTAAAAGTCGTCCACTTTT